>CAVRVG010000015.1:0-256655 GCA_963724655.1 uncultured Actinomycetes bacterium | reverse complement strand
TACGCCGACCTTCTGCAGCAGCGTCAGGTGGAGATTCGCGATCGGCGTTTTCTCCGGCAGCACCAGGTGCTGGCCGCCGAGCTTCATCTTGCCGTTGCCGCCACCCACCAGGATGTTCGGCTCCGGATAGTTGTTGTGCTGGTCGCTGTTGCTCATGTTCGACCCGAACATGAAGATCGAGTGGTCGAGCAATGTTCCCTGCCCGTCCGGCGTCGCCGCCATCTTGGCGAGAAATTCCGCGAACTTCTCCACGTGCCAGGTCTGGATTTTTGACCAGCTTGTTGAGCCTCTCCAGATCGTTGGCGTGGTGCGACATGGGGTGGAACGCATCCGGAATTCCGATGTGGTTGTAAGTGCGGTTCGTGCCTTCCGCGGCCATGACGTAGGAAACCACACGGGTGAGGTCGGCCTGATACGCGAGTGCGATCAGGTCGAACATCAACTTCACCTGCTCGGCGAAGTCTTCCTGTTCCCCGACGGGAGCATTGGGAATTTTGAGCGCCGAAAGATCCTTTGCCGCTGCCATCTGCGCGCGCCGCTCGATCTCGCGAACGCTTTCGAGATACCCGTCCAGAACGGCGCGGTCGCCGCTTCCGAGCCGGCCTTGCAGCTTCTTGGTGTCGTCCAGGATCAGATCGAGGATGCTGTTGGTCTGGTTGCTGATCGATGCGCGCTCCTGCGGCGTGTCGCCTTCCCCGAACAACTGCAAGAAGACCTTGCGCGGATTGGTTTCCATCGGCAGCGGCGAATCCGCGTCGCGGAAAGACAGCGTCGTATAGATGCTGTTATTGCCCGCCGACGTTTGAACGATCGTTTCCGACGACACTTCCAGCGAGGGCAGCGGCGTGTCCTGGCTGATGATCTTCGAGATCACCTGATCGAGAGTCACGGCCATGTGTGCCCGGGCGACTGCCGGTGTCCGGACGAGTGCAGCTGAGCCACGTCGAAGGAGTGAAGCTGTGAACCGAGCCGGCGGTGGCCGCGTTCTCCAGATTTCCGAAAGACGAAACGTACTTCTTGTACGGCTCGAGGGAGGAGAGAATCGGGCTGAGTTTGAAATTGGCGCCGGAGCCGCTGGGCGTCCATTTGTCCATGGCCGGGCCATGCGAGGTGTTGTGCATGATCGCGCCGTGGGGCATGTAGAAGAAGCCCGTTCGCAGCTTGGGCGCCGCGGCGGTTTGAGCAAGAGCCGTGCCGGCAGGCACCATGGCGTCGAGAAACGGCAACCCCAAAGTCACTCCGGCGCCCTTCAGCACCGCTCTGCGCGAAATGTGTTTCTTCGTGATGAACATGTTATCTCCTGGCCACTTCAGGCTTCGGACGACGCCGGACCCTGCTTGCGGAACGCGTCGCTATTGACGATTCCCAAAACGATGGAAGACAACTTGTAGTTCTCTTTCGCGGCCGCGCGAACAATCGCACGAACCTGAGGCATATCGAAGTATTCCAGTTGGCGGTTGATGGCGTACATCATCAACCTCTCGGTCACGGCACTGCCGAACATCGCAGGGCGATCGACGAGTTGCGCCCGGAGTTCCACCACACCATTGATCGCGACTCCATTCGGCAGCACCGTGCTGGCGTCAATCGGAGCCTTCGCCTGGCCGTCGACTGTCCGCCAGCGCCCGATCGCGTCGAAATTCTCGAGAGCCAAACCGGTCGGATCGATCACGCCGTGGCACATCTTGCAGCTCGCCTTGTCGCGATGCTGCTCGAGCCGCGCCCGGACCGTCTTCGGCTGCTCGCCTGCCTTTTGGGAGAGATCGGTGGCGGTATCCGGCGGAGGCGGCGTCGGGGGCGTGCCCAGCAGCTTATCGAGCACCCATGCTCCCCGCAGCACGGGAGAGGTGCGGTCGGCGTAGGAAGTCCGCATCAGCACGGCGGCCTTGCCCAGCAGGCCGAAGCGTTCCTTCTTCGGTGAGTGTGACCCTGCGGAACTGCGGGCCCGTGACGCCCGGAAATACCGTAATGGCGAGCCAGGCGTTCGTTCAAGAACGTGTGGTCGGCGGTCAGGAGATCCACCACGCTACGGTCCTCCAAAAGGATGCTGCTGACGAAAGCTTCCGCCTCGGTAGAAAAATCACGCCGCAGTTGATCGTTGAATCCCGGGAACAACACCGGGTCGGGCTTCACGGATCGAGGCTGTCGAGATTCAGCCACTTCATCGCGAAATTGGTGACCAGACTGGAGGCCTTGGGATCCGCCAACATGCGCCGCACCTGCTTTTCCATCGCGCCGGGTTTGGTTAAGCCGTCGCGCGCCGCGAGAGTCAGCAGTTCCTCGTCGGGGCCGGTGTTCCAGAGGAAGAAGGAAAGACGCGAGGCCAATTCAAGATCGGTGAGAGCGAACTCGGTGTCAGGCGCGTGCCCTTAGGTCCCCGAATCGCCCGATAGAGGAAATTCGGGCTGGCCAGTACCGCCGCCACCATTTGCTCGATTCCCTGATCGAAGGTTCCTCCGCCTTTGCGCGCCCGGCTTCATAGAACGGCATGAGGCGAGTCACCTCGTCCGCGGTTACCGGCCGGCGGAACGCGCGATGCGCGAGGTTTTCCGTAATCTGACGGGCGCAGGAGGACTCTTCCTTTGCATTCGGGTCGCAAACGAAGATGAGGTCGCGGCTGGGAGTTCTGGAAACACCCTTGGGGTTAAAGGGTCCGCTGATCACAACGCCGTCGACAAGATGTTTCCTCCGGCCGGGAGGCGCGCAAGAGCAGCCGGTCAGGTCGTCGAAGAAGGGGTCCGCGATATTGTCGGGGACTCCACATGGGAACGGTCGATGAAAGCCACGACGACGTCGTGCACGCCGGCTTCCACCTGGACAGGAATCTTCGAGAAACGCTCCATGATTTGAGCGCGTCCCGGTGCCCCTTGCGATGGCAAGCTGCCAGATCCTCCGGTCCGCCGATCGTTTGGCGGAACACAATCTTGCCATCGATCATGATGACCAGCGTGCTCTGATTCTCGAGCGTGGAGGCGTATATGCCCACTCCGAGGTCGTTGATGGTGATGCGATACTCGCCGTCGGCCGGGAAGTTGTGTTTGAAACCGATGCCGCCGCGGGTGCCCAAAGGCAGAGGCACGTCGGGGTTTGAATTGGCGGCGATGGTGTACTTCGTACTCGACAACGCGTGGATTGGGATTGCCGACCGCGAGCTTCGCGACTTGCCGCGCGGCGGTGACGTACTGGCTCAGGAACGCGGGCGACACGGTCAACGCAGCCGCAATGTTGTCGAATCCGTCGACCTGGCCGTCCTGCGGCAGCACGTCCGTCGCTTTCAGGTCCACACCCACCAGCGCCTTCACCGATGCGGCGTACTCCGTGCGGTTCAGCCGCTGGATCGGAACACGATGCCCGCCTTCGGTCCCTTGGCAGCGGTGTCGAGCGTGTTCTCCATCCAGCCGACGAACGAATCCACATCCTTCTGCGCAGGCTGCGGACTGCCGGGCGGCGGCATCAAATGTCCGCGCAGCTTGCGCAGCGCCTTCTCCCAGATCTCCGCGTTATCCGCTGCGGCCTGGAGGTCCAGGCCGTCCAACGCGAGGCCGCCGATCTTCGCGCGGCTGTTGTGGCAGCCGATGCAGTAGGTATTCAACATCGCGTGATGTTGATCCAGCCTGGTTCCAGCCGCCGCTTTTCCGAGAAGTCTGCCCCACGGCTCTGGTTTGTAAGAGTGCAGGAGAGCGATCAAAACCAGAACAGCACTCGCGTAAAGGAGACGCTTCATGGCTGTCAATCTATGCTCGATCAACGATTTACAGAGATTCCCAGGGAAAAACATCCCTTTCTTATCATAGATCCCAAAGGGCTGGAAGGGGGCCATCGCGTTCGCCGAGCGGATCAGGAGGTACGTTTTCGGGCCGGCTTGCGCTGACGGGATCCCTTGGTGCGGGGAGGCACGTAGTGGAACCGAACCAGATAGATATTCTCGCCTTTGCCGTGCTTCGCGACCTTGAGCAGATCGATGACACCCAGGAAACCCGACTCGCGCGCCAACTGCTGGAGTGATATCCGGAAAACCGATCGGCTTGATCGAATCCACCTCGATCTCACCTTCGTCCATACGGTATCGGGCGCCTACTTTGACGTGGGGACGCATCCAGATTCGGACGCTGCAAGTGATTTCTCCGCGACGAACTCCCTCGCGAAGACGCTTGGTGAAGAGGGTGCGGCTGAATCCGGCATCGACGTCCTGCTGGTCACTGGGCTGTCCGGGGCAGGCCGCGGCACTGCGGCCAAGGTGCTGGAGGACCTCGGCTGGTATGTCGCCGACAACCTGCCGCCGGAGCTGATCGCGCGGATGGTCGAACTGGGCCTCGCGGCGGGTTCGCGCATCACGCAACTGGCGGTGGTGATGGACGTGCGCTCGCGCGGGTTCACCGGAGACCTGGACTGGGTGCGCAACGATCTGGCCACCCGCAACATCACACCGCGGGTGCTGTTCCTCGAGGCCTCCGACGACATCCTGGTCCGCCGATACGAGCAAAACCGCCGCAGCCATCCGTTGCAGGGCAATCAGACTCTCGCAGAAGGCATTGCGGCCGAGAGGGCGATGCTTGCGCCGCTCCGGGCCGTGGCCGATCTGGTGATCGACACATCGACGTTGTCGGTGCCTGCACTGCGGGAGAGCATCGAGCGGGCCTTCGGCGGCGAAACCGTGGCGCACACCAATGTCACCGTCGAGTCGTTCGGATACAAGTACGGGCTGCCGATGGACGCGGATACGGTGATGGATGTGCGCTTCCTTCCCAATCCGCATTGGGTGGATGCGCTGCGGCCGCACACCGGGCAGCACCCTGCGGTTCGTGACTACGTACTCGGTCAGCCGGGCGCGGGGGAGTTCCTGGACACCTACCATCGGCTCCTGGACGTCGTCATCGACGGATACCGCCGGGAGGGAAAGCGCTACATGACCGTCGCCATCGGCTGCACCGGAGGCAAGCATCGCAGTGTCGCGATCGCCGAAGCGCTGGCGGACCGACTGCAGGGCGGTGACGACCTGACGGTGCGGGTGTTGCACCGGGATCTGGGGCGCGAATGAATCCGCGGATCGTCGCCCTCGGAGGTGGGCACGGCCTGTACGCCACGTTGTCGGCCGCCCGCCGACTCACCCCGCACGTCACCGCGATCGTCACCGTCGCCGACGACGGCGGTTCGTCGGGCCGGCTGCGCAGCGAACTCGACGTGCTGCCTCCGGGTGATCTGCGAATGGCTCTGGCCGCGTTGGCATCTGACAGTCCGCACGGCCGGCTGTGGGCAACGATCATCCAGCATCGCTTCGGCGGCAACGGTGCGCTGGCGGGTCATCCGATCGGCAATCTGATGCTCGCTGGCCTCAACGAGGTGCTGGCCGATCCGGTGGCGGCGCTCGACGAGCTGGGCCGCATCCTCGGTATCCACGGGCGGGTGCTGCCGATGTGTCCGATGGGGCTGGGGATCGAGGCCGACGTGGCGGGCCTGGAATCCGATCCGCGGATGAGCCGGGTGATCCGCGGTCAGGTGGCGATCGCCACCACCGTCGGGCAAGGTGCGACGGGTCCGGCTGACTCCCGGGCGATCCGCCCGCCACCCGGCAGGCGGTGGACGCGATCATGGCCGCCGACCTGGTGGTGCTGGGGCCGGGGTCGTGGTTCACCAGCGTCATCCCGCATGTCCTGGTCCCACAGCTGGCCGCGGCGCTGCAGGCGACGGCGGCGCGCCGGGCGCTGGTGGTGAACCTGGTCGCCGAACCGGGGGAGACGGCGGAATTCTCCGCCGAACGGCATATCCACGTGCTGTCGCAGCATGCGCCGGGGTTCACCATGCACGAGGTCATCGTCGACGCCAGCCGGGTGCCCGAGTGAACGCGAGCGTGAGCAACTGCGCCGCACCGCCGAACATCCTGGATGCCCGAGTTGAGTTTGCTGACGTGTCCAGACCTGGTACACCTTTACATGACCCGGCGAGGTTGGCCGCGGCCCTGGAAGGTGTGCGGTTGCGCGGGACGGCGCCGCCGGCGCCTGCGGTGCCGACTGTGCCCACACCGACAGCGAACGGACCGAGAGGTGACGACCCGTGGCGATGACAGCCGAGGTCAAGGACGAGCTGAGCCGGCTGATGGTCAATTCGGTGAGCGCTCGCCGTGCCGAGGTGGCGTCGCTGCTGCGCTTCGCCGGCGGCCTGCACATCGTGTCCGGGCGGGTGGTTGTCGAGGCCGAGGTCGACCTCGGCATCATCGCGCGGCGGCTGCGCAAGGACATCTACGACCTGTACGGCTACAACGCGGTCGTGCACGTGCTGTCGGCGAGCGGGATCCGCAAGAACACCCGGTATGTGGTGCGGGTGGCCAAAGATGGTGAAGCCCTGGCGCGGCAAACCGGTCTGCTCGATCTGCGCGGGCGACCGGTGCGTGGACTGCCCGCGCAGGTGGTCGGTGGCAGTGTCGCCGACGCCGAAGCAGCTTGGCGCGGAGCGTTTTTGGCGCACGGATCGCTGACCGAGCCGGGCCGGTCGTCGGCGCTGGAAGTCAGTTGTCCGGGGCCGGAGGCGGCGCTGGCGCTCGTCGGCGCGGCGCGGCGGCTGGGCGTCAGCGCGAAGGCCCGCGAGGTGCGGGGCGCTGACCGCGTCGTGGTGCGCGACGGCGAGGCCATCGGCGCCCTGCTGACGCGGATGGGCGCCCAGGACACCCGGCTGACGTGGGAAGAGCGCCGGATGCGCCGCGAGGTGCGCGCGACCGCCAACCGGCTGGCGAACTTCGACGACGCCAACCTTCGGCGGTCGGCGCGGGCCGCGGTGGCCGCGGCCGCCCGGGTGGAACGGGCGCTGGAGATCCTCGCCGACACCGTGCCCGACCATTTGGCCGCCGCCGGCAAGCTGCGCGTCGAGCACCGGCAGGCGTCGCTGGAGGAGCTGGGTCGACTGGCCGACCCGCCGATGACGAAAGACGCTGTGGCGGGCCGTATTCGGCGGTTGCTGTCGATGGCCGATCGCAAGGCCAAGCAAGACGGTATCCCCGATACGGAGTCGGCGGTCACGCCCAGATCTGCTCGAAGACGCCTAGATCCCGCGACGAGCAGACGCAAACTGCTGCGCACACGCCGAGAGCACGACACGGGCTCTTGCGTCTCTCCGCGCGGACCCGGTGTGCGATTCTGTGCGAGTGTCCGCGGGGGACCCGCCTTCGGGGGTCGTGACGTTTCTGTTCACCGATATCGAGGGTTCGACCCGTCGGTGGGAGTCCGACGCGACGGATATGCGGGCCGCGCTGGTCGTCCACGATGACGTGCTGCGTGTTGTCGATCGAGAAGCACGACGGTTTCCTGTTCAAGCACACCGGCGACGGCGTCTGTGCCGCATTCGGGTCGCCGAAGTCCGCTGTCGACGCTGCCGTGGCCGCGCAGAAGGTATTGCAGTTGCCCGTGCGCATGGGGTTGGTGACGGGGGAGGCCGAGCTCCGTGATGGAGACTATTTCGGTTCTGCGCTCAATCGCGCGGCGCGGGTGATGGCCGCCGGACACGGCGGTCAGATTTTGATTGCGGACACGACGGCCGGCCTGTTGAGTGGTTTCGACCTGGTGAATTTGGGGCCACGGCGATTACGCGACGTCGCAAATCCGATTACGGTTTACCAGATGCAGGCTCCGGGCCTGCGGACAAACTTTCCGCCATTGCGGACGTTGGACTCGAATCCGGGGAACCTGCGTCCGGCGATGACCAGTTGCATCGGGCGCGAGGCAGAGATCCCCGACATCGCGGCGGCGGTTCGGTCGCGTCGGTTGGTCACATTGACCGGTGTCGGCGGCGTCGGCAAGACGCGGCTGGCACGGAAGTCGCGGCGCAACTTGCGCATGAATTCCCAGATGGAGTATGGGTTTTCGAGCTCGCAGCGGTGACGGATCCGGCGGCGGTGCCCGACGCGGTCGCCACAGCTCTGGGCATCACCCAGCAGCCGGGCAAGAGCGTCGCCGAGTCCGTAGCGTACGCGTTGGAAGGTCGTGCTCGACTCCTGTTGTTCGACAATTGCGAGCACGTCGTCGACGCAGCGGCGGACCTGATCGAATCCATCCTTGCGCAGTCGGCCACCGTGCGGATTCTCACGACGAGCCGTGAAGGACTCGGACTCCCCGAAGAGCGGCTGTGGCGGGTGTCTTCGCTGGAAGTCGTTGCGGCCGTGGAGCTGTTCGCAGACCGCGCTCAGAATTTGTCCGCCGATGAGTCGGCTGCGGTGGAGGAGGTTTGTCGTCGGCTCGACGGGATTCCGTTGGCTATTGAGCTGGCCGCGTCTCGGATGGAGTCGATGACCGCAACCGAAGTACGAGATCGCCTCGATCACCGATTCAAGCTATTGATCGGGTCTCGGCGTGGGTTGGAACGGCACCAGACATTGCGTCACGCGGTGGCGTGGTCTTACGACCTGCTGGACGACGGAGAGAAGGTGCTGCTCGACCGGTGTTCGGTGTTCGCCGGCGGATTCGACCTAGAAAGCGTTTGCGCAGTCGCAGGACCTGATGATGCCGATGACTTCGCCGTCCTCGATGTCCTCGATGCGTTGGTTCGGAAGTCGCTGCTCATCGCCGATCGGTCGTCAGGGCACACGCGATTCGCGATGCTCGAGACGATCCGCCAGTTCGCGGAAGAACAACTCGTCGCACGCGGCGAGGCCACTGAAGTGCGTGCAGCGCATGCCCGCTACTACGCGGCACGCGAAACCGACATCTTGGCCCTGTGGGACAGCCCCCGACAGCGTGAGGCGTACGAATGGTTCACCGTCGAATTGGCCAATCTGCGCGCCGGCTTCCGGTGCGCCGCTGACAACGGCGACCTCGACTCCGCAGCCGTCATCGCTACGTATGCGGCTTTCGTGGGCGGGGTGTGGCTCGGCATCTACGAGCCGATCGCGTGGGCGGAGGAGCTGATCGAGCCTGCCCGCGAAATCGACCATCCCCGGCTGCAGTTCCTATATGTAATGGCGTCGCTGTGTTGGCAGCCCGGGCGGATTCACGACGCTCTCCGCTACAGCGAAGCGGGTCAGGCGGTTCTGAAAAGTGGCCGCGGAGAGGTGCCATTCGGTGTGGGGGGCTTCCTCGGCGGTGTGTATATAGCCGCCGGTCAACCCGAGCGGTACGTCGAGGTGGCCCGTACCTACCTCGCAGGCGGCCGCGAAGCCAATACCGTCGCCCGGGCAACGTATGTCATGGCGCTGGCGGCCCTCGGGTCATATGACGAGGCCGTCAATGCAGCGACCGGGTTGATCGATGGCGCCGAAAGTATCCGCAATCCGTCTGTGCACTCGTTGGCGCTGCTTGCCTATGGCTACGCCTTCTCGGAAGCCGACCCTGTCCGCGCAATCGACGTCTTTCGCCGCGGTTTGGTACTTGCCCAAGACAGCGGCGCCCGCATGAGCGCATCGCACGTGGCGATGAGCTTGTTCCGAGCCGAAGCCGAACACGGCGACCCGTTCGTCGCGCTCGACTACTGCACGTTGGCAGTGCGCAACTACCACGACGCCGGCAACACCAGCCAGCTCCGCATCGTCCTGGCTATCCTGGCGTCGTTTCTTGACCGGCGTGGACATAACGAGTCGGCGGCGGTCATCGCTGGTTTCGCTGTCAGCGCGTTCACCACGGCGACGGTCGCCGAACTCGACATTGCGATCGCCCACCTTCGCGATGTCCTTTCAGACCAGATCTATGAATCACTTGCGCGTGAAGGCGCGGCGATGACGACCGCCGCGATGGTGGCATACGTCTACGACCAGATCGACCAGGCTCGAACAGATCTCGCAGAGTCGTCATGAACGCGCCGTCGGGGGTTGTGACGTTTCTGTTCACCGACATCGAGGGGTCGACCCGTCGGTGGGAATCGGATGCGGATGCGATGCGGGTGGCGTTGGCCGCTCATGACAAGGCGTTGCGTTCGGCTATTGAGGCCCACGACGGGTTTGTGTTCAGCCACTCCGGTGACGGCATGGCCGCGGCGTTCGCCTCGCCGATGGGCTGCAATCGAGGCCGCGATCGATGCGCAACGGGAATTGGAGTTGCCGGTGCGGATGGGGATCGCTACCGGCGAGGCCGAGTTCCGCGACAACGACTACTTCGGTACCGTGCTCAATCGCGCAGCGAGGGTGATGGCCGCCGGGCACGGTGGCCAGATTCTGTTGGCGGAGTCGACGGCAAGTCTCGTCAGCGGAGTCGAACTCGCTGAGCTAGGGCCGCGGCGGCTGCGAGACCTGCCTAATCCGCTCAACGTGTTTCAAGTGCAGGCGGCCGATCTGCGCACCGATTTCCCGCCGCTGCGGACGCTCGACCCAATTCCGGGGAACCTTCGACGAGCGGTTTCGCCTATAGTCGGACGCGATGCGGAACTCGCCGATATCGTCGCTGCAGTCCGCTCACGACGGATGGTCACACTGACCGGCGTCGGTGGGGTCGGCAAGACCCGGCTTGCACTCGAAGTCGCCGCGCGACTGTCGGACGAATTTCCGGACGGTGTATGGCTTTTCGAATTCGCCGCCGTCAACGATCCGGCCGCCGTGCCAGAGGCGGTGGCTGCGGTTCTCGGCATCACTCAACAGGCAGGGAAGACCGTGAGTGAGTCGATCGCCGCGGCACTCGAGGGACGTGTCCGTTTGCTTGTGTTCGACAACTGCGAGCATGTGCTGGATGCGACCGCTGATCTGGCCGAGGCCATCCTCGCGGAATCGGCAACCTCCAGGGTCCTAGCGACCAGCCGCGAGGGTTTGGCGCTGGCCGACGAACAGGTCTGGCCGGTACGATCTTTGGCCATCGACGCGGCCGTGGACTTATTCACCGAACGGGCCCACCTCGTGGCCCCGGCAGTGACTCTCGACGATGCGAGCGTGGTCGAAGATATCTGCCAACGGCTCGACGGAATCCCTTTGGCCATCGAATTGGCGGCGTCGCGCACATCGTCGATGGCCGTGGACGAGATCCGTGATCACCTGGATCACCGATTCAAGCTGCTCGTCGGTTCGCGGCGCGCGTTGGGACGTCACCAGACGCTGCGTCACGCGGTGGCTTGGTCCTACGACCTGCTCGACGACGCCGAAAGGCGCCTGCTGGAGCGATGTTCGGTCTTCGCGGGTGGCTTTGACCTTGAAAGTGCCTGCGCGGTAGCAGGATCCGAGACCGATCGCTACCAGATTGTGGATATGCTCGACGCATTGGTGCGCAAATCGCTGATCGTCACCGAGCAATCATCGGGACGGACACGGTTCTCGCTGCTCGAAACGATCCGCGAATTCGCAGACGAAAAGCTGGCGGACCGTGGCGCCGCTGAGGAGGTCCGCGACGCGCACGCCCGTTACTACGCGGACCGCGAAGCCGAGATCATGGCCCTGTGGGACAGCCCGCGGCAGCGCGAGGCTTATGCGTGGTTCTCGCATCGAGCTCGCCAACCTGCGTAATGCGTTTCGGTGGGCTGCCGACCACAGTGACCTCGACACGGCGGCCACCATCGCCACGTTCGTCGGACTCATCGGTTTCTTCACCGAGAACTATGAGCCGTCCACGTGGGCAGAGGAGTTGATCGAATCTGCCCGTTCCGCGGATCATCCTCGGCTGCCATGGCTATATCAAGTCGCATCCGTCTGCTACATGACCGGACACATCGAGCAGGGTCTCGCCTACAGCGAAGCCATAGCAATGGCGCACCACGATGGCTGCGTTGAGGTTCCTTTCGGTCTCGAGGGTTTGGGCGGCGGCGTCTACCTGCTGATCGGCCAGCCCGAGCGGTACGTCGAGTGGTGTCGTAGTTACCTTGACGCGGGCCGCGATACCCATGGCCTGACCAGGTCGGCTCTCGTGAACGCCCTGGTGTTCGCGGGTTCAGCCGACGAGGCAATCATCGCTGCGGATGGCCTTGTCGAAGTCGCCGAAGCCACGGACAACCCGTGGGCAATCTCATACGCCCTGCTCTCAACCGCCTGGGCGTATCGCGACGCCGATCCTCAACTCGCGCTCAAGGTCGCGCGACGCGGTCTTGTGACAACTCGTGAGACCGGCAACCGCTTCAACGAATCACACAGCGCGACTGTCTTGTCCTCGCTGGAGATCGAATACGGCGATCCGCTGGCTGCACTGGACTACATAACGCTGGCGATCCGGAATTACCACGATTCGGGGAGCGTTGCCTTCCTGCATTCGCCCCTGGTCCACCTCGCAGCGATCCTCGACCGGGTCGGGCACTTCGCCAGCGCCGCCGTCGTCGTGAGCTACGGCGCACTCAACCCCATGGCCGTTGTTTCGAATCCGCAAATCGCGGCCGTCATCAACCATATTCGGGAGAACCTCAGCACACAGACCTACAACGCACTCGTCCGCGAAGGTGCCACGATGACCCCCGCAGCGATGGTGACGTACGCCTACGAGCAAATTGACCAGGCCCGAGCAGTACTCGAACAACTACGGTGAACACATGGAGACGCTGAGAGTCGGTGCGGCCTTTCCCGATCCGCCGTTCAACGGCATGCCGGACGACGCCGGCCTCGACATCGACCTCATGACCGCGATCGCCGAGACGCTCGGCGCAACAGTCGAATTCGTCGCCTACGACGGCGCAGACTTCAACGGCATCTTCGACGCGCCTCGGCGCCGGCGCTACGACTGCGTCACCGCCGGCACGACCGTCACGCCCGAGCGCGAGACGCATGGCCACGTTCGTCCCGCCCTACCTCATCTCCGGGCAGTCGCTGGCCGTCGACACCACCCGGCTGCCGCAGGTGCAGGTCCATCGACGACCTCGCCGGCCTGACCATCGGCGTGCAGCAGGGCAACACCAGCCAGCCGATCGCCGAACGACTCGTCGCCGCAGGGCAAGGCGGCGGCGGTGCGGGTCTACGACTACGGCGGCATCCGCATCGGCGCTGACCGACCTGACCACCGGCGGCTGCGACGCGTTCATGAAGCTGGCGCCGGTGCTGACCGAGCTCGTCAAGCCGATCCCCGGCGTCGAGGTGGTGCAGCGCGGCATCTCGCGTCGAGAACATCGCGATCGCCGTCGCGCTCGGCGACCAGGCACTGCTCGGCCGCATCACCGTCGCGCAGGCCGAGCTGGAAGACGACGGCACGCTGCAGCGGATCCGCCGCAAGTGGCTGGGCAATCCGTACGCCGACCAGAGCCTGGCCGTGCACTGACCAGCCCGCGCGTGGCGTCTATCACACCACTAGGCTGGCCGGTGAGCATCAAGGCAAAAAGGGAGAGACAAGTGACCATCCGGGTAGGCGTTAACGGCTTCGGTCGAATCGGACGCAACTTCTACCGGGCGCTCGCGGCGCAGAAGGCCGAGGGCAAGAACACCGACATCGAGATCGTCGCGGTCAACGACCTCACCGACAACGCCACGCCTGGCGCACCTGCTGAAGTTCGACTCGATCCTGGGCCGGCTGCCCGAGGACGTCAGCCTCGAGGGCGACGACACCATCGTCGTCGGCAACACCAAGATCAAGGCCCTCGAGGTCAAGGACGGCCCGGCCGAGCTGCCGTGGGGCGACCTCGGCGTCGACGTCGTCGTCGAGTCCACCGGCATCTTCACCGACGCCGCCAAGGCCAAGGGCCACCTGGACGCGGGCGCCAAGAAGGTCATCATCTCCGCGCCGGCCACGGACGAGGACATCACCATCGTGCTCGGCGTCAACGACGACAAGTACGACGGCAGCCAGAACATCATCTCCAACGCGTCGTGCACCACGAACTGCCTCGGCCCGCTGGCCAAGGTGCTCAACGACGAGTTCGGCATCGTCAAGGGCCTGATGACCACGATCCACGCCTACACCCAGGACCAGAACCTGCAGGACGGCCCGCACAAGGACCTGCGCCGCGCCCGCGCCGCCGCGCTGAACATCGTGCCGACCTCGACCGGCGCCGCCAAGGCCATCGGCCTGGTGATGCCGGAGCTGAAGGGCAAGCTCGACGGCTACGCGCTGCGGGTGCCGATCCCGACCGGCTCGGTCACCGACCTGACCGTCGAGCTGTCGCAAGGCGGCCACCGCCGAGGAGATCAACGCCGCGATGAAGGCCGCCGCCGAGGGCCCGCTGAAGGGCATCCTCAAGTACTACGACGCGCCGATCGTCTCCAGCGACATCGTCACCGACCCGCACAGCTCGATCTTCGACTCGGGCCTGACCAAGGTGATCGACAACCAGGCCAAGGTCGTGTCCTGGTACGACAACGAGTGGGGCTACTCCAACCGCCTCGTCGACCTGGTCGCCCTGGTCGGCAAGTCGCTCTAGACAGCCGATGGCCGTCAAGACGCTCGACGATCTTCTGGCAGAAGGGGTTTCGGGTCGGGGCGTGCTGGTGCGCTCCGACCTGAACGTCCCGCTCGACGACGACGGCAACATCACCGACCCGGGCCGCATCATCGCCTCGGTGCCGACGCTGAAGGCGCTGGCCGACGCCGGCGCCAAGGTCGTCGTCACCGCGCACCTCGGCCGGCCCAAGGGCGAGCCCGACCCGAAGTTCTCGCTGGCCCCGGTCGCCGCGGCGCTCGGCGAGCAGCTCGGCCGGCACGTCCAGCTGGCCGGCGACGTGGTCGGGCACCGACGCGCTGGCCCGCGCCGAGGGCCTGACCGACGGTGACGTCCTGCTGCTGGAGAACATCCGGTTCGACCCGCGCGAGACCAGCAAGGACGACGCCGAGCGGCTGGCGCTGGCCAAGGCAGCTCGTCGAACTGGTCGGCGACGACGGCGCGTTCGTGTCCGACGGCTTCGGTGTCGTGCACCGCAAGCAGGCCTCGGTGTACGACGTCGCGACGCTGCTGCCGCACTACGCGGGCACGCTGGTGGCGGCCGAGGTCAAGGTGCTCGAGCAGCTGACCAGCTCGACCGAGCGGCCGTACGCGGTGGTGCTCGGCGGCTCGAAGGTGTCCGACAAGCTCGCCGTCATCGAGAATCTGGCCACCAAGGCCGACAGCCTGGTCATCGGCGGCGGTATGTGCTTCACCTTCCTTGCCGCACAAGGTCTTTCGGTGGGCACCTCGCTGCTGCGAGGAGAGATGATCGACACCTGCCGCAAGTCTGCTCGACGACTACGGCGACGTGATCCACCTGCCGGTCGACATCGTCGTCGCCGACGAGTTCGCGGCCGACTCGCCGCCGGAGACCGTGCGCGGCCGACCGCATCCCCGACGGCAAGATGGGCCTGGACATCGGACCGGAGTCGGTGAAGCGGTTCACCGCGCTGCTGTCCAACGCCAAGACGATCTTCTGGAACGGCCCGATGGGCGTGTTCGAGTTCCCGGCGTTCGCGGCGGGCACCAAGGGCGTCGCCGAGGCGATCATCGGCGCCACCGCGCAAGGGCGCGTTCAGCGTCGTCGGCGGCGGCGACTCGGCCGCCGCGGTGCGGCAGCTCGGCCTGCCCGAGGACGGCTTCTCGCACATTTCCACCGGCGGCGGTGCGTCGCTGGAATACCTTGAGGGCAAGACACTGCCCGGCATCGCAAGTCCTTGAGCGACCTGAAGCGCCATGGAGACACGTGAGCCGTAAGCCGCTGATCGCCGGCAACTGGAAGATGAACCTCAACCACTTCGAGGCCATCGCGCTGGTGCAGAAGATCGCGTTCTCGCTGCCGGACAAGTACTTCGACAAGGTCGACGTCACGGTGATCCCGCCGTTCACCGACCTGCGCAGCGTGCAGACGCTGGTCGACGGCGACAAGCTGCGGCTCACCTACGGCGCGCAGGACGTGTCGCAGCACGACTCCGGCGCCTACACCGGCGAGATCAGCGGCGCGTTCCTGGCCAAGCTGGGCTGCACGCTACGTCGTCGTCGGCCACTCCGAGCGGCGCACCTACCACCACGAGGACGACGCGCTGGTCGCCGCGAAGGCCGCCGCGGCGCTCAAGCACGGGCTGACCCCGATCGTCTGCATCGGCGAGCAGCTCGAGGTCCGCGAGGCCGGCAACCACGTCGAGTACAACGTCGACGCAGCTGCGCGGCTCGCTGGCCGGGCTGTCGGCCGAGCAGATCGGCAACGTCGGTGATCGCCTACGAGCCGGTGTGGGCGATCGGCACCGGCCGGGTGGCCAGCGCCGCCGACGCGCAGGAGGTGTGCGAGGCCATCCGCGACGAGCTGGGCAAGCTGGCGTCGCCGCAGGTCGCCGCCGGTGTCCGGGTGCTCTACGGCGGCTCGGTCAACGCCAAGAACGTCGGCGAGATCGTCGCGCAGGAGGACGTCGACGGCGCGCTGGTCGGCGGTGCGTCGCTGGACGGCGAGCAGTTCGCCACGCTGTCGGCGCATCGCCGCTGGTGGGCCGCTTGCCCGTGAGCCGGCTCCGACCAGGGCCTGGTAGGCTGGCGCGCCATGGAATCTGGCTCTGCAGATCATGCTGGTCGTCACCAGCCTGCTGGTGGTGCTGCTGGTGCTGCTGCACCGCGCCAAGGGCGGCGGCCTGTCGACCCTGTTCGGTGGCGGTGTCCAGTCCAGCCTGTCCGGCTCGACCGTCGTCGAGAAGAACCTCGACCGGCTGACGTTGTTCGTCACCGGCATCTGGGTGGTCTCGATCGTCGGCGTCGCGCTGCAGATCAAGTACAGCTGAGCGCTACAGCACGCCGCCCAGCCCGGGCAGTTGCCGACGACAGGCGCATTCCCAGCAGCCCATCGCTTGCATCGTCCGAGTCGCTGTGCACGGACGCCCTCCGGCGGCCACGATAACGACGCATGACGTCTCCTGACGACGAAGTTTGCTGTCCAGCCAGCTTGCCCTCTGTGGGCTATCTCGAACCTCGACGGCACAGATGCTCCCGAGCGGCTCGTACTGCGACGGAATCGCGGTGCCCCGATACTTGGGGCATGGCTGAGGTCGGCGGACTGGAACCGATCGGCGCGGTGCAGCGCACCCAGGTGGGTCGCGAGGCCACCGAACCGATGCGCGAGGACATCCGGCTGCTCGGCGCCATCCTCGGCGACACCGTGCGCGAGCAGAACGGCGAGGAGGTGTTCGACCTCGTCGAGCGCGCCCGCGTCGAGTCGTTCCGGGTGCGGCGCTCCGAGATCGACCGGGCCGAGCTGGCGCGCATGTTCGACGGCATCGACATCCACCAGGCGATCCCGGTCATCCGGGCGTTCACCCACTTCGCGCTGCTGGCCAACGTCGCCGAGGACATCCACCGCGAGCGCCGCCGCGCCATTCACGTCGCGGCCGGCGAGCCGCCGCAGGACAGCAGCCTGGCCGCCACCTACCTGAAACTCGATTCGGCCGAGCTGGATTCGGCGACCGTGGCCGACGCGCTCGACCGGTGCGCTGGTGTCGCCGGTGATCACCGCGCATCCCACCGAGACCCGGCGCCGCACCGTCTTCGACACCCAGCACCGCATCACCGAGCTGATGCGGCTGCGCATGCACGGCCACACGCGACACCGACGACGGCCGCGACATCGAACCGCGAGCTGCGCCGCCAGATCCTCACGCTGTGGCAGACCGCGCTGATCCGGTTGTCGCGGTTGAAGATTCAGGACGAGATCGAAACCGGCCTGCGGTACTACCAGGCGGCGTTCTTCGAGGTGATCCCGCAGGTCAACGCCGAGGTGCGGGACGCGCTGCGGGCCCGCTGGCCCGACGCGCGACCTGCTCGAGCCGAGCCGATCCTGCGGCCCGGCTCGTGGATCGGCGGTGACCGCGACGGCAACCCGAACGTCACCGCCGACGTGGTGCGGCTGGCCACCGGCAGCGCCGCCTACACCGCGCTGGAGCACTACTTCGCCGAGCTCACCGCGCTCGAAGCAGGAACTGTCGATGTCGGCGCGGCTGGTGAAGGTCAGCGACGAGCTGCGCGCTGGCCGACACGTGTCACGAGCCGGCCCGCGCCGACGAGCCGTACCGGCGCGCGCTGCGGGTGCATCCGCGGCCGGCTGACCGCGACCGCGGCCGAGATCCTCGACCGTCAGCCCGAACACGAGCTCGACCTCGGCCTGACGCGCTACCAGACGCCCGGCCGAACTGCTCGCCGACCTCGACGTCGTCGACGCGTCGCTGCGCGCGCAACGGCAGCGCGCGTGCTCGCCGACGACCGGCTGGCCCGGCTGCGAGAAGCCGTGCACGTCTTCGGGTTTCACCTGTCCGGCCTGGACATGCGGCAGAACTCCGACGTGCACGAGGAGGTGGTCGCCGAGCTGCTGGCCTGGGCGGGCGTGCATCCCGACTACCGGTCGCTGCCCGAGCCGGACCGCGTCGAGCTGCTGGCCGCCGAACTGGCCACCCGCCGGCCGCTGATCGAGGACGGACGCCGAACTCTCCGAGCTGGCCCGCAAGGAACTCGACATCGTGCGCGGCCGCCGCCCGCGCGGTCCAGGTGTTCGGGCCGGCAGGCGGTGCCGAACTACATCATCTCGATGTGCCAGTCGGTGTCGGACATGCTCGAGGCGGCGATCCTGCTCAAGGAGGTCGGTCTGCTCGACGCGTCGGGCGACCGAGCCGTACGCGCCCGTCGGCATCGTGCCGCTGTTCGAGACGATCGACGACCTGCAGCGCGGCTCGTCGATTCTCGAAGCGGTGCTGGACCTTCCGCTGTACCGCGCGCTCGTGCGCGCACGCGGCGACAGCCAGGAAGTCATGCTCGGCTACTCCGACTCCAACAAGGACGGCGGATACCTGGCGGCCAACTGGGCGCTGTACCGCGCCGAGCTCGACCTGGTCGAGTCGGCGCGCAAGACGCGGAATCCGGTTGCGGCTCTTCCACGGTCGCGGCGGCACCGTCGGCCGCGGCGGCGGCCCGAGCTACGACGCCATCCTGCGCGCAGCCGCCGGGCGCGGTGAACGGGTCGCTGCGGATCACCGAGCAGGGCGAGGTGATCGCCGCCAAGTACGCCGAACCGCGGATCGCGCACCGCAACCTGGAGACGCTGGTGGCGGCCACGCTGGAATCCACGCTGCTCGACGTCGAGGGGCTGGGCGACGCCGCGGGACCCGCCTACGAGGTGCTCGACGAGCTGGCCGCCCGCGCGCAGCGCGCGTACGCCGAATTGGTGCACGAGACACCGGGTTTCGTCGAGTACTTCAAGGCGTCGACGCCGGTCAGCGAGATCGGCGCGCTCAACATCGGCAGCCGGCCGACGTCGCGCAAGCCCACGACGTCGATCTCCGATCTGCGCGCGATCCCGTGGGTGCTGGCGTGGAGCCAGTCGCGGGTGATGCTGCCCGGCTGGTACGGCACCGGCACGCGCGTTCGAGGCAGTGGATCGGCGAGGGCGACGGACGGCTGGAGGTGCTGCAGGACCTCTATCGCGCGGTGGCCGTTCTTCCGCACCGTGCTGTCGAACATGGCGCAGGTGCTGGCGAAGTCCGACATGGGGCTGGCGGCGCGCTACTCCGAACTGGTCGAGGACGAGGCGCTGCGGCGGCGGGTGTTCGACAAGATCGTCGACGAGCACGAGCGCACGATCCGCGATGCACAAGCTCATCACCGGTCAGGACGACCTGCTGGCCGACAACCCGGCGCTGGCCCGCTCGGTGTTCAACCGGTTCCCGTACCTGGAGCCGCTGAACCACCTGCAGGTGGAGCTGCTGCGCCGGTACCGCTCCGGCGACGACGACGAACTGGTCCAGCGCGGCATCCTGCTGACGATGAGCGGGCTGGCCACCGCGCTGCGCAACAGCGGCTAGCCGGTTGTCGGGTCCGAGGCTGTAACACGCCGAGGGCATCTGCCGACTTCACGTGTGACAACTGTGTCCGGTGGTGCCAGCGGGACAGATGATCGGAGGTCGGGGCGATGACGCGACAAAGCAGACTATCTGACGTCGTTCGGGCAAACGCAATGCCTGCGCCTGCCGCCTGCGATCGCGGACGCGTGGGACTGGCAACTCAGGGGCAGCTGCCTGGGGCAGCCGCTTGAGGTGTTCTTTCCTGACGACGACGCCCGCTCGATCCGTCGCCGGCGCGAAGAAGCGGCGAAGAGAATTTGTCGACAGTGTCCGGTTCTCGCCGAGTGCCGCGATCATGCGTTCAGGACTCCCGAACACCACGGGATCTGGGGAGCGATGACCGCAGGGGAACGGGCACGAGCGTCGGTGACGCCGGGCCTGCGCCGCGCTCGCTGCCAGTAGTCGTATTGACTGACCCGACCCGCCGTCGGTCAATATCATTGGTGTCGCGATGGCGACTGACGGTACGGGCTCAGCGGGTACGTCGGCGACGTCGACGTGGGCGCCGCTGCGGATCGGCGTGTTCCGTGGCCTCTTCATCGCCGCGCTCACGTCGAACATCGGGACCTGGATGCAAACCGTTGGGGCGCAGTGGTTTCTCGTTGAAAGTCACGCCAGTCCGACGGTCATCGCGCTGGTGCAGACAGCCAGCCTGACGCCGACGCTGCTGTTGGCACTGTTCGCCGGCGCTCTCGCCGATCGTGTCGACCGCCGACGGCTGCTCATCGCCGTGCAGGCGTACGGGGCGGTCACCGCCGCGGCGTTGGCGGTACTCGCGGTCGCCGGCGTACTGGATGCGGTCTCACTGCTGGTGCTGATTTTCGCCGTCGGCTGCGCCGCCGCGCTGACCACCCCGGCCTGGCAGGCGATCCAGCCCGAGCTCGTGCCCCGCGAGCAGCTCCGTTCCGCGGCATCGCTCGGCGGCGTCGCTGTGGACACCGCGCGTGCGGTCGGCCCTCCCATCGCCGGGTTGTTGGTGGCCGCGTTGGGCGCCGCGGCGGTATTCGCAATCAACGCGGTGTCCTTTGTGGCGGTGATCGTCGCGCTCCTGGCCTGGAAGCGGACACCTTCAGAGCCGGTAGCCGCGCGCGAGCCTTTCGGCCAGTCGGTCCTCACCGGTATCCGGTACACAAGCCAAAGCCCGAACATGCGCCGAATCTTGTTGTGCGCTGCGTTGTTCGCGTTTCCCGCGTCGGCGCTGTGGGCGCTGCTGCCCGTCGTCGCGTCTCAGCAATTTCACCTGCGCGCCATCGGTTATGGGGCGGTCCTGGGCACCGTCGGAGTCGGGGCGGTGATCGGTGCGGTCCTGATGTCGCGGCTCGGCGCGGTCTTGTCCGCCAACGCGCTGTTGGCCCTCGCCGCGCTTGTCGCTGCCGGGGGTCTGGTTGCGCCGGCCTACGCTCCGCTCGGCGTCGCCGTCGTGTTGCTGTTGCTGGCCGGTGTCGCGTGGATCGCTACGCTCACCACGCTTACCGTGGCCGCGCAGATGACATTGCCGCAGCCGCTGCAGGCCCGCGGACTGGCGATATACCTGGTGATCCTGATCGGTTCGCAGGCGATCGGATCGTTGGTGTGGGGAGTCGTGGCCTCGCGCTTCGGGCTCGTTGCGTCCCTGACGGCATCGGCGGTTCTGCTCGTGCTGGCATCGGTGAGCGTGGCCGTGTCGCCGCTGCTGCCCGAGACCGGTGACGGGCAGCGACTCGACGTTTAGGACAGAAGGTCGATCACCGTGATCGCGTTGTAGTTCAACATCATCGCGTTACGCGCCGTTGATTCGCAGCACATGTCAGCGAGGCGCCCCGTGATGATCCACGTGTCGATACCCCGCTCGCGCAGGAACGCGTCGAGCTCGCTTGACACCTGGATCAGTGCGGAAAGCGGGTCTTCTCGATCATCGGGTCATTCGGCAGTACTTCGAGAGTGTCCCAAAGCTCACGCCCCTTGGTGCCTTTCACCAGTGCATCGCTGCGGCACTTGCCGTTCTCGGGAGTGGACAGTCGGCAGTACCCCGACCAGTCAGCATTGACACTTCGGCAATGAGGTGTCAGAGTCAGAGCGCCTATATGAAAACATCGTTTTCAGTTAAGATGCGCGGCGAGGACTGGAGAGACATGTGACGGACGCGAATCCGATGGCCTGGCTGCCGTTCTCCATTGCCGAGGCGGCGCTGTCCGGCCACGGTGGCGGCGCCGGCGACCTGCCCATGGCCTGGGCGCACCTACTTGATCGGTTGAAGACCGCAGGCGAACTCGTCGCGTCGAGTGACGTCAACCGCAACCGTGTCGACTACGCCTCGGGGATGCGCCACCTGCTGGTGCTGCTGGCCGTCGGCGTCGACGAGGCGTTGCGGTTCGATCCCGATCCGATTCTGGCCGTGTCCACGCACCAGCACCGACGACATCCTGACCTGGGGCATGGAGTGCCCGGACTGCCTGTACACGCGCGCGACGCTGCGGGGCGGCGAGACCTACCGGCTCTTCGGCAATCGCGGCACCGCGCGGTACGTCGGACTGCAGACGATGAACGGAATCGCGTCCACCGCCAACGCCTGGTCGACGAACTCGAGGTGGACGCCGACGGCGAACTTCGAGGTCATCCTGTCCGCCGACGAGCGCGAGGGCAACTGGATGCGCATCGAGGGCGACCATCCGACGTCTGATGGTGCGGCACTTCTTCTACGACTGGGACACCGAGGTGCCGTCGTCGCTGCAGATCGAGCGCATCGGTGACGAGGTCGAGCCGAAGGACCGCTACCGTGGCGCCGGACGTCGCGGTGTCGCGCCAGCTCGTCGCGCTGGGTGACTTCGTCCACGACAACCTCAAGTTCTTCCTCCACTTCGGCGCCGGGCCGCCCGCCAACGGCTTCTTGCCACCGATCGACCGCACCGCGATGGGCGCCGCCGCGGAGAACAGGCCGGTCATCGGTCGCTGGGAACTGAATCCCGACGAGGCGCTGATCCTCGAAGTCGAACCGCCCGAGGGCGTCTACTGGAGCTACTCGCTCGGCAACCCGTGGTGGGAGACCATCCACTACGGTCGCCACCAATCCAGCCTGAACGCGCACCAGGCCGCGGTCGACTCCGACGGCCTTGTGCGGGTGGTCTGTGCGGCTCGCACGATCCCGGCGTCGCCAATTGGCTTGACACCGCGGGTCACAGCAACGGCGCGATGATCCTGCGCTGTGTGCGCACCGACGACCGCGCCGACACCGACCGCGCGGGTGGTCTCGTTCGACGACGTCGCGTCGGCAGTTGCCCGCCGACACCACGACGGTCACCGCCGAGCGAGCGCGCGTCGATCCTCGAGGCGCGCCGGCGCGCCGTGCACGAAAGGTTCGCCGCATGACGTTCTCCGCCGACGAACTCGAAGACGGTGCCCGCGCCGCGACCGGGCTCGACGACTTCGGCTCGGCCTACTACCGCGAGGGCCTCGAGCGCACCGTCGAAGCGTTGAACACCGAAGCCGACCTCTCCGAGATGGGTCGGGTCATCCAGCACGCCACCATCAGCAATGCCCTGATTCAACGCCTGAAGATCGAGGACACCTACAAGCAGCACCCCGAGATCGACGACGAAGTCATCGGTGGTCCGGTCTTCGTGATCGGGCTGCCCCGCACCGGCACCACCGCGCTGAGCCAACTGGTGGCCGCCGACCCGCAGTTCCGGTCGTTGCGGATGTGGGAGTCGCAGGCGCCCACTCCGCCGCCGGAGGCGGCCACCCAGCACACCGATCCCGCGCATCGCGCAGGCCGAGGCGGGCCTCGCAATGATGAACAGCATGTTCCCGCTGATGAAGACGCTCTACAACTCCGAGGCGACGGCCGCCGACCGAATGCCAGGACCTGATGGGGATGAGCTTTCGCACCTTCCACTTCGACGGTGTCGTGCGCGTTCCCGGATACCTGGCGTGGCTGATGGACTGCGATATGCGCGAGACGTACACGTTCCACCGGCGGGTGCTCAAACTCCTTCAGTGGCACTGCCCGCCGACCCTGTGGCACCTGAAGACGCCGGTGCACATGTTCGCCCTCGATGCGCTCGTCGAGGCGTATCCGAACGCCAAATTCCTGTGGAGCCATCGCGATCCGGCGAAGGTCATGGGGTCGGTGTGCAGCCTCATCCAGTACGTGCGCAGCTGGAGCAGCGACCGCGACGACCCCGAGGAACTCGGCGCCGAGCAGCTCGACAGCTGGTCCGAAGGCGTCCGGCGGGCGATGGACTTCCGTAAACGTGTCGGCGACGACCGCTTCGCCGACGTCTCCTTCGCCGACCTGCAGGCCGACCCGGTCGGCACCCTGGAGAGCGGGCTACGACCGGCTCGGTCTGACGTTCACCGACGAGGCACGCCGTCGGTGCAGCAGTGGGCCGACGAGCACAAGCCTGGCTCCCGCGGGGCACACGACTACGACCTGGCCGACTACGGCCTGACGCCGGAGTCGGTGCGCGAGCGATTCGCCGAGTACCTCGCGACGCTACGACGCGACCGCATGATCGATCCGACGACACGCGGCGACGCAAGAAGCTTGCCCCGGATCCCGGAGTGCGTGACGCGCTATCGACCGCCGCGGCCGAAATCGTTCGCGAACAGGGAGTCGCGGCGATCAGCGTCGCGCGGGTGCTCGACCGCGCCGCAGCTGAGCACCCGCGCCTTCTATCGGCATTTCGATTCGAAGGACGAATTGGTCGCCGCGGTATTTCTGGAGATGGCACGCGCCGAGATGCGAAGGCTGCGAAGGAAGATGGCGGCCGCCTGGACCCCGTCGAAGCGGTAGCGGCGTGGATCGACGGGCGACTGGACCTGGCGTTCGACGACGACATCAAATCCGACCTGCGCCGTCTGTCGCTGGAGGCGCAATCGCAGATGTTCGCCTCCCCCGAGCTGATCACGACGCCTACGCCGAGATGCTCGAGCCGCTCATCGAACAGCTCGAAAAGCGCGGGCCGCCGGCCTTTTTCCCGACATCGATCCGCTGACCGAAGCGCAGTCCATCCAGGGCGTGGTGTGGGCGAGCACCGAACGGCAATGGGCGACAGGCGATTGCGATCAGCGTGACGTTCGCGAACAGATCGTCCGCTTCTGCCTGCGCGGACTCGGCGTCGTGCGGCACTAGGGAAGGTGACGCGATGGACCTGGGTTTCACCGGATCGACAGCCGTCGTCACCGGCGGCAGCAAGGGCATGGGGCTGGCCATCGCGAAGACCCTCGCAGCAGAGGGCGCCAGCGTCGCCGTGATGGCCAGGAGCGGGGCGGCCCTCGACGACGCGGTGGAGACGCTGCGCGACGCGGGTGCTCCGGACGCCGTCGGCATCAGCGTGGACATGGCCGACGCCGACTCCATCGCCGCCGGCTTCGCCGCGGTCGCGGAGCGGTGGGGTGAGCTCAACAGCCTGGTCCACACCATCGGTCCTGGCGACGGCTACTTCGAGCAGATGGACGACGCGGAATGGGAGGCGGCGTTCGCGCTGGGCACGATGTCGGGCGTTCGGTCCATCCGCGCCGCGCTGCCGATGCTGCGCGCCGCCGACTGGGCGCGCATCGTGACGTTGTCCGCGCACTCCATTCAGCGGCAGAACCCGCGCATCGTCGCCTACACCGCATCGAAGGCCGCACTGTCCAGTGTCACCAAGAACCTGTCGAAAAGCCTTGCCAAGGACGGCATCCTGGTCAACTGCGTCTGCCCCGGCACCATCGTGACGGCGAGCTTCACCGAGATCCTCAAGGACATCCTGGCCGCCGACGGCCTCGACGCCACCGACCCGCGCGACGTGATGACGTGGATCGACAACAACTTCCACCAGCCGTGCGACCTCGGCCGCGCCGGGCTGCCCGAGGAGATCGCCTCGATCACCGCCTATCTGGCGTCCGAGCGAACGGCTATGTCACCGGGGCGACCGTGAACGTCGACGGCGGCTCGACTTCGTGTGCCCTGAGCTGTGCTGGGTCCAGGCAGCCGCCTGTCACCGGATGGTGGTGTCACCGGCTGTGCCTCGTCCCACCGTCGATATGAATGGTCTGCCGGTGATGTAGCTCGTCATCTCTGGGCAACACAGCGGGCCGCCATCGGCCGAGTCGCGCGACGCCGCCGATCTGTGCCGGCACCGGCCTCGGGTAGGCACTCACAGCCCTGGTTAGCGTCATGCTCGGGTCACCGGTTGCGACAGATCGGGTCATGGTTCAGTGCCGACGTGGCGCGGCACCGTTGGCCGCACCGCACGCGGAGATGATCGGTTTACCGATCGCTTGTGCGAGCGGCGCGGCCAATGCCTGGTGGTCGTTGGTCCGCAACGCCGGTGATCACCAACACCGGCACGACAGGGCAGCTTGCAGGGGCTGCCGGGAGCCGTAGGGATCCGGCGGGCGAGTGTGCGATCACGTAGCGCAACTGGTGTTCGGTGAACCACGTGAGCAGCCGGGTTCGGTAGCGGTGGTCGAGGTTCGGTGTCGGTGGTGCCGCGGACGTCACGGCTTCCATGGCAGCTGCGCCCACCGACACTATGACCGCGGCCAGTGATGATGAGGTGTTGGGTGCACCGCGGTGGCGGGGTAAGTCGATAGGCGCCGAACTTCACATACGCGGGTCGAGCGGTGATCCGCCAGAACTCGACATCGCCGATGAGCGCACCAGGGCGGGTGCAGCGGCAGTGGGCGGCGGTGTTCCGGTTGCGGCGGGCGTTGCAGCGCGACGACGCGGCGCGGTGCCGGGCGTACTGGGCTGCCCATCACGAGCGGCCCGATCCGCAGGCGTTGCGGGCCCGGTTGGGGTTGTCGCACAAGGGCTTGGAGGCTGCGGCGAAACGCCATATCGAGGCCAGCGCGTGGATGCGTGATCACCTCACCAAAGCAGTCGGATTGCATGTGGCCGACGAGGTGTGGCAAACCGTCGACCGGCACCTGTTCGCCGATTCCGCGGGGCTCCGGCACGGGCCGCCACGGGTCGGTTCGTGGTGGGAATTCACCCGCATCCCGGGCCGGGCGCGCTCGCACACCAAAGACCAGCCGACGTGGGAGACCTACCGTCCTGATCGGCACATTGACGGGCATCTGGCCGCCTACCGGCACCCCACCTACCCGTTTCGGTGAGCACCGCCGCACCAGGCAGTCGCTGTACCGGTCGGCACCTCGATTCTGGCCCAGCCGACCCGGATGCCGGTACCGGTGCGGCCGGCGAGTTGATCGTGGTGGGATCATGACGGGGCCCTGGCGGTGGTGTTCACCGGCCTGCCCGCCGGCGATCTGGTCCTGCCGGTGCGACTTGCCCCAGGGCGCCGGGCAGTGGACGCACCTGGCCCATTTCCTGGCCGACCCGCAGCGTGTGGCACAAGATCGACCTGGTGCGGGTACGTGACCGCCAAGCCCCCGGCGGGTGGCGTTACTACGCGCATCTGCTGGTGCATCGCGCGGATATCAGTCACCATCGACCCACGCGCGCCGCAGTCAGGTGCCTGCCGATCGGCGCGCCGGGGTGGACGCCAACGTGTCCAACCTTGCGGTCGCGTCGTTCCCCGATGACCGGCCCGACCACCTGCTGATCGACAGATCCCCTTCACCGCCGACCAACAGCTCGCCGCGGATCACGCCGCACGCAAGGGCAGGGCGCGGCAGCGGGCGTTGGATCGCTCCCGGCGCAAACCAACTCCGACCAATACGGTCCCTCACCCGGCAACATACCCGTGCGGCCCGCCGCGCCGCGGCCGGGTTGGCCCCCCGACGGGTGCATCAACCCGGGTGGGCCGCGGGCGGCCCGTTCAGATGGGGTGCCGCTACGAGGCTACCGCCACGACACGCTCTCGCGCCGCTATCAGCGCACCCGCTGTGATCACGCCGCCGACACGCGCCGCATCAGCCAAGCCAAACACGCCCGCGCCGCCGAGCTCGCCACGGATCGTGGCCGCGCACGGAAACGTGATCACGGTGGAGGACTGCCGGATCTCAACCTGGGCCCGGTTGTGGGGCAAGCAAATCGCCCTGTTCAGCCCCGGCATGCTGGTGAGCGCCCTGCCGCCGAATGCGAAGCCACCGGTGGGCAGTTCTATCGCGCCGGCACTCGCTTCACCGCGATGAGCCAGCACTGCCTGTGCGGCGGGCGAGTGCCCAAAACCGCTGGCTCAGCGCACCCATGCCTGCCCGCACTGCGGGCTCCACGGTGACCGCGACATCGTCTCCGCCGTTGGCGGCCTGCGTCGACCTCGCCAATCCCGATGATCCACGCACTGCGCGGGTCGATTACCGACTTGCCCACGCGCTCCGCGATGGGTTGGCCTCCCAGCAAGAGTCGGAGGGTTCAGTCAACCGGCACCAGCCACCAGCACCATACGGTGTGGGATCGGCCAGGACCGGCAGCCACCACCTGGTGGCCTCTGCTGAACAAGCAGCACCCGGCCACCCCCGAACAGACCAGACCCAGCGTCTGGACGTCGCGGGACCAGCCGAAAACAACCAGCCCCTAAGCTGATTGGCGCTGCATGACCCATTACAGGTCAACTCTTACAGGCCGGTGGTCTTGCGGACCTTGTTCACCGCGCCGCGCACCGCCTGTTCCGTCGCGGCCAGCGGTGACATCACGGATTCGCCGATGCCCACGATGCGCTCGACGCGCGAGACGACGCCCTCCAACCGTTCCACGACGGCGATGAGGCGAGGCGCGAGTTCGTTGATGCTGTTGATGGTGTCGTTGAACCGTTCCAACGTCGCGTCGAGGTTGCCCGTCGAGTTGTTCAGGTCGATGAGGGTCTCGCTCAGCCCCTCCAGGATGGTGTCGACCTGCTCCACCGTCACATCGGCGTTCAGCGCCGCCTGCGCGAGCTTCCTGATCCGTTCGGGACCGGTGCGCGTCGGCTTGCCACCCTTGTCTGCCATGACGGCCATTTGACCACAGCGGCGGGAACCGTCGGGGCGGACTCGGCGTCTGACATGTGTGCAATCCGGACGATGCTCGAACGATCCGCGGTCGGCGGCAGTTGGTGACGCCGCGCGCCGCGTGGCGGATTACATCGCCGGGTATGCCGAGGCCACCGCCGACAAGAGCGAGGATGTCGAGACCCAGTTTCGGCTTCCGCGAGAGCACGGGGGTGACGGCGCGTTACAGCTTGGAAGCGGCAGCCTCGTCGAGCAGCCACACCGTCTGCCAGCGGCCGACCGCTCCTGCCGCAGGCACGTCGTCGGGTGGAGCGCCGCCGATCGCGGCGGCGACAGCATCGGCCTTGGCGTCACCGGACACCACCAACCACACCTCCCGCGAACGCTGAACAGCGGGCAGCGTCAACGTGATTCGACGAGGGGGTGGCTTGGGGGAGTCGGTGACGCCGACCACCATGCGTGTCGTCTCCCGCACCGCGGGCGTGTGGGGGAACAGCGAATTGATATGGCCCTCACCACCCATTCCCACCAGGTGAACGTCGAAGTCGGGTGCGGGTTCACCCTCGTCGGCGGTGGCGGCCAGCACCTGTTCGTGGGCCAGCGCCGCGGCGTCGAGGTCGTCGCCGAACTCGCCGTCGCTGGCCGGCATCGCGTGCACGTTGGCGGCGGGGATGTCGATGTGGTCGATGAGCGCCTCGCGGGCCTGCTTCTCGTTGCGTTCGTCGTCGTCGGCGGGGACGAAGCGCTCGTCGCCGAAGAACAAATCCACCTGCGACCAGTCGATCTTGTCGGCCTGTTCGCGAACCCGCTTGAGCAGGCCGATGCCGGTGCCGCCGCCGGTGAGCACGATGTTCGCGCGGCCACGTCTCGAGACCGCGCCGACGATGACGTCCACGAGTCGATCGCCTGCCGCCGCGACCAACGCGGCCGGTGTCCGGGTACTTCTCGATGACGATGCTCACGCGTACTGCACTTTGTCGATGCCCTGAAGCGCTTCGTGATAGATATCGTCGGCATCCAGCCTGCGTAGGTCCTCGGCGAGGCATTCCTTGGCCTCCCTGCGCGCCAGCGGAATTCGAGCCTCCGGCCTGCTGGTGCGGGTCAGTGTTGCGGTTATCCCGGTCTGCGGACGCTCCAGGGTGATGGTCTCGCTGCTTCTGACGAGTTCGACTTTCAGGTCGCCGACTGCGCGTTGCACCGGGCCGTCGATCCGAGCGGCCAGCCAGCCCGCAAGGACGTCGAGCGACGGCTCATCCCTGAGGCCCGATACGACCGCCGAGGTGATCGGCTCAAAAGGCGCCTGATCGAGCGCCGACGCCAGCAGGGCGCGCCAGTAGGTGATGCGGGCCCACGCCAGGTCGGTGTCGCCGTCGGTGTAGCCCTGCAGGCGGCCCTTGATCGCGGCCAGCGGGTCGGCGCAATCCGTTGCATTCGTGATCCGTCGAATTGCCAACCGGCCCAATGGGTCCTCTGCTGGGACGTCTGGACCACCCTTCGGCCACCATGCCACAACCGGGGTGTCGGGCAGCAGGAAGGGCAGCACCACGCTGCTGGCGTGGTCGGCGAGCTCACCGTGTAAACGAAGCGACACGACCTCGCCCGCACCCGCATCACCGCCAACGCGCAGTTGCGCGTCCAGTCGCGTCTCGGCGGCGCTTCGATCGCCATGAACCACGACGATCACTCGGCACGGATGTTCACGGCTTGCAAAGTTGGCAGCCTCGATGGAGTCTTCCAACACATCGTCGGAGTCAAGTGAGATCACGAGAGTGAGCACCCGGCTCAGCGTGATCGCGCCGCCCTCTTCGCGGAGGCCTGTGATCTTCTTGTTGATGTCGTTCGTCGTCGTGTTCGGCAGGTCGACAATCACGGCCGCCTCCATTCTCTGCCCATGCGATGCATCATCTCGTCGGCCGACGCCGGTCCCCACGTGCCCGATTCGTAGGCCTCGGGCTTGCCGTGCGAGGCCCAGTCATCAAGCACGGGATCGAGGATCTCCCAAGACAACTCGACCTCAGCATTGGTCGGGAACAGCGACGGCTCACCGAGCAGCATGTCGAGGATCAGCCGTTCGTAGGCCTCGGGGGAGTCCTCGGCGAACGCCGAGCCGTAGGAGAAGTCCATGTTGACATCGCGGACCTCCATCGCGCTGCCGGGGACCTTGGAGCCGAAACGCGTGGTGATGCCCTCGTCGGGCTGCACCCTGATCACCAACGCGTTCTGGCCGAGTTCCTCTGTCATCGTCTTGTCGAACGGCAGATGAGGGGCCCGCTTGAAGATGAGTGCAATCTCGGTCACCCTGCGCCCCAGGCGTTTTCCGGTACGCAGAAAGAACGGCACACCCGCCCATCGGCGGGTGTCGATCTCCAGCGTGATCGCCGCGTACGTCTCGGTGGTGGACTCCTTCGAGAATCCTTCCTCGTCGAGCAGACCGGTGACCTTCTCGCTACCCTGCCAACCTGCCGCGTACTGTCCCCGAGCGGTGGTGTCGTCGAGGGGCTGCATCAGCCGGATCGCGGAGAGCACTTTGATCTTCTCCGCCTGCAGCTCGTGCGGGCTGAAGCTGACCGGCTCCTCCATCGCGGTCAACGCCAGCAGCTGAATCAGGTGATTCTGGATCACATCGCGGGCCGCGCCGACCCCGTCGTAGTAGCCGCCCCGGCCACCGAGGCCGATGTCCTCGGCCATGGTGATCTGCACGCTGTCGACGTAGTTGTTGTTCCAGATCGGTTCGTACAGCTCGTTGGCGAACCGCAATGCCAGGATGTTCTGAACCGTCTCCTTGCCAAGGTAATGGTCGATGCGGAACACCGATTCCTCTGGGAACACGCTGTTGACGACGCCGTTGAGCTCTTTGGCGCTGTCCAGATCGTGGCCGAACGGCTTCTCGATGACCACCCGGCTCCAGCGGCCCTCCTGCGGGCGGGCCAATCCAGATTTCTGTAGCTGCTCGCACACCTGCTGGAAGGCCTTCGGCGGAATCGACAGATAGAACGCGTGATTGCCGCCGGTGCCCCGCTCGCTATCGAGTTTCTGAAGTGTCTCGGTCAACTGCTCGAACGACTTTTCGTCATCGAAAGTGCCCTGCACGAACCGGATTCCCTCGGCCAGCCGGTCCCACACCTCCTGGCGATATGGCGTGCGGGCGTGCGTCCTGACGGAGTCGCACACGAGCTTGCCGAAATCCTCGTCGGCCCAATCCCTGCGGGCGAAACCGACGAGGGCGAAGTTCGCGGGTAGGAGTCCGCGATTCGCCAGGTCGTAGATGGCAGGCATCAACTTCTTGGTGGCCAGGTCGCCGGTGACGCCGAAGATCACCACACCGCACGGACCCGGGATGCGTGGCATCCGCTTGTCACGCTTGTCCCGCAGCGGATTCCGCCAGCCCGTCTTGGTGGACTTATCGGTGGTTGCTGTCATTTCTTCGCGGAGTCGAGCTGACCCTGCGTCGCCTCGAGCAGTTCAAGCCACGACTTCTCGAACTTGTCCACGCCCTCGTCCTCGAGCACCTTGAACACGTCGGGCAGGTCGATGCCGACCGCGGCCAGCTTGTCGAACACCGCCTGGGCCTCGGTCGCCGTACCGGTGACGGTGTCGCCGGTGATGACGCCGTGGTCGGCCACCGCGTCCATCGTCTTCTCCGGCATGGTGTTCACCGTGTTGGGCGCAACCAGCTCGGTGACATACAGGGTGTCGGAGTAGTCGGGGTTCTTGACGCCGGTCGACGCCCACAGCGGCCGCTGCACACGCGCGCCGTCGGCCTTGAGCGGCTCGAAGCGCGAGCCGCCGACGAACACCTCCTCGTACGCCGCGTAGGCCAGCCGGGCGTTGGCCACCCCGGCCTGCCCGCGCAGCGCCAGCGCTGTCTTCTCCGGTCGCCGCCGATCTTCTCCAACCGCTTGTCGATCTCGGTGTCCACCCGCGAGACGAAGAACGAAGCGACCGAATGGATCTTGGACAGATCGTGTCCGGCCTCCTTGGCGGCTTCGAGACCGGCCAGGTAGGCGTCCATCACCGCGCGGTGGCGTTCGACGGAGAAGATCAAGGTCACGTTCACCGAAATACCCTCGGCGATAACGGCGGTGATCGCCGGCAGGCCGGCCAGGGTGGCGGGGATCTTGATCAGCAGGTTGGGCCGGTCGACGATCTTCCACAGCTCGACGGCCTGCAGGATCGTCTTGTCGGTGTCGTGGGCCAGCCGCGGGTCGACCTCGATCGACACCCGGCCGTCGACGCCGCCGGACGACTCGTACTGCTTGGCCAGCACATCGCATGCGTTGCGGACGTCGTCGGTGGTGACCGTGCGGATGGTGGCGTCCACGTCGGCGCCGCGCTCCGCCAGCTCCTTGACCTGTGCGTCGTAGGCGGTGCCCTTCGACAGCGCGGCCTGGAAGATCGACGGGTTCGTTGTCACGCCGACAACGGATTTGGTGTCGATGAGCTCCTGCAGATTGCCGGTCTGCAGTCGGTCGCGGGACAAGTCGTCCAGCCATACGGAGACGCCCGCCGCGGACAGGGCCGCGAGATTGGGATTCTGAGCCATTGCAGTTGGCCTTTCGTATCAGTTCTCTAGTGATCGCTCCGCGGCGGCCACGACGGCCTCCGGGGTGAAACCGAACTCGCGGAACAACGTCTTGTCGTCCGCCGATTCGCCGTAGTGCTCGATCGAGACGATCTCGCCGGTGTCGCCGACGAGCTTGTACCAGCTCTGCGCGACCGCCGCCTCGACGGCGACCCGCGCCGACACCGCAGGCGGAAGCACGCTGTCGCGGTACTCGACCGGCTGCGATTCGAACCACTCGACGCACGGCATCGACACCACCGTCGCCGTGACTCCCTTGTCCGCCAGGATCTTCTGCGCGGCAACAGCCAGTTGCAGCTCTGACCCGGTGCCGATGAGCACGACGTCGGGGTCCTCGTCAGGGGCGCCGCCCAGCACGTAGCCGCCCGGGCGACGCCTTCGGCGTCGGTGCCCTCGAGCACCGGAATACCCTGGCGGGTCAGGATGAAACCGACCGGACCGCTGCCGTTGCCGCGGGCGATGATGCTGCGCCAGGCGTAGGCCGTCTCGTTCGGGTCGCCGGGGCGCACCACGGACAGGTTCGGGATCGCCCGCAGCGCCGCGAGATGCTCGATCGGCTGGTGCGTCGGGCCGTCCTCGCCGAGACCGATCGAATCGTGCGTCCAGATGTAGATGGTGTCGATGTCCATCAGCGATGCCAGGCGAACCGCGGGACGCATGTAGTCGGAGAACTGCAGGAACGTTCCGCCGAAGGCGCGGGTCGGTCCGTGCAGCACGATGCCGGACAGGATCGAGCCCATCGCGTGTTCGCGAATGCCGAAGTGCAGCACCCGGCCGTACCAGTCCGCCGTGAAGTCCTCGGTCGAGATCGACGGCGGCCCGAAGGACTTCACGCCCTTGATCGTGGTGTTGTTGCTGCCCGCGAGATCGGCTGAGCCGCCCCACAGTTCGGGCAGCTTCGGCGCCACGTCGTTGAGCACCTGTCCGAACGCCGCGCGGGTGGCGACCGCCTTGGAGCCCGGTTCCCAGTGGGTGATGTCGGCGTCCCAGCCGTCGGGCAGCTTCTGTGCCAGCAGGCGGTCCAACAGCGCCTTGCGTTCGGGCTCGCGTTCGGCCCACGCGTCGAACGCCGGCTGCCATTTCTCGTGGGCTTCCTTGCCGCGCGCCACCAGCTTGCGGGTGTGCTCGATGACCTCCGGACGCACCTCGAACGTCTTGTCCGGATCGAAGCCGAGGACCTTCTTGGTGGCGGCCACCTCGTCGTCGCCGAGGGCCGACCCGTGCACGCCGCCGGTGTTCATCTTGGTCGGCGCCGGATAGCCGATGATCGTCCGCACCGAGATGAACGACGGCTTGTCGGTGACAGCCTCGTGCGGCCTCGATGGCTTCTTCGATTCCGATGACGTTCTCGCCGCCCTCGACCTCCTGCACGTGCCAGCCGTAGGCGCGGTAGCGCGCCGGAACATCCTCGGACAGCGCGATATTCGTGTCGTGTTCGATCGAGATCTGATTGTGGTCGTAGAACACGATCAGATTGCCGAGCTGTTGGGTGCCGGCAAGGGACGAGGCCTCGCTGGTGACGCCCTCCTCCATGTCGCCGTCGGAGGCGATGACGTAGATGTAGTGGTCGAACGGGCTCTCCCCGGCTGCCGCGTCGGGGTCGAAGAGACCGCGCTCGTAGCGCGACGCCATCGCCATGCCGACCGCCGAGGCCAGACCCTGGCCCAGCGGCCCGGTGGTGATCTCGACGCCCTTGGTGTGGCGGAACTCCGGGTGGCCCGGGGTCTTGGACTTCCAGGTCCGCAGCGACTCGATGTCGGCGAGCTCCAGCCCGAAGCCGCCGAGGTACAGCTGGATGTACAGCGTGAGGCTGGAGTGGCCACAGGACAGCACGAAACGATCGCGGCCCAGCCAGTGCACGTCGCTGGGGTCGTGGCGCATCTGGCGCTGGAACAGCGTGTACGCCAGCGGCGCCAGGCTCATCGCCGTGCCGGGGTGGCCGTTGCCGACCTTCTGTACCGCGTCCGCCGCCAGCACCCGGACGGTGTCCACCGCGACCGAGTCCACCTCGGCCCAGTCGTCGGGGTGATTGGGACGGGTAAGGGCGGAAATCTCTTCGAGCGTGGTCACAGACACCCTCTCCTGGTCGAAGGTTGAGCGACGGCAAGCTGCCTCTTCAAACACCCTAGTGCTGGATAGTCATCCACTGCAGGCTGCTGGGGGGACGATTAGGCCGCCGTTCAGCAGCGGTCTACCATCCTCTGTAGTAGACGCCGCGCGCGCTGCCGCCATTTCAAGGAGTTACTGCGTGGACATTCGCGAGGGCCAGCTCCCCGTCGGGACGCACGGCCGAATTCGCACCACGCTGCTGGGCTACCTCTCGCTGACGAAGCCGCGGGTCATCGAGCTGCTGCTCGTCACCACGATTCCGGCCATGCTGCTGGCCGACCGCGGCACCGTCGATCCGTTGCTGATCCTGAACACCCTGGTCGGCGGCCTGCTGGCGGCGGCGGGCGCCAACACGCTGAACTGCGTGGCCGACGCCGACATCGACAAGGTGATGAAGCGCACCGAGCGTCGGCCGCTGGCCCGGGCGACAGTGCCCCGCAGCCATGCGCTGGTTTTCGGGCTTGCGCTGTCCGTCGGCTCGTTCTTCTGGCTGTGGTGGACGACGAACATGCTCTCGGCTCACCTCGCCGCCGCGACGATCGCGTTCTACGTGCTCGTCTACACGCTGCTGCTCAAGCGGCGCACCTCGCAGAACGTGGTGTGGGGCGGAGCGGCCGGCTGTATGCCGGTGATGATCGGCTGGTCGGCGGTCACCGGGACCATCGCCTGGCCCGCGCTGGTGATGTTCGCGATCATCTTCTTCTGGACGCCGCCGCACACGTGGGCGCTGGCCATGCGCTACAAGGAGGACTACCGCGCGGCCGGCGTGCCGATGCTGCCCGCGGTGGCCACCGAGCAGCAGGTGACCAAGCAGATCCTGATCTACACCTGGCTGACGGTGGCGGCCACGCTGGCGCTGGCGCTGGCCACCGGCTGGCTGTACGCCGCGGTCGCGGTGCTGGCCGGCGCCTGGTTCCTGGTGATGGCCCACCAGCTCTACGCCGGGCGTGCGGCGCGGCGAGCCGGTCAAGCCGCTGCGGCTGTTCCTGCAGTCGAACAACTACCTCGCCGTCGTGTTCTGCGCGCTCGCAGTCGACTCGGCGCTGGCGCTTCCGACTCTGTTTTAGACGGGCTCCTAGGGCACCAGCACCACGAGCCGACCGTCTTGCGGCCCTGCAGGTCGCGGTGGGCCTGCTCGGCGTCTTCGAGGCGGTAGCGCTCGCTGACCGTGACGGTGATGGTGCCGTTCGGCGATCGCGTCGAGCAGTTCTCCTGCGCGCCAGGCGAACTCGTCGGGCGTGCGGGTGTAGTGGACCAGCGTCGGTCGGGTCAGGAACAGCGAGCCGGCGGCGTTGAGCCGCTGCGGGTCGAACGGCGGGACCGGACCGCTGGCCGCGCCGAACAGCGCCAGCGTGCCGCGGACCGCGAGGCTGGCGAGGCTGGCGTCGAACGTGTCGGCGCCGACGCCGTCGTACACCGCGGCGACGCCGCCGTCGGTGAGTTCCTTGATCCTGGCGCCGAACTCGGCGGGGTCGTCGGGGTAGTCGAGCACCTCGACCGCGCCCGCCTGGCGTGACAGCTCGGCCTTCTCCGGCGTCGACACCGTGGTGATCACGCGGGCGGCCATGCTGGTGGCCCATTGCGTGAGGATCAGTCCGACGCCGCCCGCGCCCGCGTGCACCAGCACGGTGTCGCCCTGCTGCACCGGGTACGTCGACTTGATCAGGTAGTGCGCGGTCATGCCCTTGAGCAGGGCACGCGGCGGCCACGTCGGCGCTGACGCCGTCGGGCACGTAGGCGCAGAAATCGGCTGGGGCCAGGCAGTATTCGGCGTAGGCGCCGTTGGCCTGGGCGGTGACGACCCGATCGCCGACCGCCAGTGCCGCGACGTCGTCGCCGACGGCCTCGACGGTGCCGCACACCTCGTTGCCGAGGACGAACGGCACCTCCCGCGGGTACTGCCCCGACCGGAAGTAGGTGTCGAGGAAGTTCACGCCGATCGCGTCGGCCTTGATCAGCACCTCGCCGGGCCCGGGGGAGGGCTGCGGTCTTCTCGACGTAGGTCAGGACTTCTGGTCCGCCGGTCTCGGCGACTTCGATGGCGTGCATGCTTCTATCCTGCCAAGGTATGAAGCTCGCCCGGCCCGACGTCTTCCATCCGCGCATCGTGTTGGCGGGCTGCGCGGCGCTGCCCGAGGGCGACGGCGACGACGCCGGCCTGGTCGCCGCGCTGCGCAAACGCGGGCTGCACGCGCGCTGGCTGTCCTGGGACGACCCGGACACGCTCGACGCCGACCTGGTGATCCTGCGGGCGACGTGGGACTACATCGATCGGCTCGACGAGTTCCTGGCCTGGACGACCCGCGTCCGCAACCTGCTCAACGCCCCCGCGGTGGTCGCGTGGAACACCGACAAGCGCTATCTGGCCGACCTCGCCGCGGCCGGCGTGCCGACAGTGCCGAGCCGGTTCTTCGCGCCCGGTGAGCGGGTTCGCCTGCCCACGGGCGAGGTCGTGGTCAAACCGGCCGTCGGCGCGGGATCGGTTGGTGCACAACGGTTCACCGACGCCGACGAGGCCCGCGCGCATGTCGCAGCGCTGCAGGCCGAGGGCCGCACCGTGCTGGTGCAGCCCTACGACGAGCGGGTCGAGGACGGCGAGACGGCGCTGGTGTTCCTCGGCGGCACGCCAGTCGCACGCGTTCACCAAGGGGCCGATCCTGCCGCCGCCCGGCGCCGAGCCCGAGTTCGACGAGTCCGGCACCTACGCCGAGGAGTCGCTGACGCCCGGCCGAGCCGGACTTCGAGCTGTGGGACGTCGGGCACGCGGCGCTGGCCGCCGCGGCCGCGCACCTGGGCATCGACGTCGCCGAGCTGCTGTACGCGCGGGTCGACGTGATCGGCGGCCCGACGATCCGCGGCTGCTGGAGCTCGAACTCGTCGAGCCGTCGCTGGGTTGGCGGCAGCTCGACGCCGCCACGCGGGCGCGTCAGGCAGCGCGACTTCGCGCTCGGCGTCGAGATCAGCCCTCGAGCGGCTCGGGCTCGGTCCGCTGTCGCATCGACGCCCATAGCGCGGCGGTCGCGGCGGTGCAGGCGGCCGCGCCGGCGACGTGGACGGCGACCAGCGCCGCGGGCACGCCGGTGAAGAACTGCACGGTGCCGACGAGAGCCTGGGCGCGCACCAGCGCGAGCAGCACCGCCGAGCCGCAGCATGACGGGCCGCGGGGCGCGCGACCGCGCAGCAGCGCGAAGCCGAGGCCGACCAGCAGCGACAGGTAGCGCCACCAGCAGCGACGAGTGCACGTGCACCAGCGTGGTGATCTCGACCTGCAGCCGCGGCACCGGTTGGTCGATGCTCTTGTCGCCGGCGTGCGGTCCGGCGCCGGTGACCAGGGTGCCGGTGACGAGCACCGCGGCCAGCGCGACGGCGCTCAGAACGGTCAACTGGCGCAACGGTTTCGGCACCTGGGCGTACGACACGCCGTCGTCGGGTTCGCCGATCTTGACGTACAGCAGCACCGACAGCCACACCATCGTCATCGAGGCGAGCAGGTGGATGGCGACGGTCCACCACAGCAGGCCGGTGAGCACGGTGATGCCGCCGATCACGGCCTGCACCACCGTCGACGCCGGCATCAGCCACGCGTAGACCAGCACCTCGCGGCGCCGGCGGGCGCGCGTGACCGCCAGCACCGCCAGCGCGGCGGTCAGCACCACCAGGAACGTGATCATCCGGTTGCCGAACTCGACGGCCTGGTGGATGCCGGCCACCTCGGGATGCGGGATCGGGGTGAAGCTGCCGGGGAAGCACTGCGGCCAGGTCGGGCAGCCCAGGCCGGACGCGGTGACGCGGACGATCGCGCCGGTGACCGCGATGCCGCCCTGGCGTCAGGATGACGGCGGCGGCGATGACGCGCTGGACCCGCAGGCTCGGCAGGGGCAGCAGGTCGACCAGCCGCAGGAAGATTCGTCCGACGGGCACGGCCTCGATCGTAGAGCAGCACGAACTACAGCCTGTAGTAGGGAGTCGGTTCGCGAGATGCACGTCTTGCAGAAGAAGTGCGAGTGCGGGCCTGCAGAACGTCACGTTTGCGGCGTCAACCACCGCAAGTCGTCAGGTGAAGCGGAACCAGCGCAGAGCGCACAAGGCCGCAACCGCGCCCCACGCCGCGAGCACCGCCAGGCCGAACCAGTCGACCGACAGCGTCATCGCCTGCGACAGCGCCTCGGTCAGCGCGCCCGACGGCGTCAGCCGGGCGACCCACGCCAGCGCGGTCGGCACCATGCCGCCCTCCAGTGTCAGCGCGCCGAGGCCGGCGAAGACGAACCACAGCAGGTTGGCCACCGCCAGCACGATCTCGGCGCGCAGCGTGCCGCCGAGCAGCAGGCCCAGCGCGGCGAAACCCGCCGTGCCCAGCGCGATGACCACCGCACCCAACGCCAGGCCAACGATGTCCGGTCGCCATCCGAGCGCAAATCCGATGGCGCCCAACACGATCGACTGGAGAAACACGACCGCAACCACGGCCAGCGACTTGCCCGCGATGATGCCCCACACCGGCAGCGCGGTCGCGCCGAGCCGTTTCAGCGCGCCGTAGCGGCGGTCGAAGGCCACCGCGATGGCCTGCCCGGTGAACGCGGTCGAGATCACCGCCAGCGCCATGATGGCCGGAACGAACGTCGCCGCGCGGTTGTCTCCGAACGAGCCGAGCGGCAGAAGCGTGAGCCCGACCAGCAGCGTGATCGGGATGAACATCGTCAGCAGCAGTTGTTCGCCGTTGCGCAGCAGCAGTTTCAGCTCCAGACCGAACTGCGCGGCCAACATCTTCGGCACCGTGTGCCGAGCGCGGATCGGGCGTGAACGGTTCCTGGCGCGAAGCGATTCACGGGCGCAACTCCCGCCCGGTCAGCTCGAGGAACACGTCCTCGAGGCTGCGCTGCTCGACCCGCATGTCGGTGGCCAGCACGTCGACCCGCGCGCACCACGCCGTCACGGTGGCCAGCACCTGCGGGTCGATGTCGCCCTTCGACGAGGTATTCGCCCGGTGCCGTCTCGGTCGCCTTGTAGCTCTCCGGCAGGGCGGACACCAGCAGCGACAGGTCGAGCATGCGCGGCGCGCGGAACCGCAACTGGTTCTCGGCGCCGCTGCGCGTCAGTTCCGCGGGTGTTCCGGTGGCCACTGCGACACCGCTGGTCGACGATGACGATGCGGTCGGCCAGTTCCTCGGCCTCGGTCAGCTGGTGGGTGGTGAGCACCACCGTGACGCCGTCGCGGCGCAGCCCGTCGATCAACTCCCACACCACGATTCGCGCGTGTGCATCCATGCCCGCGGTCGGCTCGTCGAGGAAGACCAGCTCGGGGCGGCCGACCACCGCGCACGCCAGCGCCAGCCGCTGCTGCTGTCCGCCCGACAGCCGGCGGTACGTCGTGCGGGCAGACTCGGTGAGGCCGAGCGTGTCCATCAGCCACTGCGGGTCCAGCGGGTTGGCGGCATAGGCGGCAACGAGATTGAGCATCTCGCCGGCTCGGGCGGCGGGGTACGCACCGCCACCCTGGAGCATCACGCCGATGCGCTCGCGCACCTGGGCGTTGTCGCCGAACGGATCCAGTCCGAGGATCTCGATCGTGCCGGAGTCGGGCTTGATGAACCCCTCGCACATCTCGACCGTGGTGGTCTTGCCCGCGCCGTTCGGGCCGAGCAGCGCGAGCACCTCGGCGGCCGCGACGTCCAGGTCGAGGCTCGACACCGCGGTCGTCGACCCGTACCGCTTGCTGACCCCGCGCAGGCGCACGGGGACGGCTGAGCCCGCGATCCAGGGCACGTCACGGGGATTCAGCGTAGGCGTCGGGCTTGACCGGCCGAGGCGGCGGTAGTCGACGGTTCGTCGACGGGAGATCGTTTCCGGCTCGGCCTCTTCGCGCGGCTCCGCATCGCCGATGGTCGTTTTGCGCCACGGCAGATGGTTGTAGGTCAGCGCGATCAGGAGCACCACGATCACCGTGCTCGCCACGATCGCCAGCAATATCTGGAAGAGCGTGAATCTGTCGCCGTTGGCGGTCGGGCCGAAAATGCCGACGACGAGCGTGACCACGATGGTCGTCGTCCGGAAGGCGGAGCCGGGTGGCCCACGCCGCGAGCGGGATGACCGCCCACAGCACGTACCAGGGCTGGACCACCGGGAACAGCAACACCGTCAGTCCGAGTGCGACGCCCAGGCCGCCGACCGGGTGCAGGCGGCCGCGCAGCACCGCCAGCAGCAGCCAGGTCACCAGGATCGCGATGACGACGACGCCGATCGCACGGGTCAGGCCGAGTATCGCGGTGGTGTGGTCGCCCAGCCCGAGCAGAATGCCGACCTGACCGGTGCCCAGCGCGACCAGCGTCGGCAGCGACATCCAGCTGCGCACGACGTTCGCGGTGCCCAACGTGAAGAGCCAGCCGAAGCCCAGGCCGCTGGCCCACCCGATCAGCGCCATCACCGCCACCGATGCCGCGGTCAGCGATCCGCCCGCCAGGACGAAGGCCTTGAACGTGCCGCCCCATCGGCATGCCAGCGCCATCGCGACGAAGCCCAGGGCCAGCAGGGACGGCAGCTTCACCTGCGACGACATCGTGATCAGCACGACGCCCAGCAGGAGCATCGCCAGCGGTCGCCAATGCGGCCAGGCTTCGGGTCCCTGTGGCCACGCCAGCGGACGGGGGATGAGCGGGCGCGCGGCGTCCACGCCTCGCAGCGCGAACTCGGTGCCCGCGAGCATCAGTCCCAGCATCAACGCCTCGTTGTGAATGCCCGCGACCAGATGCATGATCAGCAGCGGGTTCGCCGCGCCCAGCCACAGCGCGCTCACCTCGGCCACGCCGCACCGCCGCGCCAAACGCGGTGTGGCCCAGACGATCAGGCCGACACCGAGGAGCACCACCAGGCGGTGGCACAGCACCGCCGCCACGATGTTATCGCCGGTGATCGCCGAGATGCCCTGACCGATCCACAAGAACAGCGGCCCGTACGGCGCGGGCGTGTCACGCCACATGTTCGGCACCGACAGCGTGAACACATGGTCGAGGCCCAGGCCGGGTGCGGGTCCGACGCGGTATGGGTCGAGGCCCTTGATGGCGATCTCGCTCTGCGCGAGATAGGAGTAGACGTCGCGGCTGTACATCGGCGGCGCGACAAGCAGTGGCAACACCCACAGCGCCAGCGTCCGGTCCAACTGGCTGCGGGTCATGCGCCGCTGGCCCAGCGCGAATCGCCCGAGCATCAGCCACGCGAGGGCCATCATCACCGCGCCGGTGGTCGTCATGGTCAGGGACACCGTCTGAATGCGCGACGGCAGATTGAGAAGTCGCACGCCGAAGGTGGGGTCCTGGACGACCGGGCCGGGCGCCGACGCCCAGTGCGCCGATCGCCATCAGCGACGGTGCCCGTCGCCCCGAACAGCCGCGTCCGCCGCAGCGCGATGACCTCGGCGTCGTTGAGTGGTGACCCCACCGTGCGCTCGTCGGCATGCCAGCGGGCAATCGACGAACTGAAGGAAATGGGGCGGGCCGCCATCTGTGCAGCGTAGCCGTCAGAGCGCGACGATCACCTTGCCGGTGTTGCCGCCGCTGAACAACAGGTTGAGCGCTTCAGGTGCGTGTTCCAGGCCCTGCACGAGGTGCTCCGAGGACTTGATCTTGCCTTCGGCGATCCACGCCGCGACCTCCATTTGAGCGGCCGGGAAACGGTCGAGGTAGTCGAGGATGATGAAGCCCTCCATGCGCCCACGGTTGACCACCAGCGTCAGGTAATTGCTCGGTCCCGGCGGTGGTCCGTCGCTGTTGTAGGTGGAGATCGCTCCACACAGCACGACCCGTCCGCGCAGGGCCAGATTGCCGAGACAGTCGTCCAGGATCGAGCCGCCGACGTTGTCGAAATACAGGTCGATGCCGTCCGGGCAGGTCTCGCGGAGGCGCGCCGCCACGTTGTCGTTCTTGTAGTCGATCGCGTCGTCGAACCCGAGTTCGTCAACGATGAATGCGCATTTTTCGGCGCCACCGGCGATGCCGACGACTTTCTTCGCGCCCTTGATCTTCGCGATCTGGCCTGCGGCGGACCCGGTCGCGCCCGCGGCTCCCGAGACGACCACGACATCGTCTGCTTTCACCTGCCCGACGTCGGTGATGCCGAAGTAGGCAGTCATCCCGGTGACGCCCAGGATGCCGATCGCGATTCCCGGAGGGACGCCGTCGGGCAGGACCTGCATCGCGCGCTCGCCGGCGTCGACTACCACGTAGTCCTGCCAGCCGGTCATGCCGAATAGCAGCTGACCGGGCGTGTAAGCCTCAGATCGGCTGTCGATGACCTCGCCGACGCCACCACTGCGAATCACCTCACCGATCTCAATCGGCGGCAGATAACTCGGAATGTCGTCCATCCACGTGCGAATCGTCGGGTCGATCGACAGGTAGCGGACCCTGACCAGCGCCTCGCCGTCGGCAATGTCGGGCACCGCTTCGGATTCCAGCCGGACCGTGCTCTCATCGACGAGGCCCGAGGGTCGCTTTGCCAGCACCAGACGTCTGTTTTGTTCGCTCACGGGGTGATCTTAGGCACGGTGGGCCGGTATAAGGGTGGCCTTGCTTTACCGGGTTCTGGAATTCCGTCACAATAGTGTTGTGAAATTCCGTCGCGGACGCTGGAACCGACCGCCACACCCGTGGCGCGATAGTCCAGCTTCTGCTGGAGTCCGGACCCATCACCGCAGGCGAGATCGGTGACCAGCTCGGCATCTCCGCCGCCGGCGTGCGCAGGCACCTCGACGCGCTGATGGACGCCGGCGAGGCGCAGTCCAGCGCCGCCGCGGCCTGGCAGCACAGTGGACGTGGCCGGCCCGCCAAGCGATACCGGCTGACCGCGGCGGGCCGCGCCAAGCTGGGTCACACATACGACGACCTGGCGGCCGCGGCGATGCGCCAGCTGCGTGAGATCGGTGGCGACGACGCCGTGCGGACGTTCGCGCGACGCCGCATCGACAGCATCCTCTCGGGAGTAGACGACGGGCCCGACGACGTTGAATCGACTGCGGATCGGGTGGCCGCGGCGCTGACCAAGGCCGGCTACGCGACCGACCACTACACCGGTGAGCGGGCCGATCCACGGCATCCAGCTGTGCCAGCATCACTGCCCGGTGTCGCACGTCGCCGAGGAGTTCCCGGAGCTGTGCGAGACCGAGCGGGAGGCGTTCGCCGAGATCCTCGGCACCCACGTGCAGCGGCTGGCGACGATCGTCAACGGCGACTGCGCATGCACCACGCACGTCCCGCTCGCCGAGAACACCGAGAAGCCACAATCCCTTCGGCGCACAGCCCGCGCCGAAGCCACCACAAGCAAGCAAGGAGCGTCGACATGACGGCAACACCGGAAGCCCTGACCCAGGACGAGGCCATCGCCTCACTGGGTAACTACGGCTACGGCTGGTCGGACTCCGACGTCGCAGGCGCCAGCGCGCAGCGCGGGCTGTCCGAGGCGGTGGTGCGCGACATCTCGGCCAAGAAGAACGAGCCGGAGTGGATGCTGCGAGAGCCGGCTGAAGGCGCTGCGCACGTTCGACAAGAAGCCGATGCCGAACTGGGGCTCGAACCTCGAGGGCATCCACTTCGACAACATCAAGTACTTCGTGCGCTCCAGCGAGAAGCAGGCCGCCACGTGGGACGACCTGCCCGCCGACATCAAGAACACCTACGACAGGCTCGGCATCCCCGAGGCGGAGAAGCAGCGCCTGGTGTCCGGTGTCGCCGCGCAGTACGAGTCCGAGGTCGTCTACCACTCAGATCCGCGAGGATCTGGAGGCGCAGGGCGTCATCTTCCTCGACACCGACACCGCGCTGCGTGAGCACCCGGAGATCTTCAAGCAGTACTTCGGCACCGTGATCCCGGCCGGCGACAACAAGTTCTCCGCGCTGAACACCGCGGTGTGGTCGGGTGGTTCGTTCATCTACGTGCCGCCGGGCGTGCACGTCGACATCCCGCTGCAGGCCTACTTCCGGATCAACACCGAGAACATGGGCCAGTTCGAGCGGACGCTGATCATCGTCGACGAGGGTGCCTACGTGCACTACGTCGAGGGCTGTACCGCGCCGATCTACAAGAGCGACTCGCTGCACTCGGCGGTGGTCGAGATCATCGTGAAGCCCGGTGGCCGTTGCCGTTACACGACCATCCAGAACTGGTCGAACAACGTCTACAACCTGGTCACCAAGCGCGCCCGCGCCGAGGCCGGCGCCACCATGGAGTGGGTCGACGGCAACATCGGCTCGAAGGTCACGATGAAGTACCCGGCCGTCTGGATGACCGGCGAGCACGCCAAGGGCGAGGTGCTCTCGGTGGCGTTCGCGGGCGAGGGTCAGCACCAGGACACCGGCGCCAAGATGCTGCACCTGGCGCCGAACACGTCGAGCAACATCGTGTCCAAGTCGGTGGCCCGCGGCGGCGGCCGCGCGTCCTACCGCGGCCTGGTTCAGGTCAACAAGGGTGCGCACGGCTCGCGCTCGAGCGTGAAATGCGATGCGCTGCTGGTCGATACGATCAGCCGCAGCGACACCTACCCGTACGTCGACATCCGCGAGGACGACGTCACGATGGGCCACGAGGCGACGGTCTCGAAGGTCAGCGAGGACCAGCTGTTCTACCTGATGAGCCGCGGCATGACCGAGGACGAGGCGATGGCGATGGTGGTGCGCGGCTTCGTCGAGCCGATCGCCAAGGAACTCCCGATGGAGTACGCGCTCGAGCTCAACCGGCTGATCGAGCTGCAGATGGAAGGCGCGGTCGGCTAGGGGCGAGCGAGCGACGGAAACCAGTGGCACAGACCTGACCGACTCTGGAAGGCAGGACCAAGGGCGAGATCTTCACGTCGTTCGACGTCGACGCCTTCGAGGTGCCGCACGGCCGCGACGAGATCTGGCGCTTCACCCCGCTGCAAGCGGCTGCGCGGGCTGCACGACGGCTCCGCCCCCGCCACCGGCAGCGCGCACATCGACGTGACCGAACAGGCCGGCGTGACGGTCGAAACCGTGCGCCGCGGCGACGAGCGGCTCGGCCAGGCGCGGCGTGCCCGCCGACCGGGTTGCCGCCCAGGCGTTTTCGTCGTTCAACAGCGCGACGATCGTCACCGTCGGCAAGGACACCCAGCTCGGCGAACCGATCGAGATCGACGATGACCGGTCCGGGCGAGGGCGCGACCGCATACGGGCATCTGCAGGTGCGGGTCGGCGAGCTCGCCGAGGCCGTGGTCGTCATCGACCAGCGCGGCAGCGGAACCTACGCCGACAACATCGAATTCGTCGTCGGCGACGCCGCGCGGCTGACCGTCGTGTCGATCGCCGACTGGGCCGACGACGCCGTGCACGTCAGCAGCCATCACGCCTCGCTGGGCAAGGACGCCGTGCTGCGCCACGTCGCGGTCACCCTCGGCGGCGACCTGGTGCGGCTGACGGCGCGCGGCGCGGTTCTGCGCGCCCGGCGGCGACGCCGAGCTGCTCGGCCTGTACTTCGCCGACGACGGCCAGCACTTCGAATCGCGGCTGCTGGTCGACCACGCGCAGCCGAACTGCCGCTCGCACGTGACGTACAAGGGTGCGCTGCAAGGCGATCCGGACTCGTCCAAGCCCGACGCGCACACCGTGTGGGTCGGCGACGTGCTGATCCGCGCCGCCGCAACCGGGACCGACACCTTCGAGACCAACCGCAACCTGGTGCTCACCGACGGCGCCCGCGCCGACTCGGTGCCGAACCTCGAGATCGAGACCGGCGAGATCGTCGGCGCCGGGCACGCCAGCGCCACCGGACGTTTCGACGACGAGCAGCTGTTCTACCTGCAGGCCCGCGGCATCCCCGAAGACCAGGCCCGCCGCCTCGTCGTGCGCGGCTTCTTCGGCGAGCTGATCCAGAAGATCGCCGTGCCCGCGGTGCGCGAACGCCTCACCGACGCCATCGAACACGAACTAGAGATAACGGAATCGAAGGACAGCCACCTCATGACCACACTGGAAATCAAGGACCTGCACGTCAGCGTCGTCTCCGACGGAGGACGGGACCGACATCCCGATCCTGAAGGGCGTCGACCTGACCGTGAAGTCGGGGGAGACGCATGCGCTGATGGGCCCCAACGGATCCGGCAAGTCGACGCTGTCGTACGCGATCGCGGGTCACCCGAAGTACAAGGTGACGTCCGGGTCGATCACGCTCGACGGCGAGGACGTGCTGGAGATGAGCGTCGACGAGCGTGCCCGCGCCGGCCTGTTCCTGGCGATGCAGTACCCGGTCGAGGTGCCCGGCGTGTCGATGTCGAACTTCCTGCGCACCGCCGCCACCGCCGTGCGCGGCGAGGCGCCGAAGCTGCGGCACTGGGTCAAGGAGGTCAAGGCCGCGATGGACGACCTCGACATCGACCCGTCGTTCTCCGAACGCAGTGTCAACGAAGGCTTTTCCGGCGGCGAGAAGAAGCGCCACGAGATCCTTCAGCTCGAGCTGCTCAAGCCGAAGATCGCGATCCTCGACGAGACCGACTCCGGGCTCGACGTCGACGCGCTGCGGGTCGTCAGCGAGGGCGTCAACCGCTACGCCGAGGAGGCCGCACGGCGGCGTCCTGCTGATCACGCACTACACCCGCATCCTGCGCTACATCCAGCCGCAGTTCGTCCACGTGTTCGTCGGTGGCCGCATCGTCGAGTCCGGTGGGCCCGAGCTGGCCGACGAGCTCGACGCCAACGGCTACGAGCGCTTCACCCAGGCGGTCGGGAGCCTGACATGACCGCGTCGGCGCAGGCGTGCTCGATCTCGACCAGGATCCGGGCGGACTTCCCGATCCTGAAGCGGGTGATGCGCGGCGGAAACCAGTTGGCGTACCTGGATTCCGGTGCGACGTCGCAGCGGCCCGCTGCAGGTGCTCGACGCCGAGCGCGACTTTCTGACCACGTCCAACGGCGCGGTGCACCGCGGTGCGCACCAGCTGATGGAGGAGGCCACCGACGCCTACGAGCAGGGCCGCGCCGACATCGCGGCCTTCGTCGGCGCCGACCCCGACGAGTTGGTGTTCACCAAGAACGCCACCGAGGCGATCAACCTGGTCTCGTATGTGCTCGGCGACAGCCGGTTCGACCATGCCGTCGGACCCGGCGACGTCATCGTCACCACCGAGCTCGAGCACCACGCGAACCTGATCCCGTGGCAGGAACTTGCCCGTCGCACCGGTGCGACGTTGAAGTGGTACGGCGTCACCGACGACGGCCGCATCGACCTCGACTCGCTTCGAGCTCGACGAGCGCGTGAAAGTCGTTGCGTTCAGCCACCATTCCAACGTCACCGGCGCGGTGGCTCCGGTCGCCGAGCTGGTCGCGCGGGCGCAGGCGGTCGGCGCGCTGACGGTGCTGGACGCCTGCCAGTCGGTGCCGCACCAGCCGGTCGACTTCCATGCGCTCGACGTCGACTTCGCGGCGTTCTCCGGCCATAAGATGCTGGGCCCCAATGGTATTGGCGTGCTGTACGGCCGACGCGAGCTGCTGAACGCGATGCCGCCGTTCATCACCGGCGGCTCGATGATCGAGACCGTCACGATGGAGGACACCACCTACGCGCCGGCGCCGCAGCGGTTCGAGGCCGGCACGCCGATGACGTCGCAGGTCGTCGGACTGGCGCGCCGCCGCGAGGTATCTGCAGGACGATCGGGATGGACGCCGTCGAGGCGCACGAGCACGAGCTGGTCGCGGCCGCGCTGGACGGGCTGTCGGCGCATCGAGGGTGTGCGGATCGTCGGGCCGACGTCGATGGACGAACCGCGGCTCGCCGGTCGCATTCGTCGTCGACGGCATCCACGCGCACGACGTCGGCCAGGTCCTCGACGACGACGGCGTCGCGGTGCGGGTCGGTCACCACTGCGCGTGGCCGCTGCATCGACGGTTCGGCATCGCCGCGACCGCGCGGGCGTCGTTCGCCGTGTACAACACGCTCGACGAGGTGGACCGACTGGTGGCCGGTGTGCGGCACGCGGTGGAATTCTTCGGCAGGGACTGACAGTGCGGCTGGAGCAGATCTATCAGGAAGTGATCCTCGATCACTACAAGCACCCGCACCATCGCGGGCTGCGCGAGCCGTTCGGCGCCGAGTCCTTTCAGGTGAACCCGACGTGCGGCGACGAGGTCAGGCTGCGGGTGGCGCTGAGCGACGACGGCGAGCGGATCGCCGACGTTTCCTATGACGGGCAGGGCTGTTCGATCAGCCAGGCGTCGACGTCGGTGCTGACCGATCAGGTGATCGGCCAGAGCGTCGGCGACGCGCTGGAGACGGTCGCCGCGTTCACCGAGATGATTTCGTCGCGCGGCACCGTCGAGGGCGACGAAGATGTGATCGGCGACGGCATCGCGTTCGCCGGTGTCTCGAAGTACCCGGCGCGGGTGAAATGCGCGCTGCTGGGGTGGATGGCTTTCAAGGATGCGCTGGCGCAGGCCAGCGACGGAGATCTCGGAGGTGGACGATGAGCGAAACCGCAGTGCCGGACGACGAGCTGCTCGCCGACCTCGAGGAGGCGATGCGCGACGTCGTCGACCCGGAACTCGGCATCAACGTCGTCGACCTCGGCCTGGTCTACGGACTGAACGTCGAGAACGGGGAGCAGGGCAACGTCGCGCTGATCGACATGACGCTGACGTCGGCGGCCTGCCCGCTGACCGACGTGATCGAGGACCAGTCGCGCACCGCGCTGGTGGGCAGCGGGCCTGGTCAACGAGATCAAGATCAACTGGGTGTGGAACCCGCCGTGGGGCCCGGACAAGATCACCGAGGACGGCCGCGAACAGCTGCGGGCGCTGGGCTTCACGGTCTAGCGGAGTCGATCGACGAGGTCGCCGATATCCGCGGCGACGATGGTCGGCTGTGGTAACTCGTCCACAGGTAGCAGCGCGTTTCCGGGTCGCGTGATCAGGGCACCACTGAACCCGGCGGCTTGTGCGCCGATCGTGTCCCACACGTGTGCGGCGACCATCATGCACGCCGACGGTGCGACACCGAGTTCGTCAGCTACGTCCGCATAGAGCCGCCGGGCGGGCTTGAACACCCGCCAGGTGTCGACGCTGAACTGTTTCTCGAAGTGATGAGCCAAGCCGGCGCTTTCCAGCGGCGTCGGAAAGCCGGGGTTGGGTGGAGAATTGGTCAGGGTGACAAGGCGATAGCCCTGCGCACGCAGCGCAGCCAGGCCGTCGGCGACGTCGGGGTGCGCGGGCATGGTGCGCATGCCGGTCGCCAGCGCGGCGAGATCCTCGTCGGTGACCTGTACTCCGTGCACGTCGCCCGTCATCCGAAGCACCGCTCGCCCGAGGGTGAAGAAGTCGACGTAGGCGTCTGACAGGGTGACCGCCATCGAGTACATGACGAGCTGGCCGAACCACTCACGAAGTACCCGACGATCGCCGAACATCCGCTCGAAGTGCGGTTCCAGCGAGTCGATATCGATGAGCGTCTCGTTGACGTCAAAGACCAGGACCGACGGGCGCACGACCTCAAGTGTGGCTTCCCTCCCGCCGAAAGTCCCGGTTCGAGGTGCAGCGGCTCTTGAGGCGCTGCAAAATAGGCCCGTGGCGACGCTGGTGTCCGTCAACGTCGGGATGCCGGCCGACGTGGCATGGCGGGGAAAGACCGTCCACACCGGCATCTACAAGAATCCGGTTGAGGGCCGTGTGATGGTGCGCCGGCTGAACATCGACGGCGACGGACAGGGTGACCTCGGAGGTCACGGCGGCGAACAACGCGCGGTCATGGTGTACCAGACGGAGTCCTACGATCATTGGAAACGGCACTTCGGGCGCGACGACCTGCAGCCCGGCATGTTCGGGGAGAACTTCACCGTCACGGGTCTCGGCGACGATGAGGTGTGCATCGGGAATCGGTATCGCATTGGGGAGGCCGAGTTCGAAGTCACCCAACCGCGGGTGACATGCTTCCGGGTCGGTATGAGGCTCGGCGAGCCTGATATGCCGAATCTCCTTGTCGCCCATCATCGCCCGGGCTTCTATTTCCGTGTCGTCAAGGAAGGCCACGTCGCGGCGGGCGACGAGATCGTGCTCACGCGACGCGGCCCGACATCAACTGAGCGTCGCTGACGTCGACGCGCTGCTGTATCTACCCGACCGCGACGTCGAGCATGCTCCGTGAGGCGGTCGACGTGCCGGCGCTGAGCCCGGGCTGGCAGCAGTCCTTCGCCGAACTCCTCGCCGCCCACGAAAACTCCACCGGAGCGACGCCGCCGCCGATGGGGGTGGAGCCGGGATGGCGTGGATTCCGCACACTGCGCGTCGCCGAAATTCGCCGCGAAAGCTCGGCCGTCATGTCGATCGAGCTGGAGGCCACCGACGGTGCGATGCTGCCGGTCCCGCGCCCCGGCCAGTATCTGACGCTACGGATCCCCGCCGGCGACCCCGCACCGCTGCGCAGCTATTCGCTGTCCAGCGGCGGGGCGCGAACGCGGTACCGGATCAGCGTGAAACGCGAAGAGCATGGCCGGGTGAGCCGGTGGCTTCATGCCAACGTCCGCGCCGGGACGGTCATCGAGGCCGCCGCACCCCGGGGTGACTTCTATCTGGGCGACGAGGCGGCGCCTGTCGTGCTCGTCTCGGCGGGCATCGGCATCACGCCGGTGCTCGCGATGCTGCACGCTCTCGCCGCGAAGCGCCAGCGAGCGGGAAATCTGGTGGTTGCACATCACCCGCGACCCGCAAAGCCTCGCCTTCGGTGGAGAAGTCAGCGAGCTGATCGAGTCGCTGTCCAATGCACGTCAGCGAGTCTTCTACACGGCCCAGGTCGGCAGGCCCGACGCGTCCGCGATCGCCGCGCTGGGCCTGCCCCGCGAGGCGATCGCATACCTGTGTGGGCCCGAGCAGTTCATGGCCGAGATGCGCAGCGCACTGGCCGACGCGGGGATCGACCCGGTCCGGATTCACAGCGAATTGTTCGGCGCGCTACCGCCGATCAATCCCGGTATCACGAATACGCCGCACCGGACGCCGCACTTGCCCGAGGGGGAGCCCGGCACCGGGCCGCAGGTTTCGTTCGCGCGCAGCGGGATCACCGTCAACTGGTCGCAGAACTACGACAGCATTCTCGAGCTCGCCGAGGCCTGCGATGTGCCCACCCGGTTCTCCTGTCGCAGCGGCGTATGCCACATCTGCGTCACTGAGTTGGTCGACGGGGCCGTCATCTACGCGCAGCAGCCGCTGGAGCTGCCCGCGGACGGATCCGTGCTGATCTGTTCGGCGCAACCGTGTGAAGGCGTCGTGTTGGACCTGTAAGCCGTCGATGTCCCTCACACTTGACGGGTGGTCACGATTCCCGCGGTCGTGTGGCGGGGTGGGTTCGTTCGTCGGGCGCTGATGGTCGGCGGCGCCGTCGGGCTATGCGTCGGTGCGTTGGCATGGCTCGATTCGGGATTTCTGCTCGCCGGCGCGATGGTGTTCGGCATCGTCGGCGTGTTCCACGGGATCTGGATGGCCCGCCGGATGGCGCGGTACTGGCCGGGTGCGAAGACACTGTCCGGCGAAGAGCGGGTGACGGTGGTCCGCGCGGTTCGGCGCGGCGAGCACGTAGCCGATCCTCTGCTGTCACAGCCGGTCATCGAGTACAGCAGGGGACTGCACGACGCCGCCGAAACGGGGCGACCGTGGCGGTGGGTGCTGGCCTTCGTCCTGGCCGTCGCGGCGGCGACGGCGATCTGGGACGCGGTGTACGGCTCGTGGGGAAACGCCGTCGCGTCGGGCATCTATCTGGTCGCTCTGCTGGCCGAGTTGTTCTGGTGGCCGAAGTGGCTGGAGAGGCTGCTGGTCAACGCCGACCGGGCTGCGGAGATGGCGCGGCGCTCGGAGCTTGCCGATCAGCCGCCCGAAGTCGAGTAGACACTTACGCTAGTCAACGCATCGGGGGTCCGAAACGCTGTCGTCCGTCACCGGAACCGCGATCTCGGTCGATCAGGGCACCGTCAACAGTTAGAAACAGGAGTCGACGATATGAGCGTTACGACTGAACCCGTTGTCCCGCTGAGCAATACCGACAGATTCTTCATCGGCGGCGACTGGGTCAAACCGAGTTCGGATGCCGTCTTCAACGTCATCGACTCGGCGACCGAGCAGACGTACTTCCAGGTGCCGGAGGCGCAACCCGCCGACATGGACCTCGCGATCGGCGCGGCTCATCGAGCGTTCCATACGGGGTCCGTGGCCGAGGATGACACACGCCGAACGCGCCGGGTATCTGCGGGCGATGGCTGAGGCGCTCCAAGCACGAGCATCGGACTACAGCGCGATGTGGCCGCGAGAGTCCGGGGTGGTACACGCCTACGCCCAGGCCAGCGAGGCAGGCAGCGCCGACACGCTGCGGTACTACGCCGGGCTCGCCGACGACTACCCGTTCGAGGAATCATTCTCCCCGAGCGCGACGTCTTTGGCAGGTGGGGGTTTCGGCCTCCTGGTGCGAGAACCCGTTGGTGTGGTGGGTGCGATCATCCCGTGGAACGCTCCGCTGCCGCTGATCCTGTACAAGGTCGCGCCGGCGCTGCTGACCGGGTGCACGGTGATCGTGAAGGTTTCTCCCGAGGCTCCTGGCGCCGGATACCTGGTTGCCGAGATCGCCGAGGAGGTCGGCCTGCCCGCCGGTGTACTGAACGTGATCACTGCCGATCGAGAAGTGTCCGAGCTGATGGTGCGTGATCACCGCGTTGACAAGATCGCGTTCACCGGATCGACTGCGGCCGGCCGCAAGATCGGTGCGATCTGCGGCGAGCGGATCGCGCGGTTCACTCTCGAGTTGGGCGGCAAGTCCGCTGCGGTGATTCTCGACGACGCCGACATCAATGTCGCGGCAATGACGTTGGCCGGCGCGGAATGCTTCCTGTCCGGCCAGGTGTGCGCGTCGCTGACGCGGATCGTGGTGCCGCGCCAACGCCACGACGAGTTCACCGACGCGCTCGCCGCGGCATTCTCCGCGGTGCAGGTCGGCGACCCGTTCGACGCCACTACGCAAATGGGGCCACTGGCGATGGAACGTCAGCGCGACCGCGTCGAGCACTACATCGCCAAGGGCATCGAGCAGGGTGCGACCCTCGTGACCGGGGGTGGCCGGCCCAAACACCTCGAGCGGGGCTACTACATCGAGCCGACGGTGTTCGCAGGAGTGGACAACAAGCACGTCATCGCGCAGGAGGAGATCTTCGGGCCTGTTCTCAGCGTGATCCCCGCCGACAACGACGAGCACGCCGTCGATATCGCCAACGACACCATCTACGGACTCAACGCGGCGGTCTTCACACCCGACGCGGCGCGAGCACGAGAGGTCGCGGGCCGACTGCGCTCGGGCACCGTCGGTCACAACGGCATGAGGATCGATTTCGACTCCGCATTCGGCGGGTTCAAACAGTCGGGCATCGGCCGGGAAGGCGGCCGCGAGGGACTGTTGCCATACCTGGAGACCAAGACGGTGCTGCTTGACGCGGCGCCCTGAGTGGCACTGGGTCGAAAGCCTCTGTAACGCCCGGGGCGATCTGGTAACTCAGTCAGTGTGAGCTTCGACGAGACCTACGTCGGCACGCGCCGCCAACTGCGCGGTGTGGCCGAAAGCCTGATCGCCGGCCCGCAGTACCGATCGTCGGGGACCATCCGGCTGGCCGTCCGCCCCGACGGGTTCGCGGCGGTCACCATTCCGGTCGCGGTGCACGGCACCGAACTCGTCCTGCCGAACGACGCTGTGCCCCTCGCCGGGACGGTGCGCTCGGTCGCGGAGGCCGCAGGCATCGAGTCCGGCCCGCCCGAGGGCGTCTACGAGATCGCCGACCCCCTGCCGCCGGATGCCGAGCTGACGCTCGATGCCGAAGCCGCCGAGTGGATGTACCGAAGCCACTACGCCGGTGGCCATGCGCTGAAAACCTTTCTGCCGAAATGCCATCCGGTGCTGTGGCCCGAACACTTCGACGTCGCCGCCACCGAGGACGAGGTGAACTACGGAGTGTCCGCCGGCGACGAGCACCACCCGATGCCGTACGCCTACGTCGGCCCGTGGCCGGTGCCGACGGACTCGTTCTGGAACGCTCCCTTCGGGGCGCTTTACCCGCTGAGCCGGGCCAATGACGTCGACGGGCTCACCAGTCGCATCGCCGACTTCTTCGAACGCGGCCGCAGGCAACTACACACCGACAGGAGTGCGCAGTGACGGAATTCGACGGCGACTTCTCAGGGCTGCGTGCCCTGTTCATCAATTGCACGCTCAAACGCTCACCCGAACTCAGCAATACCCAGGGGCTGGTCGACATCAGCGCGGGAATCATGGAGAAGCACGGCGTGACGGTGGAGATCGTCCGCGCCATCGATCACGACATCGCCACCGGGGTGTGGCCGGACATGCGCGAGCACGGATGGGCCACCGACGACTGGCCGGCGATATTCGAGAAGGTGCTGGCATCCGACATCCTGGTGCTTGCGGGTCCGATTTGGCTCGGCGACAACAGTTCGGTGATGAAGCAGGTGCACGAGCGGTTGTACGGCGGTTCTCACCTGCTCAACGATGCCGGCCAGTACCTGTACTACGGGCGCGTCGGCGGCTGTCTGATCACCGGCAACGAAGACGGCATCAAGCACTGCGCGCAGAACGTGCTCTACACGCTGCAGCACATCGGCTACACCATCCCGCCGCAGGCCGATGCCGGCTGGATCGGCGAGGCGGGGCCCGGTCCGTCGTACCTGGATCCGGGTTCGGGTGGACCGGAGAACGATTTCACCAACCGCAACACCACGTTCATGACGTGGAACCTGATGCATCTGGCCCGGATGTTCAAGGCGGCCGGAGGCGTTCCGGCGTACGGCAATATCCGATCGGGATGGGATGCGGGATGTCGCTACGACTTCGCGAATCCGGAATATCGCTGAGCGATACCGTAAGCGTGATGACCGAGACAGTCGACGAAACCGCGCTCGTCGCCGCACTGCGTGACGGTGATGAAGCGGTGTTCGCGAAACTCGTCGACCGGCACACCCCGTCGATGCTGCGGGTCGCCCGCGGATACGTGCCCAGCCACGAGATCGCCGAAGAGGTGGTCCAGGAGACGTGGATCGCGCTGGTCAAGGGAATCGACAAGTTCGAGGGCCGATCATCGCTGCGCACTTGGCTTTTCAGCGTGATGATCAACATCGCCAAAGCCCGCGGGGTGCGGGAGCGGCGCGACGCCGATGCAGCGATCGCGGCCTATACGGGCGGCACCGTGGACCCTGCCCGATTCCGCGGCTCCGACGATCCGTATCCCGGCCACTGGAAGCCCGACGACGTGCCGTCGCCGTTCCCCGACACTCCCGAAGGATCGCTGTTGGGCAACGAACTGGTCGACGTGGCGCGCCGCGAACTCGACAAGCTGCCCGAGCGGCAACGGATCGTCGTCGCGCTGCGCGACATGCTCGGGTTCGACTCGACCGAGGTGTGTGCGACTCCTCGACATCAGCACAGCCAACCAGCGGGTGCTGTTGCACCGCGGCAGGGCCGCGGTGCGGCAGGTGCTCGAGGACTATCTGGCGGAGACAGCATCATGACCGACCATCCGATGGACTGCAACGAACTCGTCGAACTCGTGACGGCGTATCTCGACGGTGCGCTCGACCCCGACACCCGGGCCCGCTTCGACATGCACCTGGTCGAGTGCGACGGGTGTGAGAACTACCTTCAGCAGTTCCGCGAGACGGTCCGCACCGTCGGCAGGATCCGCGACGACGAGGTCGATCCGGCATTCAGGAAACGTCTGCTCGACGCGTTCAAGGACTTTCGCTGAAACCCACTGAACCTTCAGTGCTGGTTTCGGCCTGACCACATACTGGGAACAGACCGCTGGAGCCCGACGTTAGGAGAAACGTGGCTACACGTGACATCACCGCCGATCAGTTCAACGACACCATCACCGACAACGACATCGTGCTGGTGGATTTCTGGGCGTCGTGGTGCGGACCGTGTAAGGCATTCGCCCCGACGTTCGCCGCATCCTCGGAGCAGCACCCCGACGTCGTCTTCGCGAAGGTCGACACCGAAGCCGAGCAGCAGCTTGCGGCCGCGGCCGACATCCGCTCGATCCCGACTCTGATGGTGTTCAAGAAGGGCAAGCTGGTGTTCAACCAGGCCGGCGCGCTGCCGCCGGCGGCGCTCGAGGACCTGGTGCAGAAGGTCAAGGAGTTCGACATCGAGGCCGCCATCGCCGCCCAGGGCAACGGCCAACCGGACGTAGCGGCGCACGCGATAGCGTGCAGTCCGTGACCGAGCAAAACTTCGTTCTCGTCGACCGCCCGCGCCCCCACGTGGCGCTGGTCACCCTGAACCGGCCCGAGCGGATGAACTCCATGGCGTTCGACGTGATGGTCCCGCTCAAGAAGGTCCTCGAGCGAGCTGACCTACGACAACTCCGTGCGGGTGGTCGTGCTCACCGGCGCGGGCCGCGGATTCTCCTCGGGAGCCGACCACAAGTCGGCCGGCTCCGTGCCGCACATCGACGGACTGACCCGGCCGACGTTCGCGCTGCGGTCGATGGAGATCCTCGACGACGTCATCCTCGCGCTGCGCAAGATGCACCAGCCGGTGATCGCCGCGGTCAACGGCGCGGCGATCGGCGGCGGGCCTGTGCCTGGCGCTGGCCTGCGACATCCGGGTCGCCGCAGCGGGGCCTACTTTCGCGCGGCCGGCATCAACAACGGGCTGACCGCCAGCGAGCTCGGTCTGTCGCTACCTGCTGCCCCGCGCGATCGGGTCGTCGCGGGCGTTCGAGATCATGCTCACCGGACGCGACGTCGACGCCGCGGAGGCCGAGCGCATCGGCCTGGTCTCGCAAGCGGTCCCGACGGCTGACCTGCTCGACGTCTGCTACGAGCTGGCGGAGCGGATCGCGTCGTTCTCCCGGCCCGGGATCGAGTTGACCAAGCGCACACTGTGGAGTGGACTGGACGCCGGTAGCCTTGAGGCACACATGCAGGCCGAAGGCCTGGGGCAACTCTTCGTCCGTCTACTCACCGCCGAACTTTGAAGAAGCGGTGGCGGCGCGCGCCGAGAAGCGGTCCCCGGTCTTCACCGACGACAAGTAACACGGCACATCGGTAGTCAGGAAAAAGGGAGAGCAGCGTGATCACCGCAACGGACCTCGAGGTCCGCGCAGGCGCGCGCACGCTGCTTTCCACCGACGGAGCGGCGCTGCGGGTGCAGCCCGGCGACCGGATCGGGCTGGTCGGGCGCAACGGTGCCGGCAAGACCACGACCATGCGCATCCTGGCCGGAGAGGGTGAGCCCTACGCGGGCACGATCGCGCGTACCGGTGAAATCGGTTACCTGCCACAGGATCCCAGAGAGGGCGACCTCGACATCCTGGCCCGCGACCGCGTGCTCTCCGCCCGCGGCCTCGACACGCTGCTCGCCGACCTGGAGAAGCAGCAGGCGTTGATGGCCGAGGTCGCCGACGATGCCGCACGCGACAAGGCGGTCCGGCGCTACGGCCAGCTCGAAGAGCGGTTCGCCGCCCTCGGCGGATACGCCGCCGAAAGCGAGGCCGGCCGCATCTGCGCGAGTCTCGGCCTGCCCGAACGTGTTCTGACCCAGCCGATGCGCACCCTGTCCGGCGGTCAGCGACGACGGGTCGAGCTGTCGCGGATCCTGTTCGCCGCATCTGACACCGGTTCCGGTTCGGCGACCACGCTGCTGCTCGACGAGCCGACCAACCACCTCGACGCCGACTCGCTGGGCTGGCTGCGCGAGTTCCTGCGCGGTCACACCGGTGGGCTGGTGGTGATCAGCCACAACGTCGAGTTGCTCGCCGACGTGGTCAACCGCGTCTGGTTCCTCGACGCGGTGCGCGGCGAGGTCGACGTCTACAACATGGGCTGGCAGAAGTACCTCGACGCCCGCGCCACCGACGAACAGCGGCGCCGCCGCGAACGTGCCAACGCCGAACGCAAGGCCACCGCGCTGCGTACCCAGGCCGCCAAGATGGGCGCCAAGGCCACCAAAGCCGTTGCCGCGCAGAACATGCTGCGCCGCGCCGACCGGATGATGGCCGCCCTCGACGACGAACGGGTGGCGGACAAGGTCGCCCGGATCAAGTTCCCGACCCCCGCGCCCTGCGGCCGCGTCCCGCTGGTCGCCAAGGGCTTGACCAAGAACTACGGTTCGCTGGAGGTGTTCACCGGCGTCGACCTGGCCATCGACCGCGGGTCGCGCGTCGTCGTGCTCGGTCTGAACGGCGCGGGTAAGACCACGCTGCTGCGGCTGCTGGCGGGCGTCGAGACACCGGACGCCGGCACGCATGGAACCCGGACACGGACTGAAGATCGGCTACTTCGCGCAGGAACACGACACCCTCGACGACCGCGCGACGGTGTGGGAGAACATCCGCCACGCCGCACCCGACACCGGGGAGCAGGAACTGCGAGGATCTGTTGGGCGCCTTCATGTTCAGCGGACCGCAGCTCGAACAGCCGGCGGGCACGCTGTCCGGCGGCGAGAAGACCCGGCTGGCGCTGGCCGGTCTCGTCGCGTCGACCGCGAACGTGCTGCTGCTCGACGAGCCGACCAACAACCTCGACCCCGCGTCGCGCGAGCAGGTTCTCGATGCGCTGCGAAGCTACCTCGGCGCGGTGGTGCTCGTGACCCACGATCCGGGCGCCGCGGAAGCGCTGGATCCGCAGCGGGTGGTGCTGCTGCCCGACGGGACCGAGGACTTCTGGTCAGCGGACTATCGGGATCTCATCGAGCTCGCCTGAGCCGGAAAGCGAACCGTTTCATCAATTTCGCCCTGGTGTGGTGTAGCCGCTTCCTACGCTGGGTATAGGTCGGGGCATCAACGCGTGGGGAGGTGCCGATGAAGAAATTCAACAAGCCCAGAGATGAAATGCTCACCGAGTTGCGCAGCGCATACGAGGGGGGCGCAAGTATCCGCACACTGGTGGCGACTACCGGCAGGTCGTACGGTTCGATCCACAGCATGCTGCGTGAATCGGGTACGACGATGCGCAGCCGCGGTGGACCGAACCACCGAAGTCGGCGCGCCAGCTGACCGTTACCGCTGCCGCAACGAGGCCTCGACGAGGTCCAGCACGCCGCTGAGCTTTTCGGGGTCATCACCGGAAGCCAGCCGGCGCCACCAGACCGTCGAGCACGAGATCCAGATACGTCTGCAGAACGGCACTCGGCACGTCATCGCGCAGTCGGCCGGCCTGCTTCTGGCGACGCAGCCGATCGGTCGTGGCCGCCGACAACTCGGCGGACCGTTCCAACCAGCCCCGCTGAAACTCCGGGTCGTTGCGCAGCTTGCGCGCGATCTCCAACCGCGTAGCCAGCCAGTCGAATTCCTCGGGCGCCGCCAACATGTCCCGCATGACCTGGACGAGACCCTCGCGTGACGCGACGTCGGCCATCCGCTCGGCGTCCTCGCGCGCCAACTCGAAGAACAACGTGTCCTTGTCGCGGAAGTGATGGAAGATGGCGCCGCGCGACAGCCCGATCGTCTGCTCGAGCCGCCGCACGGTCGCCCTGTCGTAGCCGTACTCCGCGAAACACCGCCGGGCACCGTCAAGAATCTGACGGCGGCGCGCCGCCAGGTGGTCGTCGGTGACCCGGGGCATGCGTGCGCTACGACCGCAGCATGTTGCGCAGCACGAACTGCAGGATGCCGCCGTTGCGGTAGTAGTCCGCCTCGCCGGGGGTGTCGATGCGCACCACCGCGTCGAACTCGACCGGATCGCCGCCCTCCTTGGTGGCGGCCACCTTCACCGTCTTGGGTTGCCTCGCCTTCCCCGTCGCTGCGCTCGCCCTGTGTTGAGCGCTTCGATGCCGGTGATGTCGAACGTCTCGGTGCCATCGAATTTCAGCGACGCCGCAGATTCGCCCTCGGGGAACTGCAGCGGGATCACGCCCATGCCGATCAGGTTCGAGCGGTGAATGCGCTCGAACGACTCGGTGATGACCGCGCGCACCCCGAGCAGGCTGGTGCCCTTGGCCGCCCAGTCGCGCGACGAGCCCGAGCCGTACTCCTTGCCGCCGAGCACGACCAGCGGGATGTCCTGCTCCGCGTAGTTCTGCGCGGCGTCGTAGATGAACGCCTGCTCACCGTCTTTGGTGAAGTCGCGGGTGTAGCCGCCGGACACGTCGTCGAGCAACTGGTTGCGCAACCGGATGTTGGCGAACGTGCCGCGGATCATCACCTCGTGGTTGCCGCGCCGCGAGCCGTAGGAGTTGTAGTCCGCCTTCTCCACACCGTGCGAGTCGAGGTACTGCGCGGCGGGGGTGCCACCCTTGATGCTGCCTGCGGGGGAGATGTGGTCGGTAGTCACCGAATCACCCAGCAGGGCCAGCACTCTGGCGCCGGCGATGTCGGTCACCGGCTCCGGCTCGGCGGGCATCCCGTCGAAGTACGGAGGCTTGCGCACATACGTCGAATCGTCGTCCCACTCGAAGGTGTTGCCGGCGGTCGTCGGCAGGTTGCGCCAGCGCTCGTCGCCCTTGAACACGTCGGCGTAGTTCTTGACGAACATCTCCGGTGTTGATCGCCGAGGCGATGGTGTCGTTGATGTCCTTTTGCGACGGCCAGATGTCGTTCAGGAAGACGTCGTTACCGTCCGTGTCCTTGCCGAGCGGATCGCGACTCGAAGTCGAAGTCCATCGTCCCGCCGAGCGCGTAGGCGATGACCAACGGTGGCGACGCCAGGTAATTCATCTTGACGTCCGGGTTGATCCGGCCCTCGAAGTTGCGGTTGCCCGACAGCACCGCCGCGACCGACAAATCGCAGTCGTTGATGGCCTTGCTGATCTCCTCGGGCAGCGGTCCGGAGTTGCCGATGCACGTCGTGCAGCCGTAGCCGACCAGATAGAAGCCCAGCTTCTCCAGGTACGGCCACAACCCGGCCTTGTTGTAGTAGTCGGTGACGACCTGCGAGCCCGGGCGCCATCGTGGTCTTCACCCACGGCTTGGACGTCAGTCCCTTCTCGACCGCGCTCTTGGCCAGCAGCGCCGCGCCGAACATGACCTCGGGATTCGACGTGTTGGTGCACGACGTGATCGCGGCGATCACCACCGCACCGTGGTCGAAGATGAACTCGCCGCGTCCCTCGCACTTGACGTCGACCGGATTACTCGGCCGGCCGTTCGAGTTGACGGCCGCCGAGGGCACCGGCAGGTCGCTGTCGTCGAACGAGAGCACCGCGGGGTCGCTGGCCGGGAACGACTCCTCGACCGCCTCGTCGAGCTTGGTGTGCTCGGCGGGCATGTTCTCCTCGACGTAGTTGTGAATGTCCTTGCGGAAGGCCGTCTTTGCGTCGCTCAGCGCGATGCGGTCCTGCGGCCGCTTGGGCCCGGCGATCGACGGCGACGACATCGGACAGGTCCAGCTCGATGTACTCGGAGAATTTCGGCTCCCGCGAGGGGTCGTGCCACATGCCCTGCTCCTTGGCGTACGCCTCGACCAATGCCAGCTGCTCCTCGCTCCGGCCGGTCATCCGCAGGTAGTCGATCGTGACCTCGTCGATCGGGAAAATCGCTGCGGTGGAGCCGAATTCGGGGCTCATGTTGCCAAGCGTCGCGCGGTTGGCCAGTGGCACCTCGGCGACGCCGTCGCCGTAGAACTCGACGAACTTGCCGACCACGCCGTGCTTGCGCAGCATCTCGGTGACCGTGAGCACGACGTCGGTGGCGGTGACGCCGGCCGGACGCTCACCGGTGAGCTTGAACCCGACGACCCGCGGAATCAGCATCGACACCGGCTGGCCCAGCATGGCCGCCTCGGCCTCGATACCGCCGACGCCCCAGCCCAGCACGCCGAGGCCGTTCTCCATCGTGGTGTGCGAGTCGGTGCCCACGCAGGTGTCCGGATACGCGACGCCGTCGCGCTCCATCACCACGCTCGCCAAGTACTCGATGTTGACCTGGTGCACGATGCCGGTGCCCGGCGGCACCACCTTGAAGTCGTTGAACGCGCCCTGACCCCAGCGCAGGAACTGGTAGCGCTCGCCGTTGCGCTCGTACTCGATCTCGACGTTGCGCTCGAACGCGTTGGCGGTACCGAACAGGTCGGCGATCACCGAGTGGTCGATCACCAGGTCGGCGGGTGCCAGCGGGTTGACCTTATCCGGGTCGCCGCCGAGGTCGCCGACGGCCTCACGCATGGTGGCGAGGTCGACGATGCACGGCACGCCGGTGAAGTCCTGCATGATCACCCGCGCCGGGGTGAACTGGATCTCCACGCTGGGATCGGCCGACGGGTCCCACTTCGCGATCGCCTCGATGTGGTCCTTGGTGATGTTGGCGCCGTCCTCGGTGCGCAGCAGATTCTCGGCGAGCACCTTGAGGCTGTAGGGAAGTTTCTCGGTACCGGGCACCGCGTCGAGGCGGTAGATCTCGTAACTCTGGTCCCCGACCTTCAGAGTGTCGCGGGCATCCAAACGAATTAGACCGAATCTTTGCTGCTCACATCAACTCCCGGCTAGATATCGCCGCGACGGGCTGTGTCGGCGGCGCTCTCGATTCTAACAGTACGCTTGTCCTGTAAACCACCCCAGGGGTGCTCCTCAGTCTTGTCCTCGCGAGCGCGTGCTGCCACCCGACGGATACCCATCACGTACCGTTCACCTGTGATCGGACCGCATGTGATGCCGTTCCCGCCGACGTATATCCCGCCCGATGTGTGCGGGCCGGTCGGAAAAGATCCCGCGACCACGTCGGTCGACACCTGCATGAACCTCGTGATCGCCGATATCAAGGACGACGGCGTGAGCGCCGCGGCGACCCCGGAGACGCCGGCCTGGCCGACGTCGTCACCGAGGCCAAGGAGAAGGGCGTCGACCTCAAGATCGTGGTGATCGATCGCAACCCGCCGATCGACACGCCGCTGCGCGATATCGCCACCGAGGTGGGCGAGGCGTACCCCGGGTCCACGGTGTTGGTGCTCAGTCCGACCTAGTCGGGCACCTTCAGCACGACCTATGACCGGATGACGCTGGAGGCGGGCCAGGACGTCGCCGAGGGACGCGGTTCGGTGCAGGGCGTCGAAGAATTTCGTCGAGCGAGTTGACGACGCCAACATTTCCCGTGGACGACATTCACGATTGTGGTCGTGCTGGCAGTGATTGCCGCAGTCGTGGCAACGCGAATGTTGCAAATTCGTGCCAAACGCGAGATGGCCGACCGCAGTCGGGACCCTAAAAGCGCCCGAAACACCGCGTGTCGCTGCGCTTTTGCGAACTACTGGCCAGCGAAAAGTCACAGCTGGATAACGCTACATTCAATTACAAACTTGTAGTTTGTGACTAAAGTTTCTTTGGCGTCAGATGTGACGTACGGTGCAGTCGTAGCTGATGTTGCAGTTGTGACTGATGTGACTTCTGTGCATTGGCAACCGACGAATGTGCCGGCACGTTCGCGTTGAGCCATAGGAGACCTTGTCCATGAGACGCACCCCTGGCGCCTCTGCATCCCGGCTGTGCGGGAGGGTCTGCGCGGTTCCCCTCATCGCAGGGATGCTGCTCGCCACTCCCGGTCTGGCCGTCGCGCAACCCGGCAGCCCGGACAGCCTCGGCGCCCTCGTCGCCGCCGTCGCCAACGTCAACCAGAAGCTGCAGGACCTCGGCGCCGCCATCCAGGCCAAGCAGGAGAGCGTCAACAAGGCGATCGTCGACGTGCAGACGGCCCGCGACAACGCGGCCGCCGCCCAGCGCGAACTCGACGCCAGCGCGACAGCGAGTCAAGGATGCGAACACCGCGATCGCGGCCGCGCAGCATCGCTTCGACACGTTCGCCGCCGCAACGTATGTCAACGGTCCGTCGAGTTCCTACCTGACCGCGTCCGATCCCAGCGACATCCTCAACACCGCCGCCACCGGTCAGACGCTGGCGGTCAGCACGCAGCAGGTCATCACCGATCTGCAGCGCGCCCGCACCGAGCAGGTGAACAAGGAGTCGGCCGCGCGGCTGGCCAAGCAGAACGCCGACCAGGCGGTCATCGACGCGGAAGCCAGCCAGCAGACCGCGGTGTCGGCGCTGACCGAGGCCCAGCAGACGTTCAGCGCCCAGCAGGCCGAACTGGACCAGTTGACGGCCGAACGCGCCGCCGCGCAGGCCAAGCTCGACGCGGCCGCAACTGGTCGGCGCCTGCAGCCGGCGACAGCCCAGCCTGCCGCTCGGCCCGCCGCGGCGTCGACGCGCCGCAGCGGCCGGCGGCGAACTGGGATCGCGCCCCCGCCGCGCAGGCGACTCCGGCCGCCGGCAACTGGGACACGGCGCTTGGGATCCCACCCTGCCCGCGATTCCCAGCGCATTCGTCAGCGGCGACCCGATCGCGATCATCAACACGATCCTCGGGATACGTCGCGACCTCGGCGCAGGTCACCCAGCAGACTGGGTCGCAACTTCCTGCAGAAGCTCGGCCTGATGCCGACCCCGACCGGCTACACCAACGGCGCGATTCCCCGCGTCTACGGCAGGCAGGCCACCGAGTACGTGATCAAGCGCGGCCATGGCGCAGCGGGGCGTGCCGTACTCGTGGGGCGGCGGCAACGCCGCAGGAACGAGCACGGGCATCGATTCCGGTTCGGGCACAGTCGGTTTCGACTGCTCCGGCCTGATGCTGTACGCGTTCGCGGGCGTCGGCATCAAGCTGGACCACTACTCGGGCTCGCAGTACAACGCGGGCCGCAAGATCCCGTCGTCGCAGATGCGCCGCGGCGACATGATCTTCTACGGCCCCAACGCCAGCCAGCACGTCGCGCTGTACCTCGGTAACGGCCAGATGCTCGAGGCGCCGTACACCGGGTCGGTGGTCAAGGTCTCGCCGGTGCGCACCAGCGGCATGACGCCGTACGTGACCCGCCTCATCGAATGGTGACCAGAAGGATTACTTTGCGCTCCAGCATCTTCGGTTCCTAAGCGGCCTACTGGTGACGGTCGCGGCTCTTGCCGTGGCCGTCGGCGCGCCACGCCCGCAGCGGCGGCTCCCGACGACGGCCAGTGGGATCCGACGCTGCCCAAGATGCTCAGCGCCGGCGCGCCGGGTGATCCGCTGTCGCGATCGCCAACGCGTCGCTGGCGGCGACCGCACTGGCCACTCAAACCACCCAGGATCTCGGCCGCAAGTTCCTGTCCAGCACTCGGCTTCGGCCCGCCGCCAGCGGCGGCCAGCGTCGCTCCCGGCCGGGTGCGCGGCCCGCAGGCGATCGAGTACGTCATCCGGCGCGGCGGCTCGCAGATGGGCGTGCCGTATTCATGGGGCGGCGGCAAGCCCAACGGTCCGAGCACGGGCGTCGACTCCGGCGCCAACATCGGTCGGCTTCGACTGCTCGGGTCTGACCCAGTACGCCTTCGCCGGCGTCGGCGTGCTGATCCCGAAGTACTCCGGCGACCAGTACAACACCGGCCGCAAGGTGCCGGTGTCGCAGGCCAAGCGCGGCGACCTGTTGTTCTGGGGCCCCGGCGGCAGCCAGCACGTCGCGATCTACCTGGGCGGCGGCCAGATGCTGGAGGCCTCCGGGGGTAGCGCGGGCAAGGTCACCGTCAGCCCGGTGCGGCACGCCGGCCTGCAGCCGTACGTCGCCCGAATTATCGAAACCTGAGCGTGGCCTGAGTTAACCCTGAGCACTGCTGGTGAATGCCGTTCGACCGGCCACACCGCCGGGCAACGTCGACGGATTCCGAACTGCCTGGAATAGTTGACGACGAGCGTGCGGCCGGGCAGATGCCGCTGCGAGCCGGAGTACCAGATTGATGTGGGAGGACCGTTGATGACGTCACCGAGTGGGCCGCCGCAGGGCGCCGGAGGATATTCCGGACAGGGCCCCGCGCAGGGTTACCCCCGGGTGCGCGGCCGGCACCCACGCGGCGCCGCCCAACAACGGAGGTCTGCAGCAGGAGGTGCACACCCTCGAGCGGGCCATCTTCGAGGTCAAGCGGATCATCGTCGGCCAGGACCTAGCTGGTCGAGCGGATGCTCGTCGGCTTGCTCGCCAAGGGCCACGTGCTGCTCGAAGGTGTGCCCGGCGTCGCCAAGACCCTGGCGGTCGAGACCTTCGCCAAGGTCGTCGGCGGCACCTTCGCCCGCATCCAGTTCACCCCCGACCTGGTGCCCACCGACATCGTCGGCACCCGGATCTACCGGCAGGGCAAGGAGGAGTTCGACATCGAACTCGGCCCGGTGGTGGTCAACTTCCTGCTCGCCGACGAGATCAACCGTGCCCCCGCCAAGGTGCAGTCGGCGCTGCTCGAGGTCATGGCCGAGCGCAAGATCTCCATCGGCGGCAAGACGTTCCCGCTGCCCGCCCCGTTCCTGGTGATGGCCACGCAGAACCCGATCGAGCAGGAAGGCGTCTACGCGCTGCCCGAAGCGCAGCGCGACCGCTTCCTGTTCAAGCTCAACATCGACTACCCGACGCCGGAGGAAGAGCGCGAGATCGTCTACCGGATGGGCGTCAAGCCGCCGGAGCCCAAGCAGGTCCTCGCCCCCGGTGACCTGCTGCGGCTGCAGGACGTCGCGGCCAACAACTTCGTGCACCACGCGCTGGTCGACTACGTGGTGCGCATCGTCACCGCGACGCGGCATCCCGAGAAGTTCGGCATGCCCGACGCCAAGGCGTGGATCGCCTACGGCGCCTCGCCGCGTGCGTCGCTCGGCATCATCGCCGCCTCGCGCGCGCTGGCGCTGGTGCGCGGGCGTGACTACGTGATCCCGCAGGACGTCGTCGAGGTCATCCCGGATGTGCTGCGGCACCGCCTCGTGCTGACCTACGACGCGCTGGCCGACGAGATCTCGGCGGAGACGGTGATCAACCGGATCCTGCAGACCGTCGGCCTGCCGCAGGTGAATGCCATTCCGCAGCAAGGCCATTCGGTGCCGCCCGTGATGCCCGCCGCAGCGGCTGCGGCCAGCGGTCGGTGACCAGCTCCCGACGCACGGTCGACCTGCCGTCACTGAAGCGCGGGGAGATCCGTGACCCCGCGCTGACGGCGGCGCTGCGCAAGCTCGAGTTGACGGTGCGCCGCAAGCTCGACGGCGTGCTGCACGGCGACCACCTCGGGCTGCTGCCCGGTCCGGGCTCCGAGCCGGGTGAGTCGCGGCTCTACCAGCCCGGCGACGACGTGCGCCGGATGGACTGGTCGGTGACCGCCCGGACCACACATCCGCATGTGCGGCAGATGATCGCCGACCGCGAGCTGGAGACCTGGCTGGTGGTCGACATGTCGGCCAGCCTCGACTTCGGCACCACCGGTTGCGAGAAGCGTGATCTGGCGGTGGCCGCCGCCGCCGCGATCACATTCCTCAACAGCGGCGGCGGCAACCGGATCGGCGCGATCATCGCCAACGGCGACTCCGTGCGCCGGGTCCCTGCGCTGTCGGGCCGGATACACGAGCAGGAGATGCTGCGGACCATCGCCACCATGCCCAAGGCGCCGGCCGGCGTGCGCGGCGACCTCGCCGCCGCCATCGACGCGCTGCGCCGTCCCGAGCGCCGCCGGGGCATGGCGGTGATCATCAGCGACTTCCTCGGTCCGATCGACTGGATGCGTCCGCTGCGGGCCATCGCCGGGCGGCACGAGGTGCTCGGCATCGAGGTGCTCGACCCACGCGACGTCGAACTGCCGCCCGTCGGCGACGTCATCCTGCAGGACACCGAAACCGGCGGACACGCGAGTTCACCATCGACGAACAGCTGCGCGACGACTTCGAGAAGGCCGCGGCGGCGCACCGCGCCGAGGTGGCGCGGACGCTGCGGCGCTGCGACGCGCCGCTGCTCTCCCTGCGCACCGACCGGGACTGGATCGCCGACGTGGTCCGGTTCGTCGCGAGCCGCCGCCTGCGCGCTGGCCGGCCGCGCCTAAGATCGATTTGACGAAAAGACTTTGCGCACATGACATTACCGTTGCTCGGACCGATGACGTTGTCGGGTTTCGAACACGCGTGGTTCTTCCTGTTCCTCTTGGTCGTGCTCGGCGATCGTCGCGCTGTACATCATCGTGCAGCTGGCCCGGCACCGGCGGATGCTGCGCTTCGCGAACATGGAACTGCTGGAAAGCGTGGCGCCGAAGCGGCCGACGCGGTGGCGGCACCTGCCCGCGATCCTGTTGGTGATCGTCGCTGGTGCTGCTCACGGTCGCGATGGCGGGGCCGACGCACGATGTCCGTATTCCGCGCAACCGTGCGGTGGTGATGCTGGTCATCGACGTGTCGCAGTCGATGCGGGCCACCGACGTGTCGCCGAACCGCCTGGCCGCGGCGCAGGAGGCGTCCAAACAGTTCGCCGACGAGCTGACCCCCGGCATCAACCTCGGGCTGATCGCCTATGCGGGCACCGCGACCGTGCTGGTGTCGCCGACCACCAATCGCGACGCCACCAAGAGCGCGATCGACAAGCTGCAGTTCGCCGACCGCACCGCGACCGGTGAGGGCATCTTCACCGCGCTGCAGGCGATCGCCACCGTCGGCGCGGTGATCGGCGGTGGCGACGAGCCGCCGCCGGCGCGCATCGTGTTGTTCTCCGACGGCAAGGAGACGGTGCCGTCGAACCCGGACAACCCGAAGGGCGCCTACACCGCCGCGCGCACCGCCAAGGATCAGGGCGTGCCGATCTCGACGATCTCGTTCGGCACCCCGTACGGCTACGTCGAGATCAACGACCAGCGCCAGCCGGTGCCCGTCGACGACGAGATGCTCAAGAAGATCGCCGATCTGTCCGGCGGCGAGGCCTACACCGCGTCCAGCCTCGAGCAGCTGCGCGAGGTCTATCGCCAACCTGCAGCAGCAGATCGGCTACGAGACGATCAAGGGCGACGCCAGTGCGGGCTGGCTGCGGCTCGGTGCGTTGGTGCTGGCGCTTGGCGGCGCTGGCGGCCATGCTGCTCAACCGCCGCCTACCCAACTGATGCGATGGGCAACGATGACGATCTGCACATGACCTTACCGTTGCTCGGACCGATGACGCTGACGGGATTCGAACACATCTGGTGGTCTTCCTGTTCCTCATTGTCGTGCTCGGGACTGGTCGGGCTGTACGTCGCCGTGCAGGCAGCTCGGCGCAAGCGGATGCTGCGGTTCGCCAACACCGAGTTGCTGGAAAGCGTTGCGCCCAAGCGGCCGTCGCGATGGCGGCACGCTGCCGACGATCCTGCTGATCTTGTCGCTCGTGCTGTTCACGTCGCGATGGCCGGGCCGACCATGATCACGTATTCCGCGCAACCGCGCCGTCGTGATGCTGGTGATCGACGTGTCGCAGTCGATGCGGGCCACCGACGTGGCGCCCAACCGGCTGGCTGCCGCGCAGGAGGCCGCCAAGCAGTTCGTCGATCAGCTGACGCCGGGCATCAACCTGGGGCTGATCTCCTATCGCGGGCACCGCCACCGTGCTGGTGTCGCCGACCACCAACCGTGACGCGAGCAAGAATGCGATCGACAAGCTGCAGGTGGCCGACCGCACCGCGACCGGCGAGGCCATCTTCACCGCGCTGCAGGCCATCTCCACCGTCGGTGCGGTGATCGGTGGCGGTGACACGCCACCACCGGCGCAGCATCGTGCTGATGTCCGACGGCAAGGAGACCGTGCCGTCGAACCCGGACAACCCGAAGGGCGCCTACACCGCCGCGCGCACCGCCAAGGACCAGGGCGTGCCGATCTCGACGGTCTCGTTCGGCACGCCGTACGGCACGGTCGACATGAACGGCGCAGCGCGAGCCGGTGCCCGTCGACGACGCAGATGCTCAAGAAGATCGCCGAGCTGTCCAAGGCAGAGTCCTACACCGCGTCGAACCTCGAGGAACTCAAGGAGGTCTTCACCAACCTGCAGGAGCAGATCGGCTACGAGACGCCGCAAGGGCGACGCCAGCACCGGCTGGCTGCGGCTCGGCGCGTTGGTGCTGGCGTGGCGGCGGTGGCGGCGTTGTTGATCAACCGGCGACTGCCCAACTAAGGCGATTTCTTAAGAATGCCGTGCAGGCGTTAGGTTGGCGGTCATGACTGCGCACGTGAGGAGCAGCGTGACGAGTGCGACAATCCAGCTGATACCGGCCAAACGGCCGGTGGCCGTCCGACCTTCGTCTCCCGTTCGGTGCTGGTCACCGGTGGAAACCGTGGCATCGGCCTCGCCATCGCGCAGCCGGCTGGCCGCCGACGGGCACAAGGTCGCCGTCACGCACCGCGGCTCCGGCGCGCCCGACGGGCCTGTTCGGCGTCGCAGTGTGACGTCACCGACAGCGAAGCCGTCGATCGCGCGTTCACCGAGGTCGAGGAGCACCAGGGTCCGGTCGAGGTGCTGGTGGCCAACGCCGGCGTCGCCGCGGACGCGTTCCTCATGCGGATGACCGAGGAGAAGTTCGAGAAGGTCATCGACGCGAACCTCACCGGCGCGTTCCGGGTGGCCCAGCGGGCATCGCGCAGCATGCAGCGAAAGCGGTTCGGCCGGATGATCTTCGTGGGTTCGGTCTCCGGCATGCTGGGGTGTCGGCAACCAGGCCAACTACGCGGCCTCCAAGGCGGGCCTGATCGGCATGGCCCGCTCGATCGCCCGCGAGCTGTCAAAGGCCGGGATCACCGCGAACGTGGTGGCCCCGGGCTACATCGACACCGACATGACCCGCGCGCTGGACGAGAGGATCCAGGAGGGGGCACTGGAGTTCGATCCCGCGCGAAGCGGGTCGGCACCGCCGAGGAGGTCGCCGGGGTGGTCAGCTTCCTGGCGTCCGAGGATGCCAGCTACATCTCCGGTGCGGTGATCCCGGTCGACGGCGGCATGGGCATGGGCCACTGAATCTTCGAAGAGAGAAGGACTTTCACATGGCAGGTCTGCTCGAAGGCAAGCGCATCCTCGTCACGGGGATCATCACCGACTCGTCGATCGCGTTCCACATCGCCAAGGTCGCTCAGGAGGCCGGCGCCGAGCTGGTGCTCGACCGGTTTCGACCGGATGCGGCTGATCCAGCGCATCGCCGACCGGTTGCCCGAGACCGGCGCCGCTGCTCGAACTCGACGTGCAGAACGAGGAGCACCTGGCGCACGCTGGCCGACCGCGTCACCGAGGTGATCGGCGAGGGCAACAAGCTCGACGGCGTCGTGCACTCGATCGGCTACATGCCGCAGACCGGGATGGGCATCAACCCGTTCTTCGACGCACCGTACGAAGACGTCGCCAAGGGCATCCACATCTCGGCGTACTCGTACGCCTCGCTGGCCAAGGCGCTGCTGTAGGACTGCCCCGAAGCCCGTGGTGACGATGGTCATCGAGACCGCCGTGAACACCGCGAGCACGATCAACGAGACGATCGCGAGCCGCTGCGACGGAATCGCGGCGAGGAGCAGCACGCCCACGCCGGCGCTGCCACCCATCCCGTGCACGAGGCCGATGCCGAAGGCGCCGAGCGGCGTTCGGACGTGATGGCGATGGTGTGCGTGGCCGTCGTCGCTGGTCGCGAAAGCACCGTGACGCCACCGAAGCAGCAGCCGCACGGCGAGGAACACGATCAGCGCTGCAACCGCAGTCTCGGCTCCCCGCTCGACGACGCCCGGGAGGTAGCGCTCAGCGACGAGAATCGGGATTCCGAACGCGATCAACGTAACCGCATGCCCGAGACCCCACCACGCTCCGAGGCGGGCAGCTGCGCCGGCCGCCCGTTCTCGTCCAGACGCCAGTAGCGTCGAGACCGCGGCGATGTGATCCGGGTCGGTCGCGTGGCGAAGCCCGAGCAGGGTCGCCACGAGGATGACGACCGCGATGGAAGCCCCATCCGACATCCCTGCAAGCCAATCGTCTAGCCCGAACATCTCACCCTCCTCTGGCGGCGGCCCATTGATGCGGATGGTTCGCCGGCTGTCGCGGATTGGTTCATCAGAGGCCCGGAACGACGCCCGGGATTGCCTTGACGGTGATCCCCAGGCCAACGAGGAGGATCACGACGGCGCTCAACGCCGGGAGCGCGCGGATGAGCCTTCCGTCGAGCCTCGCGCGGCTGAATGTCCGCCGCGCGAGAACCGCGACGAGGCCGATGCCGGTGATCGTCGCTGCCAGGCCGAGGCTGAACGCGAGGATCAGCGCGAAGCCAAAGCCGATGCGATGCAGCGCAATCGCGCTCAGGAGCACGACGAGCGCCGACGGGCACGGCAGCAGCCCCGCAGCGACGCCGACTCCGAAGATCCCTCGCGAGGTGAAGCTCTCCTCGTGGTGGTGGTCGTGACCAGGATCGTGATCGTGATCGTGGTGGTGATGGTGATGGTCGTCGACTTCGTGGTGGTGGTGATCCGCCCAACCACCTGAGCGGAGTCGCTGCCTCAGCACGGCCGCGCCGACGACAACGACCAGAAGACCGGAGATCAGCGTGAGCCACGGATAGAGCTGCTCCGGGACGATGAACTGCGAGAGCGCGAGAGTCACGAGCCCGAGGCCGAACACCCCGGCCGTGTGCGTGATCGTGACGGTCGCCCCGAGAAGAAATGCGTGCCGTGGCTTCCCCTTCGTCCCCACGAGATACCCCGCGACGAGCGCCTTGCCATGCCCCGGTGTCAGCGCGTGGACCGCGCCCCAGAAGGCGGCGATCAACAGCGAGAGCAGCACGATGCCGACTGAGAGATCACCTCGCTCGATGAGAGCCTCGAAGCCTTTGCTCGCGTGTGTCTGCGGGCCGATCCCGTCGATTGAAGGTGGCGGCGCAGCGGTGGTTCCCGGCCTGAAGTCGACCGCGGCCGAGCGCATCGCAAGCGGTGACCGGAGAAGGTCCTTCGGGTATGTCCGCAGGACGTCCGAGGTCGATTGCGTGGGCACGTCAGCGCGAGCGAGCTCGGCGCCGTTGCGGGCGATCGCCGTGATCTCGCGCCAGCCGATGCGGTCGGCGTAGGCGTGATCGACGAACGTGAGGTGCGTTCCCGCCCCTGACGCCCGGTACACCGCATCGAAGCGGATCGTGTCGAGCCCTCCGGCGCCCGGACGTCGAGCGACCCTCGACGCCAGAGCGGTCAGCGGCAGTCGCCGGCCGTCGACCCGCAGCTCCAGCTTCCGGCCAAGTGTGGCCGCGAATCCCGTCGCCTGCACCTTGTCACCGTCCTGAAAGGCCGGGATCTCTGCGAGATCGAGCGCGTAGCGGACGTACACCGTGCTTCCAGCAAGCTCGATGCCTGCGTAGTGGTTGACGGTGAAGTTCCCGAGCGGGTGCGCGCCTGCGACCCCCGGAAGGGCGAGCAGGACGACGAGCGCACCGACGAGAACGAGCAGCCTCTTCATGACAACCCTTCCCGGGCGACGGAGGCCCACTGGACAGAGAAATGCGGATTGAGCTCGAGTGCCTTGCGGTACCACCGGCGCCTGGCGACCTGGTCGCCGGCGCACCCCGCCGCGTAGCCGCGGTGGAAGAAGAGGAGCGCGTCCTGTGTGCCGAGTCGTAACGCGCGATCAAGCCACCGACCTGCCTCGTCGCATTGCCCGGCGCGGGCGAGCGCCCAGCCGAGAGCGTCGTCACCTGTGATCGAGGGACGATCGGCGCGGGCTCGTCTGGCAAGAAGCACCGTCTGCTGAGGTGCGATCCCACGGTCGGCCCGGTAGACGGCGTCATCGAGATCGACCCGAATGCCGCTCACCGCGAGGAGCCGCTGGATCGCGCCAACCGTCGCGTACTGACGTCGCGCTTCGCCTTCTCGTCCGCGCCGCTCGAGCAGGTTCCCGAGGAGAGCGACGGTGCCGGGTAGCGGTATCGCCTCCGCCGTTCTCCGCGCCTCGGCGATTGCGGCGTCCTGACGGCCCTCAGCCGCGAGCACGCGCGCGAGCTGGTCACCCGCGTGGACGTAGCCGGGGAAGATCTCGAGTGCCTGCCGGAGAGCGCGCTCGGCGCTGCCGACGTTCCCGCTCCCGAACTCGAGCTTCGCGAGCTCGACGAGTGTCCAGGCGGTCGGCTCGGGGATTCCGCCGGCGCTCTCGAGCGCGAGCCGCATGGCCGCGATCGCGCCCTTCCGATTGCCTTCCAGCTCTCGTGCGTAGGCGATTCGCGCGTAACCGGCCAGCGTCGGCTTCGTTGCGACCATCTTCTCGAACGCAGCGAACGCCTCGTCGTAGCGGCCGAGCTCGAGGAGCGCGTCGCCGACGACGCCGTACGGCGACGACGAGTCCGGCGCGAGCTCACGGGCTTCGCGGCCGAGACGGAGCGCCCCTCGGAAGTCATGACGGATCAAGGCGAGCGAGCCGAGACCAAGGACGGAGGCGGCGTCCCGCGGGCTCGAAGCCCGCGCCCGCCGAAGCGCCGCTTCGGATCGCGGGAGGTACCCGGCGTCACCGGTTTCGCGCCAGCGCTGCTGGTACGCAAACCCGAGCCGGGCGAGGGCTTCCGTGGTCGGGGCCTCGCGGACTGCAGCTTCGAGGCGAACGACCGTGGCGGCGTTGTCGCGACTCGCCGACGCCGAGCGCCGCCTCGGCGAGAACGGCAGCTCCCGTCGCGTTCGACGGCGCCGCCGACGAGGAAGACTCACCGAAGACGCCGGCGAACGCGGAGCCCACGACAAGGCCAATCGCGACTGCCACCGCAACCGCCCATCTCGTTGTTCCTCGCATGCTCTCCGTCCTCTCCGGTGCAAAGGTGCGGGCAGGGCCGCCGGCGGCGGCCCTGCCCGTTTTGGTGGTCGTGCCGTTAGGGCTTCTGAAGGCCCTTCGTGTTGTCGAAACCGCTCTTCGGATCGGCCACGTAGGGGAACGTGCCCGTGAGCTTCTCGTCCTCGGCATTGACACCGTCACCAAGCGGGAGCTTCGTTCCCTTGAGGAACCCGCCAACCGCCTGCTCGGCGATGTCGATCACGTCGTCACCGAGCCGCCGTCCGTTCGGCCACCCCTGCGTGTCGCCACCGAGCACGCCGAGCCGGTTCGGGCTCTTCGCGACGTCGATGCCGAGGTTGAGGCGCAGGATGTCAGCCAGCTTGGGGCCGGTGAAGTTCAGCTTCGGAACCCCGGTGAGAAGCACCGCGACGAGGTCGTCACGGCCGGTCTCGGGCGCACCGAGCTTGTAGAGCTTGTTGATCACCGCGGCGAGGATCGGGGTCGTGTAGTACTGCTTGAACTCCTTCTCGTTCCACGGCTGAAGCGCGTTCCAACGATCCTTCAGGTTCGTCGGGATGATCACCTCGTTGACGAGCGGGTTGCCAAGACGGTTGACCTGGACCCAGTTGCCCGAGTCCGCAGTCTTCGCACCGCGCGTCGTGACCTTCTTGCGGTCGACCGACGCCCAGACGCCGATCGTCGCGTTCTTCGCCTTCAGGCTTGCGATCGGGACCTGCACAGCGAACGTGTGCACGCCGTAACCTGCGAAGAAGTCCTTGCCGCCGCCCGCGTTTCCGGTTCCCTTGCGGATCGCGACCAGGTCGAAGATCGCTCCGACGTCACCGAAGAACGGATCGTCGCGCTGACCGGCGAAGGCCTTGGCGGCGCCGCCGTCGAACGAGAGGATCGACTTCTTCACGAGGTCGGGGTACTTCGGGGTCGAGCGTGGACCGATGTTGTTCGGAGGGGTCGTGCCCTTGGCGACGACCTTGCCGATGGTCCCGCCGCCGGTGATCCGACTCACGGTGAACGGCTGCGCCGTGTCGCCGAGGAAGTACGGGCCGTCGTTGCGACGGAACTGGAAGCGATACACGACGTCCGGCTTGACGTCGCCGTTCGTGTCGATGTTCAGGTTGTAGCGGGCGCTGGGCGAGAACGTGTACCAGTTCGGCCCAGCCGCAGGATCCTCGCCCGGGAGCACGTTCGCGAGAATCGTGACGGTTCCCGGCTTGTCAGGGCTCCTGAACGCATAGACGTCGGTGAGGTCCGCGGTGGGATCCTCACTGATCAGCGGTGCCTCTCGGTGGCTCGACGCGAGCCCGTCGTCCGGCCCGAGCGCAACCGCAGCAAAGGCAGCGGCGGCGATCGAAGCGACGGCGAGGGCGGCGAGCGCAACTGCCTTGCGCATCTCCATCTCCTTGTGTCGGTGTCTTGAACCGACGCTTGTTCGCCGAGCAACGTGGATCGGTTCGGGTGAACCGATGGAGGTAGCGAGAGCGAACCAGAGGACGATGCTCGCTACCGAACCCCTTAGCCATGCCACAACGGGGAGAATCAGCTGGACGATGCGTCGCCGATTCGCCCACCTCTCCGACGAAGCCCTTGTCGCGCTCGTGGCACGCAACGACGACGAGGCGTTGGCGGAGCTCTACGACAGGGTCGGTCGGGTGGCCTACGGCATTGCATTTCGCATTCTGCGCGACGAACGGCTGGCCGAGGATGCGGTGCAGGAAGGCTTTCTCAATGTCTGGCGCACCGCGGTGAGCTTCCGCGCCGAGCGGGCGAAGGCGAGCACGTGGATCATCACCCTCGTCCATCGCAGGGCGGTCGACCTCGTCCGGCGCGAGCAGCGGCGTCGTACAGATCCGCTCGACGACGAGTTGCAATCGGCTCGCGCCGACGAGACAGGAAGCGCGGAGGAGCAGGCCTGGCTCGGCTTCGAGCGCGACCGGGTTCAGCAGGCGCTCGCGCAGCTCCCAGACCTTCAGCGCGAAGTCATCGAGCTCGCGTACTACGGCGGTTTTTCGCAGTCCGAGCTCGCCGAAAGGCTCGCTCAGCCGCTGGGTACGATCAAGAGTCGAATGTTCGCAGGGCTTGCGCGCCTGCGTGAGCTCCTCGACGAGACGCCTGAGGGACACTGATGGATACCGAGACCCACGAGCTGATTGCGGGCTACGCGCTCGACGCGCTCGACGACGTCGACCGGCTCGCCGTCGAGGAGCTGCTCGCCACCTCGGAGGAGGCGCGCGAGGAGCTGCGCTCGTTCGCCGAGGTTGCCGCTGCGCTCGCAGCCGGCGCGACTGCGGCCGAGCCCACACCGGGCTTGCGCGACCGCATCATCGAGAGCGCCCGGGCCGAACGACAGGTCGTCGTCCCGTTCGCGCCTCGAGCCGGTCGCGTACGGCTGGCGCCGATGCTGGTCGCGGCGACCGCGATTGCAGCGACGGTCGCTCTCGCTCTCGGCATCTGGGGGCTCTCGCTCTCACGCGATCTCAACGACACGCGCGAGGCTCTCGATCAACAGCAGAGCGTCGGTGGGGTTCTCTCCGACCCAACGGCCCGCACCGTGGGCCTGTCGAGCGACACCGGACGGCTTGTCGTGACGAGTCAGGGCCGAGCTGTGCTGATCCTCGACGACATGGCAGCGGCCCCGGAAGGCAAGACCTACGAGATCTGGGTCATCGAGAACGGCTCCGCTACCCCCGCTGGCCTCTTCCCCGGCGGCTCCGAGCGTGAAGTCGTGCCGGTTGCGGTTCCGGTGGGATCCGGGAATCTCGTCGCGGTGACCGTGGAGGACGCCGCCGGCGCCGAGCAACCGACGACCAAGCCGCTCGTCACGTCCTCACCGGTCTAGCCCACACGTACCGTCGCTCCGAGCAGGCTTCGGCACAAAGTCGGCACAGATCCTCTCCGATGCAGGACGTACACTTGTTCGTGTGGACGACCTCCGCACGCCACTCCGCGAGCTGTTCGGCTTCGACGACTTTCGCCCCGGCCAGGAGGAGGTCGTCCGAGCAGCGGTCGAGGGGCGTGACCTTCTCGCGCTGATGCCGACGGGCTCGGGCAAGTCCCTCACCTATCAGCTGGCGGCGATGTTGCGACCCGCACCGACGCTCGTCCTTTCCCCACTCATCGCGCTGATGAAGGATCAGGTGGACAAGCTCCCACCTCAGGTGGCCGACGTCGCGACCTTCGTCAACTCCTCCCTCGAGCCGGGTGAGACGGCAGAGCGCATCAGCGCGGTCCGCGACGGCAGGGCACGCCTGTTGTACGCAGCCCCGGAGCGTCTCCGGCAACGCAGCTTCGTCGAGATGCTGAAGTCGGTCGGCGTGGGCCTCGTCGTGATCGACGAGGTGCACTGCGTGAGCATGTGGGGGCACGACTTTCGTCCGGACTACCTCTTCATTCGCCGCGCGCTCGACCTTCTCGGAGCCCCGACGGTGCTCGGGATGACGGCGACTGCGACCCCGCGAACCGCCGAGGAGATCGCAACGGCCCTCGGACGAAGCCCGGAGGTTGTCCGTACCTCCGTCGTCCGGCCGAACCTCCGCTACGACATCGAGCAGATCGCGAACCAGAACGAGCGACTCGAGTCGCTGATCGAGCGGCTGCACGAGCTTCAGGGTGCGAGCGCAATCGTCTACGCCCGTTCCCGGCGTTCATGTGAGGAGATCGCACGCACCCTCCGGAGCCACGGGCTTCACCTTGATCACTATCACGCTGGACTGGATGCAAGCGAGCGGACGCGTGTCCAGGACGACTTCGTCCACGGCCGGATCCAGGGTGTGGTGGCGACGACTGCGTTCGGCATGGGGATCGACAAGCCGGACGTTCGCCTTGTCTGCCTGGTCAACCTCCCGGACTCTCTCGAGAGCTACGTCCAGATGGTCGGCCGAGCCGGGCGCGACGGCCGGCCGAGCGACACGCTCTTGCTCGCAAGTCCAAGCGACGCGAATGCGTTGCGTCGGTTCGCAACCGAGTCGCAGCCGGATGCGGGAGCCCTGCGGCGCGTGTACCGCGCGCTGCGCGACCGTGACGGTGTCGCCACCCCTGATGAGCTCACCGAGGCAGTCGGTGCTGAGCATGACCCCCGCGTCCTCGTCGGCATGCTCCAGCAGGCCGGTCTCGTCGAGCGCGGCTTCGACAGCGGTCGTGCGGTTCGAGTCGAGTTCTCACCCCCTTCCACCGAGGCCGCAGCTTCGGTCGACGAGCTCCTCGCGCGCTATCGGACAGAGGCCGTCACCCGCTGCGAGCGAATGGTCGCGTTCGCGCTCTCCCGCCACTGCCGCCACGCCGAGGTCGCTCGGCATTTCGGGGAGACACCGTCATCGCGCTCCTGTGGCGCGTGCGATGTCTGCGCACCACGCGGCGGCAAGCGCCGAGTGGACCGCGTCACCGCTGCGCTTCCTGCCGACATCGCAGCGTCCATCGTGGGTGTGGTGCGCAATCTCACCTGGCCGGTTGGGCGCAAGAGCCTTGTCGCAACGCTTCGAGGGTCGGTCACGGCACCGAAGTCGGCCCGCCGCTCCGGTGGGTTCGGCGTTCTCTCGGGCGCCTCGGAGGCAGAGATCAAACGCTGGATCGTCTCTCTCGAGCGAGCCGGTGCGCTCGTTTCGGTCGAGACCGAAGACGGGTTCAACGTCCTGCAGGCAGGCCCACAGGTCGCGCTCCCGAATCTGAACCCAGGCAAGGGTGCACACAGGGGCAGCGGCGGTCGGTGCTGACGATCCGACCTTCGAGCGCCTGCGTTCGTGGCGAGCCGACCGGTCGAAAGCGGACGGTGTGCCTGCGTATGTCGTCCTCCATGACGCGACCCTTCGCGAGCTTGCAGCCGTCCGGCCGAGCAGCGAGAACGAGCTGGCGGCTGTCAAGGGGCTTGGCCCGGCCAAGCTCGAGCGGTACGGCGAGGCGATCCTCACGGTTCTCGGCTCGTCCACGTAAAACACCAGCTCCCCGGTACAATTGCGACGCTTTGCAGCTTCGCCGACGACGCAGGAAGGCGGCCCCTAACGGCCGTCGCCGGATCCGGAAGCTGCGGCTGCTGGCGCTGCTGACGATTCTGTTTGCGCTGGCTGCCGCTTCCTTCACCTTCGGTCTCGTCATCGCGATCGCGGCCGAGATCGAAACGCTCGACCCGACGAACCGGCGGGGCGATGTCGACAGCATCATCTACGCGGCACCTCAACCGGGATCGAGCGAGAAACGCGTGCTTGCGATCCTCCGCGGGGACGAGAGCCGTGTCCTCGTTCCCTCCGAGGACATCGCCCCGATCATGAAGCAGGCGATCGTCGCCATCGAGGACAAGCGGTTCTACGAGCACAACGGCGTCGACGCGCGAGGAATCACGCGAGCGTTGTGGGAGGACATCCGCCGCAAGGGTGTCGTCGAGGGTGGCTCGACGATCACCCAGCAGTACGTGAAGAACGCCTATGCGCGCAACGAGAGGACGATCGCGCGCAAGGTCAGAGAGGCCGCCCTTGCGTGGCAGCTCACCCAACGGTGGTCGAAGGACAGGGTCCTCACGGCCTACCTCAACACGATCTACTTCGGAAACGGCGCCTACGGCATCCAGCGAGCGGCTCAGACGTATTTCAAGAAGACCGCCAAGGAGCTGACGCTGGCAGAGTCCGCGCTGCTCGCGGGGATTCCCGCCGACCCGTCGCTCTACGATCCCGTGCAACACCCGACCGCGGCAAAGAAGCGCCGTGACTACATCCTCGGCCTGCTGCACGACCAGGGACGCATCACCGTCACGCAGCGCAAGCTCGCGCGCCACACCCCACTGCCTCTTCCGGAGGACGTACGGCTTCCCGGCACCCAGGGGCCGGCTCCGTACTTCGTCAACTACGTCAAGGATCAGCTCGTCGCGAAGTTCGGCGCCGAGCGTGTGTTCGGCGGCGGGCTCGCCGTCACCACCACGATCGACCTCGACCTCCAGGAGAAGGCATCCGAGGCGATCCGCTCGGTTCTGACGAACCCCGACGGGCCTGCAGCGGCCATGGTCGCGATCGACCCGCGCGACGGATCGGTGCGAGCGATGGTCGGAGGGACGAACTTCCACAAGAGCCAGTTCAACCTCGCGACCCAGGCAGAGCGCCAGCCTGGATCCTCGTTCAAGCCGATCGTGCTCGCGACCGCCCTCCGCGAAGGCCTTGCCCCGCAAACCCGATTCGACTCCAAGCCGGTCGACATCGACGCCGGCGATCGCATCTGGCACGTCACCAACTACGAGGGCTCGTACCTGGGTAGTGTCGATCTCGACCGAGCGATGGTCTCGTCGGACAACTCGGTCTACGCACAGCTGACGAAGTTCGTCGGCCCGGCGGCGATCGTCAAGACCGCGCACGACCTCGGAATTCACAGTGAGCTCCCCGCGTACTTCTCGATCGGGCTCGGCGCAGTCGCGGTCAATCCGCTCGACATGACCCGCGCGTACGCAACCATTGCAAACAACGGCGCGCGAGTCGACGGGTCGTTGATGGGCGACCGCGCGCGGGTCGTCGACGAGGTGCACTTCCGCAAGAGCGGAAAGACGAAGCGCAACGAGCCGGTGGCGGCACCCGACCCCGCGCTCACGCCCGACGAGGCGCACACCATCACTCGAATCCTCGAGGAGGTCGTCGCCAAAGGCACAGGGAGGCGCGCACAGCTTCCCGACCGCTCGGAGGCGGGCAAGACCGGCACCACCGACAACTACGGAGACGCGTGGTTCGTCGGCTACACGCCGGAGCTCGTGGTGGCTGTCTGGGTCGGCTACCCGAACGAGCTCAAGCCGATGCTCACCGAGTACAACGGCGCACCGGTCGCAGGCGGCACGCTCCCGGCGCTGATCTGGAAGCAGTTCATGACCGCCGCACTCACGAAGCCCGAGACCACACCTCTGGATGTGGGAACGCCGCTCCCCTACGAGGAGCACCGAGTGGTGTGGCGTGACGGGAGTTGGAAGCTCGACAACGGACTGTGCCCAGGCACACGTCTCGTGGCCTACGCTGTCGGAGGCGTACCCGAGCAAACCGCGACGTGCTACGCGAACGAGGTCTCGGTGCCGCTCGTCATCGGGCGGCCCCTCACCACTGCTCGGAGAGAGCTCGCAACAGTGCCTCTCGGCGCCACCGTGATCCTCATCCCGGCGAAACCGGGAAAGCGACCCGGCCAGGTGATGAACCAGGAGCCGCGAAGCGGGTTCGCCTCGGCAGGATCGGCGATCAAGCTCTACGTCTCACATCCCGAGCACGGGCTGCTTCCGAACCTCGTCGGTTCGCGTCTTTCGGACGCGCGCACCCAGCTCAGGAAGCTCGGGCTCCGAGTGCAGGTGGTGAGAGAAGAAGGGCAAAAGGGCACGATCCTCCAGCAGAGCCTCCCTCCTGGAGTGGCGGTCGTGCCGGGGCTGAAGCTCAAGCTGCTCGTGGGCCGCGGCTCGCCCAACGGGTAGCGCGCTCAACGAATCTCCATGGCAGAGCCGCGGCCTTGGTGATCCCCACCCGGGGAGTCACCACCCACTCGACCGGCGTCGGCGGAGGCTCGAGAAGGAAGGGAGCCGTCCCGAGGTCGCACCCGCTATGGGAACCGTCGATGCCGAGGGCTTGTGTGAGCCGTCCCGGCCCCGAGCACAGAGCCCGCACGTCGTCGAGGCCACGCCTGTCCCGCATCGCGGCAAGCCCGTGGGTCGGCTCGAGCGCCCGAATCAGCACGGCGGCTGCCTGCCCCGCCGGCCGACAGACGATGTTGGCACACCAGTGAACGCCGTACGAACGGTAGACATAGAGCCGGCCGGGCGGCCCGTACATCGGCGTCGTTCTCGGTGTCGGCCCGCGGAACGCGTGGCTTGCCTCGTCACCGTCGTACGCCTCGACCTCGACGATTCTGCCGCCGACACCGTCGTGGAGGAACGTCCAGCCCAGCAGCGCGGGAGCGGCCTCGACGGCGCCGGCCGACACCGTGCTCCCGAACGTCACGTCGTATCGGCGTCGAAGAGCCGGGGATGCTCGCGAAGCGCACGCCGTGGAGCTCGACGCCCCGACGCCCCGCTCTCTGGCTCACCCATCTCCTCGAGGATCGTCTCCTGGGTTCGCGAGGCGACGACCGGCTCGGCGATCCCCTCGACCCAGACCAGAGTGCGACGTCCGTTGCCTCGTTCGTCGCCCGTGATCGGCTCGAGCGCGTAGATCCGGTCGGCGCGCACGAACTTGCCGAAGCCGAGAAACACCATCCGCTGCGTCGCCACGCCCCGATCATGCCACGCCCCGGACGGTAACCTCGCCTGAAGATGACTCGCATCTACCTTTCTCCACCCCATCGCTCGGGTCGCGAGCTCGAGCTGGTCTCGGACGCGATCGAGTCGAACTGGATCGCGCCGCTCGGACCGCACGTCGACGCGTTCGAGCGCGAGGTTGCGGCTGCCGTGGGCGTCGCTCACGCGGTCGCGCTTTCGAGCGGAACTGCCGCGCTTCATCTCGCGCTGGTCGAGCTCGGTATCGGGGCCGGAGACGAGGTCGCCTGCTCGTCGCTCACGTTCGCAGCAAGCGCGAATGCGATCGTGTACACCGGCGCGACGCCGTTCTTCGTGGACTGCGACCGAAGCTGGACACTCGACCCGGAGCTTCTCGATCACGCACTGACGGAGCGAAGGAGAGTTGCGGCCCCGGTCAAGGCGGTCATTGCCGTTGATCTCTACGGGGAGTGCTGCGACTACGCGGCGATCGCGGCGATCTGCCGGCGGCACGAGGTCGCGCTCGTGCAGGACGCAGCCGAGTCGCTCGGCTCGACCTACCGTGGAGCGCCGTCCGGAGGCCAGGGCGACCTGGCTGCCTTCTCGTTCAACGGGAACAAGATCATCACGACGAGTGGCGGAGGCATGCTGGTCTCGGACGACGGCGACCGGATCGAGCACGTCCGGAAGCTCTCGACCCAGGCACGGGAGAGCGCGCCGCACTATCAGCACGTCGAGCTCGGATTCAACTACCGCCTGAGCAACATCCTCGCCGCGCTCGGGCGCGCGCAGCTCGAGGTCCTCCCTGAGCGCGTTACGACCCGCCGGCGGCTTCGGGACCGCTACCGCGACAAGCTCGGCTCGGCACCGGGAATCGCCTTCATGCCCGAGTCTTCCGAAGTCGTGGGGAACGCCTGGCTCACCTGCATCCTCGTCGATCCGAGCGAGTTCGGTGCCGATCGGGAGACGATCCGCCTCGCCCTCGAGGCCGAGGACATCGAGGCTCGCCCACTGTGGAAGCCCATGCACCTCCAGCCGTACTTCGCCGATCGGCTCATGTTCGGGGGTGACGTCTCGGCCGGGCTCTTCGACCAGGGCCTTTGCTTGCCCTCTGGCTCGGCGCTCAGCGAGGACGACCAGGATCGCGTGATCGCGATCGTCCTCGGCTGCGCGCCTATCTAGGCGGTAGCGGGGGCCATCTCGACCACGTCGAGCCAATGGCTCCAGCGGTCGTTGAGGCCGTTGACCGTGTCGAGATAGTGCTTCTGGATCTCGAGGGTGATCGGTCCGACACCGATCTCGATGTCGTCGATCGCACGCACGGGCGTCACCTCCGCAGCGGTGCCCGTCATCCAGATCTCGTCGGCGAGCATCAAGTCGGTGCGGATGAGGTTGGCTTCCTCGACGACGTAACCGAGATCGCTTGCGATCTCGACGACGGTCGCCCTGGTGATCCCCGGAAGGATCGAAGTGGCCAGCGGAGGCGTGAAGATCCTGCCGTCCTTGACGACAAAGATGTTCTCTCCAGGCCCGTCTGCGATCGTGCCCTGATCGGTGAGCATGATCGCCTCGTCGTATCCCCCGCGACGGGCCTCGGTGGTCGCCAGCATCGAGTTGAGGTAGACGCCGGTCGCCTTGGCCGCGTGCGGGATGACGTTCGCCCCGATGCGCGTCCAGGAGGAGATCTTCGCGGTGATTCCCTTCGCGAGCGCGTCCTCGCCGAGATAGGCGCCCCACGGCCAGTTCATGATCACCGTCTCGACCGGGTTCCCCTGCGTCGAGACACCGAGCTGCCCATAGCCGTAGAACGCGATCGGCCTGATGTAGCTCGAGGCGAGGCCGTTGACCCGCACGAGGTCGTGCGTCGCCTCGCGGAGCGCTTCGACGGAGTGAGGGATGTCCATGTAGAGGAGTCGTGCGGAGTCGTGGAGCCGCCGCATGTGATCCTCGAGGCGAAAGACGGCCGGCCCCTTTGACGTCTCGTAGCAGCGAATCCCTTCGAAGACGCCGCTGCCGTAGTGAAGACCGTGAACCCCGACATGAACTGTGGCGTCCGCCCAGTCGACGAGCTCGCCGTTCATCCAGATCTTCTCGGTCTCCTGCATCGGTGTCCCTCCAGTCGGGCTATTGGTCGCGGGTCTAGTCCACTAGCTCCTCATTATGCGGAATCGAGGACGATGTCCTCCAACCGACCGCGACTGAGTCGCACCAGCTCACTCGGTGTGAGCCGGACGAGGTGCTGTGGCGACCCGGCGCCCGACCAGACGAGCCGGTACTGGAGGAAGCGTCGCTCCACCAGGACCTCCACCGTTGCGGGCAGGGGGAACGGCGCGACCGCACCGGGCTCGAACCCGGTGACCTCGTGCACGACCTCGGGAGTCGCGATCTTCACGCGCCGAACGGATGTCAGCCGCGCGATCTTCCCTGTGTCCGCCCTGCGGTCACCGGGAACGAGAACGACGACGGGAGTTCCGTCGCACAGCACCAGCAGCGACTTGACGATCTGTCCGAGCGTGCATCCCACAGCGTCGGCGGCACCGGTCGCGGTCGCAGCATCAGAGTCGACCTCCTCGAGCCGCGCCTCGGCACCCGCCGCGTCCAGGAACTCGGCCACGCGAGCGACCCCTGCCGGCCAATCAGGGCGCTGTCCAGTTGGTTCGGTGCTCAATAGACACCCGGGACGATCCGGAACCTGACCGCGCGGGTGTACGCCGCGTACCCGGGGTACCGCGCAAGGAGCTGTTGCTCCTCGACGCGGATCTTCCCGACCCACAGGCCGGCGAGCACCAGTGTGCCCACGAGAGCGAGAACGCCGGTCGCCAGAGCGATCCCGACGAAGACGAGGAGCCCGCCTGTGTACATCGGGTGACGAACGACAGCGAACGGACCTCTTCTCACGAGCTCGCCGTCGGGGCGGGGATGCGGAAACGGTGACAGAGAGCGACCCATGATCGTCGCTGCGGCAATCGCCAGACCGAGCCCCGCGACGACGAGCACCAGACCCACGGCTCTGAGCTCGTTCTGGGCTCCCTCAGGCCAGGCTGGTGGGAGGAACGCGACGACCCCGATCAGAGCCATCAACGCGAACTGAGCGAGCACCCAGCCACCACCTCGACCGGTCAGCCTGTCGACCACTCTCGGAGGTTACAACTCGAACAAGCGAACGTCGTCGAAGCCCGCGGCGTGCAGCCGCTCTTCGAGAGCCGGCGTCGCCTTCGTGTCGATCGAGAAGGCCATCAACGCCTTGTCGCCTTCCTTCGTCCGGGAGACGGCCATGTTCGCGATGTTGATGTCGGCCTCGCCGAACATCGAACCGACCTTCCCGATCACCCCGGGGCGGTCGAGGTAGCGGACGAACACCATGTGAGGCGCCAGCTCGATATCGATCGCATGGCCGAGGGCGCCGGCGAGAAACAGCCTTGGCTCGGGCCCGATCGTCGTGCCCGAGACGGTGACTTCCTCGCCGGCAGTTCGCACCCGCACCTCGACGGTGTTCGTGTAGTCCCGCGAGGCGCGGAAACGCTCTTCGGCGACGGCAATCCCGCGCTCGGCGGCAAGTAACGGGGCGTTCACGACGTTCACGACCTGGTCGACGCGCCCCTGGAACGCCCCGTTCAGCGCGGCGACCGTGAGCAACCTCGTGTCGTAGTCGGCAAGTGGGCCATGCGCTGCGACGGCGATATTCGTCGGTCGCCCGCCGGCAAGATCCATCGCCAACCGCCCCAGCTGGGCCGCAAGCGGGATGAACGGCCCGAGCGTCTCGAGGTCAGCCGCATCGACAACTGGAATATTCACGGCATTCGAGACGATCCCGCCGCTGAGGGCCGCAACGACCTGCTCGGCGATGATCAACCCTGCTCGATCCTGCGCTTCATCCGTGGATGCGGCGAGGTGAGGGGTCACGACGATCTCGTCCAGCTCGAGCAGCGGGCCGCTGTACGGCTCGCTCGAGAAGACATCGAGAGCTGCACCCGCGATCTTCCCCGAGCGGACTCCCTCGATGAGCGCCTCCTCGTCGATGAGAGCGCCCCGCGCGGCGTTGATGATCCGGACCCCATCCCGCATCCGGGAGATCGCGTCCCGGTTGATCATCTCTCGCGTCTCGTCCGTGAGTGGCGAGTGGAGGCTGATCACGTCTGCTCTCCCGTAGACGTCATCGAGGGTGAGCCCATGCTCGACGCCCAGTTCCTTGAACCTGTCCTCCCCGACGAAGGGGTCAAACGCGACCACGCGCATCCCGAGCCCGATCGCCCGACGAGCGACCTGCTGGCCGATCCGTCCGAACCCGATGACTCCGAGGATCTTCCCGTCCAGCTCCACCCCGCTCCAGCGGGCGCGCTCCCAGCGGTCTTGCTTGAGCGCTGCGTGTGCCTGCGGAATGTTGCGCGCGAGCGCGACCATCAGCCCGATCGTCTGCTCCGCTGCAGACACGACCGTCGACTCGGGAGCGTTCGCGACGACGATTCCACGGCGGGTCGCGGCCTCAACGTCGACGTTGTCGACGCCGACGCCGGCGCGACCGATCACCTTGAGCCGATCGGCCAACGCGATGATCTCGGCGGTCATCTTGGTTGCCGACCGAATCACGATCCCGTCGTATTCCCCGATGATCTCCTCCAACGGGCTCTTGGCATCGACCTCGACCTCGAAGTGAGAGCGCAGCAGCTCGACACCGGCGTCAGCAATCACCTCTCTGACGAGGACCTTCATCGAACCAGAGACTCGAACGCTTCTCGGGCGGCCGTCCCGGCGGCCCCCTCCTTGACCCTCACCCCGGCGACCGTCAACTCGACCTCGATTGCCGTCAGCGCGAGCTCGACCTCGTCGATACCGACGTGACCGATGTGGCCGAGACGGAAGAGCCTGTCGACGATGTCGCCGTGGCCGCCCGCGATCGTGATGCCGTGCTTGTCTCGCAGCGCCAGACGCAGGGCCACGGCGTCGATCCCTTCAGGGGTCAGCGCCGCGGTGAGCACGGCTGCGCTGTCATCGTCCGGTGAATACAGGTCGAGGCCGAGTGCCTTGATCCCTGCCCGGCAGGCACGACCAAGCGCCACGTGTCGCGCGAACGCGTGCTCGAGCCCTTCGTCGAGCAGCAGGCCGAGCGCCGTATCGAGCGCCACGATGGTCGACACCGCCGGCGTGAAAGGTGTGTTGTCCTTCTCGGCCTGCGCGATCGCGCGCTCCCAATCCCAGTAGAAGCGGGGCATCGTGGCAGTGGCGGCCTTCTTGCGGGCGCTGTCGGAGATCGAGACGAAGCCAAGGCCCGGCGGGCACATCAGGGCCTTCTGCGAGCCGGTGACGACAACGTCGATCCCCCAGGCGTCCGTCTCCAACGGAACCGCTCCGAGGCTCGAAATCGCATCGACGACGCACAGCGCGCCGGCTTCGCGACACGCCCCGGCGAGTGCCTCGATGTCGCTGACAACGCCGGTTGACGTTTCCGAATGGACGACGAGGGCGACCGTCGCGCCGCTCTCGCGGATCGCGGCGCCGATGTCCGCTGCCGCAGGTGTCTCACCCCACGGGTAGGTCACCGGGTGGACGCGGGCTCCGTAGGCCGCCGCGAGCTTCTGCCAGCGCTCGCCGAAGTTGCCGTGCGACACCGCGACGACTGCCTCACCCGGCGAGAGGAGGTTGACCACGGCCGACTCGAACGCACCCGTGCCGGAGCCGGTGAGGACGAGCACCTCGTTCTCCGTGCGGAAGACCTCGCGTAGCCGGGTGCGAACCCTCCCGAAGAGCTCTTTGAACTCGGGAGAGCGGTGGTGGATGACGGGTCGTGCGAGCGCCTCGAGGACTCGCTCGGGGACCTGCGTCGGGCCCGGCGTCAGGAGAAACGGATCGCGGGGCACACCTCCAGCGTACCCAGACCTGCTCGCGGTCTCGACGGTTACCGGTGCGTGCGGAAGGAGATGACCTGCTGGAACGTCGGCCGGTTCGTCCAGCGCAACGAGTCGGGGAGGATGCCGGGTGAGAACGTGATCCGCTCCTTGGTCGCGTCGGCGCGCCAGGCGGTGGGGTCGGGCCCCTGCGTGGCCTCCAACGTCGCTGCCGCCTTGTCGATCGCGCCCCAGAGCGCGGTCGCGCAGGTGGTGACGACACCCCTGCCGCAGAACTTCGTCCGGAAGGGCTGTTTCACCGGTCGGCCGAGAAGCGTCCGCAGGTCCTTGTCGAGGTACGAGTACCAACCGGAGATGTACGAGGAGCCACCGCGAGCCGGTGCATCGTCGCGCGTCGTCACCTTCTCGAGGTCGGGGACGAGGCCGCCCAGCACGGGCTCGAGAACTGCGTCGCCCAGTCCTGTCCACGCCGCGTCGAGCACGGCCGCCCCACCTGCGTCGATCTTTCCGTCGAGGTTCACGTCGAGTCGGCTTCCACCGTGCGCGAGCCAGTCATCGACGAGTTGCACCGCGCGCTGCGCTCGAACGGTTGGCGCCGTCGCGCGGTCGAGGACGCCCCGAATCGAAGGCCACACCCGGACGACGCGGAGATCCTGGGTCGCGGCGAGGTTCATCGCGCCGACCAGCGATGCCGGCGTGTGCTTCTTACGCTTCTGGGTCGCGGCCCAGAGAAGGTCGACTCGCTGGACGGGGCCGTACGACCACTCGCTGTCCGACGCAGCGAAGCCGCGGGCCGGCTTGTTGTTCCAGTTGAGGATCACGCCGCTCTTCGGATTCATCTGTTGCGCGTGCTTCGCTGCGGGAAGAAACCCCAGCCATTCGAATTCGCCTGTGCCCTTGGTCGGCAAGCCGGGATCGACGGTGGCCGGCCTGACCGGCAGGCGACCGCTTGTGTAGACGGCGATGTTGCGGTTGTCGAGGTAGTGCCAGTTGAACGACATCTCCATTGTCGAGGCGGACTTGAAGAAGTCCTTCACCGTGTGGACGGCCGCGGTCGACAGATCGAGGAAGAACGAGCTTGCAAGAAGCTCGCGTCCGCGCGTCGACCGGAGGGTCGAGATTGCGACCCGCTTGCCCTGGACGGTTGCGTAACCGAGGACGGGGCCGTGAACCGTCTCGCGATAGACGAGCTCCTGGTCCGGCGTTCCCGGTGCCCCCCGGATCGTGCCGGCATCGAACGAGGTCATCTCGCGACACTCGCCGCGGAACAGGTACTTCGCATCGCTTCCGTCGCAGAGCGTCTCGACGTACTGGTCGACGACGTCGCCACCCGCCGACGTTGCGCTCCAGGCGTAGTCAGGCCCGCGCCCGAGCAGCACTGCGAACGAGATTCCGGGGAACGCGGCGCCGCGGGCGTTGTACCCGCCGCCCTTGAGATCGAGCTCCAGCAAGATCTCGGGGTAGTAGTACCCCACCTGCGGCCCCATGACGGCGATCGGCTTCCCGGTTGCAGACCGCTTCGCACCGACGAGTAGCGCGTTCGACATCATCGTCGGTGGCAGCTCCGCCGCCGAGCTCGTCGCTCGGGACGCCTCCCTGTGGGACGAAGCTTCCCGCGTCGATCACGACGTTGCCGAGCTCCGAGGTCGAACGGCCGTACGGGAAGGATCCCTCGACCGCCGTGCGGGCCTCCGGATCGTCGCGCAGACGGAGGTCCTCCCAGACCTGACGGCCGAGCTCGGCGCCGAGCTTCGCCTGCAGCTTCGCCAGCAGGTCGGCGCGAGCGGTCTCGTCGCCCCCACCCGCGCCGAACAGCCCGCCGATCAAGCCGCCGATCGCCACCACGTCCGCCCGTGTCCATGGGCGTATCGGGAGCCCCGCCTTCGCGTAGGCACCGTTGATCCCTGCGGTGTAGCCATCGATGATCTTGACCAGGCGGCGCCCCTTGTCGCCCGAGCGGAGCACAAGGTCGATCTGGTCGTTCAGCCGCGCTTCGGTCGCCGGGCTGGGTACGAAGGTCTTGCCGGCGAGCGCGAGCGAGAAGGCATTCACACCCGGCGCGTCGAGGGCGGCGATCCTCCCCGGGCCGCGGAGGAGCTCCATGATCAGCTGGCGATCCTGCGCGGTCGCCCAGCCGGCGCCAAAGGCCACATCGACGTCCGTTGTCCCGACGATGTGAGGCACCCCCCAGCTGTCACGCGTGATCGTGACGCCCTTTCGCGGTCGCTCGGTCGAGACGGCGCGCTCGGCGCCAAGCCCGAGAGTCTCGCGCTTGAACGTCTTTGCGATCGTCGCCTCGGTGACGTGATCCTGCAGCGGTGTCAACGCGTCGTACAGCTTTGCCTGGTCGGTCGAGTTCTTCGTGAACGCAACTCCACCGGCCTGTCCCGGCGGCAGGATGTTCCACGCAACGGCAGCGTGATCGCGCGGCGGCGCTCCACCCGCGGCAGCCGCCAGAGCCGCAGTGACGACGGCGACGACCGCAATCGGGCGCTGCACGTTCACTTGCCAGCCCACCTCGGTCGGCGAGCGTCGGGAGTTGTGATTGCGCTTGTCACTCGAGTGATCATCATCAATGACTCGGACGAAGATAAGCATGCGTTGTTCGCCGGCGCCGCGCAGGTCAGCCGGCTCGGCGTAGGCTCGCGCGGTGGAGGTTCTGGTGGCATTCGCCGGCTCACTCGTCTCGTTCCGCCTTGCGGGGCTACTCGTCCAACGGTGGCGCGCGGATCGACGCGCTGAATGGCTGACCTGGGCCGCGTCGCTGACCTCGTTTGCGATCGCCTCCGGCGCGCTCGCCTGGGGTGCCGCGGCGGGCTGGAACTCGGCCGCGTTCCGGGTCTACTACCTCTTCGGCGGGTTGCTCACGGCGGCGCTACTCGGCGCAGGCTCGCTTCTCCGGGTGGGCGTGCGGGGAGTCGCGCCGGTCACGCTGCTGTATTGCGGCCTTGCAGTCGGAATCGTGCTTGCGGCGGAGCTCACGGCAGCGGTCGCCGGGACGGACATTCCCGACGCACGCGACCATCTCGAGCTCTTTCCGGCTCGAGTGCTCGCGATCGTGGGAAACACGGCCGGCACGCTCGCAGCGGTCGGCGTTGCTTGCCTGGGGCTCCGTCGCCGCAGAGTCGGGAACACCCTCGTCCTGCTCGGGATCGGTGCCGCGGCGATCGGGAGCACCGTCGCCGGCCTCGGCGAGGGCGGAAGCGCCGCGTTCTCGGCCGTGGCCGCAGTCCTCCTGTACGGCGGCTTCGTCTCGAAGCGCTAGCTCAGCTCTCGTCGACGTCACGCATCCGAGCCGACCCCGCCTTGCGTAGGCGACGTCGTCGCTCCCGGAGCCAGAGGCTGCCGAAGCCGATGATCAGCCCAACCACCACGACCAGCTCGAGAACGACCGAGATCGGGCTCAGGTGATGAGCGACGATCACGGACGGGAGAGGATCCAGAGCCCGCCGACGGTGTAGAGCACCATCAACGCCAGCATCGGGTACTGAGACCGGAGCGCGAGGCTGCGATCCTTGAAGATCGAGACGGCGCGGTCGTGGGCGACGACGAGACCGATGACGTGCCCGACCACCAGCGACCCAACCTGGACGTACCAGATCGTGTTCGGCGAGAAGGGGACGACGTTCGGTACGAAGCCCGCCGTTCCGAAGACGTCCCAGCCCTTCCCGAGCGGGTCGGAGAGAAGCGGGATGAGGAATTGCCCCTGAACCGCGAGAAGCGAGAAGTAGTGTGCGACGAGATACGCGAAAGCGATCGGAACGAGTGACATGAGGAGCTCTGGAGCCAGGTCGCGAGGGGCGTCGACGAGCATCCCGGCGAGCGCGCAAGCCGCGCGGAACGCGAGCCCGACGAGCACAGCCGCCGCGATCAAGCCGAGGATGCTCACTCCGGTGACGAGGAGCTCTCCGATCCCGGGTTGCTTCTCCAGGTACGGCCCTTCCACCGACGCGAGCAAGTCCTGCCACTGGGCTGTGCGGCTGTAGCCGTCGAACATGACCGAACCGAGCAGAACCGAGATCACCGCGGTCGAGCCCGGTACCCCCTCGCGTCTGGCGACACCGACAACGGGCCACCGCAACCGCAGCCTTCCGTCGGCCGCGGCCAACGGTGCGAGTCGGGCGAAGTACGAGAACGCCACCGCGAATCCCTCGCCGCGCGTCTCCCAGGTGTCGCGACCGAAGGACGCCATTCCGAAGAACGCGACGTAGGTGTAGAGGGCGATCGCGAAGGCGAGCGCGCGAGGGCTCGAAGGGTCGGAGTACGCAAGCTCGAGAGCCGTGAAGCCGAGCAGCGTCGCGGCCGCAGGCCAGCGGCCGAGATGCTCCGGGTAGGTCGAGAACGGCCGTGCCTCTCGACCTGTCCGCTCGAGCACCCACACCGCCGCGTCCGCGATGGCGCGCCACGGCGACAGGGCGCGCCAGACGTTCCCGAGAAAGACCGAGAGCACGGGGACCCCGAGCCAGAAGGCGACGTAGACCCAGGTCGGGGCGAGGTTCGAGAACGGATCGACGTCCCCGACGAGAGCCGCGGTCTCGACCAGGACGAAGAGCCCTGCGGAGACGACCTGCGCGGCGCGCGCCACCGGGCCGAGAATGAACCGGGAGGGTGACCTCACCGACGCGCCGCCCTTCGCGATGTCGTTCGAGCACCGGCCGGCGCCACAAGGCCCCGAGCAGCACGAACGACGCAGTGAGGACGATCGCGGCAGCCCAGTAGAAGAGCCACGTCGGGACGGGGAGATCCTGGACCCCCCCGATCCCGTGCGCAACGATCCCGGGCTCGAGACCGGCCAGCGCTGTGGCACTCATCTAAGGCGTGACGCTCAACTGGGCGAGGAGCGCGTCAGGGTCGTGCAGCTCGAGCTCGAAGCGCCCGGCGAGCTTGGCCTTGAACTGCATCACAACCGGCTTGCCCTTCACCACGGTCCTCTCGATGTCGTAGCCGTGAAGATGCACCTCCTTGCCTCGGTCGGTCTTGACGACGAACCGAACGACGGTGTTCTTCTTGACGGACGGGCGCTTGATCCCGCCGACCGGGCGACCCTTGGTGACGGTGATGGTGATGACCTTCACGGCGGCAGGCTTCGCCACCGCCGACGACGCAAGGGGAACGAGCGTGCAGCCGATGGCGACCACGAAGGCTGCCAGGCCTATGAGGTTCTTCATGTCAACGTCTCCGTTCGTTGAGATGCGGCCGAAGGGCCGCAAGGTCAGACAGAACCGAGACTTGATGGCGGGCCTCTCCCGCGGACGGCGACGGGCACGACCCTGCGAACGGGATGGAACCCGGCAGGCGAAAGCGGAACCGAGTAGCGCGGTAGGACACGGACTCGGCGCAAAGCGGGCGCGTGCAGCTCCCGCGTCAGCGCTCGCGCAACAAAGACGCAGAGGAGGCCGATCGGGATCTGGAGAGCAACCCCGAGGATGAACGTGCGGTCGGTGAGGATGAACGGAAGCTCGCCGGTGTGGAGAAGGCGCTCCACGTGCTCCTGGAGGCCGAACACCAACATCCCGAGGAACCCGAAACGAGCTGTCCCAACCCTCGCAGCGCGCTGGTCGACCGCAAGCCCGAGCAGCCCGACCGTTGCCAGGATCGCGATCAGCTGGGGCGCGTGACGCAGGTAGTCGTGCAGGCCGTTGCCCGGCTCTCCGACGAGGCGATACGTCAGGCTATGCCCGATGAGCACCCCCGCCCCCGCCAACGGGAGCGTCGCGGCCCAGGTCAGCGAACGCGTTCGCACCCCACCATCGTGCCATGCGCGCCGGCGTGGCGTCGGCTCAGTGGCGGCTACCCCAGACGGGCACGTACGAGCTCGCTCACGACGCGTGCGTCCGCGCTGCCACCTGTTTCCTTCATGACCTGACCGACGAAGAACCCGAGCAGACCGGTCTTCCCACCACGGTAGGCGGCAACCTGGTCAGGATGGCCCGCGATGACCGAGTCGACGACCGGCTCGAGCGCGGCGAGGTCCGAAACGGCCTCCTCTGAGAGATAGGGCGCCGCCTTGAATCCGGGCTCGCCGACATGCACGATCGCGTCGTCGAAGACCTTTCGCGGGATCCGCTCGCGTGCACCGATGAGCTCCGCGAGCTCCCCAGGCTCGACCGACCCAGGATCGATCCCCGCGCCGACGAGATTGTTGGCAACGACATTGGCGGTTGCGACAGGGTCGGCACCGGCGGCGACAGCTCCCTCCCAGAGCCGATCGAGACCTCCTGTGACGAGCACTGTTGCCCGATCGAGATCGAGTGCGGCTTCGATTCGGCGGATCCGCGTGCCGGGCGCCTCCGGCAGCTCCGACCGGAGCCGCGCGACGAGCTCAGCGGGCGGCTCGATCGGGACGAGGTCAGGCTCGGGGAAGTAGCGGTAGTCGTCCGCCTCTTCCTTCGTGCGCCTCGCAGTGAGCCGGTTGTGAGCGACGTCGTAGTCATAGGTGTGCTGCTCGACTTCGCCACCCGACTCCCAGATCTCGATCTGGCGGGCGATCTCGGTGTCGACGCCTCTCGCGATGTGGGTGAACGAGTTCATGTTCTTGATCTCGCACCGGGTTCGAAGCTCATCCGAGCCGGCCGGGCGAACGGAGACGTTTGCGTCGACGCGGAGCGTCCCCTTCTCCATCTCCGCATCCGACACACCGAGCTCGACCACGGTCTGCCGCAGGAGTTGGAGGAACCGCTTCGCGTCCTCGGACGAATGGAGGTCGGGGGCGGTGACGATCTCGACAAGGGGTGTCCCGCCGCGGTTGTAGTCGACGAGCGAATAGTCGGCCCCTCCGATCCTTCCGGTGCGGCCTCCGACGTGGACGGTCTTTGCCGCGTCCTCCTCGAGATGAGCGCGCACGATCCCTATCACCTGATCATCTTCGCTTGTTGGTACTAGCATCTTGCCATTTATGCAAGATGGAAGATCAAATTGGGAGATCTGATAGCCCTTTGGCAGATCGGGATAGAAGTAGTTCTTCCGAGCAAAGACGGCCTGCGAGGCAACCTCACAGCCGAGGGCCAGGCCCAGCTTCAGCGTCCACTCGATCGCCTGGCGGTTCGGAACCGGAAGCGCACCAGGGAACCCGAGGCAGACCGGGCAGGTTTGCGTGTTCTCGCCCGCGCCGAATCCGACGGGGCACCTGCAGAACATCTTCGTCCTCGTCTTGAGCTGGACGTGGATCTCGAGCCCGATCACAGGCTCCCAGGTGCCGCTCGCTCCCTCGATGTGCGTCATCGCAGTCGCTCCGGGACAGGATCGAAGCCGATCGCGCCCTCGAGGGCGTGACCCACACGGAAGAGCGTGTTCTCGCCGAACTGCGCACCGATCAGCTGAAGGCCTACAGGGAGTCCCTCCGAGAGCCCACTTGGCACGTTGAGCCCCGGCAGGCCTGCGAGGCACGAGGGGATTGTGAGGAGGTCGCAGGCGTACATCGCGAGCGGATCGGCGGCCTTGTCGCCGAGTGGGAACGCGACGGTCGGCGAGGTGGGCGTCACGATCGCGTCGACGCCTTCGAGTGCGGCACGATGCTCGCGCATGATGAGCGTGCGAACGCGCTGCGCCTGGCCGTAGTACGCGTCGTAGTACCCCGCCGAGAGCGCATAGGTGCCGAGCATGATCCGCCGCTTGGGCTCGGCCCCGAACCCGATGTCGCGGGTGCGCTCGACCATCTCCCGGTAGCTGTCACCTTCGGTGCGCGATGCATACCGCACACCGTCATAGCGGGCGAGGTTCGACGATGCCTCGGCCGGCGCAATGAGGTAGTAACACGCCATCCCGTAGTCGAACGAGAGCGGGAGGTCGCACTCGGTGATCTCGGCGCCAAGCCCCCGGGCAAGCTCGAGCGCTTGCTCGAACGACTCGCGCACGCCGGCTTCGATCGCCGTGAGCCCTTCGACCTGTCGCGGAACCGCGAGTCGGACGCCCGCAAGATCGTCTCGCTCGGGCAGGACGATCGGCTCAGGATGTGCCACCGTGGTCGAGTCGGCCGGATCCTTGCCGGCGATGATCGACGCAAGCAGGGCGCAATCGCGGACGTTTCGCGCTACCGGGCCGATCTGGTCGAGGCTCGAGGCGAATGCCACCACGCCGTAGCGTGAGACAGTCCCGTAGGTCGGTCGGAGACCGACGTTGCCGCACAACGCAGCCGGCTGCTTGATCGAGCCTCCGGTGTCGGAGCCGAGCCCCCACGGCGCCATCCCGGCAGCGACCGCCGCGGCCGTGCCACCACCGGACCCACCCGGCACACGGGTCGTGTCCCAGGGGTTGTGCGTCGGCCCGAAGGCGGAGTTCTCGGTCGACGACCCCATCGCGAACTCGTCGGTGTTCGTCTTCCCGAGCAGCGTCAACCCCGCCGCCTTGCATCGGTCGGCGACGGTTGCGTCGAAGACAGGGACGTATCCCCCGAGGATTCGCGAGCCCGCGGTCGTCTCGACACCCTTCGTCGAGATGACGTCCTTGAGCGCGATCGGAATGCCTTCGCCCCCTGAGTAGTCGACGGTGCGGAGGTAGGCGTGCAGCTCGCCATTGCGCTCGTCGATCGCCGTCAGATACGCGGCATGCAGCTCGGCGGCGCTCAACTCGCGCCGCTCGAGCAGCCCCATCGCATCCTCGGCGCTCAGCCGCAGCGTGTCGACGACGGCGCTCATCCGGATCTCCGGCTCCGAGCGCACACGTTGGTCCAGCCCCCCGCCTGGGGGTGCGAGACCCCCCTTCCGGAACGGTACGCGCCAACCACGCACGAGAGTGCGTCGCCTCTGTGCCAGGTGTGTGACGGCCAGGTGTGTGACGGCTTCGACATTGATCAGCTACACCGTCGGCGGCACCCGGAACAGGTCGCCCTCCCGCGCGGGCGCATTCGCAAGAGCCTCCTCGACAGAGAGCGAGTCGTGCGGCTCGTCCTCGGCCCAGGCGTTGACGAGATCCAGTGGATGGGAGGTCGGCGGCACCTCGGCCAGGTCGAGCTCGGCGACCTTCGAGACCGCCTCGAGGATCGCGCCGAGCTCCTCGGTGAGCCGGGCAATCTCGTCCTCGCGGAGATCGAGGCGCGCAAGTCGCGCGACATGCTCAACCTGTTCTCGCGTGATCGCCATCCACTACATCCTTCCAGATAGAGGGCGGGCCCCACGTGGGGCCCGCCGAAGTCGCTCTGCCTTGCCGTCCTAGCGCGAGCTAGGCCGGGGCAGAGACATTCGCGGCCTGGGCACCCTTGGGGCCCTCGACGACCTCGAACTCCACTTTTTGCCCCTCGGTGAGGGACTTGTAGCCGTCCATCGTGATCGCCGTATAGTGAACGAAGACGTCCTCACCGCCGTCGCGCGCGATGAAGCCGTACCCCTTCTCGTTCGAGAACCACTTCACGGTGCCCATCTCAGCTGCCAACCGAACGTCCTCCTGCGAATGCGTCCGTGCCTGGGCACAGACGCGTCTTGACTGAAGCGGCGAAACGCTACCGGCTAGTGGCCGGGGAATGCAAGCTCACCGCGCCGGAACCGTGCGGCCTTCAGTGCGCTCCGCAACAGCATCGCAATCGTCATCGGCCCGGTTCCGCCCGGCATCGGGGTGAGATACCCCGCGATCTCCGCCACCGCGGGGTCGACATCGCCCTTGATCCCCTCGTCCGTCCGCGTGAGACCCACGTCGAGAACCGCCGCTCCGGGCTTGATCATGTCGGGCGTCACGATCCCTGGAACGCCGACAGCTGCGACCACGATGTCTGCCTCGCGAAGGTGAGCAGCGAGGTCGGCAGTCCGTGAATGGCAGATCGTCACGGTCGCGTGCTCGCGGAGAAGCAGCATTGCCGCTGGGCGACCGACGAGCTCGCTCCGGCCGATGACGACGGCGTTCTTGCCCTTCGGGTCGACTCCGTAGGCCGCCAGCAGCTCCAGGCAGCCCCAGGGAGTGGCGGGAATGTGGAGCGGGGTCCCGAGGTACAGGTGACCGGCATTGATCGGGTGCAACCCGTCGATGTCCTTGATGGGGGCGATCGCGTAGGTGACGGTTGGCTCGTCGACCTGTGGCGGAAGCGGCAACTGGACGAGGATGCCGTCGACGGTGTCGTCGCTGTTCAGCTCGTCGAGCGCTGCGAGCACCTCGGCTTGACTTGCGCTGGCCGGGAGGCGAACATCGCGCGCCTCGAACCCGGCCGTCGTTGCCGCCTTGTGCTTCGCCTCGATGTAGACATGCGAGGCAGGGTCGTCGCCGACGAGAACCGTCGCGATCCCGACCTGACCGAAGGCAGCAACCTCGCTCGCGATCTCCTCCCGGATCCGCGCGGCCAGTGCCTTCCCGTCCATGATCGTCGCCGACACGCCGGCGACTCTAGACGAAGCGAGCCACATCGCTGCCCGTCAAGGATCACGCGTGGTTTGCCGATGAACGCGGGTGAAGGACCGTTGCCACGACCCCCCACATCGTGATTTTCGCCAAGATCATCCTGTTCGTCGTCCTCCTCGGGGGAGGCTTGGCGTACGCCAAGCACGCAGCACGTCTACGAGAAGATCGGAGTCGTCGGCGGTTGCGATCTCTCCGCCGCGCCGATCAGCGATGCCGCGACGGCGCAGTGGTGGAACTGCCACGAGGGCCTGCTCACCGGCTTTCCGACGCTCACCCGCGACAACTGCCGACTGTATACGGTGGTACCGAAGCACCAGCTGTGGCGCTGCCCCGAGGCTATCGCCCGGCCCTCAGCGCTGTAGCGCAAGCCCGGTGAGCGTCTCGCGCACCACCCGCTCGGCGACGAGGGCGGTGATGTCGGACGACCCCGGTGCGGTCGGGATCACCTCCACCACGTCCATCCCGACGAGCCGAAGCCGTGCTGCCAGGGTTCGGCAGGCCCACAGCAGGTCGATTGAGGTCATGCCACCTGGCTCGGGCGTCCCCGTTCCGGGCGCGAACGCCGGATCGAGAACGTCGACATCGACCGTGAGAAACGTCGGCCCGTCGCCGACGATCGCAATCGCCTCTTCGACGATCTGACGGATTCCCCGGTCGCGGACGTCGTGCATGAAGAGGCTCGTGATGCCGTGCTCGGCCTGCCAACCGAACTCCTTCTCGCCGGGCCAGTAGCCGCGGAGCCCGATCTGCACGTAGCGCGCCGAATCAACGTGACCGTCGCGGACGAGGCGGTACATCGGCGTCCCGTGTGACACCTCTACGCCGAACACCTCCTCTCCCGTGTCGGTATGCGTGTCGAAATGGACGAGACCAACCGGGCCGTGGACGGCTGCAACGGCTCGGACCTCGGGCTCGGTGATCGAGTGGTCTCCGCCAAGGATCACGGGCAGCACCCCGGCATCGAGGATCTGCCGCACGGTCGTCTCGATCGCGCGGTGTGTCCAAGCCGGGTCCGACGGTACGACCGGCGCATCGCCGAAGTCGACCACGGTGAGCACTTCGCTCCAGTCGACCTTTGCCTCGAGATGCGGCCCGGGAGGGCAGCTCGCCGCGCGGATGGCCCGAGGTCCGTAGCGCGTCCCCGGCCGGTCGGAAACGAGATCGTCGGTCGGCGCTCCGACCACCGCGACATCGACACCGGCGAGCTCGGCAGGATCCTCCGTGTACGGAAGGCCCGAATACGTGAGCAAGCCGGCGTAGTCGGGCTTGTCTGGAAGACCGAGTGCTTTCCAGCGGGCGAGAGGATCGAGCATCCGGGCGATCGTACGCGACGTGACCCGGGGTCTCTACGGTTCCGGCGTGGCTTCAAAAGGGCATCTGCCGTCAGCGCTCCGCCTCGGGTTGCTCGTCGCAGTCGTCGCCTGGCTGTTCTCCTTCGAGGTCCGCGCACATGTGCCGGCGCTTCTTCCGATCGCCGCCCTGGTTGCGCTTGAAGGCGAGTATCTCCTCGGCGCATGGCGCGACCGCGCGTCACGCGGAATCCGCGGTCCCGCTCCCGGCGAGGAGGACGCCGACCTCGGCTGGGGCGAGCTGGTCGAGGACGAGCTCGGCGTGCGCTTCGTCCCTCCCCCACCCCGACCGGAGCGAACGTGGCGCGACCGCCTTCCGATGCTGGCGGTGGCTGCAGCGTTCGCTGCGGTCCTGGTTGTCGCTGCACGCGACGACCGGCTGGCGACGTGGGATTCACTCACTCCGGCCGAGCGAGCATCGACCCAGGCGCGGTTGCAGCGCGAGGCGACCGTGATTGCCGGCCTCCCGGTGCGACTCGAATGCACGGACTACGGGTTTGCGGGCATTCGGAGCGATGCACTCGGCGTCGCGTTCGGTCAGCGCCGCCTCACGTATCTGCGGCCGTCTATCTGCCGCGATCTCCACGATCTCGTCGCGACCCGCGCGTCGCGGGGCGACCGGACCGCCGAAGCGATTCTCGTGCTTGCGCACGAGGCCGTGCATCTCCGTGGTGAAAGTCGCGAAGGTGTCACCGACTGCTTCGGCCTGCAGGAGGGAGTTGCCCTTGGCCGGCGGCTCGGTCTCGACGACCCGACCGCCGCGCGACTCATGAGAGGCCGGTATCTCGCCACGCTCGCCGATCGCTCGCTGATGCGACTCGAGTACCGCCTCCCAACCGAGTGTCGCAACGGCGGCGTGCTCGATCTCGATGCTGCCTCGGATCGCTTCCCCTGAGCCGCTAGCTAGGAGTCGACCTCGAGGCGCCGGCGAATCAGCGCGACGCTGACGGTGCCGGTTTCCTCGCCGAACACCGACACGCCGAGAGCATTTGCTTCGAGCAGCACGCGCTCCCGCTCCGAGACGAAGGTGCTGTGCGAGACGAAGAGCGCGGCGCGGGCACGAGCACCCCACTCGTCGAGCTCTGCGACCGTCGCGCCCGGCTCCGTCTTCCCGGCGTCGGTGACGCGCGGTGCCTTCTGAAGCCGATGGGCTAGGGAACGGGCCGTGACCACGAGACCGTGACCCTCCGCCTGAAATGCCGCCTGGTCGTCGGCAAGCTGTGCTGCTCGTGCCCGGGAGCGCTCGACTCTCGCGGTTGCGTCATGAACATCGTCGCGCGCCCGGGTGAGGTCGCGCTGCGCCTGGTCGACCTCGTCCTGCCTGCTCCGGCGCGAAGCTTCGAGCCGAGCGACCCGCTCTTCGGCCTCCGCGAGCCTGCGCGTCGCTTCGCCAAGCGCAACCTCAGCGGCTTGCCGGTCTTCCGCCGCTGCCTCGATCTCGCCGGGAAGCTGCTCGAGCGTCGCGGTCACCACCACCGCGCGGGCCCGAAGCGCGAGCACCTCGTCGGTCAACGCCAGGAGCTCGTCGAGCGAGGCGGCAAGAGCCTGATCGCGTTCCTCGAGCTCCTCGGCGTAGCGAAGGAGCGACGCCCTCTGCCGGTCATCCATCGGCGAGCCGTCCATGCGCGAAGTATCGCCGCTGGCACCGGCCGTTCGCAGCAGGCGGGCTACGATGGGCGCTCTGGCGAGTTGGCCGAGTGGTTAGGCAGAGGCCTGCAAAGCCTCGTACACCAGTTCGAATCTGGTACTCGCCTTGTCGGCCGGGACACCCGCGTTCCCGGCTTCGCGGACGCAGACGCTGACGTCAAAGAGCGCATTTGCGGCCGAGAATCGCCTCTGTCGAAGTTCACAAGCTGCTAACGCCCGGTCCGTACCCTGAGCGCGTGCTCGCCAAGACACTCGCCTCGATCGGCCTCGCCGCGGTCGCCTGCGCCGCCGCGCTGCTCGGGCTCACACGGCCCACAGAGGCCGGTGCTGCGGCAACCGACCTGCGTCACGCCGCCGACGACCGGCCCGCTCTGGGTCGACTACGGCGACGGCTCCGTCCCGGTCGATGTTCGCGCCGTGTTCTCGCGCCCGGGCGTGGTCGTAGCCTCGACCGGAGTTGCGCTTCCGGCCAAGTACCGCGGGCTCGGTGCCCGAACGACCTACTTCATTCTCAAGCTGCCGAGCCTCGTTGGGGATCCGGGCAAGCCGGCCGACCCGGCGTCGATCGCTGCGGCGGCCGACGGCGCGTACGACCGCGCGGTTGCGTCCACGCTCTGCGACCGACCGTGGATCGCCCTCAACGAGCTCGCCGGGCCTGCCGCGCCGGTGCCGTGGACGGACACCGTCCGCGCCTACCGCGCGAACATCCTCGAGCTCATGCGCCGCCTCACCGAGCGCGGGGCAATCCCCGTGCTGTTCGTCCACGGAAGCCCCGTGTACACCGGTGAGGCAAAGCCCTGGTGGAAAGAGGTCGGCGCAGCGGGGCACGTCGTGTACGAGTCGTACTACAAGGCGCCGGGGATCATTCAGCGCGGGCGGATCATCGGGCCGCGCCGAGTGCGCCTCGGGATGCGCTCTGTCGTCAACGCATTCGCAAACGCCGGAATCCCGCGCAACCACCTCGGCGTGGTGCTCGGGTTCCAGGTCGCGCCGGGCAAGTCCGGCCGCGAAGGCCTGCAGCCGAGCGCGGACTGGTTCCGGTTCGTCAAGTGGAATGCGGGGGCAGCGCGACAGATAGCCCAGGACGAGGGCATCGCGTCGATCTGGTCGTGGGGCTGGGGCAACCTCAGCGCGGCAGCCAAGGACCCGGACAAGCCCGCGGCCGCCTGCGTGTACCTGTGGGCACGCGACCCATCGCTCTGCGACGGCAAGACCGCGGCCGGTCCCGGCTTCAACGCGTCCCTGGTCGAAGGGCCGATCGTGATGGCCGACAACATGTACTGCATCTCGGTGGTCGGGAAGCTTCCCAAGGCAACCGTCACCGAGCACTCCACCTATCTCCGAAACCTCGACGCCGCCGTCAGCGCAACGTTCGTCCGGCAGGTTCTTCGCAAGCGGCTCCCGATCCCGCAGAGCGAGATCGATCTCGCCGAAGCGGACGTGATCACAAGGGCGTTCTCCGGGTCGCGCGACGCGTACCTCGCAGACCTTCGCGCGCACAAGGCAACGACGGGAGTCGCGCGCGGCATCCTCGAGGATGCGCTCCGCCGCGAGCTGATCGTCGAGCAGGCCGGCCCCACCGGCGTGCTGAGCTGGACCGCAGACGCGGTGACAAGCGCGATCGACACCGCGACCTGCCGCCGAGACCGCCTTCCCGGCCGCGGCAACTTCCCGGTGACCGATCGGCGCGAGAGCTCCGGTGTCCCGCTCGGCGCCTCCCTCCCGTACCTGCTCGCCGACACCTCGATACCGGCACCCCCCGTCGGCTTGGTCGCAGCCGGAACCGCTCCCACGATCACCCTCGACTGGGCGGACTCGATCGAGCCCGACGTCCTCGGGTATCTGATCGATCGAGCCCCGACGGCCGACGGCCCGTTCGTCGCCATCACCACCCAGCCGTGGCCGCGGTCGTACTGGAACGATCCAAAGGCGCCCCTCGGTGCGGTGTACAGGGTTCGAGCGGTGGACGCGGCCGGAAACGTCTCACCGCCCGTGGTCGTCCCCTCCGTCCCGCCACCGGCGACACCCCCGCCACCGGCGACACCTCCGCCGCCGACTCCGTAGCGTCCGCTCGCCGGGCTAACGTCGAGACGGTGCAACCGGCTCCGAACATCCCCGCCGAGACGACCGAGCAGGAGACCGAACGCTGCCTGCGTTGCGCTGCGTGGATGGAGTGGCGGCACGGGACCTGGCAATGCCCTCGTTGCCGATTCAAGATCGGGTGCTGCGAGGGCCCTACCGCAGAATGCTTTCCGGAGCAGAACGGATGAGCGACCTCACGGCGGCGTTGTCGACCGCCCGAATCGTCGACCTCACCCAGCTGCTCGGCCCCGCAACGGGCCTCTGGCCCGGCTCGACCCCGTTCTCGGCAACCACGGCGTCCGACTACGACCCGGACGGCTCCTGGACCCGCGATCTCGCAGTGCCCGAGCACGCCGGCACGCACCTCGACGCCCCCGCGCATTTCGTCCCCGGCGGGCGCCGGATTCATCAGCTCGATGTCGCCACGTTCGTGCGGCCGGCGGTCAAGCTCGACGTTCGGGAGTGGGTGAACGGAGACGAGACGGCGACGATCGGACGAGACGTGATCGAAGCGCTCGAGCAGCGCGACGGCGCGATCGAGGCAGGAGTGGTGGTGCTGCTGCACACAGGGTGGGACGCGTACGTCGCCGATGTCGAGCGTTATGTCGGCCCGAATGGCACCGTCTCGTTCCCAGGGCTTGCGCTCGACGGCGCCGAGTTGCTCGTGGAGCGCGGTGTCGTCGGCATCGGAATCGACACGCTGAGCACCGATGCGGGCCACGCCACGACCTCTCCTGTCCACCACTGCGTGTTGCCCGCAGGCCTGTGGCAGCTCGAGGGAATGGTGAACCTCGAGGAGGTTCCCGCGCGTGGTGCATGGGTCGTCGTTGCGCCACTCCGCCTGGTGGACGGTTCGGGGACGCCCGCCCGCGCCTTCGCACTCGTTCCTCCCCGCTGAGACAGCCTGCGCCACTTCGGCGCGCGATCCCGGCTAGCCTCGAAGCGTGAAGATCAGGGCCGTCCGAACCGACGAGTGGCGTCGCTGGCGCGAGGTCAGACTGCGCATGCTGCGCGACGATGCGACGTTCTTTGCGACCCGCTACGAGGACGTCGTCCGCGAGCCCGACGAGCACTGGCAGACCTGGGTCACGGATGCCGAGAGCGGCGAGACGAAGGCGCTGTTCGTCGCCGAAGGAGACGAGGGGCAGTGGCTCGGAGTCGTCGGAGGATTCGTGCGCGTCGATCCCTCCGAGGTCCACCTCGTCTCGATGTGGGTCGATCCGGAAGCGCGCGGCCTCGGCGTCGCACGGGCGCTGATCGAAGCCGTTGCAGGCTGGGCCCGCGACCGAGGCGCCGCAAAGGTGCTGCTGTTCGTGCAGGAGTCGAACGGTCCCGCGCGCGCACTCTATGAGAGGGCAGGCTTCACTCCGACCGGAGATCGCGCGTCGATCGGAGCCGGACGCGTCGGCTTCAAGGTGATGCTTGCGGCCGATGTCGACGACCTGCTCCGATAGCCCCTGACCTCGGCCCGCGTGGTGCTAGCGTCGCTTCTATGCCAGCGAAACGCGAATCGCCGTTCGACCTGACGGGACGCGTCGCCGTCGTTACCGGCTCGTCCAGCGGCATCGGGCAGGCGATTGCGGTGGCACTGGCGCGCGCCGGCGCGGACATCGCCGGGCTATCGCTCGAGCAGGCCGCGGAGACGGAAGCCGCAATCGCCGCGGAAGGCCGCACGTCGCTCATGCTCGTCGGGTCGACCGCCGACAGTGCGACCGTCGACCACCTTGCCGAGGCAACGATCGAGCGCTTCGGCCGCCTCGACATCTGGGTGAACAACGCGGCGGGGCTGCTCGTGCGGCCGCTGGTCGAGACGAGCGACGACGACTGGCACGGCCTGCTCGCCGCGAACCTGCACGGCTACTTCTACGGGTGTCGCGCCGCCGCGCGGGTGATGGTCGATGCCGGCAACGGTGGGCACATCATCAACGTCAGCTCTGCCGCCGACATCCAGCCGCTCGCCGATCTCACCGCGTACATCACTGCCAAGGGCGGAATCGTGGGGCTCACGCGGACGCTCGCGCTCGAGCTCGCACCGAACGCGATCACGGTGAACGCCATTGCTCCCGGCGCCACCGAGACGCCGCTGAATTCGGCGGCGTACACCCCGGAGGTGCGGGCCGCGTATGAGCACCGGATCGCGCTCGGACGGATCGCGACACCGGAGGAGATCGCGGACGCGGCGGTGTTCCTCGCGTCGGACGCGTCGCGCTACGTCACCGGCCACGAGCTGCTCGTCGACGGCGGGCTGACGATCAACGGCACGGTCGGACACGCTCGGAACTAGGAGCCGCTGATTCGATGAACAGGCGCCGCTCGGTCGCGTCTCAACGAGCTGGCGACTCGGACCTCGGAAGGATGGACGGATGAAGCTCGGATTGATGACAGCCGCGTTCCCCCGCTTGCCGCTCGAGAAGCTCGCCTTCTGGTCGGCGGAGAACGGTTACGAGATGATCGAGGTCGCCTGTTGGCCCGTGCCCAAAGGGAGGCTGCGCCGCTACGCAGGGGTCTGTCACATCGATGTCGACGCGCTCGATGTCGACCGAGTCCAGGGCGTGCTCGAGCGGACGGGGCTCGAGATCTCGTCACTCGCGTACTACCCGAACAACCTTCACCCGGACCTGGCCGAGCGCAGCGCCGCAAACCGGCATCTCAAGAGGGTGATCGACGCCGCGGTGAAGCTCGAGATTCCGATCGTCGGCACGTTCGTCGGCAAGGATCCGTGGAAGACGATTCCCGACAACTTCAAGGAGTTCCGCAAGGTCTGGCCCGGGCTGGTCGACTATGCCGGCTCACGTGGAATCAAGCTCGCAATCGAGAACTGCCCGATGCTGTTCAGCCTCGACGAGTGGCCCGGTGGGTTGAACCTTGCGAGCACGCCGGCGGCGTGGGACGAGATGTTCTCGATCTGCGACGCTCCCAACTTCGGTCTCAACCTCGACCCCTCCCATCTCGTGTGGCAGATGATCGACCACGACCGCGTCGTGCGCGACTACGCGTCGAAGCTCATGCACGTCCACGCGAAGGACATGGAGGTCGACCGCGAAGGGCTCCAGCGTCACGGGGTTCTCTCGAGCGGCATCGGTTGGGAGATCCCGCGGCTCCCAGGCCTCGGCGAGATCGACTGGGGCCGCTTCATCGGACAGCTGTACCGCGTTGGCTACGACGGAGTCATCTCGGTCGAGCACGAGGACAGGGCCTTCGAGGGGACGGACGAGCTCGTCAAGCGGGGATTCGAGATCGCGCGTGATGCGCTCCGGCCCTACATCCACTGATCAGGCCACGGTTTAGCCGCGCTCGAGGAGAGGTGCTCGGGTTCGTCGGCGCGTCGCAGGGTGCGTTTCCGTCGCTGTCGAGCGGAGTCGTGTCCGGCGGATTGGGCCTACGAAGCAGGAGACATCTTCAGATCTTCTAAGATTAGGAGATGCCGTTTCGCGCAAAGCCGGTGCACGTCGCCGAGGCCACGCTGTTTCGGACCCTCGGTCACCCGGCCAGGGTCCGGATCCTCGAACTGCTCCGTGACGGCGAGCAAACAGTCGGCGCGCTTCAGGAAGCACTCGACCTCGAGTCCGGCGGTACCTCGCAGCACCTCGCCGCGCTTCGGCGCATCGGCCTGGTCGAGCCCCGCCGCGCGGGGACGAGCGTGCACTATCGCGTTGCCGACGAGCACGCTTTCACCCTGCTCGAGACGGCCCGCGCAATCGTGACGCTTCAACTCGAGCGGCAGCAGTCGATGTTGCAGGAGCTTGCGGAGCCGTGAACGCCGCGATCCTCCTCGTCGGCGCCGTGGCCGTAGGTGGCAGTGGTGTGCTCGCGACCAGGTCCCGAACGTTCTCGGTTGCGATCGCAGTGCAGGCTGCTGGTTGCGCGCTGATCGCCGTCGGTGGGTTCTGGATGCTCCTCAGCGGCGACACGGCGGGCGCTTCATTCGCGAGCGCGGTCGAACCGCGACTAGGAGTCGACCCACTCTCGGGCCTGTTTCTCGGCGTGCTCGGCACGGTCGGCGCCGCAACGGGCGCGTACTCACTGCGTTACCTACCGCGAACCGCAAAGGGGCGCGCGATCGCCGCACTCACCGCGCTCTTCATCCTCGTCCAGGCGCTCGTCCTGGTGGCGCGTGACCCGCTGACGTTTCTCCTCGGCTGGGAGGCGATGACGCTCGTTCCCGCCGCCGTGATCCTCGTCGCGCGCAGCGACCGCGTCGCCCGCCACGCGGTGTTCGTCTACGTCGCCATCACCCACGTTGCGGGCGCCGGAACCTGGACGGCTGTGCTGCTGCTCGCGCGCGAAGGGGCGATCGGCTCCGACACGGGTCTCGAGCAAGGCTCGGGACTGCAGATCGTGATCGCGCTCGCAGCGCTGATCGGCATGGGTGCGAAGGCCGGTGTGATGCCGCTGCACGTGTGGCTGCCGCGCGCACATCCGATCGCGCCGGCACCGGTGTCGGCGCTCATGAGCGGCGTCATGATCAAGATCGCGATCTACGGTCTCGTCCGCGTCCTCGTCGAATGGCTGGGTGTGCTACCCCAGTGGTTCGGCGTGGTCGTCCTTGCCCTCGGCGCACTCTCGGCTGTTGCCGGCGTCGTCTATGCGCTCTTCCAGCACGAGCTGAAACGGCTGCTCGCATTCCATTCGATCGAAAACATCGGGATCATCGTCCTCGGACTCGGTGCGTGCCTCATTCTCCGCGCTCGGGGCGCGGACACCTGGGCGGCAATTGCGCTGGCGGCAGCGCTTCTGCACACGGTCAACCATGCGCTCTTCAAGGCCCTCCTCTTCCTTGGAGCAGGCGCCTTCGAAAAGGCGACCGGTGAGCTCGACCTCGATCGGCTTGGTGGGCTCCTTCGGCGAATGCCGTGGACGGGAGGCGCCTTCCTGCTCGGCGCGATGGCCATCGCAGGGTTACCGCCGCTCAACGGTTTCGTCTCGGAATGGAGCACCATGCAGGCGCTCCTCCACGTTCCCGCCTACGGCGGGATGATCGACGGCACCGCCGGAGCCATCGCCCTCGCAGCACTCGCCGCGACGGCCGCGCTCGCGGTGTTGTGCTTCGTGAAGGTCGTCGGACTTGCGCTCCTCGGCCCGCCCCGGACCATTGCGGCCGCCCGGGCCGTCGAGGCACCTGTTGCGATGCGGGTCGGAGTCGCTGCGCTGGCGGGCGCGTGCGTTCTACTCGGCCTGGCCCCCGGGCTGCTGTTTGGCTCTCTCGTCGGGCTTGCGCCGTGGGCCGCAGAGGGGCCGACGACCATCGGGCTCGACCTGCCGGGGACGGGAGGGCTACCGACCGGCGGCATCGCACTGGCGCTGGTCGGGATCGCCGGAGCGTTCGCGCTCTTGCGCGGCCGCCGCGTCGCCGCCCCGGCACCAACCTGGGCGTGCGGCCAACTCGTCGAGTCAGAGCTCGGCTGGACCAGCGCAGGCTTCACGAAGCCGCTCCGCCTCGTACTCGAGACCGTTCTGCGCCCAGAGCGGGAGATCAGCGTGCGAACAGAGCGCGGCGTTGCGCAGGAGGTGCACTACAAGGCGCGCGTCCCGCACCTCTTCGAGGAACGGCTGTACCGGCCCGTCGTCATGCTCGCACTGCGCAGTGCCACCGGGGCTCGACTTCTCCAGACCGGCCGTCTCGGGACGTATGTCGCGTACCTCATCGGTCTCGTCGTCGTGCTGCTTGCGGCAGCGAAGCTAGGGGTTATCGGATGAGCGGCGGCGCGACGGTTGCGACGGCGGCGCAGCTGATCGGCGGTCTCGCACTGGCGCCTGTCCTGCCGGGGCTCGTCCAGCATTGGAAGGCGCGTCTGCAGGGCCGACGCGGGCCGACGCCCCTGCAGCCCTACCGCGAGCTCAGACGGTTGTGGGGCAAGTCCTCGGTCGACGTGGAGGGCGCCGGGCCGGTCTACCGACTCGCGCCGGCCGTGGCGGCGGCAAGCGTGGCTGTCGCGGTGCTCGTGTTGCCGGTCTCGGCGAACGGCCGCGAGCTCGGGGTCGGGCGAGACGCTCTTGTGCTCGCGGGTCTCCTCGCCCTCGCACGATTTGCAGTGGCGGCGGCGGCCTGGGACGTCGCGAACGGGTTCGCGCTGATGGGGGCAAGTCGCGACCTCACGCTTGCTGTCGTCGTCGAGGCGGCACTCGTCCTCCCGCTCACGGTCGCGGCGCTCATGGCGGGCACCACCGATCTTCGAGGCATGGTCGACGGAACGGCGGGAAGCGATGCCTGGACGAGCCCCAGCCTCGCGCTCGCCGCGGTCGCTTTCGTCCTGGTGGTGCTCGCGGAGACGGGACGCCAGCCGGTCGACAACCCGGACACCCACCTCGAGCTCACGATGATTCACGAAGGGCCATTGCTCGAGTACGCCGGCCGCGACCTCGCCCTGCTCCAGTGGAGCGCAGCGGCCCGACACTGGCTCTTCCTCGTTCTCGCCGCAGCAGTGTTCCTCCCACACCCGAGTGACCCGTGGCTCCAGCTCGCTGTCCTCCCGGTGACCCTGGTCGTGCTTTGCGCGGTGCTCGCCGTGATCGAGACCCTCGTCGCGAAGATGCGGATCCTGTTGGTTCCCCGGCTGCTCGGGGTCGGAGCTGCGGTGGCACTGCTCGGCATCATCACCTGGCTCGTGGAGACCACCCCATGACCGGGGTCGCGGCCTGGCTGATGGTGTCGCTCGCGATCGGCGTGATCGTGATGCGCCGACGGTCGGTCGCCGTCGGCCTCGTCACGGTGCAGGCACTCGTCCTCGTGATCGTCGCGGTAAGCGAGAGCCCTTCGACCAACGAGACGATCGCCGCCGCCGCACTCGCATTGCGGGCAGTCGTGCTTGCCGCCTTCTTCTACCTGCTCGTAAAGCGAACGCGCGAATCGAGACCCGTGCGGGCGGGAGCGGCGCCACTTGCGAGGGCAGGAGCGGCCGTCGGGCTGGCGCTCGGTCTCGTCTGGCTCGTACCCGACATCGGGCTCGATGCACGGGACACGCAACGAGCCGTTCTCTCCATCATCGCCGTAGGCCTCGCGACGGTCGCTACCCGCAACGCAACGATCTTCCAGGTGCTCGGAATCGTGCTCGTCGAGAACGCGCTTGCACTCGCCGCGCTGAACCTCCCAGGCGACTCATCGCTCGTGATCGAGATCGGCGTGACTCTCGACCTCGCGCTGCTGACCATCGTTGCGGGTGTCTTCCACGACCGGATCTTTGCCGAGTTCGGTGCCGGCGACGCCTCGCACCTTCGGAGCCTGCGTGACTAGCCTCGAGGTTCTCGCTATCGCCACCGTCGCGCTGCCCGGTGCGCTGTCGCTGGCTGCGGTCATCGTGCCTCACCGTGCGCTTGGAGCCCTTGCTCTTGTCGGAGCGATCGCGACAGCGGCGATCGGTGTCGCGCTTTCCGTCGTCGTCCTGGTCGAGCCGACCGAGCGCGTGCTGGGAGACTGGATCGTGGTCGATGCCGCCGGCGGGATCCTCGTTGCGACAATCGCCGCAGTCGGGCTCGGCAGCGTGCTCGTCTCACCCGCGTACCTGCGCAGCGCCACCAGGACGGTGGTACGCCAGTCGCGGGCCGACCGAACCTACTGGGCGGTGCTGTTCGCGTTCTGGACCGTCCTCCTGGCCGTTCCGCTGGCCGGGAACCTCGGCGCCGCGTGGGTACTCGTCGAAGCGACCACCGCAACGTCTGCCTTGCTCGTCGGGTTCAGCGGACGTCCGCGCGCGCTCGAGGCCGGCTGGAAGTACCTCATCCTCACCTCCCTTGGGCTCGGGGTGGCGCTCCTCGGGATCGTCATTCTTGCCGCTTCCGGAGCCGTTGGTGGGCTCGACGCGCTCGCATGGACATCACTGGCGAAGGCCCACCTCGATCACGAGACCGCTCTCGTCGCGTACGTCCTTCTCCTCGCGGGTCTCGCCGCAAAGGCCGGCTGGGCGCCGGTTCACAACTGGCTCCCGGATGCCCACTCAGAGGCGCCCCCGCCGGTCTCTGCGCTCCTCTCCGCCGCGCTGCTCCCCGCGGTCGCGCTCATTGCGTGGCGTTCGCAGCTTGCGCTCGCGCCGACGCTGGGAGACCAGACGTCGCGCGGCGTCCTGGTCGCGTTCGGGCTCGCCTCGCTCGCCGTCGCGGTTCCGTTTCTCTGGCGCGGGCTCGCCTGGAAGCGTCTACTCGCATACTCGAGCCTCGAGCACATGGGAGTGATCGCCCTCGGGATCGGCTTTGGGACGCCACTCGCATTGGCCGGGGTGGCGGTCCACGTCATGGGTCACGCAGTCGCGAAGGCGCTCGGGTTCTACGCGGCGGGGCCGCTTCTCCAGCACGAGCCCCGCGCAAGCGCGCACCCTGCGACCGGAATCGCTCGAACCGAGCCCCGATTGGCAATCTCGCTTGGTGTCTCGCTCGGGGCACTTGCAGCGTTGCCACCCTCACCGCTCTTCGTCAGCGAGGTGCTGATCGTCGCGGGTGGGTTCAGCGCAGATCGACCCTGGGCGGCCGGCGCGACTGCGATCCTCCTCTCACTCGGTTTCCTCGGGCTGGCACACGCTCTGATCGAGACGCTCCTTGGCAAGAGCGGCCAACGGACGCGAACCTCGGCTGACGGTCTGCGGCCGGTCGCCGGAATCTGCGTGGCTTCCGTCATCGCGCTACTCGCGCTTTCCGCTGCCGGTCTCGCCCTTCCCGGTTCGGCGATCGTGGACGCGCTCGTACGAGGGCTCGCATGAACGCCGATGCGTATCGTGAGTCAGTGGCCTCCGCCCTTGCGGAGGGCGACAGCTTCGGTGGGCTCCACGCCGCCGAGGCAGGTCGGGTCGTGCGTGCGCTTCTCATCGGCCCGAACGGCACCTGCCGGTTGGAGACCGTCACCGCGACCGAGGGCGCCGTGCCCTCGGTCGTCGATCTCACCCGCGCCGCGGGCTGGGACGAGCGCGAGGCCGCCGATCTCTATGGCGTCACGTTCTCAGGGCACGAGCCGCTGCGCCCGTTCTTCGACCACGACGCCCCCCTTGCGAGCTGGACCGTGCCTGTCACCGGCGACGATGCTCACCAGGTTGCCGTGGGGCCTATCCACGCGGGCGTCATCGAGTCGGGCCACTTCCGCTTCCACGTCGTCGGGGAGAGGATCCTTCTGCTCGACGCCCGACTCGGCTACAAGCATCGAGGGCTCGAGAGGGCCGTCGAGGGCCTGACGCTGGCCGATGGGCTCGCCACAGTGGCCCGGGCCTGCGGCGCGTGCTGGGTGACGAACGCGGTGAGTTACGCCCACGCATGCGAGGAGGCACTGGGTCTCGAGGCGACCCCGGAGCTCGCACGAGCCAGAACGATCCTGCTCGAGCTCGAGCGCCTCTGGAGTCATCTCAACGACATCGGCGCGATCTGCGCGGGGGTTGGGCTCGCGGCCGGAACGCAGCGTTTTCTCGCACTGGTCGAGGAGGCGCGCCGGTTGAACTCGCACCTCACCGGGCATCGGCTTCTGTTCGACACGGTCGCGGTTGGAGGTAGCGCCCTCGAGCTCGATGCGGAATCGATTCGATCACGCCCGGGCCGAGCTCGAGCGAATCAGACGGGCGAGTGCGAGTGCGTGGCGCGAGCTCCTCTTCAACGCGTCGTTCATGGATCGGATGCCCGACATCGGAATCGTGAGCCGCGACGACGCCGCCGACCTTGGCGCCGTTGGCCCGGCCGCGCGTGCGGCCGGACTGGCCGAGGACGTCCGTGCGACCAGCCCTCGGCTTGCGTACGACGGCTTCCAGCCCGCGCTCCTGCGGCGTCTCGCGGGCGACGTCCAGGCACGTCTCGAGCAACGTGCGCTCGAGGTGATCCCGTGCCTCGACATCCTCGACGCCCTCCTCGACGGCCCGCTGCGACCCACAGCTGCGGTCTCGGGAGGCCCCGAGCGGGCCATAGGGATCGGGAGGGTCGAGAGCCCGCGAGGTGCCACGTCCTGCATCGTCGAGCGCAACGGAGACCGGGTCGAGCGCGTCCGCCTTCGTACGGGGTCATACGCGAACTGGCCGGTCGTCGCCCACGCTGCGGCAGACAACCTCCTCCCCGACTTCCCCCTCATCAACAAGAGCTTCGAGCTCTGCTACGCCTGCGTCGATCGGTGACCTAGATGCTGACCCTGCTCCGAGACCTACGTCACCTCCGCCGGGCGATCGCGTTGCCGCGACCCGATCGTGGCCGCTCGCTAGCGATTCGGCATGTGGATGCCGGCAGCTGCAACGGCTGCGAGCACGAGCTGACGCTCGTCTCAGGCCCGTACGTCGACCTCCAGCACTACGGACTCGGGATCGTCGCCTCGCCGCGACACGCCGACGTCCTCCTCGTCACCGGCACTGTGACCACGCGAATGCACGAGGCCCTGCTCACTGCCTACCGGGCGATGCCGGAGCCGAGACGCGTCGCCGCCCTCGGTGACTGTGCCCTCGGCTGCGGCGTGCTCGCGCGCGCGAGCGAGCTCGTCGGCCCGGTGGAGGACGTCCTGCCGGTTGATCTCCGGATTCCCGGTTGCCCACCGACGCCCGAGGTGATCGCCGCGGCTCTGCTCGAGCTGTTGGACGGGAGTCCGGGCGCCGACACGGCACAGAACGAGACTTGACGGATCCGCCCTGGTGGGCGGACAATCGTCCGGCATGGCAGGAAGGCGGCGCTTGTCGGCCATCATCGCGATCGGCCTCGCGCTCGGGCTGGCGCTCGGGCTCTCGGTCGCGCGCGGATCGGAGGGTGTGACGAAACGGACGATCGTCGTCGAGTACACCGGGCGACTCGACACGTCCTGGGAACCGATCATGAAGCAACCCGACGGCCGGAACTACCACGTCGCCCGCTACACGTGGTCGCTCACCTGGCGGGGACGGCTGGACCGGATCAACCCGACGGCGCCACTCGTCTTCACGATCGAGCAGCTCGGCGGCAACGTCACGTACGTCGACCAGACAAGCGCCGAGCACGCCGACTGCAACGGGAAGTTCGTCAGGCGGCCCGGCGCGAAGCTGACCCTCCGGGCGACGGTGAACGACGCCCAGAACTGGGTCGGCTTCCGGCCGGTCTTCCCCGTGTCGACCGAGTTTCTCGTCCCGACGAACACGACCTCGCTCCACGAGTTCTGCGGCGAGGTCGTTCGCTGGGGGCTTCCCGACCGCTACCGGATCCCCTACTACCAGTTCCCGATCTCGGGCACGAGCGCAGCGAAGTCGTTCAAGCGGACGTTCGGACCGAGCGGGGTGAACCGGGAGAAGAGCGTCTTCAGCGCGAGCTTCTCGGTGAAGATCGGACCGCCGCTCCCGTAGTCGGCTACCGCGACAGCCGTTCGAGGAGGTCGGCCGCGTGGACAGTGCCTGGGCTTGCCTGCACGCGTGCCGCGATCGCCTGCAAGCGCGGGCTGACGCAGGTGTCGAGGCGATGCCACGTCGGTGCGAGGGCTGCTCGCGCGTAGTCGATCTCCCTGGGGTACAGGTAGAGGTTGAGCCGTCCGACTCGTGGATGAACTCGTCAGGTAGCGCCCGGCGCCGCGCTCCGGCAAAAGGCGCTGAACTCCCCGTGGAGCTCGGAGATCGCGTCGCTGTACGCGCGCCGGAACCCTCCCACTCGGCGCGATCGCCGCGGGATGCCGGAGAACACCGGTGGCAAGGCCGGGTCTTTCAGCTCGAGCGGGTTGCACGACACGAGCCGAACCCACGGACGCCGGAGTGACAAGGGCGAAGCAGACGACGTTGTCCTCGACCACGACGTCCGGCTGCACCTCGTCGAGGATCTCCCGGAGTCGCTCGTCGCAGTATCGGCACCGTCACAGAGCGCACGCCACGTCGGCTCGATGAAGGCCCCGAGCTGCTCGATCGTCGGGGTGCGGAAGACGGCGCGGTGTCGCGGATGAAGTCCTTCCAGAACTGACCGGGCTCCTCGTCCTGCTCGCGCGGCGGGCCGAGCCGCAGCAACCGCTCCTCGAACCCCTGCGCCTCGAGACTGCCGGCAAACGACTCCTCCAGGATGAAGACGACCCGGTGCCCGCGCTCGCGCAGAACCTGCCCGATCCCGACGCAGTTGTTCGTCGGGCCGTACGCGCCCTCCGGAAAGAACACGATCGTTGACTTACCCTGCTCCATGCCGTCCTCTCTAGCCTCGTGAGGCAGCAAACCTAACGAGTGATGACCGTGCCGAGCAACACCACCCGAGACAGCCCCCGAGCCGATCGACCTCGAGTCACTCGCTCGGCGCGCGCTGGTTCGCCGGCAAGGCAGCGAACGCTCGTGCTGATCGAGCGCATCGAGACGATCGCCGTTCCCGATGCCGACGGCGCTGCGGTCGAGCTTGTCGACGCCGTGTTTGCCGACGGAGGCCGCGAGCGATATGCGCTGCCGCTCCGTCGCGCAAAGGAGTGCGACGGTCGCGACCCGATCTGGCCCGCCCTCGCCCGGGCCGCAGGAGTCGACGCAAGTCGCTGCGTCCGGCTTTCTCGCCGAGGATCTCTCGAACACGGTCGTCGTGCTCGACGGCAAGGCCGTGCTCAAGCTCTACCGCCGTCCCGAAGCCGGCCCGCATCCCGAGGTCGAAGCGCTTGACGCCCTCGCCGGCTCGCCACACGTGCCGCGACTGCTCGGCTCGCTCGCGCTGGGCGACACACGATCCTGTCGTCCAGGAGCTCGTCGCCGGCGAGCCGGTTGGCTGGGAGCGGCTGATCACGCGTCTCGCCGAGAGCGACCCGGCCGCTGGCGAGCCTGCGGAGCTCGCGGCCGTGACCGCGAACCTCCATCTGTGCTGGCGGAGCGACTCGGCGTGTCGCGCTCGCACCTGACCCCACCTCCCGTCGTCCTCGACGGCGAGCTCGCCCGGCTTGCAGACCCGCATCGACGCCGGGCTGAAGGCCGCTGCAGCATGCCGGGTCTGTCGAAACGCAGCGCATCCACGGCGACCTCCACGTCGCCCAGTTCCTCCGCACGACGGAGGGCCTCGTCGTCGTCGACTGGGAGGGCGAGCCCGGCCTTCCGCTCGCCGAGCGAAGGCTGCCACGACCCGCCCTGCGCGATCTCGGGCTCGCTCCGCCTCTCGCTCGCACACGCCGCCCGAGCGGCCCACCGCCGGAATCCCAGCTTCGACTGGAGAGGCATGGGCCGAGCAGGCGCGCGCCGAGGCCCTGCGCGGCGTACGAGAGCGCTCATCCCCGGAGTCGACCACGAGCTGTCTGCACGCGCCTCGAGCTGGAGAAGGAGCTCGGCGAGCTCGCGTACGCAGCCCGCTGGCTGCCCGAATGGCTCTACGCTCCCACCGCCAGTGCTTCCGTTCATTCTCGAGACCCCGTGAAGGCCGACGGCATTCTGCGGCCGACATCCTCGCCGCACCGAGCGCCTGGCTGCGCTGGCTCGACGGCTACGCGGGCACGCTCGTCGCCGCTTGCCGATCCTGCCGCCGGGCGCACGGCGGGTGTTGTTCATCGGGATGGGAAGCTCGCGTTTTGCCGCTCTGCCCGCCGCCGCTCTCCTCCGCTCACGTGGACTTGGACGCGGTCGTCGAACTCGCCTCGACAGGCCTCCCCGCGGCGCCTGCGAAGGACACCCTCGCTGTCGGCATCTCCGCGAGCGGTGCCACGGCCGAGACGATCGAGGCCCTCGCAACGCCATCGCGGCACGAGCCTCACCGTTGCGGTTACGAACGACCCCGAAGGACCGCTCGCAGCGGTCGCTGACGTCACCCTCCCGCTCCTCGCCGGAATCGAAGAGCGGCGGCGTCGCGTGCCTGACCTTCCAGGCGACGCTCGGCGTCCTCCAGCTGCTTGCAGGGGCGGTCACCGACGGGAGGCCCCGCAACCGCCGAGCTCGAGGTGGCCATCGCGTCCGCCGAAGCACTTCGCGCCGCCGCGACGCATGGCTGCCCCGAGCTCGCCGATGATCGTCGAAGCCGCCCAGACGACGTACCTGATCGCTCCCGCGGAACGGCTTTCGTCGGCGCTGCAGTCGGCGCTGATGCTGCGCGAAGGACCGCGCCTGCCGGCCGCCGCGACCGAAACCGGCGACTGGTTGCACGTCGACGTGTACCTCTCGAAGCGCCCGGGATACACCGCGCTGCTCTTCCCCGGGTCCCGCTACGACGACGGCCGTGATGGCGTATGCGCAGGGAACGTGCGTCGACGATCGTCGCGGTCGGGCGTCCGCTCGACGGAGCCTCGCTCACGATTCCGATCCCCGGTGCCGGCGATCCCATGGTCGCGCTCCTCGTCGAGACCGGGGTTGCGGAGCTCGTCGCAGCCGAGCTCTGGCAACGCGGGATCGCAACCGGCGATCCTGCACTCCTGCCTGCGTGACTCGCCGTTGACTCCCTCGGCCGACTGGCGTACGCTCGCACTGCAGATGTCTTCAGTCCCAGTGCAGACAACTTGAGTTCCCCTGAGAGCGTCCAGGTCGCCCACGACGAGACAAGCGTCGGCGACCGGCTGCGGAGCCTGCGCACGCTTCGACGGCTCACCCTCCGCACGATCGCCGAACGGGCTGAGCTCAGCGAGAGCTTCCTCAGCCAGCTCGAACGCGGGCAGACCGGAGCCACCGTGCAGTCGCTCCAGCGGATCGCCGGCGCGCTCGGCGTGCAGGTCTCGGACCTCTTCAGCGAGCCGGGAGCCGCCCGCCGCGGGTGATCAGGCGCGACCAGCGGGCCGAGATCGCGTGGGGCAAGCTTGGCCGGAAGTCTCTCCTCACCCCGAAGCCGTTCGAGGCGCTCGAGGTCGTCGCGGTGGAGTTCGAGCCCGGCGGATCGACCGGCGACGCCGCGTACACGCACGCCGACTCGGAAGAGCTCGTCCTCGTCCTGGCGGGCACCGTCGAGCTCGAGTTGAACGGCGAGACGACGTTGCTGACCGAGGGTGATTGCGCCCACTACCGCAGCTCCGTGCCACATCGCGCCTCGAATCCCGGGAGCGAACGGGCCGAGGTGCTCTACATCATCTCCCCTCCGAGCTACTGATGGGCGAATTCGACGTCGAGCTCGAGCGAGTCACCCGTCGCTTCGACGACGTCCTCGCCGTCGACGACGTCACGCTTGCAGGTGCGGCGCGGCGAGTTCCTTTCGCTGCTCGGCCCGTCCGGGTGCGGCAAGACCACCAGCCTGCGCCTGATCGCCGGGTTCGAGCACCCGGATGCCGGCTTCGTCCGGATCGACGGAGAGGACGTGCTCTCGCCGACCACCGTATCGCCGCCCCGTGAATACCGTCTTCCAGTCGTACGCGCTCTTTCCGCACCTGTCCGTGCTCGACAACGTCGCGTACGGGCTGAAGCAGCGTGGCCTCTCACGGAGCGCACGGCGCGAGCGGGCGAACGCGATGCTCGAGCTCGTCCATCTCCCCGAGGTCGGGCGCCGCAAGCCGCGCGAGCTCTCGGGCGGCCAGCAGCAGCGTGTCGCGCTGGCCCGTGCGCTCGTGATGGAGCCGAAGGTGCTGCTGCTCGACGAGCCGCTCGGCGCGCTCGACCTGCGGGTTCGGAAGGCTCTGCAGATCGAGCTCAAGCGAATTCAGGAGACGGTCGGGATCACCTTCGTCTACGTCACCCATGACCAGGAAGAGGCACTTGCGATGTCCGACCGGGTTGCGGTGATGAACAAGGGAAAGATCGAACAGCTCGCGGCGCCACAGGAGATCTACGACCGACCGGCGACCGAGTTCGTCGCGCGGTTCATCGGGGACACGAACTTCATCGACGGCGCCGACGGTCGCGTCGCAGTCCGGCCGGAGCGGTTGCGGTTGAGCCACGATGCCGCCGGGCTCCGTGGCCGGCTGGTCACGCGGATGATCATCGGCCCCACAGTGCAATGCGTCGTCCGGCTCGAGGACGACCAGGAGGTGCTCGTCCGTCTACAGCGCTCCGGAGACTCCGTCGCCGAGACGCTCGCCGACGGCGAAGAGGTGACGGTGTCATGGGCCGACGATGAGGCCCTCGATCGCATGGGAGGGAGATCAGCATGAGTCATGACTACGACTCGCTCGTCGAGTCGTTCACGCAGAGGCCGCTGAGCCGCAAGGGCTTCGTTGCGGGCTCTGCCGCGCTACTCGCGACGGCCGGGCTCGGTCGCTTCGGGGCAACAGACGCAGCCGCGGCGCCGATGGCGGGCGAGCTCTTCTACTACAACTGGGCCGCCTACGTGAACCCGAAGACGTATCCGGCGTTCACGAAAAAGACGGGGATCAAGGTCAAGAAGGACTTCTACGCGTCGAACGAGGCACTGCTGGCAAAGCTCAAGGGCGGCGCCCGTGGCTACGACCTGGCGGTTCCGACCGGCTACATGGTTCAGATCCTGGCCCAGGAGAAGCTCCTCGAGCCGATCGACTGGTCGCTTCTGCCGACCGTGCGGAAGACGATCGATCCGAAGTTCCGCAAGCTCCCATTCGATCCGAAGGATCAGTACTCGGTCGCGAAGGACTGGGGAACGACCGGGTTCATGTATCGCAGCGACCTGGTCAAGGAGCGACCGACCACCTGGCGCGAGTTCGTCGCCCTCGCCAAGGGGAAGTACTCCGGCAAGGTCACCGTGCTTGACGGGATTCCCGAGTGCGTCGGCTCGATGCTCGTGATGCTCGGGTACTCGTACAACAGCGATTCGAAGAGCGAGCTCGACGCGGCGAAGAAGGAGCTCATCGCGCTCAAGCCGCACGTGCTCGCGATCACGTCGACCGAGTACAAGCAGCTTCTGATCAAGGGCAAGTCCGTGATGGCGCTCGGCTGGAACGGCGACGCGCTGGCCGCAGCTGCCGAGAAGCCGGTGACCTACGTCGTCGGCAAGGAGGGCGGTGAGTTCTGGGTCGACTCCTACGTGATCCCGGTCGGTGCAAAGAACCCCGAGAACGCGCACAAGTGGATCGACTACGTCTACTCGCCGAAGGCGAACGCCGTCGAGACGGCGTACACCTACTACGCCTCGCCGCTTCGCAAGTCGACCCTCAAGGGGGTGCTCACGCCGAGCATCCTCAACAACACGAGCGTGTTCCCGATCGCGGCGACCGTCGCGCGGCTCGAGCCGAACAAGGTGTCCGCGAAGGGCACCGCACTCCGGAACCGGATCTGGACGGAGTTCAAGAACGCCTAGCGGGCGATGAGCCCGCCGCCCGGGTCGTGGGCCGCCGAGGTAAGGGCGGCCCACGGTACCCGGGTTGGCTCGCCCTGCCGTCACTCGGCTGGTACGCGGCGTTCTTCCTGGCGCCGCTGGGCTTCGTGGTCGCGTACAGCTTCGCGGAGATCTCGGGGTTTGCCGACGTCGCCTTCACCTGGAACCTCGAGAACTATCGGTACCTCTGGGATCCGCTGTACGGGCAGGTCTTCCTGCGGACAGGAGGCCTCGCGCTGTTCGGCACGGTCGCCACTCTGCTCCTCGGGTTCCCGTTCGCGTACTGGCTCGCCCGTTACGCACCCCGGAAGAACCTCCTGATCCTGCTCGTCATCATCCCGTTCTGGACGAGCTTCCTGATCAGGACGTACGCCTGGCTGATCATCCTCGACCCCGAGTTCCCGGTCTTCCGCTGGCTCGGCACCGACCTCCTGTACACCACGACAGCCGTGTACATCGGAGTGGTCTACAACTACCTCCCGCTCATGGTGCTGCCGCTCTACGCGGCTCTGGAACGGCTCGACTGGTCGCTCGTCGACGCAGCGCAGGATCTCGGCGATCCGCCGTGGCGCTCGTTCCGTCGAATCACTCTCCCACTGGCGCTGCCGGGCATCGTCGCGGGCTCGTTGCTGGTGTTCATCCCGCTCACCGGCGAGTACCTCATCCCGGCGATCCTCGGTGGAAACAAGACCGCGTACACAGGCTCGCTGATCGCCCAGCAGTTCAGCGAGGCGCACGACTGGCCGTTTGGATCGGCGATCGCGATCGTCGTCGTGGTGGGCATGACGATCGTTCTCCTCGCGTTCTCCCGACTCGCGAACCGCGGAGCGACGCAAAGTGGGTAAGAGACTGCTTGCTGTTCAGGCGGCGCTCATCTACGCGTTTCTCTACGCGCCGATCATCGTCGTCATCATTTACGCGTTCAACGGCGGCCGCCAGGTGCTCGTCTGGGACGGCTTTTCGACAAAGTGGTTCGGCGAGGCACTGCACGACGAGGCGATCACGGAGGCACTGCGGAACTCGGTCGTGATCGCAGCTGGCAACGCGCTCGTCGCCTGTGTTCTCGGGACGCTGCTGGCGTTGGCCTTGCCGCGGATGAGGCCCTGGCTTCGCCACCCTCTGGATGCACTCGTGATGATGACGCTCGTCACCCCGGAGATCGTGTTCGGGATCGCGGCGCTCGTGTTCTTCACGGAGGTCGGCATCCCGCTCAGCCTTTGGACGATCCTCATCTCGCACGTGGTCTTCAACGCGTCGATCGTGGCGCTCGTCGTTCGGGCGCGGTTTGTGGGCATGGGCACGACCTTCGAGGAAGCATCGTTCGATCTTGGCGCCGGCCCGGTCTCGACGTTTCGCCAGGTGACGCTCCCTCGCCTGCTGCCGGCGATCCTCGCCGGAGGCCTGCTCGCGTTCACATTCTCGTTCGACGACTTCTATGCGTCGTTCTTCGTCTCCGGGGCCGGGACGACGACCCTGCCGCTGTTCATCTTCTCGTCACTCCGGTTCGGGATCTCGCCGGTCGTCAATGCTGCCGCCGCGATGATCCTCTGCCTCACCCTTCTCGCAGTTGTCACGGCCTATCTCGTCCTGCGCCGCTCGACGGCGGGACGTCAAAGTGGGCTCCCCGGGATCTGATCCGGCTCGATGGCTCCATGCCCCTGGACGCGAGGCGGCAAGGCAACCGCTAGGCCTCCGGTGCTGCAATCCGGTGCAGAGGTCGGTCACGGAGGTACGCTGTGGCGAGTTCGTGACCGACCGCCCGTCCACCCCCCCGTCCCGCTTCCGTTGGCGCCCGCGCGGCGGTGCCGTCCTCCTGGCGGCGGCGGTCGCCGTGCTCACGGCGACTCTCGCCTCGTCAACCGGAACGGCTGGTTCGGCGACCCGCGGGCTCGCATCCTCGCCTCAGGGCCGGGCGGCGTCGTCGTCCGACCAGACCGGGGTCGCGGCGAGCGTCCTCGCCGACGCGCGCAAGGCATACCTTGCCCGCGCAGCTCCCTCCGCGAGCTCGCGCGTGAGCAGCCCGATCGTCGCGCGGCGAGAGTCAAAGCCCATCGGGGTGCCGTGCGGTACGGCAAGCGGGCTTCTCTGCGGCGATGTCGTCGTCCCGATCGACCGGAGCGGGGTCGTTCCCGGCAAGATCTCGCTCAAGGTGCAGACGCTTCCGTCCCTGGGGCCGGAAAAGGGAGTCATGTTCCTGATCGCCGGCGGACCGGGCCAGGGGTCGGCAACGGTGTTCGGGCTCGACGATCCGGCAACCGTCGCCTACTACAACTTCCTCTTTCCCGGCTACACGCTCGTCGCCTTCGACAACAGGGGGACGGGCGCCTCGGGGCTGATCGACTGCCCCGGCCTCCAGACCTACTACAGGATCGAGGAAGAGCCGGCTCGCGTGGCGGCCTGCGCGGCCGCAATCGGGCCCAACCGCGTGTTCTATGCAACCCGCGACCACGCGGAGGACCTCGACGCCGTCCGCAAGGCCCTGGGAGTCGAGAAGGTCGCGCTCTGGGGGACGTCGTACGGCACGAAGCTCTCGCTTGCCTATGCGCTCGCGCATCCGACAAACGTGGAGCGACTCTTGCTCGATTCGATGGTCCCGACCGATCTCGACGATCCGTACCGGTCGTACACGTTGCGCGAGTTGCCCAAGGCGTTGGAGCAGCTGTGTGGGAACGGGTTGTGCCGCACGGTGACGCCCGACTTCGCCAACGACACGATCACCGTTTCCAACAACCTCGCCACACAGCCCGCGCAGATAACCGTCTTGAGCAGCGACGGGTCGAAGGCCTCTGTCCGCGTCACTGCACTGGACGTCCTCTCGACAGTGGTCGAGGCCGACCTCAACCCGGGCCTGGCGGCTGAGCTCCCGGCGGTCATGCATGCCGCCAGGCTGGGTGACCTGGCGCCACTCGGGCGCGTCGTCGCACTGATCACCCAGTCTCAGTCGTATCCCGCCGACTCGCTCAGCGGCGGGCTGTTCGCCGCGACCGTCTGCAATGACGGACCGCTTCCGTGGGCGATCAACGCGCCCGTCGCCGGTCGAGACGCCCTCTACAGCGGCGCGGTGAATGCGCTGCCGAGCGGCACGCTGGGGCAGTTCGGGACGTGGGCCGCGGACATCGGCAACGGTCACTACTGCATCGGCTGGCCGGAGCCGTCGGGTGGTGCTCCTCTCGGGCCCGGGCCGTTCCCGAACGTGCCCGTCCTGGCGGTCAACGGCGGCATCGACATGCGTACCCCCACCGCAGGAGCGGTCTCCGTCGTCTCGAAATTCCCGCAGGGCCGTCTGATCGTCGTTCCCGCCGTCGGTCACAGCGTGCTCAGCGCGGATCCGAGCTTCTGTGCGGCCAGGGCCGTGCGAGCCTGGATGCTCGGGACATCCTTCTCCGACCAGTGCCCACGCGCGGCTGCACTCGTGACAGCCGTTCCTGCCTACCCTGCGGCCAACATCACCCGCGCGGCGAAGCCCGCCGAGACATTGGCGGTCGCTGCTAGGACGATCCGGGAGGCCGAGGCCGCGTGGGTCATGGCGGCTACCCCGACGACCACCACCGTTCCAGGGTTGTACGGCGGCAAGCTGGTGACGACCGGGATCACGACCGGTAACGGGTTCAGGCTGATCCGCTACAGCATCTCCCCCGGGATCGAGCTGAACGGAACCATCGTGCTTGCGAAGTCCGGTTTCCCCCTGTCGTTCAGAGGGTTCGTCAAGGTCACGGGCACACGCGCCGCGACGGGTGTGCTCGGGCTCAAGGGCAACTCGCTCGCGGGCACGCTCGGCGGCGTCCTCGTCGGATAGCCGGCGAGCTTCGCCCTTCGACGGGCTGCCCTTCCAGGATCGGCTACGGAGCCGAGACCCGCGCCGTAAACGACTTCTTGGCAGTCGTGCCCTTCGTGGTCACGGCGATCGACCCCGTGATCTGCTTCCCGGCAGCGGCCTTCGGAAGCAACCAGACGCAGACGGCAACGCCGTTGCGCAAGCGGCGTGACTTCACCGCGACAGGCTTCCCGGCGATCGAGGCCTTGCAGGCCACCGTTCCGGATGCGACCGGGCCGGCCGTGTCGCTCTGCGTCAGTGCGAGACCTGCGGAGAAGGACTTCCCTGCCTTCGCCGGCTTCGGGCCGACGGTGAAGGCCTCGATGTGAAGCGAGAAGTCGGTCAGAACCTCGTACTCGTAGCTCCCCTTCTCGGTGTCGGGCGCAAGATCGGCCCGGAAGTTCGTAAAGTCGGGCTCCCCGTTTGCACCCTCGGTGACTCCCGAACCGAGCACCACGCCGAGACCGAGCGTTGCAGGGCTTCCGAGCTCGCGGGCGTTGATGGTGATCACCGGGCCGGTCGACGGATAGGAGTAGAAGAGCGTCGACTGCGAGCCCGCGGAGAGATACTCGGAGCCCGACCACTCGAACAGCGAGACGAGCCCGCTCGTCAGCTGAATCGCCCAATCGGCGCCCAACGACTCCGGGTCGCCCTTGCCCTTCACCGTGTCGATGAACATCAGCAGGAGCATGTCCGGTGTGAGCGCCGGACGGTTGTTGACGTTGACCGTGAACGTGAGCGCGCCCGCGTCGTCGTTCGCCACCGAAACGCTGGTGATGTCCGGCGCGCTCGGGTTCTCTCCGGTGGAGTCGGTGTAGCTCTGCGAGTTGCTCGCGGCGGCTGCCAGCGCGACTGCCGGTGCCGCAATCAGCGCTGCCACGGCCAGTACTGGGAGTCGTCCCCGGAAGCTCATGCCCAGGGTACTCTCGCGACAACTGCCGCCGGGCGCAAGCGTCAACCGCCTCGACACCCTCCTTCTTGCACTGCCGCCGCTCGCGGCTGTAGTGTCTCTCCCAGGTAGTGCCGTACGGTCGGCGCTGTCGTCGTGCCATGGAGCTCGGATCTCGAAGCATGAGATCGCGGGCCCTCTTTGGTTGGACCGGAGGCAATGCAAATGCACGTCGAAACGGTGGTTCAAGAGATCTCGACTGAGGTGCACGGACGGAGCGCGCTCCTTCGATCGCCGATCACCACCTACCTCGAGACCCTGCATGCGCGCTACGCGCCCCTCGGCGAGGGTGAGGTGGCGACGTACATCACGGAGCTCGCAAAGGCGAGCCCTGACTCATTCGGCATCTGCCTCGTGACGGCGGACGGTGCGGTCTACGAGGCCGGCGACACCGACCTGAAGTTCACGCTTCAGTCGATCTCGAAGCCGCTGACCTACGGTCTCGTCCTCGAGGATCACGGCGAGGAGACCGTGCGACAACGGATCGGCGTCGAGCCGACAGGAGACTCGTTCAACTCGATCAGCCTCGATCCGGAGAGCGGAGCGCCGTTCAACGCAATGATCAACGCAGGAGCGATCGTCGGCGTCTCTCTCGTCGAGGAGAGGTCGGGAGTGTCGCCGATCGAACGCATTCTCGCCACGTACTCGCGCTTTGCCGGCCGGGAGCTGTCGATCGACGAGGCCGTGTATCGCTCCGAGAGCGAGACCGGCCATCGCAACCGCGCAATCGGACACCTTCTCCGGAACGCCGGCGTGATCGAGGACGACCCCGAGCCCGTGCTCCAGCGGTACTTCCAGCAATGCTCGGCGCTCGTCGACTGCCGCGACCTCGGAATGATTGCCGCGACACTCGCGAACGGCGGGCTGAACCCGATCACGGGCGAACGTGCCGCCCGGAGGGAGACGGTGCGTCGGCTGCTCAGCGTCATGACGAGCTGCGGGATGTACGACTTCGCCGGGGAGTGGTTGTACACCGTCGGGATCCCTGCGAAGAGCGGCGTCTCCGGCGGGATCATGGCCGTGCTCCCCGGGCAGCTGGGGATCGGAGTCTTCTCGCCGCCGCTCGACAGTCGCGGCAACAGCGTCCGTGGCGTGCGCGTGTGTCAGGACATCTCCCGCGACCTCGACGTCCATCTCGTTCAGGCGGTGGGACGACCGGCGTCACCCGTGCGGGCGACCCACACCGTGGCGCAGCGCGGCTCGAAGCGGACCCGCTCCGAGCACGAGCGCGTCGCGTTGAAGGTCGTCGGAACACGGGCCGCCGCTTTCGAGTTGCAAGGCGACATCTCGTTTGCGACCGCGGAGGAGGTGATCCGGGCGATTGTCGGTGTCGCTAGCGCCGTCGATTTCGTCGCGATCGACTTTCGGAGGGTCGCGGTCGTAAGCCGGTCGGCGGTACCGATTCTCGTTGCGCTCGTCAGTGACTTCGTCCAGACCGGCGGGCGCGTGGCGTTGTCGGGCGTACAGCGTCATGGCCGCCTCGTCGAGGCGGTGCAAGCTGGGCGTGCCGAGGACGCCGAACCAGTGTGCGTGACCTTCCCCGAGCTCGATCTCGCGCTCGAGTGGTGCGAGACCGAACTGATCCGGACGCACGGGCAGCAGCATCGATCCGCCTGAGGTCCCTCTCCGCGACCACGACCTCGTTCGCGGCCTGACCGAGGATCAGTTGACGGCGCTGGAGGCGTTGCTGCAATACCGCCGGTTCGACAGGGGTACGCAGGTCGTTCGCGCCGGAGACCCGGCCGAGGAGCTCTTCCTGATCAACGAAGGGCAGCTCAGCGTCACCCTCGCCTTGACCGGGGGCGACACGAAGCGGGTCGCGACTGCATCTGCAGGGATGGTGCTCGGTGAGCTCGCAATCATCGGCCAGAGGAAGCGCACGGCCGACGTCTGGGCAGACACAGCGGTCGAGTGCTACGTGCTGACGGCCGCCGCCCTCGAGCGTCTTCGCCTGACCAACCCGGCGCTCGCTTGCGCGTTGCTCGAGAACCTCCTGCGCATCGTCAGCCGGCTCGCCCGAAGGACAAATGAGGAGCTGGCGCTCCTCGCGGGCTGACTTCCGACACCTTCACCACGGAATCTCGTCGCCGTGAGCATGAAAGAAGCGACCGCTTCGTGAAGCGTCAAGCTCGTCGAGCCGCGCGATCAGGCCGCGCGGCAGCGTCCTCGGGGTCCTCGTTGCCTGCGCCGGCGGTCATCTCGGTGCGGATGAAGCCTGGATGCAACACGACGACGTGAATCCCACGCGGCTTCAGCTCGTGAGCAAGATTGGCCGCCCCCATGTTGAGTGCCGCCTTCGACATCCGGTAGCCGTACATCCCACCTGACGGCCCGTCACCGATCGAACCGGCCCGGCTCGAGACGAAGCCGATCTTCGAGCCTTCACGCATTCGAGGAAGCAAGGCGTGGGTGAGCCCCAGCGGCCCGAGCGTGTTCACCTCGAACTGCTCGCGCGCACCGTCGAAATCCTCCAGCGAGTCGCGGCGGAGAATCCCGGCATTGTTGACGAGCACGTCGATGACCAGTCCCTCGTCGAGCAGGCCGTCGAGCGTGGTGCCGGCATCGGGACGAGCAAGATCGATGCCCTCGACCACGCGGCAACCCACCGCGGCGAGACTCGTCGAGCTCGCGCGACAGACGGCAATGACCGTGTCACCGCGCGCCTGAAGCTGGCGACAGACCTCCAACCCGATCCCGCGGCTCGTGCCGGTTACCAGCCATGTCGTCATGCCGCGTCCCTTCGTCGTCGTCTCGGCACAGAGATACCAGTTCGACGCGTCCCGACGACGATGTGGACACGGCCTCGGAACCGCCCAGCGGGCTGCTTGTCAGCGAAGGCGCTGCGCAGGTCACGTTCGTCCCACGCTGACGCGCACCCGCTACCCTGGAAGTCGGTAGCGCGAGGCGGAATTCACGCCGACTGGTCAGTTCCGACCTGAGGAGGGCCACCCGTGACCATCCCAACTGGACAGGACGTCCCGGCGACACTCGACGAGCAGATCGCGGTGCTCGAGGCGAAAATCCAACCGCTGCGCGACGAGCTCGCACAACTCAAGAAAGCTCGTACGACGCTCAAAGGCGGGACTTCTCCAAGAGCGAAGGGAACGGCTGACAAGTCGAGCCTGTCGGCACCTCGACTCGGCTGAGAGCGGGTCGCAGTACTGCAACCGGCGATGTCGCTCCGGCGGCAGGCGTAGTGACGCCGTTCCATGCCGAACGACCTGAGGCTAGGTCGAGGGAGTGGCCGCTGGTCTTGCCGTCGACGGCTTGCCTGGCAGCCGGCGCGAAAAATGCTGACGACCAGCCCGAAAGAGAAGTACCACCGCCAGGAGCCCTGCCTTCACAACCAGTTGAGTAAGCCCGCCCCACAACAGGAATCCGGATACGACCTCAACCACTCGCTCGCACCTGATGGGACTCATCGCGGACCTATCCCAGATCTTGGTCAGAGCGAAAAGTCTGGGTTTTACAGGCCCTTTTAGAGCGGATGATCGGGCTCGAACCGACGACCTTCTGCTTGGCAAGCAGACGCTCTACCAACTGAGCTACATCCGCGGGGCCGCGGAGTATACCGGCGGCCCATGGGGCCAACCGGCCTCGAGCTCCTCCACCTGGCACCCGGATCAGACCCAAACGTGAATGTGCGGATCGGAACGAGCGCCTATACTCGCCTGCTCACGACTCCGACGCCAAGGAGGAATTGATGCCCATCGTTTCGATGATGCGAATGGCCGGCGATCCTGAGGATCTCCTCGCCCGGGTGACCGAGCACCTCGCTCCCGTCACCAACCGGCTTGCACCGCTTCACGGAGGGCTCCTGAACATCGTCGCCCGTGACGGTGACGACGGAATCATCGCGATCAACCTCTGGGAGAGCGACGAGGGACGCCACGCGATGGCACGCGAGCCGGAGATCCAGGAAGCGCTGGCCGCGGGCGGTTTCCCGGCACCGCAGTTCGAGGGATTCGAGGTGCTCGCGATCCGCGGGGGCGAGCGGATCGCCGAGTTCACCACGGCCGGCGTGACGTAGCCCCGAGCGCCAACCGTTCTTCGTGACCAGGAGCCCCGTGCGCGGGGCTCCTGCCTTTGCGGAGCGTGGGCGTGCTGGACGAGCTCGCCCTCCGGGAGTAGCGAGGCTCGGTTCAGGCTAGAGACCGAATCGCGCCGCGTCTGCCTGGGCCTTTCTCGCCGCGACCGCGCGGTTGACCGCGTTGACCACCGCGCGCAGCGAAGCGGTAACGGTCGAGGAGTGGATCCCGACTCCCCAGAAGGCCTCGTCGTCGACGTCGGCTTCGACATAGGCGGCGGCGTTTGCATCTTCGCCCTTGCCCATCGCGTGCTCGTGGTACTCGCGCACGTCGATCTCGATCCCGAGCCGCTCCTCGAGCGCATGGACGAACGCCGCGATCGGTCCGTTTCCCTCGCCGATGATCTCCGTCTCGTCGCCGTCGATTCGAAGCCTCGCTGCGAGGCGGTCGCCCGCCTCCTCGCTCGAGTGAGTGAACCCGAGCAGCTCGTACGGCGTGACCGTGCCGAGATAGTTCGCGATGAACGCGTCCATCAGCTCGTCGGCGGTGAGCTCTCCGCCGCGCGCGTCGGTGATCGCCTGCACCTTGCGGGCGAAGTCGACCTGAAGCCCACGGGGCAGCTCGAGATTGTGCTCGGCCAGCATCAGATACGCAACGCCGCCCTTTCCCGACTGGGAGTTGACCCGGATGATCGCTTCGTAGCTGCGCCCCAGATCCTTGGGGTCGATCGGCAGGTACGGCACGTCCCAGACCTCGGAGCCGCCGCGCTCCTGCGCGTCCATCCCTTTCTTGATCGCATCCTGGTGCGAGCCAGAGAACGCAGTGTAGACCAGCTCGCCGGCCCAGGGGTGCCGCGGATGCACGGGCAACTCATTGCACTCTTCGACGATTCGCTTGGTCTCGTCGAGCTGCGACAGGTCGAGTCGTGGATCGACACCCTGGGTGAGGAGGTTCACCGCGAGCGTGATCAGATCGACGTTGCCGGTTCGCTCTCCGTTGCCGAAGAGGCACCCTTCGACCCGCTCCGCGCCGGCCATCAGCCCGAGCTCCGCCGTCGCGACAGCGGTGCCCCGGTCGTTGTGCGGGATGGACCGAGAGAATCGAGCTCTCGCGCCTCGAGAAGTTGCGGATGAACCACTCCATCCGGTCGGCGTACACGTTCGGCGGGAAGGCCTCGACCGTCGTCGGCAGGTTCACGATCATCTTCGCCTCGGGGGTCGGCCCCCACTCCGCCGCCACCGCCTCGCACACCTGCAAGCGCGTATTCGAGCTCGGTGTGGTGGAAGCTCTCGGGCGAGTACTGGAACATGATCTCGGTCTGCCGTCTGCCGCGCCAGCTCGCGACACAGGGCCGTGCCCCGGACTGCGAGGTCCTGGATCCCCTGCTCGTCCATGCGGAAGACGACTCGACGCTGCGTCGTCGAGGTCGAGTTGTAGAGGTGCACGATCGCGCGGGACGCGCCGTCGATCGCCTCGTACGTGCGCTCGATCAACTCGGGTCGCGCCTGGGTCAGGACGGCGATCGTCGTATCGTCCGGGATGAGCCCTTCCTCGATCAGGATGCGACAGAAGTCGAAGTCGGTCTTCGACGCCGACGGGAAGCCAACCTCGATCTCCTTGATCCCGAGGGTCACGAGGAGATCGAAGAACCGCCGCTTGCGGGCCGTGTCCATCGGGTTGACGAGCGCCTGGTTTCCGTCGCGAAGATCGGTCGAGCACCAGATGGGCGCGCGATCGAGCACCACGTCCGGCCACGTGCGGTCGGGCAACGCGACCGTGTCGTAGGTGGGATAACGGGAAAACGGCATCGGCATCAGGTCTTCTCCTCGATACGTCGACAGACTCCTCCCGGCGGTGTGCGGGAGCACGGCGGCTGTATGTGCATCCACGCTTCCCCTAGCGGGGAAGGAGGAGAAGAAGAGCAAGCGCGCCGAGACCGGTACCGGTCTGCGAGGAGGTGAGGGTCGCGCGCTGCATGAGGCACAGCGTAGACGATGGACGACACCGTGTCATGCACTCCTGGCGGAGCCGCGGGTAGGTTCGGGTGATGAACGAGCGCGACTTCAGGGCAGCGGTTCACGAGCTGACCGCTCGCGACCCGCACCTGGAGGTCGTGATCGCCGAGTACGGTGTCCCGCCGATCTGGCGACGCGAGCCGGGGTTTGCGACGCTCGTCCTGCTGATCCTCGAGCAACAGGTGTCACTGGCCTCGGCGAAGGCGTGCTTCGATCGGCTCGCCGCCCTGATCGGCGTCGTCGAGCCCGTCGGCCTGCTTTCGCTCGATGACGACGCGCTGCGCGGGATCGGGTTCAGCCGCCAGAAGACGCGCTACGTCCGCGTGCTCGCCTCCGCGATCGTCGAGGGCGCCCTCGACCTCGACGGGCTTCCGGCGCTGGAAGAGGACGCCGCCCGGAGCGCGTTGCTCGCGCTGCCGGGGATCGGCCCGTGGACGGCAGACGTGTACCTCCTCGCATGTCTCGGTAGCCCCGACGTGTGGCCGGTCGGAGACGTGGCACTACAGGCGGCGGCGCAACGCGTGAAAGGGCTCGACGAGCGCCCGTCGGCCGCGGAGCTCGAGATCATCGGCGACGAGTGGCGGCCGTTCCGCTCGGTCGCAGCGCAGCTTCTGTGGCATCGCTATCTGGGCGACGCCGGACGCCTCTGACCGCACCCGACCCGCGGACGGGGCGTCAAACGAGTTCATCGCGTCGACGGGTATGAACCAGACGGACCGTGTCAGACTCCAGCCCGGCATTCGTCAAGGGAGGGACTGATGGCCTTCGAGGAACTGAAGCAGCGTCACGCAGCAATGTGGGGCGCCGGCCCGTTCGAGCGAGTCGCGACCGCGCTCGAGGACATGCACGAGATCGTGATCGACGCCGTCGATGCCCAACCAGGGGAGTTGTGGCTCGACGTTGGCTGCGGCACCGGCGAGCTCGCCTTCCTCGCAACCCGAACCGGCGCCACCATCCGCGGCGCCGATCTCTCGCCCGCCCTTGTCGAAACGGCGAAGCGGCAGGCGGCGGAGCGCGGTCATGCACTGGAGTTCGAAGTGGCCGACGTCGAGGCTCTTCCCTACGTGAACGCGACATTCGACATCGTGACCTCGTCGGTCGGCGCAATCTTCGCCCCCGACCACCCGCGTGTGGCGAGTGAGCTTGCCCGGGTCACCGCTGCCGGTGGCAGGCTCGCCCTGACCGCTTGGAAGGCCGACGGTCCCATCGGCGACTTCTTCCGGATCATCGCCAAGTACGCGCCGCCCCCGGTGGAGGGAGCCGGAAATGCGCTGTCCTGGAGCGACCCGTCCCATTGCGAGCAGCTGCTCGGTGACGATTTCGAGCTCACGTTCTCCGATCACGACATCCCGTGGGTCGCCGAGTCTGCCGAGGAGCTGTGGACGGAGATGTCCGAGGCATTCGGGCCGATCGTCGTCCTCCTTCGCAACCTCGACGAAGAAGCGGCGGCGAGGTTCCGGGAAGAGCTGACCGACCTCTTCGGTTGGCTTCAGACCGAGGACGGCGTCTCGCGTCCCGCAGGCCGTTCCTGCTCACCCTCGGAACGAGGCGCTAGCAGCGCTAGGCCACAGTCTCAGGGGTCTACGCTTCGGCATCGAGCGCCTCGTTGACCAGCCGGTCGGCCAGCTCGTTGTGCTCTCGGCGGACATGGGTGTAGGTCACCGCGCCGATGCTGCGCGCCGCGCTGGAGGCGTCGAGAAACAGGGTCTTGAGATCGGCGTTCTTCACCCGGTACTCGCCACGCATCTGCTTGACCATCAGCTCGGAGTCCGAGAGCACCTCGAGCTCGAGCACACCGAGCTCCGAGGCTCTTCGAAGGCCCGCGACAAGCGCGCTGTACTCGGCGACGTTGTTCGTCGCAACCCCGATCGCAACACCCTGCGCGTCGAGGACAGGACCGTCGTCGGCCTCGATCACGAACGCGTAGGCGGCCGGACCCGGGTTGCCACGGGCACCACCGTCGGTCCACAGCCTCGCCTTCAAGCCAATCGTCCCTTCTGTCCGATCACAACTTCGTTACATCTGGAATGGCTTGAAAAAGCCATTTGCCTGCTAGCTTGTGACAAGCATCGAGAAAGGAGGCTTCCATGACTGATGCCATCGAAATAATCGCGTTGATCGCAGTCGTCGGGATCGCGACCCGGCTCGGCCCCATCTGCGCGCTTCTTGCCGCTCCCCGTTCGTAACTCGAGTCCGCCACCGGCGCGACAATACCCCCTCGCGCCGAACCCTTCTGACTGATTGGATGCACTCGTGCATTCCGACGAGGAGGAAGCGACGTGACCGCGGTCGAGGAACCACAGACACAGTTCATCCGGCCTGACGGCCACGAGAAGGTCACGGGGGCAGGCCGCTACACGGCCGACCTCAACCGCACAGGGCAACTTCACGCCGCCTTCAGGTATTCCGACCACACTCACGCCCGGATCCTGCGAGTGGATGCGACAACGGCACGGGCGCTTCCGGGCGTCCTTGCCGTGCTCACGCACGAGGATGTCCCCGACGTGCGCTACGGCGGGATGGTGCAGGACCGGAGGCTCTTTGCGAAGGAGGCCGTCCGCTTCGAGGGCGACATCGTTGCCGGCGTTGCCGCGCTGACGCCCGAGATCGCCCGCGAGGCCGCAGCCCTGGTCGAGGTCGAATACGAGCCCCTCCCCTCGATCAGCGACTGGAATACCGCGAACGACGCGGAGAGCCCCCTCGTGCACACCGAATGGGAGAGCTACGACGGCTCGGACGACATGGGCCGCGACCGGAACACGCTCGGCTACTCGTCGGTCGTGAGTGGCGACGCCGCGGCCGCTCTGGCCTCGGCAGACGTCGTGGTCAAGAGCCGGTTCACGACCGAGCCCGTGCAAGGCGTTCCGATCGAGCCGCGGGCGATCGTCGCCGAGTGGCATGGCGACGAGGTCACCGTCTGGACGTCGACGCAGGTCCCGTACGCAGCGCGCGCTGGTGTCGCCCACACACTCCAGCTGCCCGAATCGCATGTTCGGGTGATCGTCCCGCTTCTCGGCGGAGGCTTCGGCGCGAAGTGCGACTTCCATTTCGAAGGCCACATCGCCGCGCTCGCCAAGGCGTCGGGCAGGCCCGTCAAGCTCGTCTTCAGCAGGCACGAGGAGTTCTTCGCGGTCGGTCATCGGCGCGAAGGCATGGTCATCGAGCTCGAGACCGGCGCCCGCAAGGACGGCACGCTCGTCGCCCGGCGCGGCCGGCTCGTGCTCGACAGCGGCGCGTACTGCGGCGAAGGCGGGTTCTTCGCGCAGATGGCTGCGATGCACGCGATCGGGCCGTACGTGATCGAGACAACCGACATCCACTCGTACCTCAACTACTCGAACAACCAGCCTTCCTCGTCTATTCGCGCACCGACCGCGCCGCAGGTGTGCTGGGCGGTCGAGCAGCACATGGACGAGCTCGCCGCTGCGCTCGAGATGGATCCGGTGGAGCTTCGGCGCAAGACCCTGATCGAGAACGGGTCGACAACGCCAACGGGGCAGGTGCTCGAGCGAATCGCGATGAAGGAGACGCTCGAGAAGGCGCTCGAGCTGATCGGGTACGGCCAGGAGCTTCCCGAGGACGAAGGGATCGGCGTCGCCTGCGGGTGGTGGCCGTGCTTCGCCGCGAACTCGGGCGCCTACGTCAAGCTCAACCCGGATGGGACGGGAACGATCATCACCGGCGCCCAGGAGAACGGCACCGGCTCCGTGATGGCCATGCCGACCTACGCCGCAGCCGAGCTCGGCATGAAGCCGACCGACTTCACGATGCTCTACCAGGACACCGCCGCGGCTCCCTGGGACATGGGCTCATGCGGCTCGCAGACCACGTTCAACAGCGGGCGCGCGGTCATCGCCGCCGCGGTCGACGTCCGCGAGCAACTCCTCGACGCAGCCGCCGACGAGCTCGAGGCCGCGCGCGAGGATCTCGAGCTCGCCGACGGCTCCGTCCGCGTGAAAGGCTCGCCTGAGAAGGCGGTCACGATTGCGTCACTCGCAGGCGGTGCCACCTTCCACGGAAAGGGATCCGGCGACCTCCCCGAAGCGCCACCGGCGCCCGCAGAAGGATGCGTCGGACGGCTCGGGCTCGAGTCGTTCCACGCCCCACAGCTGATCGCGCACGCGGTGCGGGTGAAGGTCGACCGCGACACCGGCGTCGTCCGCGTGCTCCAGGTGGCGGCAGCTCACGACTGCGGTGTCATCCTCAATCGCATCGGCGCCGACGGTCAGGTGTACGGCGGCGTCGTGATGGGGCTCGGGCAAGCGCTCACCGAGGGCACACAGCTCGATGCAGAAGGCAGGCAGCGCAACCCGCACCTGCTCGACTACAAGCTGCTCACGGCGTCCGACGTCCCGCGGATCGACATCGCCTGGATCGAGACGGACACGCCGAACGCCGGGCCGAAGGGCTCGAAGGGCGTCGGCGAGCCGCCGTGCGTCCCGACGGCCGGCGCGGTCGCCAACGCGATTGCAGGAGTCATCGGCGCCCGCGTCAGGCAGCTGCCGATGACACCCGAGCGTGTCTGGGACGCGGCGCACGCCGAGGGTGGAGCATGAGCGTCCAATCGTTCAGCACGGTGACGACCGTCGATGAGGCGATCGCTGCGATCGCCGCCGGCGCCAGGCCCGTCGCCGGCGGCACCGACCTCGTTGTCGGCTCCCGCCAGGGCAAGTCGCCACTTCCCTCGGCTCTGGTCGCGATTCACCGCATCGACGAGCTCCACGGGATCGACGAGGGCAACGACGTCGTCCGTCTCGGCGCGCTCGCAACGCACGCGGAGATCGTCGCCCATCCGGCGATCCGCTCGCGTCTCACCGCGCTCGCCGATGCCTCCGCGATCGTCGGATCGCACGCGACGCGGGCTCACGGGACGATCGGCGGAAACGTCATGAACGCCTCTCCCGCGATGGAGACCGGCGGCCCCCTGATCTGCTTCAGCGCGACCGCGACTCTGCGCTCGGGCTCGGGCACCCGCTGGGTGGCCGTCGAGGACCTCTTCACCGGGCCGGGAGCGACAAGCGCGCACGGCGACGAGCTTCTCGTGTCGATCGACATTCCCGAGCCGGCTCCTGGCTCAGGGAGCTGCTACGTCCGCCTCGAGTACCGCCAGCAGATGGAGATCGCCGTCGTCGGCGCGACCGCGCTCGTCACGCTCGACGGCGAGACGATCACGGAGGCACGAGTGGCGATCACTGCGCTCGCTCCGACGATTCGCCGCGTTCCAGAGGCCGAGGCCGCGCTCGTTGGCACCAACGGCGACGACGAGGCAGTCGCCGCGGCGGCTGCAGCGACTGCAACCGCGGCGACCCCGATCTCCGACGTTCGGGCCTCCGAGCGCTACCGCCGGGCGATGGCCGACGTGATGGCCCGCCGCGCGATCGGCGCCGCGCTCGTTCGCGCCCGCGGCGGCGACGTGCCGATCCCCGCAAGCCCCGCCCTGCATGGAGGACTCTCGTGAAGGTGCCCGTCACGCTCGCAGTCAACGGTGTCTCGTATCCACTCGAGCTCGATCCCGGCACGAGCCTTCTCAGCGCCGTTCGCGACGCGGTCGGGCTGACCGGCGCGAAAGAGGGTTGCGACGACTCCGAGTGCGGAGCCTGCATGATGCTCCTCGACGGCCAGCCGGTGAACAGCTGCTCGTACCTCGCGCTCCAGGCTGAGGGAGCCGACGGTGACCACGATCGAGGGCCTCGCGACCGATGGTCAGCTGAGCGCCCTCCAGACGGCGTTTCTGGCAGAGGGTGGCGTCCAGTGCGGCTTCTGCACCCCGGGGATGCTGATCTCGGCAACAGCACTGCTTGCCGACAACCCGTCGCCGAGCGAGGACGAGGTACGGATCGGGCTCTCCGGGAACCTCTGCCGCTGCACCGGTTACGACGGCATCGTCAAGGCCGTCGTGTCGGTGGCCGCAGCGAGCTAGAGCGCCGCGAAGCCAGGTACCGGTCTGCGATCTCGACCAGCCGTGCCCGGTCGAAGCTCCCGCCGTGCCCGCCGTGGACGACACGCGCCGGAAGCTCACGAAGACGTCGCATCGTCTTGACGTAATCGTCGACGTCCGAGCCCGGCAGCATGTCGACCAGGTCGTCGTCGTAGACCGCGTCGCCGGCAAGCAGGATGCCGGTTGCATCCTCCCAGAGGCCGATGCCACCCGGCGAGTGCCCGGGCAGGTGGAGCACCGCGAAGCTCCTGTCGCCGAGCTCGACCGTGTCGCCCTCGTCAACGAGCCGCGTGACCGGTGCCGGGCGGATCGAGTAGTCGCCGGGCTCGAAGCCCGCATGGGGCACGGCGTCGACGAGAACGTCGGGCAGCGGCCAGCCGCCCTCCGCCGCGAAGGCGCGCAGCTCGGCACCCCAGCTGTCGGCGAGCAGCACCGCCTGCGAGGAGCCCGCCGAGATCAGCGCGGCCTCGGCGGGATGAGCGACCCGCTCGGCGAACTCGTGCAGGCCGCCGACGTGATCCGCGTGCCCGTGCGTCGCGACCGCAACGACCGGCTTCCCGGGATCGAGCCCGAGCGCCAGGAGCGCAGCGCGCAGCGGCGCGATCCCGCACCCGGTGTCGACCACGAGGTCGACGTCGCGCCCGGTGACCCAGAAGAGGTTGGCCTGCAGGAGCGCGTCGACATGCGGCTCCCAGATCCGCGTGATCCCGTCCGCGAGCCGCTCGGCCGCGAACCACCGCTCGGCGACGGGCAACGTCACGCCGGGTGGCGATAGAACCGCGTCGGCTCCGCAGCGAGCGGCGTGGCGCCGAGGATCAGGTCGGCGGCCTTCTCGGCGACCATCATCGTCGGGGCGTAGATGTTGCCGTTCGTGACGTAGGGGAACACCGACGCATCGACGACGCGCAGCCCCTCGACCCCGTGGACCCGCATCGTCAGCGGATCGACAACCGACATGTCGTCGGTGCCCATCCGGCAGGTGCACGACGGGTGCAGGGCGGTCTCTGCGTCGCGTGCGACCCAGGCGAGGATCTCCTCGTCGGTCGCGACGGACGGCCCGGGCGAGGTCTCGCCTCCGTTGAACGGGCCCATTGCCGGCTGCGTCAGGATCGATCGTGCGCATCGGACCGCCTCGACCCACTCGCGTCGATCCTGTTCGGTCGAGAGGTAGTTGAAGCGCAGCGCCGGCTTCGCCAGCGGATCGTCGCTGGTGATCCTGATCGAGCCGCGTGCGTCCGAGTACATCGGCCCGACGTGGACCTGGTAACCGTGCCCACCCTCTGGCGCCGACCCGTCGTAGCGGATCGCGAGCGGGAGGAAGTGGAACATGAGGTTCGGGTAGGCGACGTCGTCGTTCGAGCGGACGAACCCTCCTGCCTCGAAGTGATTCGTCGCACCAGGGCCCTTTCGCAGGAACAGCCACTGGAATCCGATCCACGGCCGGTTGCGGAACTTGAGCGCAGGCTGCATCGACACAGGCTGGGTGCAGGCGTACTGGACGTAGACCTCGAGGTGATCCTGGAGGTGCTCCCCCACTCCGGGGAGCTCGTGCAACGGCTGGACGCCGACCGAGCGAAGGTGGTCCGGGTCACCGATACCCGAGAGCTGGAGGAGCTGCGGCGAGTTGATCGCACCTCCGCACAGGATCACCTCGTCGGCGTGGATCGTCTCGGTGCGGCCGTTCTTCACGACCTCGACGCCAACGGCCTTCGTCCCCTCGAAGACGATCCGCGCCACCTGGACCCGGCACCGGACCTCGAGATTCGGGCGGGACCTGACCGGGTGGAGATAGGCGCGCGCCGCGGAGAGGCGACGGCCACGACGGATGTTGCGGTCGAACTTCGCGAATCCCTCCTGGCGGTACCCGTTCACGTCGTCGGTGAGTGGGTACCCCGCCTGCTGCACCGCCTCGAAGAACGCCCCGAAGAGCGGTGACGAGGCCGGGCCACGCTCGAGGCCCAGAGGCCCCTCGTGGCCCCGAAACGCATCGTCCGGCTCGGCCGCGAGGCAATCCTCCATTCGCCTGAAGTAGGGCAGGCAGTGGGCGTAGTCCCAGCTCTCCATCCCCGGGATCGGATGCCCAGCGCTCGAAATCGAGCGGATTGCCGCGCTGAAAGATCATCCCGTTGATCGACGACGACCCACCGAGCACCTTTCCTCGGGCGTGATAGATCCGGCGACCGTCCATGTGTGGCTCCGGCTCCGACTCGTACTTCCAGTCGTAGAAACGGTTGCCGATCGGGAAGGCGAGCCCAGCGGGCATGTGGATGAAGATGTCCCAACGCGAGTCGGGCCGACCTGCCTCCAGCACGAGCACCTTGGTCGAGGGATCTGCGGATAGACGGTTCGCGAGCGCGCAGCCGGCGGAGCCGCCCCCGACGATGATGACGTCGTATCGGTCGGCGCTCATCGCGAGGCCCCGGCGGCGATACTGGCGGCGTGCTCATCGTCGACGCCCACCTCGACCTCGCCTGGAACGCGCTTCAGTACGGCCGCGACCTGCGTCGCACGGTCGGTGAGATCCGGGCGGCGGAAGCCGATCTCGAAGGGCCGGGTCGCGGCCGCGGCACCGTCGCGCTGCCCGAGCTGGCGGCCGCCCCCGTCGCGGTCGCGGTCGCGACGTTGTTCGCGCGCTCCACCGGCAAGGTGATAGCCGGCGTCGACTACGAGACGATGGCCGAGGCGAATGAGGTCGCCTGGGAGCAGCTCGCCTACTACCGAACGCTCGAGGACGAGGGGCGTGTGACGATCATCGTCGACGCGCCCGGGCTCCGGACGCACCTGGAGCGGTGGGCGGTCTGGGAGATCGAGCCGGTCAAGAGCCAACCGCCGCTCGGGCTCATCCTGAGCATGGAGGGAGCCGACCCGATCACGACCCCGGACGAGCTGCCCCTCTGGCATGCAGCCGGGCTTCGACTCATCGGGCTCACCCACTTCGGGCAAGGGAGATACGCCGGAGGAACCCTCACCGAGACGGGCCTCACCGACCTCGGCCGGTCGTTGCTCGAGGAAATGGCCTCGCTCGGAATGACGCTCGACCTGACGCATTGCGCCGATGCCGCCCTCGACGAGGCGCTCGCTCTGTTCGCAGGCCCCGTGCTCGCGAGCCACAGCAACGTCCGCTCGCTCGTCCCGCGTCAGCGACAGCTGCCTGACAGGCACATCGAGGCGATCGCGGCCCGCGGTGGGGTCATCGGTGCCTCCCTCGACTGCTGGATGCTCGATCCGGATTGGGTCCACGGGCAGGCCGCGAACCCGGTGACGCTCTCGCGGGTCGTCGACCACGTCGACTACGTGTGCCAGCTCACGGGCTCTGCCGCGCACGTCGGCATCGGCAGCGACCTCGACGGCGGGTTCGGCGGTGAGCAGAGCCCGCGCGACCTCGACACGATCGCGGATCTTCGACTTCTTGCCGGGCTGCTGCGAGACCGGGGCTACACCGAGACCGACGTCGCGGCGTTCATGCACGGCAACTGGCTCCGCCTGCTCGGAGCGTCGCTTCCCGGGTCATGACCCGTCCCCGTGGGGGTCGAGTCGCTGCTGTCGCCAGTGCTCGGTATCGGAGACATCGTTGAAGGTGAACACGTGGAACCCCGCCAGCTTCCGCTCGGGGTCGGTGAGCAGCGCACCGAGACCTTCGATCAACGGGTCGGGATTGAACCCACCGTGCAGGAACCGCGACGCAAACGACCCGTTCTTGCGAAGAAAGCGCATGGACTCGCCGATTCCGATGCGCGCCGAGACCCGCAAGAGCTTGGCGCGCGACACCGCTCCGGGGACGCCGACGTAGATCGGAAGCCTCGTTCCCCGGGCCCACACCGCTTCGATCCAGCGGGCGGTGACCTTCGAATCGAAACACACCTGACTGGCGATGTACGTCGCGTAACGCGCCTTCGCGTACATCGCCGCGATCGTCGCGGCGTCGTCGATGAAGGGATGGCTCTCCGGGTAGCCCGTGATTCCGACCTCGGTGAACGGGTGACCGATCTCGGCCATCGACTCGAGCAACGGCAACGCGCCCTCGAATGGGCCGGCCGGCTCCTGTGCGTCGCCGGCGATGACGAAGACATCGCGAATCCCGAGCGCATCCGCGCGTGCGATCAGCTCGGCAAGCCGTTCGTGACTCTCCGTCAGGCGGGCGGAGAGGTGCGGGACGACGGTGTACCCTGCCGCGACGAGACGCTCGGCGAGATCGAAGGTTGCGTCCTGACCCTTCGTCGGTGAGGCAGTGACCGTGAGCGTGACCTCGCGAGGAACATGCTCGAGTACCTGCTCCTCGATTCCGTCGAGCGGCAACACCTCGAAGCGCGAGCGCTCGACAAGGTCGGCGATTGCCTCGGCGGGGCTGATGTGGGCTGTGATGCTCATGAACCTCTACTAGTAGTTCGAGTCGGGGAAGGATGCCTTCTTGCGCTCGATCCACTCACGCAGCTCCTCGTCGAGCGCGTCGTCGATCGGCGGTGGTTCGTATTCGGCGAGCAACTTCTTCCAGGTCCGGTTCGCCCGCTGTGCCGCATCGAGCGACCCCTCGGCCTCCCAGCGCTCGAAGCTCTCGTTGTCGGCAGTTGCCGAACGGTAAAACGCCGTCTCGAAGTTTGCAAGCGTGTGGGGATGACCGAGGAAATGCGTGCCCGGTTCGTTCGTGAGAAACGCGTCCATCGCCTGACCGTTCGGGCTCAGGTCCACCCCACTCGCAAAGGCATGCCACATTCCGAGCTGGTCCGCGTCGAGGATGAACTTCTCGTAGCCCATCGCAAGCCCGCCCTCGAGCCAGCCGGCTGCGTGCAAGACGAAGTTGACTCCCGCCAGGACGGTCGGCTGCATCGTGTTGGCCGACTCGTAAGCGGCCTGGGCATCCGCGATCTTCGACGCGGTGAGGCCTCCGCCCGAGCGGAACGGCACTCCGAGCCGCCGTGCAAGCGCGGCCATCACGTACAGGACGAGCGCAGGCTCAGGCGTTCCGAAGGTGGGCGCGCCCGATTGCATCGACATCGACGAGGCGAACGAGCCGAGCACGACCGGCGAGCCGGGTCGCACCAGCTGGACGTACGCCATCCCTGCCATCGACTCGGCGAGCGTCTGCGCACACGTTGCCGCGACGGTGGACGGGCTCATCGCGCCGGCGAGGATGAACGGGGTCATCATCACCGCCTGCCGCGCCTCGGCGTAGGCGCGCGCTGCGCCGAGCATCGTCGAGTCCCACACGAGAGGTGAGTTCGCGTTGATCAGGCTGAAGATCACCGTCTCCTGCTCGAGGACATCCGCCCCGAAGACGATTCGTGCGAGCTCAACCGTGTCGCGTGCGCGATCTGGATGGGTCACCGAGCCCATGAACGGCTTGTCGGAGTACCGCATGTGCGCGTACACCATGTCGAGATGGCGCTTGTTGACAGGCAGGTCGACCGGCTCGCACACTGTCCCGCCGGAGTGGTGGAGCCACGGTGTCATGTACGCGAGCTTCACGAAGTTGCGGAAGTCCTCGATCGTCCCGTACCGGCGCCCGTTGTCGAGATCGCGAACGAACGGCGAGCCGTACGCAGGCGCAAAGATCGTGTTCTGGCCGCCGAAGTCGACGTTGTTCGCCGGGTTCCGCGCGAGCTGGGTGAACGTCGCAGGCGCGGTCGCCTGAACCAGCGTTCGGCAGAGGCCCCGAGGGAAGCGAACTCGCTCGTCGTCGACCTGCGCGCCCGCACCGGCGAAGAGCTCCAGTGCGTCGGGAGCGCCGTGGACCTCGATCCCCACCTGCTCGAGGATCGTGTCCGCGTTCTCCTCGATGGTGGCGACGCCCTCCTCCGAGAGCACCTCGAACGGCGCCAGCGCTCGCGTGAGGAAGGGAACACGCTCGACGGCAGAGGCAAGGCGCGCAGCCTGGCGGCCGGCCCGACCTCCGGTGCGACGGCCTGTCCGGGGCTCGGTCTCGCTCATGACGGGCTCCTCTCGGAGGTTGCGGTTGGACGCCCACGACGGCGACCGGCTCGCTCGGGTCGCTCCGCCGTCTTCCGACCGGGAAGGGCGATCGTTGCGGCAAGACGGCGATACGGATCGGTGTCGTGAGGTATCGCCATCGCGTTGACGAAGTGCTCCTGGAACCGAGGCTCGATCGCCGTCTCGATCTTCTCGACCCGTCGCACGACCTCTTCGATCTCGGCCCTGGCCGAGCGGTCGAGGAGGGCGATCCGCGCACCGGTGCCGGCGGCGTTGCCGGCCGAGGTCACGCGGGCCGGGTCGCAGTCGGGGACAAGACCGAGGACGAGTGCATGCACCGGATCGATGTGACTCCCGAAAGCGCCGGCGAGCCGGATCCGCTCGACGCTCTCGATCCCGTAGTGCTCGAAGAGGAGCATGCAGCCGGCGTGAAGCGCGGCCTTGGCGAGCTGGACCTGGCGGATGTCGTTCTGGGTGAGCGTCAGCTCGGGCTCGCCCGTGTGGAGGACGTACGAGAAGGTGCGACCGTCCGACACGACCCGCGCCGTCCGCGCTGCGAACGTGCCGTCGATCGTCCCGTCGGTTGCGATCACGCCCGCGAGATGAAGCTCGGCGAGCGCCTCGATGATCCCTGACCCGCAGACACCGGTGACCTGCGTCCCCGCGAACTCGGGCTCGTCCGACCAGTGCTCGCAGCCGATCACGCGGACTCGCGGCTCGAGTGTCTCGGCGATCGATCCGGACGCGCTCGATCGCGCCGGGCGCGGCGCGCTGACCGCACGAGATCTGGGCACCCTCGAACGCCGGTCCCGTCGGGCTCGAGGCCGCGAGCAGGCGGTCGCGATTTCCGAGCACGATCTCGGCATTCGTCCCGACATCGACGATGAGATTCACCTCGTCGGCAGCGTGCGGTGCCTCCGAGAGGATCACGCCCGCGGTGTCGGCGCCGACGTGACCTGCGATGCACGGGAGAATGTAGGCGCGCCCGCCCTTGTTGATCGGGAGGCCGAGCTCGCGGGCAGGGATGCGCACGGCCTCGTCGATCGCGAGCGCAAACGGCGCGCCACCGAGCTCGGTGGGATCGATGCCCGAGCAGGAGATGATGCATGACGGGGTTCCCGACGAGCACGACCTCGAGAATGTCGGTGCGCTCGATCTCGGCATCGCTCGCGAGCTCGGCCGTGAGCTTGGCGAGGCACCCGCGGATCGTCCGCGTCAGCTCCTTCTCGGATCCGGGGTTCATCATCACGTACGACACCCGGCTCATCAGATCCTCGCCAAAGCGGATCTGCGGGTTCATCACCCCAGCCGAGGCGACAACCTCGCCCGTATGGAGATCGCAGAGGTGCCCCGCGACGGTCGTCGAGCCGATGTCGAAGGCAATGCCGTACGCGGCCTCGTGGTAACCCGGCCAGACCGCGGTGACGTCACGCCCGTCGTGGACGGCGACGGTGACGCTCCACCGCGAGGCGCCTTGTGACAGCGTGTCACTTGCTCGCAGTGCGCTCTGAAGTGAGACGACGACGTGAGGGTCGACGACGAGGTCGGTGAGCCCCCACTCGCGCTCGAGCGCGGCGCGGAGGCGGGTGAGGTCGCTCGTCGACGTGCCGAGGTCGGGCTCCTCGACCTCGACGAGGTAGAGGCGCACGACCGGATCGACCTAGATCGGATGCGCATCGGCCTCCTTGCGCACGACCTGGCGGTGCACCTGGCTCTCCGGCGGGACGTCGATCACGACATCGGCGGCGATCGTTGCCGTGCAGCCGAGGCGGCGACCGGCGGCGAGCGTCCGCTCGCCTGCGTAGGTCAGTTCGACACCCGAGACCGGTGAGAGCGACTCCGGGCCGCACGAGATCCCGTGCTTCGCATGCTCGCCCGCGCTCACCGCGACCTGGCAGCGACCGCAGATCCCTCGCCCACCGCAGACCGAGTCGAGATCGACACCGAGCCGGCGGGCGGCCTCGAGCACGGTCGTGCCGACCGGCACCGTCGCGCGGCGACCCGATGGGGTGAAGACGACCTTGTGCTGCCGTAGCGCTCACGCCGTTGCGCTCTCCCCCGAGCCGCGACGACGGGCGTCGCGCCCCCCGCGCCGCCCGCTCTGTGCCGCCCCGGCATTGTCACCGTGACGCGCGATCCACGCGGCGCAATGCGGGTCGTTGCCCATCATCACGTCCGCTGCCTTCACCGCAAGCAGCATCTCCGAGTGCAGCGGGCTCGTGATCGCGCTCGTGAGGCCCGAGGCGATCGCCATCGGCAGGAACGCCGCGTTGAGACCCGTCCGGTTCGGAAGCCCGAAGCTCACGTTGGACGCGCCGCACGTCGTGTTGACCCGCAGCTCGTCCTGAAGCCGACGCACGAGCCGGAAGACCTGGCGCCCAGCGGTTCCCATCGCGCCGATCGGCATCACGAGCGGGTCGACGACGATGTCCTCGCGCTTGATTCCGAAGTCCTCGGCGCGTGAGACGATCTTGCGCGCGACCTCGAACCGCACGTCCGGATCCTCGGAGATCCCGGTCTCGTCGTTCGAGATCGCCACGACGGCCGCGCCGTGCTTTGCGACAAGCGGCAGGACGCGGTCCATCTGCTCGTCCTCGCCTGTCACGGAGTTGACGAGAGCCTTCCCCTGGTACACCGAGAGCCCTGCCTCGAGCGCCTCGACGATCGACGAGTCGATGGAAAGCGGCACGTCCGTGATCGACTGCACGAGCTGCACCGTGTGGGCGAGGATCCCCGGCTCGTCGGCGAGCGGGATCCCCGCGTTCACGTCGAGCATCTGGGCACCCGCCTCGACCTGAGCGATCGTGTCCGCGATCACCGTCTCGAAGTTTCCGGCGGCCATCTCTGCGGCGAGCTGCTTGCGCCCGGTGGGGTTGATGCGCTCACCGATGATCACGAAGGGCCGGTCGAAACCGAGCACGACCTCCTTCGTCAGCGAGCTGAGGATGGTCTCGGTCACAGGTCTCCTTCGGGGGTCAGACCGTGCGCCCGCACGAGGCGGGCGAGGAGGTCGTCGGTGTATTCGGTCTCGAGCCTCTCGACCTCGGCGGCCACTGCGGCTTCGTCGTCGCCGTCGACCGTGCGCGTCTCGCGGCGCCACTCCTCCAGGTAGCCGTCGGTACCCGAGAGACCCGCGACCATCGCAGCCGCGTCGATTGCCTCCTGGAACCGGTCGGAGAGAACGGCCCGCGTCGCCCCACGACCCGAGCCGCGGTCACCTGAGCCGGGATGTCCCGCCACAGGATCACGGTGACCTCACTCATGGGTCGTGAGCTTCGCGACCGCGCGCTCGAGCGACGGGCGCAGGTCGCCGTACGCAGTTCGCCGCACCTCGTACTCGAGACCCGAGCCGCTCGGCGGCCTCGCGCGCTCTTTCGGCCAGCCCCTCGTCATCGGTCTGGGTGAGAAACACGAGCCGCTTGTAGTTTCCGAAGATCTCATGCAGCAGCTGCGGATGGCGGTCGAGCCAGAGCGGGCGCCACACCAGAGCATCGAAATGACGTGCGAGAAAGTCCGTGAGATAGAAGGTCGCCGGCTCGTCCTCCTGCATCGCATCCCAGGCGTCGTTCCCGGCGAGGAAGCCGTAGCAATGCGCGCCTGGGAGCCGCTCGACGCCGTGGCGCTCGAGCACGACGTCGAGAGCACCGGCGGTTCCACAATCGGCGTAGCCGACGAAGATGTGCTCGTAGCGGCCCGCGAGCTCGGTGAGCTTTGCGTCAACCGCGTCCGGGATCAGCGCCGGTGTCGAGTGGAGCTTGGCCGGAAGGCAGCGGACTTCGACGTGGTCCCACCCGTTGAGCTCGATGACCGCGAGGACCTCGCGGGCGATGGCACCGCACGCCAGGATGAGGACGCGTGCCGCTCCCGCCGCGGCGACCGTCACCTCCTCCTCGAGGAGCGCTGCGGGCGACCTGCTCAATTGCTCCTTGCCGCCGCGCGCCGTGCGAGCACGAGCGCCTGTGCCGTCTCGGCGGCGATCGCCGCGTCGCGACAATAGGCGTCGGCTCCGACCGCCTTGCCGAACTCCTCGTTGAGCGGAGCACCGCCGACGAGAACGATGTAGTCGTCTCGGATCCCCTGCTCGATCATCGTGTCGATCACGACCTTCATGTACGGCATCGTCGTCGTGAGCAGCGCGGACATCCCGAGGATGTCCGGCTTGTGCTCCTCGATCGCCGCCAGGTACTTCTCGACCGGGTTGTTGATTCCGAGGTCGATCACCTCGAAGCCGGCGCCCTCGAGCATCATCGCGACGAGGTTCTTGCCGATGTCGTGGATGTCGCCCTTCACGGTGCCGATCACGACTGTCCCCATCCTCTCGGCGCCTGTCTCGGCCAGCAGCGGGCGCAGGATGTTCATCCCCGTCTTCATCGCGTTCGCCGCGAGCAGAACCTCGGGAACGAAGAGAATGCCGTCGCGGAAGTCGATCCCCACGATTCGCATCCCCTCGACCAGCGCGTCGTTCAGGACCTTGTCGGCGGCCCAGCCGCGCTCGAGGAGGATGTTGGTTCCCTCCAGGATCTCGTCTGCGAGGCCGTCGTAGAGGTCGTCGTGCATCTGGCTGGTGAGCTCATCGTCGCTGAGCGAGCGGAGGTCGATGTCTTCGTCGGTCATGCGGCGCCTTTCGTGATGTTTTCGTATCCGAGCTGGGTGGAAAGCGTTGCCGCCTCGCGACAGAGCTCGCGGCCGACCTCGTCGACGAGCCCGGGCCTGAAGCGAACGGTGGGACCGGACACCGAGAGGGCGGCGATGACTGTGCCGCCGGCATCGAAGACGGGTGCGGCGATCGCCCACAGGCCCGGCTCGAGCTCGTCGACCGCCGACGCGTAGCCCGTGATTTCGGGTGATGACGAGGTCGGAGGCGAGCTCGTCGACGTCGACGAGCGTCTTTGGGGCGAGCCGCTCGAGCGGGCCGGTAGGAACCGGGATGTCGCCGAAGGCCATGAACACCTTGCCGATCGCCGAGGCGTGAAGCGGGACGCGCTTGCCGACCCAGTTCGTCGAGCCGAGATAGTGGCGGCTGTCGCGCTGGTCGAGTTGCTCGACGACGCCGGTGGTCGCGACACCCAGGTTGATCGTCTCCCCGGTGACCTCGGCGAGCCGATCGAGCGCGTCGGAGGCAAGCTCGATCAGGTCTGGGTCCGTTCGCTCCTTGGCCGCGTACCGGAGCAGAACGGGCCCTGGGAGCAGCGCTGCGCGCCCGGTATCGCGCTGGACGAGCCCCTGTCGCTCGAGCGCCGAGACGAGTCGCGAGGTCGTGCTCTTCGGGAGTCCGCTCGCCTCGGCGAGCTCGCCGACCGAGGGAGCCTCGTGGGATTCGACGACGCGAACGAGCAGCTCCGCCGCGCGGTCGATCGCCTGGGTGCCTGTTCGCGTCGCTGTCATTCCGCAATGTGGAACGGTCGTTCCACGTAAGCGTGCACGCCAGCAGCGCCGCTGTCAACAGGGGGAATACGAGATGATGGCCTCCGATGCGCCCGCGACTTCGAGTACTCGACGACGACCTGACCGCGCAGATCCTCGACGAGGCTCGTCGAGTGCTGGCCGAGATCGGAATGGAGGTCCGCGGTGCGGCGCTCCGCGAGCGCCTCCTGGAGGCAGGGCTCAAGACCGATTCCTCGGGCGAGCGCATTCTCTTCCCGCGCGAGGTTGTCGACGAAGCCGTCCGCACCGCGCCGTCGTCGTTCACTCTCTACGACCGCAGCGGGCGCCCCCACGCCGAGATCGGCGGCGACAACGTCCACTTCGTCCCCGGTTCGAGCGGCCTGCGCGTCACCGACCACCGCACGCGGAGAGACGCGCCACGCGACCTCGACCGACTTCGTCGAGTACGTCCGGTTGACCCACGGGCTCGACAACATCGCGTACCTCGCGACCGCATTCTCGACGGACGACGTCCCCGCGGACGTGTCGGACGCCTGGCGCCTGGGGCTGTGCCTCGAGAACTCCACCAAGCCGGTCGTGTCGGGAGCCTTCACCGAGCACGGCGTGCCACGGATGGCCCGGATGATGGAGCTCTTCCGCGCCGATCGTGCCGATCTCATCGCGCGCCCGATGTCGATCTTCACGGTGACCGCGACCGGCAACTTCCGCTACGGCGAGGACTCCTGCCAGAACATCATCGACTGCGTCGAGGCAGGGATCCCGATCGAGATCGTCCCCGTGACGCTGATGGGGCTGATCGCGCCCGTCACGCTGATCGGAGCCACCGTGTTCCACACGGTCGACGTGCTCGCAGGCGTGACGATGACGCAACTCGTCAAGCCCGGCGCTCCCGTCATCTTCGGCGGCGCTCCGGCGACGTTCCACATGAAGGCGGCGAGCGCCCCGATGGCAGCGATCGAGGCGCTTCACCTCGATGTGGCGTACGTCGAGATCGGGAAGGCGCTCGGGCTGCCGACCCAGGCCTACATGGGCCTCTCCGACGCGAAGGTGCTCGACGCCCAGGCCGGCGCCGAGACGTTCGGAGGCGCTCTGCTCGCGGCGTTGGCCGGCATCAACTCGGTCTCAGGGCCCGGGAATGCTCGACTACGTCCTGGTCTTCAGCCTCCCGAAGCTCGTCTTCGACGACGAGATGTGCGGACAGGCCCTCCATCTCGTGCGCGACATCGGCGTCCTCGACGATCTTCCCGTGGCCGGCCTGATCGACCATCTCCTCGCCGAGAACCACCTGATCATGGCCGAGCACACGACGACCCACTGGCCAAAGGAGCTGTGGCTCACAAGCCCGGTGATCGACCGCGACAACCGCGAGACGTGGGAGCGCCGCGGTGCCAAGAGCATCGTCGAGCGTTGCAGCGAGGACGTCGAAACGCGTCTTGCGGCGTACGAGCCCGTCACCACCGACCCGGCGATCGTCGAGGAGCTTCGAGCGATCGTCTCCGCCGGGATCACGGACGGCAGCGAGCTGCCGTTCGTCCCCGAGGCGGCCGCTCCAGCGCCCGTGGCGGACACCGGGCGGCGCAGGAACCGCCGTCGGGGACGCGGCCTAGCTCCCTGGCTCCCGAGAAGGCTCTCGACGCTGCGCTCGCGTCGCGTCGTCGGCCAGGCCGCGGTACTCGAGCGTCGTCCGGCGCCGCACGACGTCGTCCGCGGTCAGGGCCCACTCGCGCTGCCCCGCATGGACGACCTGCGCGGCAATGTCAGGGCCGGCCGGGATGCACCCTCTCGAGAAGCTCCGGTCGCTCGACGGCGAGCGCGAGAACGTCCGCCGCCTGCCGTCCGTACAGGTGGTGGAGATACGTGCGAAGCGCGGGCTCGACGTCGACGGGAACCTTGACGTCGTCGACCGAAGCCGCGGCCGCCTGGGAGCGGGAAGGGCCGTGTGTCGAGCGTGCGGAGGTCGAGGTCGGCACGCACTCGCTCCAGGGCGCCGAGCGCGATCCGCCGGTACGTCGTGAGCTTCCCTCCGGCGACGCTCAGCATCCCCCCGGTTCCGATCGAGTAGACGGTCTCGCGACGTGCGTTGACGCTCTCGTCCCTCACCGGCCGGCAAGACGCGAAGGCCGGCGTACGACGCCGTCACGGACGAGGAGCTTCGCAGCGAGGCGAGATCGAGGGCGACGGAAGCCTCGCGGAGGATGATCTCCACGTCGAGCGGCTCGGCCGCGACGGTGCGGGGGTCGCCGTCGAACTCCGTGTCGGTTGTCCCCAGCAGCAGCATCCCGTACCACGGGACGGCGAAGGTCACCCGCACCGGATCCTGGGCGATCGTGAGAGCGATCCGCCATGGCTCGGTGAGCGGCACGAGTGCATGCACACCCTTGCTCAGGCGCACCGACGTCCCGGCCTTCGGATCCTCGAGCCGCCGCACGATGTCGACCCATGGCCCGGCGGCGTTGACGACCGTCTCGCGCCGTACCGAGATGACCGAGCCGTCGACCTTCACCTCGGCGCCCACGACCCTCTGAGCCGCCGAGGCGCAGCGCAACCACCTCGGCCTGGTTGAGGACGACGGCTCCCGCATCGGCGGCCGCGCGCACGTTTTCGAGACACAGCCGCGCGTCGTTCGTCCACGCGTCGGCGTAGTGCGCACACGAGCGAAGCCCTTCCGTCCGCAGCGAAGGCACCGCCGCCTGCGCCCGCGACGGATCGACGAGCCAGTTCAGTCGCGAGGTGGCGAGCGCCGAGTAGAGCAGGATCCCGCTCTGGACGAACGCCGGCCGGTAGGGGCCGCCTTCGTAGAGCGGGAAGAGAAACGGCATCCGGTGCACGAGGTGCGGCGCGACGACGCCCGCCAGCACGCGCCGCTCGTGATGCGCCTCGCGCACGAGGCCGACATCGCCCATCCGCAGGTACCGAAGACCGCCGTGGATGAGCTTCGACGACGCACTCGACGTCGCCCCGCCGAAGTCCCGCGCGTCGACGAGCGCCACGGAGAGCCCGGCGCGGGCCGCGTGGGCGGCGATCGCAGCTCCGACGATGCCACCGCCGATGACGAGCAGGTCGAACCGCGTCGTTGCGAGCGCCTCGAGCGCGTCGGCGCGGGGAACGGTCGGGGTCAGACTCGGAACGGGTTCGACCACGCCTTCATCCCAGCGGAGTCCGTCACTTCGACCCGGACATGTGAGGCTCCCGGCGGCACCTTCAGCGTCGCCTTCGTGACCAGCCCGGAAGCGGCGGTCTCGACGATGCGCCCGTCCTTCAGATACCCGAGTCGCCCGGCGTTGACCGCCGCCCCGATCGACTTCCCGGAGACGAGGGTGACCGCGCGACAGGGTGAGCACGACACCTCGACTGTCTCGCCCTCGACTCGAACGTCCTCGAGGACAGGCCCGGCCGAGCCGTAGAAACAGCCCTCGGCAAGCGCTGCGAGCACCGCCTCCCGTGCGCTCGCCTGCTCGCACCCACGTCCAGGCGAATCCGGAGTCGAACCCGGGATGGTGGGAATCGTCGGTCGCAAGCGCGGTGCACATCCGTCCGGACTCGAGCGAGCTCGTCCCAGTGCACGCCCGAGAGCCCGCGTCCCACCTCGAGCTCGCAGCCCGCGTTGTAGATCTCGATCCCGAGCACCGTGTCGGGAAGCTCGAGCGTTCCAGGGGTCACCCCGGTCCAGTACGGGTGCGCGAGAAAGGCAAGCCCGCCGCGCTCGACGATCCAGGTGCCGGTCTCCTCGAGCGTCGGGTACCCACCGGCAAGCTCGCGCAGCTCCTCGGGGCCGGCCGTGACGCCGAGCCCGAGCACGTGGCCGTCCGTGCGCCGGGAAGCACGCAGTTGAGCTCGACGCTCGGGATCACGAGGAGCTGCTCGGTCGAGGGCGACTCGGTGATCTTCCAGTGGTCGGTGAGCGCGAGGACGTCGAAGCCGGCGCGCTCGTAGTGGACGACGAGCGACGCGGGCGGCATCTCGCCATCGGACTCGGTGGTGTGCGCATGGAGAGCGCAACGGAGCCATGTCCCCTCGCTCGACCAAGGATCAGCCATGCCGGCGAGCCTACGCGATCGCGACAATCGGGTCGATCTGGTTTCGCGCTGTTGTGCTTGTTCACAATTCACGTACGATCGCCCCAACGTTCGAACGGAGGTGTCATGGAAGACTTCCAAGAGCAGGAATACGAGTTCCTGCGCCGTCTGGAAGAGGAGCGTGTCGACAGACGCACCCTGCTCCGTCGTGGAGCTATCGCAGGTGCCGGATTGACCGTTCTCTCGCTCTCCCCCGCCGCTCTCGCGGCGCGGTCGCGGGCGCTCGCTGGACCCGCCCATGCTCGGTCGCACGATCAAGCTCACCGAGTTCGTCAAGGAGGCCAAGAAGGAAGGCCACCTCAACACCATCGCGCTTCCGCCCGACTGGGCGAACTACGGCGCGATCATCTCGACGTTCTCCAAGAAGTACGGGATCCCGATCACGAGTGACAACCCCGACGGCAGCTCGGCGCAGGAGAACGAGGCCGTGCGCTCGCTCAAGGGCGACTCGCGTGCACCGGACGTCGTCGACGTGAGCCCGACCTTCGCCATCGCAGGAGCGAACGAGGGCCTCTACGCGAAGTACTACACGACGAACTTCAAGAAGGTGCCGCGGGCGATGAAGGACGGTCGCGGCTTCTGGGTGGGCGACTACTGGGGCGTCGTCTCGTTCGGCGTCAACGGTGCCGTCGTCAGCAACGCCCCGAAGAGCTGGAAGGATCTGCTCAAGCCGGAGTACAAGAACAAGGTCGCCCTCAACGGGAGCCCGCTCTCGTCCGGATCCGCCGTCGCGGGAGTGTTCTCGGCATCGATCGCCAACGGAGGCTGGCTCAGCGACATCGGGCCGGGAATCGACTTCTTCGCGCAGCTGAAGAGCGTCGGCAACTTCCTTCCGGTGCAGGCGACGCCGCAGACGATCGCGTCGGGTCAGACCCCGATCACGATCGACTGGGACTACCTCAACCTGGCCTACGGGAAGAACTTCCCGGCGTCGAAGATCACAACGGTCATCCCGTCGGACGCCGTGTACGGCGCTCACTACTGCCAGGCCGTCAACGCGACCGCACCGCATCCGTGGGCGGCGCGGCTGTGGCAGGAGTTCCTCTACTCCGACCAGGGCCAGCTGCTCTGGCTGAAGGGGTACTCGCACCCCGCGCTGTTCACGGACATGGTCGCGCGGAAGGTCGTACCGAAGGCGCTCATCAACGCGCTTCCGAACGCGGCCGCGTACTCCAAGGTGAAGTTCGCAAGCGTCTCGCAGGTCACGAAGGCGCGGGCGACGATCAGCACCGAGTGGCCGAAGAAGGTCGGCTCGTAGCCTGAGCACGATAGTTCCACCGAACGACCTCTCCCGGCCCGCCGCGGCGGGTCGGGAGAGGAGGTTCTCGCTCGCCTGGCTCGGCGTGGTGCCGTTCCTTGCCTACACGGCGGCGTTCCTGCTCCTCCCCGCGGCGAACACGATGATCGGGGCGTTCCAGTCGCCCGATGGCGGGTACACGCTCGACAACGTGCGGACGCTGTTCGACGAGCCCTACCGGACGCAGTTCAGGAACAGCATCGAGGTGAGCCTCGTGACGGCGGTCGTCGGGGGCATCCTCGGCCTTCTGATCGCCTACTCCGCGATCCGGGACGGGACGCCTCGCTCCATCCGGACCGGGCTGACGACGTTCTCTGGCGTTGCCGCCAACTTCGCCGGAATTCCGCTCGCCTTCGCCTTCATCGCGACGCTCGGCGATCCTCGGCGTCCTCACGCAGTTCATGGCGAACCAGCTCGGATGGAACCCATGGGATCACGGGTTCTGCCTGTACACGAAGACCGGCATCGAGATCGTCTATCTCTACTTCCAGATCCCGTTGATGATCCTCGTGATCGCCCCGGCGATCGACGGGCTCCGGCGCGAGTGGCGTGAGGCGGCATCGAGCCTCGGCGCGAGCTCGTGGCAGTTCTGGCGCTCATGTCGGTGGGCCGATCCTGCTTCCCTCGCTCCTCAGCGCCGTCGTGCTGCTCTTCGGGAACTCCGTTCGCCGCCTACGCCACCGCGTACGGCCTGACGAGCGGGAGCGTCGGGCTCGTGCCGATCACATCGGCTTCTTCCTCTCGGTGACGTGCTCGACAACCCGCACCTCGGGCAGGCGCTCGCGTTCGGCATGTTCGTCGTGCTCGCGCTGATGATGCTCGTCTACGTCCCGCTGCAGAAGATCTCGTCGAGGTGGATGAAATGACGCCGCGACGCCGCATCGCGCCTCGGCCGTCCTCTGGCTCCTCGATCGGGGCCGCGTACTTCCTGATCCCGCTGGTCGCGACGCTGATCCTCAGCATCCGGAGCGATCAGACCGGAAAGTGCTGCACGCTTGGCAACTACAGCTACATCCTCGACGACCCGCGAGTTCTGGCGGACGATCAGGCTGAGCTTCATCGTCGCCCTCGAGACGATCGCGCGACGCTCGTGCTGCTCGTGCCGACCGTTACTGGGTGCACCTAAGCTGCCGCGCCTGCGGCCCGTGATCGGCTTCCTCGCGCTCATTCCGTTCGTCGTCGCGCCCATCATCCTCGTCGTCGGCCTGCTCGACGTCTACCGCGGGACGCCGTACTGGTTCTACGGCGAGCCGTACGGCTTCCTCGCCGCGGCCTACGTGATCCTCGCGTTCCCGTACATGTACTTCTCGCTCGACAACGGGTTCCGCGCGATCGACGTACACACGCTGACGGAGGCCTCGCAGAGCCTCGGCGCAGCTGGCCGACGACGCTCCTCCGCGTCATCCTCCCGAACATCAAGGCAGCGGCGCTCGCCGGCTCGTTCCTGACGCTCGCCGATCGTGATGGGCGAGTACACGATCGCGAGCCTCGCCCAGTTCAACACGTTCTCGGTCTACGTCCAGTACATCAACCAGAACAAGGCGTACCCGGCCGCGGCCGTGACCCTGCTCGCGTTCGGGATCACCTGGGCCGCGATGCTTGCGATTTCCGCTGTCGGTCGCTCGCGGAGCCAACGCGTCGCAGGCGGCTCGCTGATGACGACGTGACCCGCCACCGATCCCCGAGATGGAGCACTGACCATGGCCGCCGTCGAGCTCAAGCACCTGCACCGCCAGTTCGGAGACGTCGTCGCCCTGGCCGGGATCGACCTCGAGATCGGCACCGGCGAGTTCGTCTCGCTGCTCGGGCCTTCGGGGTGCGGCAAGACGACGGCGCTCCGCCTGGTCGCCGGACTTCGACCGCCCGACCTCGGGACGCGTGCACGTCGGCGGAGAGGACATCACCGACATGCCGCCGAACAAGCGCGACATCGGGATGGTGTTTCAGGCCTACAGCCTGTTCCCGAACATGACCGCCCAGCGGAACGTCGAGTTCGGCCTGCGGATCCGCAAGCAGAGCGGGGCCGATCGCTCGCGCCGGGCGCTCGAGCTGCTCGAGCTCGTCGGTCTCGGGCAGGCGGCCGGCCGCTACCCGCACCAGCTCTCCGGCGGCATGCAGCAGCGGGTCGCGCTCGCGCGTGCGCTTGCGATCGAGCCGCGTCTCCTCCTGCTCGACGAGCCGCTCTCCGCCCTCGACGCAAAGGTTCGCGTGCAGCTGCGCGAGGAGATCCGTCGGATCCAGCTCGAGCTCGGCATCACCACCATCTACGTCACGCACGACCAGGAGGAGGCACTGTCGATCTCAGACCGGGTTGCCGTCATGTACGGCGGCAAGATCGAGCAGATCGGAGCTCCGGCCGAGATGTACGGCAGCCCCGCGACGCCGTTCGTGGCCGAGTTCATCGGGACGATGAACCGCACTGGTCGCGACGGTCAGGGCGACGACGGTGCGATCGACTACGGCGGACTGCGCGTTGACGGTCGACGCAGCGCGAGGCCTACCGCGGGGCGAGCGTGTCCTCTGCCTCGTCCGACCGAGACCGTCGCGATCGTGCCCGCTGACGGCGCTCCAACGGCAAACGCCGTGCGTCGGTGAGGTCATCGCCAACACCTTCCTCGGGTCGGTCACGCGAGTCAGGATCGCCGACGCTTCGGGTGATCACACGCTCACCGCGGACCTGTCGAGCGCGCAGGCCGCACCCCTGCCGGTCGGGACCCGAGTCGCGGCGACGTTCCCGCGGCCAGCCCCGCCTGCTCAGCCTCGCCGACGCCGAGATGCCGCAGGTTCCCGAAGAGGACTGACGGCTCGCGCTACCGGCGGAGTACGGCGCGAAGCCGGTCCGGGCGATCAGTGAAGATCCCGTCGACCCCGAGCTCGACGAGCTCGCGCATCCGTGCAGTGCCGTTGACCGTGTAGACCGTCGTTGCAAGGTCGAGCGCAACGCGCCTTGGCGAGGCCGCGCCTCGTGACGCGACCGTCCGCGAACCCCACCGCGTTTGCGTACCGCGAGGCGCTGTTGATCGAGACGCCGTAGCCGACGTGCTGGAGGATGCGAAGCTTCGAGCTCGCGCGCCGCGCCTCCTGCAAGGCCCAGCGCTGGAACGAGAGGACGACATCCGTGGCCGGGTCGAGCGCTGCAACGGTGCCCGCCACGAGGTCATGGCGCCGATAGAGGTGTGGCGACTTCAGCTCGGCCATGACTCCCGCGCGGCCACGGGCCAGCTCGACCACGTCGGTCAGGGTCGGGATCCCATGCTCGCCGAGCTCTGCGGCAGAGCGTCTGCGGAGTGGCCCTCGAAGCGGTGTGAGGCGATCGAGCGTCGTGTCGTGAAGAACACGACGAGGACGCCGTCGGAGGAGGCTTGCACGTCGAGCTCGACGAAGTCGACCCCGATTGCCAACGCCCGCTCGAACGCCGGGATCGTGTTCTCGCGCTCGGCGTGGGACGCTCCGCGATGCGCAATCACCCACGTCATCCGAGCAGGTCGCTGACACCCTCGACGTCGATGCGGTCGATGAGCTCGTCCGCCAGCCGTAGGCGCTCCTCCGGCAACGTGCTGCGCAGCGCCAGGCACCGCATCCCGGCGGCCTTCGCAGAGGCCACCCCGGCCTCCGTGTCCTCGAACGCGACGACACGCGTGGGGTCGTCGTGGGCCTCGAGCAGGTCGAGAACCTTCAGATACCCGTCAGGCGACGGCTTGCCGTTCACGACGTCGTCCGCGGTGACGAGAAATCGGATCTCTGCCTCGATGCCCGCACCGGCCAGCACCGGCTCGATCTCGGCTCGGAATGCGCCGGAGCAGATCGCAACGGGCACGCGACTCGCGGCGTAGCGAACTGCAGCGCGTACGGGCTCGGTGATCGTCGACCCATCGGCGGTGCGCTCGACGTAGCGGCGGATGCGCTCGGAGATCAACCCCTCGAGGTCAGATCCGTCGACGCCGAGCCAGCCGGCGATGATCGCCTCCTCCGAGAGACCGCACGAGCTGCTCGTAGTAGGTCGCCTCCGGCAGCGGGCGTCCCCACTCCGCGAAGAGCTCCTGGTAGACCGCGCACAGGACGGGCTCGTCGTGCGAGAGCGTTCCGTTGAAGTCGAAGACGAGCGCGGTGACGCGAGACATCGGGTGCAGCCTAGATCTAGTGTGCGCGCATGGCTCCGGTTGCGCTTGGGCTCGCTTTGGCGGCGGCCGTGGTTCACGCCGTCTGGAACCTGATTCTCGCCCGGCAACGAGATCCGGAGGCGGCGACCGCGGTCGCAATGGCGGCCGGTGTTCTGCTGTTCGCCCCCGTCGCTGTCTTCTCGTTCGACGTCGAGCGCGAGGCGATTCCCTTCATCGCCGTCACCGCCGTTCTTCAGCTCGTTTACTTCGCAGCGCTCGCGGCGGCCTATCGGCACTCGGAGCTCTCGGTCGTGTACCCCATCGCCCGTGGCGTCGCCCCGGTCATCGTCCTGGTAGCGGGAGTCGTCATCGTCGGGAGCTCGACCTCTGCCGTGCAGATCACGGGTGTCACGCTGGTTGCCGTGGGTGTGTTGCTCGTGCGTGGCGTGCGACGGGACGGCCAGGCGCACGGGGTTGTGTTCGGCCTCGCAATCGCGACGGTCATCGCCGCGTACACCCTGGTCGACTCGCGCGGTGTGATGCACGCCGACCCGATTGCCTACCTCGAGCTGGCGATGGCCCCCGCTGCCGCCGGGTACCTCGTGATCGTTGCCACTCGGACGCGCGGCGTCGAGCGGATCCGGTTGGCGACATCGGGAACCATGGTCGTTGCGGGTGCTCTCTCGTTCTTTGCGTACGTCCTCGTGCTTGCGGCACTCGAGCGGGCTCCGGCGGCTGCCGTCGCGGCCGTGCGGGAGACGAGCATCGTGATCGCCACAGCCCTCGCCGCGCGTGTCCTCGGAGAGCGGGTCACCCCTGCACGCCTGGTGGGAGCGACGCTCGTCGTCGTAGGCGTTGCGCTACTCGGGCTCTAGAGGTCAGACCGCGGAATCGAGGAGCTCGGCCGTCTCGTGCTCAGGGGGCATGCCGTAGGCGTAGACGAGGAGATCCTCGTCACCGTGGTTCGCCGTCTGCAGAGCCGTGCCCGGGTCGACGTGGATCAGACCACCCGTGGGGACGTCCTGGCGCTGTGGCGGCTCCCCGAGATACATCGACAACGTCCCCGCGAGGACGACGAACGTCTCCTCCTGGATCGGGTGCCGATGGCGGCGGCCGTGCGCTCCCGGCTCGTACCGCCAGATGTTCGCACGCGTATGAGCGAAGCGGGCCCGCTCGCTGAGCTCGGCAACGTGCCGCGCCGGCTCGCCGGGCTCGTGCGGTCGCGTGACCCATTCGAGCTCATCGGGACGAATGGAGCGAAACGCCATGATGCGAGGTTAGTTGACGGGTGTGGGTGGCTCGCGCCCCTCGAGGACGGCAACGACGTTCTCCGCCGCGAGCACCGCCATTGCGGTCCGAGTCTCGACCGTCGCCGAACCGAGATGCGGGATCATCACGACGTTGTCGAGCGGGAGCAGATCGGGGTGCACGTCCGGCTCGTTCTCGAACACGTCGAGCCCTGCACCGGCGATCACGCCTTCGCGCAGAGCCGTTGCGAGCGCGGCCTCGTCGATCACGGGGCCACGGGTGGTGTTGACGAGGAAGGCGCTCGGCTTCATTCGTCGTAGCCGATCGGCTGTGATGAGGTGGCGCGTGTCAGCGGTGAGAGGACAGTGGAGCGAGACGACGTCGGCCGTCTCGAGGAGCTCGTCGAGGCCGAGGAAGCGAGCGTCGAGCTCCTCCTCCAGAGACGCATCCGCGCGGCGGCGCCCGGAGTACACGACCTTCATCCCAAACGCCTTGCCGCGACGCGCCGTGGCGGTGCCGATCTGTCCGAGCCCGACGATCCCGAGGGTCTTGCCCTGGATCCCGGTTGCGAGCATGAACGTCGGATTCCACTTCCAGGGCTGCTGAGCACGGATCAGGCGCTCGCCCTCGGCGAGCCTCCGGGTCGCCATCAGGATCAGCGCGAACGCGATGTCGGCGGTGGCGTCGGTGAGCACCCCGGGCGTGTTCGTGAACCGGACGCCACGCTCGGTGCACGCGGCGACGTCGGTGTTGTCGTATCCGACCGCGACGTTGGCGACGACACGGAGTTGGGAGCCCGCGGCATCGAGCAGCTCGCCTTCGATCCGGTCATGGAGCATCGCGACAACAGCGTCGGCACCGGCGACGGCCTCGAGGAGCTCGTCTCGCGTCAACGCACGATCCTTCGGATTGACCCAGACCTCTCCGACGGTTCCGAGCAACTCGAGCGCAGGCTCCTGGATCCAGCGCGTGACGACGATGCGCGGCACGACCTAGAGCGCCTCGAGAAACCCGTGAACCTTGTCGAGCGCGGCGCCGAGGTTCTCACGCGAGTTGGCGTATGAGACGCGCATGTAGCCCTCTCCGAACTCCCCGAAGGCCGTTCCGGCGAGCATCGCCACGCCCTCCTCCTCCAGGAGCCTGTCCTGTAGCTCACGCGCACGAAGGCCGGTGCCGGTGATGTTCGGGAATGCGTAGAACGCTCCGGCGGGCTCGACACAGCTCACGCCGGGAAGCGCATTGAGCCCGTCCACGACGAGGCGCCGTCTGACCTTGAACTCGTCGAGCATCGCGTGGACCGCGTCCCACGGTCCTCGAGCGCTGCGACACCTGCAAGCTGGGTCGCGGGCGCGGTGCACGAATGACAGTTGATGAAGAGGCGCGTGAGTGGCTCGACCAACGGCGTCGGGACGGCCGCATAGCCAAGCCGCCAGCCCGTCATCGCGAAGGTTTTCGAGAAGCCGTCGAGGAGGATGAGACGGTCGCGAAGCGCCTCGTGAGTCGCAATCGAGTGGTGGTTTCCGTCATACGCCATCTCGGAGTAGACCTCGTCGGACAGAATCCAGCAGTCGTGGTCGGCGAGAACGCCCGCCAGCTCGTCGATGACCTGCGCCGGCACCACACCACCCGTGGGGTTCGCCGGCGAGTTCAGGATCACCAGCTTCGTGCGAGGCGTGAGCCGCGAGGCGACCTCCTCTGCGGTGAACGCGAAGCCACGTTCCTCGGTGAGCGGTAGAGGCACCGGAGTCGCGCCCGCCCACCGGATCACCGATTCGTAGATCGGGAACCCGGGGTTCGGATAGATGACCTCGTCGCCGGGATTGCAGGTGGCGAGCACCCCGTAGAAGAGGAACGGCTTCGCGCCGGGTGTCACGAGCACGTTGCCAGGATCAACCGAGATGCCTCGCGAACGGGAAGAGATACGACGCTGCCGCCTCGCGGAGCGCAGGGATGCCCGGCGCCGGGCAGTAGTGGGTCTGCCCGTCGCGGAGAGCCTTCGCCGCAGCCTCGACGACATGAGCCGGAGTGTCGAAGTCGGGCTCACCGATCTGGAGATGGATGATGTGCCTGCCCTGTGCTTCGAGCGCCTTTGCCCGTGCAAGGACCTCGAAGGCCGTTTCGGTGCCGAGCCGGGCGAGGCTATCTGCGAGCTGCGTCACCTGACGGCTCCTGTCGTCGAATTGTGAGTCAAAGACGGCGTCGCACACACCTCTTCAGGATCTCGTCGGTCGGTTGCTCCTCGAGACGGCCGCTGCCCGACGAACCGACGAGCAGCAAGCACAGTCGTGCAGCCTCCCGTAACGATCATCGTTCGCCCTCCGTTACGGGAGGCTGCACGAGCGACTCGGCCAACAGCGTTGCGACGTCGGCGACGCGCATCTCCGCTCCCACCTGTCGGACGCCGTCATCGAGCATGACGGTGCAGAACGGGCAAGCCACGGCGAGCGTCGAGGCTCCCGTGCCGACCGCCTCGCGGGCGCGCTCCTCGTTGATGGCCGAGCCGCGCTCCTCCATCCACATGTGGGCGCCGCCCGCACCACAGCAGAAGCTGCGCTTGCCGCTGCGCGCCATCTCGAGCGGCTTACCGATCCGCGACACGAGGGCCCTGGGGGCTGCCAGCACGTCGTTGTGACGGGCCAGGTAGCACGAGTCGTGGTACGTGATCTCCTCCGTGCCGGCGACCGGTGCGAGCCTTCCCTCCTCGAGGAGCTCGGCAAGCAGCTCGGTGTGATGGACGACCTCGTAGCTTCCGCCAAAGTCGGGGTACTCGTTGGAGAGCGTGTTGAAGCAGTGCGGGCAGCTGGCGACGATCTTCGTGACGCCGGCGCCGTTGAGCGTCTCGACGTTCTGCTGAGCGTACGACTGGTAGGTGTACTCGTCGCCCATACGCCGGGCCGGGTCACCGCTGCAGCACTCACGCGGGCCGAGGATTGCAAAGTCGACCTCGGCTGCCGTGAGCAGCTTCGCAGTCGAGCGAGCGGTCTCGCGCGCGCGCTCATCGAAGGCGGCCGCGCAGCCGACCCAGTAGAGAACTTCGGGGGCGGGCTCACCCGGTTGCAGGACTCGCACGTCGAGGCCCTCTGTCCAGTCCGCCCTCTCGGTCTGTGCCTTTCCCCACGGATTCGACGTGCGCTCGAGATCGCGCAACATCGTCCCGGCCTCCGTGGGTGGGACTCGCCTCGACCATCACGAGTTGCCGACGAAGGTCGACGATGTGATCGACGTGCTCGATCGCCACGGGGCATTCGTGGACGCAGGCGCCACAGGTGACGCAGTCCCAGACGACGTCGGACGTCACCGCGTTACCGACGAGAGCCGTTGGCTCGAACGCCTCGCCTCCGCGAGCCGCCGCGAGGAGCTTCGGGCCTTCCGCGAAGACCTGGTCGCGAAGCCCCATGATCAGCAACTTCGGGGAGAGCTCCTTCCCCGTGGCATACGCCGGGCAGACGTCCTGGCAGCGCCCGCACTCGGTGCAGGACATCGTGTCGATCATCTGCTTCCAGGTCATGTCGGCAACGGTCGCCGACCCGAACCGGAGCTCGGCATCGTCCTCTGCGTCGAATCGCAACGGCTCGAGCCGCCCGCGGGCGCGTGTCCGCCCGAACCACACGTTGATGCCCGCCGTTGCGATGTGCAGGTGCTTCGAATGCGGCAGGTAGGCGAGGAACCCGAGCACGAGGAGGATGTGCGCCCACACGAAGGTGCGCTCGAGCACCTCCGTCGCGTCACCGCTGCCGAAGAGGTTCGAGAGGCCGTTCGAGATCGGGGACCAGCCCGCGGGCCATTCGTTCGAGGCCGAGCGCGATCCGTGACGCATGCCAGAGAAGCAGCGTGGTCACGATGCCGGCGATCAACGCGAGAATCAGGTCGGCCTCGCCGAGGTGACTGCCCTTGAACCGATCGGGTCGCTGCACCTTGCGGATCCACAGGGCCGAGATCACGCCGACGAGAACCAGCGTCGCGAACACGTCGACCATGAGCGCAAACCATCCCTGCCCGCCGAGCCACGGGATGCTCCACTCGCGGTCGACGGCGCCGAGCATCGCCATGAGGATCGTCGGGAGCAGCACGACGAACCCCCAGAAGATGAACGCGTGAACGAGACCGGGACCGAGCCGCTGCAGGAGCTTCCGCTGGCCCAGGACGACGACCGCCTCGTTCCGAACCCGCGTCGAGGTGTCCCCCGAGCGGTCGCTCGGCTTACCCAGCCGGACGACGCCGACGAGCATCAGCGCCCGCCGTGCGAAGATCCCGCCCGTGAGGGCGATCGCGCCCAGAAGCAGCGCGGCGGAAAGAGCGGTCACGCTCCCCGCACCCGCCGCAGCTCCGCCGAGATCGCCGGCAGCACCTCGTGAAGGTCACCGATCACGCCGTAGTCGGCGTTGGCAAAGATCGACGCCTCGCGGTCGGTGTTCACCGCGAGGATCTTCTTGGCGCCCTTGCAGCCGGCCATGTGCTGCGTCGCGCCGCTCACACCGCAGGCGATGTAGATGTCCGGCGCCACCTTCGTCCCTGTCTGCCCCACCTGGTCGGTATGGGGTCGCCAACCCGAGATCGTCACTGCCCGCGAGCAGCCAACAGCCCCACCGAGAAGAGCGGCCAGCTCCTCGACCGGCGCGAAGCCTTCGGCAGAGCCAACCCCTCGACCACCGGTGACGACGACCTTCGCATCGGCAAGAGAGAGACCGCCTCCGCCTGCCTCGACCCGGTCGCTCACGCGCAACGCGCGGTCGGCCGCGGAGAGCTCAACCGCCAGCGGCACCACCTCAGCGACTCCATCACCAGGGGCCTGCTGCGCAACCGCATGCGGCTGAACGCTCAGAACCACTGAGGCGCCGTGGACACGGGCCTCCTCGAGCAAGCTGCCTCCCCAGCGCACGCGGGTGACGTCGACGCCGTCGCCGCTCAGTGCTCCCGCGATGCAGTTCGCGGCAAACGGAGCGTCGAGGATCGCGGCGACATGCGCAAGCACCTCGTTGCCCGACTCGGTTCCCGGCCCGACGATGACCGTCGCCCCCGCGGCCTGACCGGCCGCCACGACAGCCCGTGCGGCAGCGAGGGGCGCCGACCCTGCAAATAGATCATCCTGCAAGAAATGCAACGACGCGACGCCGTGCGCACCCGCAACCGCAGACAACGCTTGTAACTGATCGTTACAAGCGACAACGGCCTGGAGCGGCGCTCCGTCCACGAGCGTCCGGGCGAGCGCGAGTGCCTGCAACGAGACGTCGTCGACCGTCTCGCCGCGATGCTCGAGGTACGCGAGCACCATCGTCACGCCACCCCCAGCTCGCGAAGCACCTCGACAACGCGCGCGGCGGCTCCGGCGCCCTCGCCGAGGATCTCCGCCTGTTTTGCCTGGCCTTCGGGATGAACGAGGCGCAGCTTCTCGAGCCGTGGTTCGGGGCGTTCGACCTCCACCGCGAGAACGGGCTTTCGCTGCGCGCGGATCTTTGCCGGAACCGATGGAAAGCGAGGCAGGTTGAGCCCTTCCTTGACGCTCACGACGGCGGGCAGCGCGAGCAGGGTGACGTCGCGGCCGGTGCCCTCCTCGCGCTCGCAGCGCACCGACCCAGCCTCGACGACGACGCCCTTGAGACCGGTCGCGACCTGTCTTCCCAATGCGTGGGCCACACGAATCCCGACCTGGTAGTCCCCGCTGTCCGCAGCCTCGTTCCCGAAGAACACGAGATCGAACGGCCCGCTCTCCGCCTCGTCGCGCGCGGATCGCCGCGACGATCGCAGCCGTCACGCCCTGCGGGTCCCACTCGTCCTCGCCGGTCACGAGGTGGATCGAGCGATCGATGCCGAGCGCCATCGTCTCACGCAGTTGCTCCACCGCCTCCGCCGGGCCGAGGCACAACGCGACGGATTCGCCGCCGTTCGCCTCGACGAGCCTCACCGCCTCCTCGACGCCGCATTCCTCGTGCGGGCTGATCGTGAAGCCAAGATGCTTGGTGTCGAGTGCCTGTGCGTCGTCGGTCAGCAGGATGCGCCCGCCCGTCAACGGCACCCGCTTGACGCAGACGAGAGCCTTCACGCGCGGATCCTCGCGTTCTCGGGATCGAAGACGGGTGTCGGCGCCCGCGACCGCGACGGTCACCGGGAAGCGCTCGGTCATGTACTCGACCGCGAGCTCCGTGGAGCCCTCCACCGCGTACTCGGGCGGGAGGTACGCGAGCAGGATGTGCTTGCCCACCGACGGGCCTGCACCCGCGCTGGTGACGTATGACCTGGCGACCCTTTCGATCGGTGAGAGGAGTGCCGTCCCGTAGCGTGATCGGCTCCCGTCCCAGCGGGTATCGCTTGCTCCCGCTTGCCGAGCTGTGATCGTCGATCGTGAGCGTGCACAGCACTGCCACAGGCTCCTCCTCGCGGTGGCGCAGATGAGCGTCCTTGCCGACGAAGTCCTGCTCCTTCACCTTCGGCCGCGACATGCCGGCCTCGACCACGTTGTACTCGGTCTCGAGCTCCGCCCCGTAGGCGCGGTAGCACTTCTCCAGCCGGCCGGTCGTCCCGTACACGCCGATCCCACAGGCGGTGAGCCCGTGCGGCTGCCCGGCCTCCCAGAGGGTGTCCCACAGCCGCGCACCCTGCTCGATGGGCACGTAGAGCTCCCAACCGAGATCGCCGACGTACGAGATGCGCGAAGCGAGCGCGAGCTGAGAGCCGACCTCCACCGTCCTGCACGCGCCGAACCCGAACCCTTCGTTCGAGACATCGTCGCTGGTCACGCCGGCGAGGATGTCCCTTGCGCGCGGCCCCCAGAGGCCGATCGTCGTCCACGCGGTGGTGACATCCACGAGGGTCGCGGAGCCATCCTCAGGCAGCAGATCGCGGAAGAGCTTGCGATCGGCCATCCCGTGGGCGCCGCCGGTGACGATCCGGAACTCCTCGTCGCCGAGCCGCATGATCGTGAGGTCGGACTTGAAGCCACCCCCAGGGCTCAGAACGGGCGTGTAGACAACGCGCCCCACCGCCACGTCCATCTGTGCCAGGACTGCGTGCTGAAGCGCGTCGAGCGCACCGGGACCATTGACGTCGAAGATCGCAAACGCGGAAAGATCGAACAGACCCGCGTGCTCGCGCATCGCAAGGTGCTCGGCGTTGATGATCGGCGACCACCAGCGCGCGTCCCACTCGGCCTCGCGCGCGGCGACGGCGTACCGCTCCACCAGCGGTGCGTTTGCCTCGTACCATTGCGGCCGCTCCCACCCCGCCGCCTCATAGAACACGGCACCGAGCTCCTGCTCGCGCGCATGCATCGGAGAGATCCGCAGGTTCCGGTCACTGGCCCACTGCTCGGCGGGATGGATGATCCCGTACGTCTTCGGGAATGCCTCGAAGGTGCGCTCCTTCACGTGGTGGCGCGTCTTCTGGTGATCGTGGAAGCGGCTGATGTCCGACGTGTGCAGATCGATGTGCGACTCGCCGTTCACCATCCACTCCGCCATCGACTTGCCCACTCCCGGGCCTTCCTTGACCCACACCGCCGCCGCCGACCACAGCCCCTTCACCTCGGGCGTCTCACCGAGGATCGGCATGCCGTCCGGCGTCAGCGAGATCAACCCGTTGATGGCGTACTTCACGCCGACCGACTCGTCGCCGACGATCTCCGGCATCAGGTCGAGCGCATCGACCATCTGCGGGTCGAAGTCGGACTGGGTGAACGGAAACTCGGTCGGTGAGAGGGCTGCCGCTTCGAGTGACGGGATCTCCTCCGGATCGTGCAGGATCGACCGGTGCGCGTACGAGCCGATCTCGAGCCCCGTCCCATCCTGGCGCTCGTACATGAAGACATCCATGTCGCGGACGATCGGGAACTCGATCGCGCGCGTGCACTTCTCGAACCGCGGGACAGGTCCCACGTCGATCATCTGGTGGACCGCAGGCGTGAGCGGGATGTGCGCGCCGGCCATCGCGGCGAGCAGCGGGCTCCAGACGCCACAGGCGATCACAACCGTCTCGGCCTCGACCGTGCCGCGTGACGTGTGCACGCGTCGAATCCGCCCATGCTCCACGTCCATCCCGAGCACGTCGGTCGAGGCGAAGACGCTCAGCGCACCGGCGGCGACGCCCTTCTCGCGCATGATCGTGCCTGCTCGAAGCGAGTCGACGACACCAACGGTCGGGCAATAGAACCCGCCCAGCAGGATCGACTCGTCGATGAACGGGACGAGCTCCTTGATCTCTGCGGGAGTCACGAGCGTCGCCGGCTCGATCCCCCACGCCTTCGCAGACGCCATCCGGCGCCGCAGCTCCTCCATCCGCTCCTCGGTGCGCGCGACCTCGATTCCGCCGCACTCCGTGAACACCTCGAGCTCGCGGTACTGCCGCGAGCTCTCCGCGGTGAGATGCGTCATCTCCTTCGAATGGTCGACAGGGAAGATGAAGTTCGACGCATGACCGGTCGAGCCGCCGGTGTTCGGCAACGGGCCCTTGTCGATGAGCAGGACGTCTGTCCACCCGAGTCGGGTCAGGTGGTACGCGACGCTGTTGCCGACGATGCCGCAGCCGATGACGACGGCGCGGGCACGGGCGGGAAAGCTGCTCATCGGTGGAGTCTCCGTTTCGTCATGACTGATTGCCGTTCGACACTGATATATTAGTGAGTTCGAAGGTACGTCAAAGGACTGCCCGCACGGTGCGCTCGAACCCGGCCACGTGCGCGCGCATCGCCGCCTCGGCCCTGGCGCCGTCCCCCGAGCTGACGGCCTCGAGCAGCTCACGATGCTCGAGTACGGCATCGTCGAGGCGCTCGACACGTCCGAGTGCGAGGAACCAGATCCGGAGGGTGAGGACGTAGTACGTCGTCAGGGTCTCCTCGAGAAACGGATTGTGCGCGCAACGGTAGAGCGCGCCGTGGATCCGCTGGTCGAGCTCGATCAGGATCCGTTCGTCGCGCGTGTCCGCAACGTGGTCGAGAGCCTCGAGCAGCTCACCGAGCGCGGCACGATCCTCGTCAGTGATGCGCTCGGCGGCGAGCCGCGCGCAAACCGGCTCGAGGGTCGCTCTCACCTCGGAGAGACCCCGTAGGTCGTCGACGTTGATCCCGGAGACGAGCATTCCGCGACGGGGATAGACGTCGACGAGGCGTTCGTTGGCCAGCCGCCGGAGCGCCTCCCGCACCGGCGTCCGGCCGAGACCGAACCGGCGCATCAGGTCTCGTTCGCTGACGGTCGCACCCGGCTCGAGGTCGAGGGTGACGATCAGCTCACGGATCGCAAAATAGGCCCGCTCGGAGAGGGAGTTCGCGTCGGCCGCTTCGGGCTGGTCGATGGTGAGCGCGGGCGTTGACATCGTGGCACCGACCGGGTGGGGCACGGCTTCCGCCGTGCCCCACCCAGGGTCCTTCCTACTTCAACCAGCTGTTGATCGTCTTGGCGTGCGTCTTCGCCCACGCCTCGGCAGCCTTGTCCTTCGACATCTTCTTGCTGCCCGAGATGAGGTTCGCGACGAAGTTCTGATCGGCAGAGGTCCAGCTGAACTTCTTGATCACCTTGAGCGCCGGCGAGCCGCTCTTTGCGAAGTCGCCGCTGATCAGCTTGTCGAGCCGATACGACGGATACTCGCAGGCGTACTTCTTGGGATCGCCGCCCTTCTTCTCGTCGTCCTGGCATCCCTTGAACCGCTTCGGGAGCTGGATGCGGACGAGGTCATATTGTGCGTTCAGGTACTGCGGGTCGTACCAGTAGAAGAGCACGGGCTTCTTCTGCTTGTACAGCTGCGTCCAGCGCGCGACCTGGGCCGGCTCCGCGCCGGCGACCACGAACTTGAGGTCGAGGCCGAGCCCCTGGATCAGCATGCGGTCCTTCTGGACGTACGACGGGTCGCCGCCGAGGAACATCCCCTGCGATCCGGACTCGGGAGACTTGAAGACGCTCTCCTTGCCCTTCAGGCCCTTCCAGGTCTTGAACTGCGGATACTGCTTGAGCACGTAGCGCGGGATGTACCACCCGATCACGCCGGTGATGCCGTTCCCGCCGAGGTTCACGACCTGCTTCGCCTTCACATACTGGGGGAAGCCGGCCAGGTTCTGCCAGTCCTCCATGACGACGTCGATCTTGCTGTCGGCCATCGCCTGCAAGCTCGGCTGACCCTCGGTGATGTTCGTCACCTTGACCTTGCACGCGAGCTTCTTCTCGAGCACGTACTTCAAGACGTAGACGTTCGCGGTCGAGCCGACCCACGAGTTCTCGTTGAGCACCACTTCGTCGCACGCCGCCTTCTGGGAGTTCCCCCCGAAGGCGGTCGCGGCAACCACGAGCGCAGCGACCAGCGTCACCGCGACGCCGCCGACGCGCCAGCGTCCCCGACGATCCGACATCCGTTCCTCCTTGTCGATGTTCCGTTCACTTCTCATGAGACTCCGACTTTCCGTTTTCCTCTGCTGCCCTGGGTCACCCGGTCGAGCGCGATCCCGAGCGCGAGGATCGCAACCGAGGCGATGACGCCCTGGCCGAACTGCCCGCGGACAAGGCCCTGCGCAACCTCGTAGCCGAGCCCGCCCGATCCGACGAGGCCGCCGATGACCACCACGGCGAGCACCATCACGATCCCCTGGTTGACCCCGAGCATGATCGCGTCACCTGCCAAGGGGATCTTCACCTTCGCCAGGATCTGTCGCCGCGTCGCTCCGAATGCCCCTGCCGCCTCGACCGCCTCGGGGGCGACGTCGCGAACGCCACGCTCGACGAGCCGGTTCACGACAGGGAAGGCGTACAGAACGGCAGCAATGATCCCTGGGACGATGGAGACCGGCATCAGATAGATGAAGGGGATGATGTAGACGAGCTGCGGCAGCGTCTGAAGGACATCGTCAATAGGTCGAAGGAGCCGCGAGACCGTTTTGTTCTCCGCCGCAGCGATCCCCAGCCCCACTCCGATGATCACGCCGATCACCGTCGCCACGAGAACCTGCGAGAGCGTGTCCATCGCCAACGCCCAAACCCCCATCACGCCGATCAGCAGGAGCATCAGGAAGGTCGTGATTGCGGGGCGAAGGCCCGAGATCACGAACGCGATCACCACGAGCCCGAGGAGCGTCACGAACCAGGGGCCTTCCATCAGGAACGCCTGGAGCGGCAGCAACAGCTTCTGCAGGATGAACGTGCTCGTCGGCTCGGTGATCTTGAAGACCCAGTTGTCCGGGTTCTGGACGTACGCGAGCAGCGACTGGAGCTGACGGAGGATCCATGGTTGCAGCGTGACCGAGCGCAGTGGGTCGCCGGCCTCGAGCGGATAGATGCCACCGGCGCCGAGCGCCTTCGCGACGACGACGGCTCCAGCCGAGATCACGACGACCACCGCCGACTGCACGCGCAGGGCACGTCGCGCTGCGGCGTCAAGGTGCTGCTTCGCCGGGTCGGTGCGCTCGGCGATCGCCTCCGTTGACCGGTCGAGCGCCATCGCCATGATCACGATCACGAAGCCCGCGAGGATCGCGAGCGCAGGATTCGAGAAGAGGCCGCTGTTCACCACCGCACCGAGCCCGCCGCCGCCGATCAGTCCTGCGATCACGACCATCGAGAGCGCGAACAGGATCGTCTGGTTGACCCCGAGCAGGAGCATGCGCCGCGCGAGCGGGAGCTGCACCTTGAGCAGCATCTGCCCGCGCGTGGCACCCATCGAGGCGGCGGCCTCTACGGTGTTCGTCGCCACCCCCCGAATGCCGAGCGCCGTGATGCGGATGGCGGGCGGAATCGCGTACACCATCGTCGCCACGACTGCAGCGGCGTAGCCGATCGAGAAGAACAGCACGACAGGCATCAGGTACGCAAAGGCGGGGATGATCTGGGCCGCGTCGAGCAGCGGGGAGAGGAATGTGTTGAGGCGCTCGGATCGACCCGCCGCGATCCCGAGGGGAATCCCGATCAGCAGCGAGAGGCCGACCGCCACGATCATGAGCGCAAAGGTCTCCATGCTCTCCGCCCAGAGGCCCGACAGCGCATACGAGGCGAACGCGGCGAGCACGATGATCGCGGCGCGAACGCCGCCGAGCCTCCACACGAGCGACGTGCCGAGCACGGTGACGCCGGGCCACGTGAGCCAGAGGAAGAAGCGGTCGAACCAGGCGACGAGATCATCGACGAGGGCGCGGAACCCGTCGAAGATCGAGAAGACGAGGCTCTTGTCCTCGGCTGTGCGCTGCCCGATCAGCCAGGCCTGGAAGTCGTCGAGCTTGAACTGGAGCGTGTTCCAGGCCAGCGAGCTGGGCCAGGGGAACTCGGACTTGAGCGCCCGGTAGGCGATCCACATCACCGCCGCCACGAGCGCGACCTGGACGGGGCGGCCGCGCCACCACGGGCGGTGCGAGATCGACACCGGTGCGAGGACCGGTTCCAGAACCGTCGACATCAGCCTTCCTCGCCGGCGATCGCGGTAAGCACCGCGCCCCGGTCGACGACCCCGACGGGCCGGCCGTCCTCGACCGCGATCAACGGCCGCTCGCTCGCGGCGAGTACCGGAATCGCATCGCGGACAACGGTCCCGACGTCGATCGTCGGTCCGTCGAGTGGCTCACCTGGCTCGAGCTCGCGCATGATCCAGCGCAACGTCAGGACATGGCTGCGTGGGATGTCGCGCACGAAGTTCGCCACGTACTCGTCGGCGGGCGATCCAACCAGCTCCTCCGGGGTTCCGAGCTGGACGATCGCCCCGTCGCGCATGATCGCGATCCGATCCCCGAGGCGCAGAGCCTCCGGGAGGTCGTGCGTGATGAACACCATCGTCTTCCCCGTCTCGACCTGGAGGCGGCAGACCTCGTCCTGCATGTCGCGTCGGATGAGTGGATCGAGCGCGCTGAAGGGCTCGTCGTAGAGCATCACCTTCGGATCGACCGCGAACGCGCGAGCCACGCCGACGCGTTGCTGCATCCCGCCGGAGAGCTGGTCGGGGAACGACGACGCGACGTCCTCGAGCCCAACGAGCTTCAGCACCTCGCGGGCACGGTCGAGCCGCTCCGTCTTGGACACGCCCTGGATCTCGAGCCCGAACGCGACGTTGTCGATCACCCGACGGTGAGCGAGCAGGCCGAAGTGCTGGAAGATCATCGAGACGTCGCGTCGGCGCAGCTCACGGAGCTCCGAGGCATTGGCGCTCGTAACGTCCCGTCCGGCAATCTCGATGGTGCCGGCTGTCGGCTCGATCAGCCTGATCAACGTCCGCACGAGCGTGGACTTCCCTGAGCCCGAGAGACCCATGACCACGAACACCTCGCCCGGCCACACCTGGAAGCTCACGTCACGGACGGCGGCGACGCAGCCGGTCTTCTCGCGCAGCTCCGCGCGTGAGAGCTCCGCATCGGCTGATCCGATGATCTTGTCGCCTCCGGCACCGAAGACCTTCCACACGCCTTCCGCACGGATCAGCGGCTCGCCCGTGCGGGACGCCGGCGGAGCGGGGGCCGACACGACCGTCATCCGGTCACGTCGTCACGGACGGAGAGCACTGCGCTGATATACCAGCTTGGGGCGCCGCTGTCTAGCAGCGCCGGCTGCTCGCCCTCTGCTCCTGAGCCGGACGCCTAGGCGTCCACGTCGAACGTGATGCCCTGGGCAAGCGGCAGGTCGCTCGTGAAGTTCACGGTTGCGGTCTGGCGGCGCATGTAGGCCTTCCAGGCGTCCGACCCCGACTCCCGCCCGCCGCCCGTTTCCTTCTCTCCCCCGAAGGCGCCGCCGATCTCGGCCCCGCTCGGGCCGATGTTGACGTTGGCGATCCCACAGTCCGAGCCACCCGCGGCAAGGAACCGCTCGGCCTCGAGCAGGTTGGTCGTGAAGATCGACGAGGCCAGCCCCTGCGGCACGCCATTTTGCAGCGCGACAGCCTCGTCGAGCTCGCGATAGGTCATGACGTAGAGGATCGGTGCGAACGTCTCGGCACGGACGACGTCGGTCTGCGCAGGCATGCGAACGATCGTCGGCTGGGCGTACCACGCATCGGGCCAGGTGTCGGCGTGTGCGCGACCGCCGCCGACGACGATCTCGCCACCTTCTTCGACGGCCTGGCCGAGCGCCGCCTCCATCCGACCGAATGCCTCACCGCTCACCAGCGGCCCGACGAGAGTGCCGGCTTCGCGTGGGTCTCCGATCGGCACGCTTGCGTAGGCCGCGCTCAGACGGCGCAACGAGCTCGTCGGCGATCGATTCGTGAACGATGAGCCTCCGGAGGCTCGTGCACCGCTGTCCCGCCGTTCCGACCGCCGAGAACAGGACCCCGCGAACGACGAGGTCGAGATCGGCGCTCGGCGCGACGATCGCCGCGTTGTTCCCACCGAGCTCGAGGAGCGAGCGGCCGAGTCGAGCGGAGATCCTGGGAGCGAGTGCCTTGCCCATCGCCGTCGAGCCCGTCGCCGACACCAGGGGAATACGCTCGTCGTCGGAGAGCAGGACGGCGAGGTCGGCTCCGCCGATCAGGAGCTCGAAGAGACCGTCGGGGACTTCTCCGAAACGCTCGGCTGCCCGTCGCAGCAGCGCCGTCGTTGCGATCGCGCTCAGGGGTGTGCGCTCCGAGGGCTTCCAGATCACGGGATCGCCGGCCACGAGCGCAAGGGCGGCATTCCAGCTCCACACCGCCACCGGGAAGTTGAAGGCGCTGATCACGGCAACCGGGCCGAGTGGATGCCACGTCTCGGTGAGCCGGTGCCCTGGACGCTCGGAGGCGATCGAACGGCCGTAGAGCTGGCGGGAGAGACCCACGGCGAAGTCGCAGATGTCGATCATCTCCTGGACCTCGCCGAGCCCCTCCTGCTCGATCTTCCCGACTTCGAGGGTCACGAGTGCACCGAGCGCATCCTTCTCGCGGCGAAGCTCCTCGGCGAGCAGGCGGACGAGCTCACCGCGTCGCGGTGCTGGGACGTCCTTCCACGCCTCGAAAGCGGCGCTCGCACGAGTCACGGCTGCGGTCGCTGCCGCGGCGTCGTCGCGCGGAACCCGACCGATCTCCTCGCCCGTGATCGGCGTCCGCACGACGAGGTCGCCGTCGCTCACTCGAGAGCTGTCGACGCCAAGGCGGGCAAGCAGGGCCGCCGCCGCAGGGGCGGCTTCGACGGACGTCATCAGACGGTGGCGAGGGCCGGCATGAGCCTGCCCTGGTCGTCCATGCGTGCGTTCCACCCCGTGTACGGGTGAGAGATCTCATCCATGTCGTGTCCCCGCTCGGCGATCCGGACAGGCTGCGCCGCCTCCGGAGAGACGCGGTACTGGTACCAGGTGATGTCCCACGCAAAGGTCAACACGGTCTCGGCGTTCACGCCCGGGAGCGGGATGATCGAGACGTGCGGCTCGCCAAGGCTCCTCGCTACACCCGCAATCGTGCGCCGGAACTGGCTCTGGTTGAAGAGGTCGGCAGCCTCGACGAGAGCAAGCTCGTCGTCCGACAGCCGCCGGAGGATCGGCTCGGTGACGACAGGCTCGGGCTCGTCCTCGCGCCCGCCGAGGAGAGCCTGCCAGAGCGTCTTCTGCTTACGCTTGCGCCCGGTCACCTGCATCGCCGGTGAGACCGCATGCCCTTCGCGGACCCAACCATGATCGAGCGCGACACCCTGGCACAGCGGGCACACGTCCACGTAGCTGTGCCCGTCGGGCGAGAACCTCACCGAATGCTCGCCCATGAGGAGCGTGCGCTCGCAGAGCCCGCAAACAGGAGTGACGCTGGCGCTGGTGACCTTCATCGGGAGAGTCACTATAGCCCGCTTGCAGCACTTTTCCACAACCGCCTGTGGATGAATCGCCGGGGCGGCCCTCGACGGGTCACCGTACGACGTCCGAAGTGGACGAACCGGCGTGGACTCGACACATCTTTGCCTCGACAACTACCTGTGCCTGGCACCGTTTGCCGCTCCTCGGCGACGTGTGTCACGAACAGCCTGCAACTTGGATGGTTTCGCATCGGGTCGCATCCGGTTTTCCACAGGTCGCGACCGATTCGTGGCCTGCGACCCGCTACGTCGCAGATGCCTCCCGGGCCTTTCGCGTCTCATCGACGATCTTCTGCGCGACGTGCGTCGGGACTTCCTCGTAACGGAGCAGGTGCATCGAGTAGTCACCGCTTCCGTGCGTCATCGAGGTCAGCGACTGTGCGTAGGTGAGGAGCTCGGACATCGGAACCTCGGCCTTGATCGTCGTCATTCCGGCGGCGGGCTCCATCCCGTGCAACCGGCCCCGGCGAGAGTTCAGGTCGCCGTTGACCGCCCCCACCACGTCGTCCGGCACCGTGACCTCGAGCTCCATGATCGGCTCGAGCAGCACAGGGTCGGCCTTGGCGTAGGCCTCTTTGAACGCGAGCGACCCGGCGATCTTGAACGCCATCTCCGACGAGTCGACGTTGTGGTACTGCCCGTCCACCAGCCGAACGCGGACGCCCTGGACAGGCGCTCCCGCGAGCTCGCCGTGCTGCATCGACTCCTGGATTCCCTTGTCGACCGCCGGCCGGAAGTTGTGCGGGATCACACCGCCGACGATCTGATCGAGGAACTCGTAGCCCTGGTGTCCCGCGATCGGCTCGACGATGATCTCGCAGTCACCGAACTGCCCGCGGCCACCGGTCTGCTTCTTGTAACGGTGCCGGGAGCGTGCCTCCTTGCGGATCGTCTCGAGATACGGGACGCGCGGCGGATGCAACTCGACGTCCACGCCGAACCGCCGCTTCGCTCGCTCGAGCGCAACCTCGACGTGCATCTGGCTCATGCCGGCAAGGATCTGCTCACCGGTCTGCGGGTCGCGCCTCATGCGCAGGGTCTGATCCTCCTCTGCGAGCCGTCGGATCGCGCTCGCGACCTTATCCTCCTCGCCTTTGATCTTCGGCGTGATCGCAAAGCTCATCACCGGATCGGGAAACGACAGGGGCTCTACCGCGACCTCGACGTCGCGGTCGACGAGAAGATCGCCGGTCTGCACGTCCTTCAGCTTGGCCACGGCGCCAAGATCGCCTTCGCCGAACTCCTTGGCGGGCGTGTGGTCCTTCCCCTGAAGCTGGAGCAGCGAGCCCATCCGCTCCTTCGCCTTCTCGCGCAGGTCGAGCAGCGTCGACTCGGTCGTCACGTTCCCCTTGACCACGCGGAATAGGTTGATGCGCCCGGCGAACGGGTCGGCGATCGTCTTGAACACGAAGGCGGCAGTCGCTGCGGCGCCCGTGTCGAGCGGCGAGCCCTTCTTCGCCGGTGAGGGCACTCCCTCGACGATGAGGTCGAGCAGCGCATGGGTGCCGAGGTTCTTGGTCGCGACCCCACAGGCAACCGGGAACACCTCACCCCGCGTGATCCCGAGCTTGAGCGCAGCCGCGACGTCATGCGTGTCGAGCTCCTCGCCTTCGAGGTAGCGCTCCATGAGGCTCTCGTCGATCTGCACGACCTCATCGAGCAGCTTCTCGCGGTACGACTGAGCAAGCTCCATCGCGTCGTCCGGAATCGGAACCGGATCGCTCTCCTTCCCGCCTTCAGGGCTCAGATACGCGCACATGTGGAGGATGTCGACGATCCCGCGAAGCTCGTGCTCGGAGCCGATCGGCACATGCACGGCGACACACTTCGACCCGAACTGACTCTGAATCTGGCCAAGCGTCCGGAAGAAGTCTGCGCGCTCACGGTCGAGCATGTTGACGAACCACACGCGCGCGAGCCCGAGGCCGTCCGCGAGCTTCTTCACGCGCGCGGTTCCGACCTCGAGCCCCGCCACAGCGCTCACGACGACGAGCGCCCCCTCCACTACGCGAAGGGCACAGCGCGCCTCACCCTGAAACGACGGATCACCAGGGCAGTCGAGAAGGTTGATCTTGCGTTCCTGCCACGTCGTATGCGAGAGCGAAAGCCCGATCGAGAGCTGGCGCTTGTGCTCGTCCTCGTCCCAGTCGGACACGGTCGTACCCGACTCGATCGTCCCGAGCCGGTTGACCTCACCTGTCTGAAAGAGCAGCGCTTCGACGAGGGACGTCTTGCCCGTCCCGCGGTGGCCTACAACGGCAACATTGCGGATCTTCCCGGGCTCGGTGGACGGCATCTCGCCTCTCTTGGTCGGGGCTTGGGTCGGAGCGCGATCGTATCCCAGTCCGGGCGGACAGAGAAGGGTTACACCTCTCCGGCGGTCTAGATGGTCGAGCTAGAGCTTTTCGACCGGCTCGCGCACCTGGCCGCCCGAGAGGCGGGCCTTCAAACGGAGCACGGCCTTCGTGTGGAGCTGCGAGACCCGCGACTCGGTGACACCGAGCACCTCGCCGATCTCCCGGAGCGTCAGCTCCTCGTAGTAGTAGAGCGTGATCACGAGCTTCTCGCGCTCGGGCAGGCGCGCAATCGACTCGCCGAGCGCCTCGCGCATCTCGGTCTGCTCGAGGTTGAACTCGGGGTCTGGCCCGTTCTCATCCTCGATCGTGTCGATGAGCGCGATCTGGTCGCCCCCGCCCGACGGCGTCCAGAGCTCGTCGAGCGCCGCCATCGACGACCGCGAGATCTCGCTGAGGGTGTCCTCGAGCTCGTTGACGGTGACGCCGACCTTCTTGGCGATCTCCTCGTCGGTCGGTGCGCGCATCAGGCTGCGCTCGAGATCGGCGATCGCCCGCTCGATCTCACGCGCACGGGTTCTCACGGAGCGCGGCACCCAGTCGAGCGAGCGAAGCTCGTCGATGATCGCGCCCTTGATCCGCGCGATCGCGTAGGTCTCGAACTTGATCTCGCGACCCGGATCGAAGCGCTCGATCGCCCCGATCAGCCCGAGGAGGCCATAGGACGCAAGATCCTGCTCGTCCACGTGCGAGGGGAGGCTTGCCCCGAGACGTCCGGCGACGAACTTCACGAGCGGCGCATACGTGAGGATCAGGCGGTCGCGAAGCGCGCGCTTCACCTCGTCGTCGGTCGTGCGGCGATACTCGCGCCACAAGGGCGCCGTCTCACCCCCCGACGGTTTCACAGCCACGCGAACAGAATACGCCGTAGGCGTCTGGACTCATTCCCGTTCATCGCATGAATGTCCGACGCGCGCTGTCAGCCATCCACAGTGCGAGAGCTGCCGAGGTGAGTGCGATGACCCATGCGCGCCCGCCCGCGAGAGCCGACCAGACGGCCAGAAGACCGAGTGAGATGGCGATGGCGGCGAAAAGAACCCCGAGCGCATTGCGCTGCATGAGCACATCGTGCCTGCAACGGAGACGATTCGAGCAACCCGAGCGGGGCGCTACACTCAGAGGGCAGCCTAGGGGCGTGGCGCAATTGGTAGCGCACCGGTCTCCAAAACCGGGGGTTGCAGGTTCGAGTCCTGCCGCCCCTGTATTTCTGAAATGCCCTGAAGTTGGGAACCTACGGTTCCCCGGGGAACCCTCCCTCTAAACCGGACCAACCGCTCCAGGACTCGGGCCTCGCTCTAGCCGTGCCCATCTGTCTATCGATGTCGACTCCTCCCTTGGGAGAAGAATGACGCCAACGGGAAAATCGTCGAGCGACCGCTGCCCCTAGGATCGCGCGATGAGATGGAAGGTCGCGCTCGCGGGGCTCGCCGCGTCCTGGGGCTTCATCGCAGTCCTCGTCGCCGCGACCTCGCTCGGGGCCGGAGCGCTCGCGTTCCTGCGGCTCGCGATTGCCGCCGCGACGCTCGGGCTGATCGCTGCTGCTTGCGCCGGCAATCGGTGCGCCCCGGAACGGCGCTTCCGCGCGCTCGCGCTCCTCGGCGTCCTTCAGGCGGCGCACTGGGTGCTCTTCTTCGAGGCGGTGAAGCTCGGCTCGGTCGCGCTGGCGGTGCTCACCTTCTACACAGCACCCATCCTGCTCGCGGCGTTTGCGCCGATGTTCCTGCCGGAGCGGACGAGCCGCGTTGCGATTGCCGCGCTCCCCGTGGGTGCCCTCGGCATCGGGCTCGTCGCGATCTCGGGCGACGACGGCGGAAGCTTCTCGCTCGGCGCAGTCGCCGCCGGCCTCGGCTCGGCCGTGACCTTCGCAGCGCTCGTCATCGTCTCCAAGCGCCTGCTCGATGACGGAACGCCGCCACTGACCGTCGCGTTCTGGGACTGCGTCGTGGGCGCGATAGCGCTCTCCCCCGCGCTCCTCTTCGTCGATCGGATCGTCCCCGACGGGCTCGCCGACTGGTCGAGCGTGCTCGCTCTCGGCGTCGTCTTCACCGGGCTGTCGACGCTGGTATACGCCGTGGTGCTGCGTCACGTCACCGCTCAAGCAGCGGGGATCCTCACGTTTCTCGAGCCCGTGGCGGCAGTGATCCTTGCGGCGATCTTCCTCGATGATCCGATCACGGTGGCGACGCTCGTTGGCGGTGCGCTGGTCATCGTCGCCGGAATTGCCGTCGTCGTGCTGGACCCTCCCGGCAACGGAGCGAGCCCCTCGGTGCCGGCCGAAGCCGGAACCGGGCATCCTCTGCCTAGCTAGGGCGCGAGCATCGAGGCTTCGAGCCGCTCGCCGGCAACCCAGCCGTGAAGTGTCGCCCGGTCGAGCGGCCGCGCCAGTGTCCAGGAGAGATCGAGCAGAGCGCGCTCTCCGCGCGGAGCGCGGACGTCGAGGTCGGAGGTGACCGTGCCGTCGACGCCCAGGTCACCTCACCCGACACCGCGATGCCAGGGACGAGCGCGACGCTGATCGAGCGTAAAGACCGTGTCCTCGTCGCCCTCGTACGACCAGGTGCCCCCGTGTAGGCCACGACTATCGCCGTCGTAGTTGACCCACCAGCGCGAGACGACATCGGCGACGGTCTGGGCGGCCGCGACTGCGATCTTGCGGTGCGATCCCGGTCGCCTGATTGCCCGGCTCGGCCTGACCTGCATCGACCTCGTCGACCGATTCGGCGAAGCGCGGCACGACCCGGATCTCGGGCACCTTCGACGTGCAACTCGTGTCGCCAGGGCGCAGATCGCGGACGAAGCTGAGATAGATCAGAGAGGCGCAGCTGTCGCGGTCTCCGAGCGCGGTGACGTGGATCGAGTTGCTCACCTCGACGAACCAGGAGCGAGGGAACCTGTCTCGGCGACGACCTTCGCCCCGGACGACGAGGTGATCGTGTCGAGGTCACCGTTCAGCACGAGGGTCGGGACTCTCGGGTAGCGCGCTCCCGCCGGCTCGGGTGGCTGACCCGCCACGGGGCTCGGCCACTTCAGGCAGGCGAGTGGCCCTTCGTACTCGAGCGAGGTCCAGGACTGCGCGGTGAACGGGGTGAACGTTCCGACCGGGTAACCACCGAGCCGGGCGGCCGCCACCTCGGCCCTCTGTGCGATCGGTGTGCTCGGGTCCCAGAGCTGCGGATAGTCGTGACAGGTCACCGCGAGGTACAGCGGATCCGAAAACGACGGTGGATCCGCCGCGCCGGCGTCGTCGGAGATGTGCTCGGCGCCGAGCCGCAGGAGCGGCGCAGTGTCGCCTTCCTCGTACGCGACGGCGGCGGCGAGCAGATCGCGCCAGACGACGTAGCTGTAGTACGACGCGCCCGCGATCTGCGCCAGCCCATTCCGATCGACTCGCAGCATCCGCAGATTGCCGTCGCCGTCGAGCCCCACGCCGCTGATCGGCTTCGCCGCGAGCCTGTCGGCGACCTCTGCAAGCAGGGCGACCGCGTCCTGTCGACGGTCGCCGGCGGGACAACCCGGGCGACGTTGACACGACGAGTCGGACACCTCGACGGAAGGCTGCGATGAGATCGGCGTAGGCGGGATCCGTCCCCGGCAGCGGATACGCGGCGTCGAGCGTCAGCGAGCGAAGTCGATCGGGATGCCGGAGGGCGAACGCCTGGGCCGCGTAGGTGCCGTAGGAGTCGCCGTAGAGATCGACCTGGCCTGCGCGGAGGGCGAGCAGGACGTCCTCGAGATCATCGACCGAGTCTCCGGTGCCGTAGAAGTCGCGACGCGGGCCGAGCTCCGTCGCGCAGCGACCCGCACGGTCGATGTAGTTGACCGTGGTGCTCGCGAAGACCGAGCACGACAGTGCATCGCTTCGACCGGTGCCTCGGAGATCGACGAGCAGCAGCGCTCTTCGCTGCGCCAACGGCGCCCAGAGCGCGGCTCGGAGATCGCGATCCGCGGCGGTCGGGTATCCCGGGGCCGCCCTCGATCGAGAGCACGGTCGACTCGGGCTGCTGCGGGCGATCCCGTGGCGGGTAGTACTCGAAGTAGACGCGAACCGTGCCGGGTGTCGCTCCCGATCGGTCGAGAGGCATCCGAACGAAGCCACAGCGCGCAGCCGACGAGATCTCGCGCGCAGGCGCGGGGCAGGTGATCGGGATCACCGGAGGGGGTGCGAGGAGAGCCATCGCCCATGACTCTACGCGCGTTCAGCGTCGCTGACAAGCCGAGCGGCCGAGCCACGTGCCGACCGCCGAGCGTCAGCCGGTGATCGACCGCAGCGCCGCCGCTTCGATCTCGTCCTCCGAGAGCAGCACCAGTCTCGCGGCATCGCCGAGCGGAATGAACGAGTCCTTGCTCGAGATGCGAGCAAGCCGACCGGTGTAGCCCGACGCGAGCAGCTCGGAGACGATTCCCTCTCCCACTCCCCCGGTGCGGCGGGTCTCGTCGACGACGAGCACGCGTCTCGTGGCCTGCGCCTCGCGAACGATGTCTTCGAGCGGAAGCGGCGCGAGCCATCTGAGATCGACCACCCGGACACCAAGCCCTCGCCGCTCGAGCCGTTTCGCGACCCGAAGCGACATCGGTAGGCCATTACCCCAGGTCACGATCGTCAGGTCGTCGCCGGCGAGGTGCGTCCGGCCCGAACCGATCGGGACGTGTGTCGTCCGCTGGAAGCCCGAGCCAGAGCCCGTCACCGTCCTCGTGGAGATCGCGAGTGTGGTAGAGCGCGATCGGCTCGAGGAACACGGACACCGTGCCGTCGACCTTCGCGGCTGCGACGCACGTTCGCAGCATTGCGGCGGCGTCGTCGGCCCGGGAGGGTGACGCGATGACGAGCCCGGGGATGTCGCGGAGGACACCGAGCCCGTTGTCGTTGTGGAAGTGCCCACCGAAGCCGCGCTGGTACCCGAGCCCCTGGATCCGCACGACCATGCCGTTGCGGTACGCCCCTCGTGAGAAGAACTGCAGCGTCGCCGCCTCGCCGCGCAGCTGATCCTCCGCGTTGTGAAGGTACGCGAGGTACTGGATCTCGGGAAGCGGCACGAAACCCGTCACCGCGGCGCCGAGCGCGAGACCGAGGATCGACGTCTCGTCGAGCAGCGTGTCGAACACGCGCTCCTCGCCGAACCGTGCCTGGAGACCGCGCGTGACACCGTAGACGCCTCCCTTGGCGGCAACGTCCTCGCCGAAGAGAATCGTCTCCGGGTGAGCATCGAGGACGTCGGCGAGCGCCGCGTTGATCGACTGGGCGAGCGTCAGCGGCTCGACGTCCGCGAGGCCGGTCGTGCGTGCCTCGACAGCGACCGCCTCCGGCGTGCGCGGTGCGAGCGGGGCGCACGACGTCCTCGGCGCTCGCCAACTGAGGGTGTCGGGTCGCTTCGAGGGCGCGGTCGCGCATCTCGGCTCGCGTTGCGAGATACTCGTCTCGCGAGCTCTGCCCCTCCTCGCTCGCCGCCGGAGACCAGCCAGCGCGCGGTCCCGAGGAGCGGGTCCGACGCGTAGTCGGCCCGGATCTCCTGGGCGCTGCGATATGCCGTCTCGAGGTCGGCACCCGCATGGCTCAGGTAGCGGACTGTCCGAAGTCGCAAGACGGCCGGGAACCGGTGCTCCCTCACCCAATCCGCGAGCTCGGTCGCCGTCGCGAGAGTCGCCGCCGGATCAGACGCCATCGGCGGTCTCGTACGCCATCTCCGGGCGACCGGCGAGCGACTGCTCGACCCATGACTCCGGCGTGCGGACGCTGATGCCGATGCCGTTGTCCTCGCACACGAAGAGGATCGGGAGCGGCATACCGCGATACGCGAAATGCGCCGCGGTGTTGAGCGCGGCCTGACAGGTCGCGTGGTTGAGCGACGCGTCACCGAAGGAGCAGACGACGATCGCGTCGTCGGGCCAGTTGCTCGGCAACGCCGACGCCGCCGGGCCTGCTCGATCGCAAACGCAACCCCGACCGCGCGTGGCACGTGCGAGGCGATCGTGGATGTCTGTGGGATCACAGCGAGGTCGTGGTGACCGAAGACCTTGTGACGTCCACCTGCGATCGGCTCGTCCGTTGCAGCCGCCATTCCGAGCAGGATGTCGGTAACGCCGTCGTGACCGACCTGGCCGGCGCGGGCGAGGTAGAAGCCTCCCGAGCGATAGTGGAGCAGGGCCGGATCGGTCGGCCGGAGGGCGAGCGCGACGAGAGCGTTCGACTCATGACCGGCGGAGCCGATCGTGTAGAACCCGAGCCTCTGCGCCTGGAGCCAGCGGGCTGCGTGATCGATAGCGCGGCTGTCGACCTGCGCCCGCCAGGCGGCGCCCGCCTGGGGTGGTGCCGCTGTCGCCCCAGGCTCCGGCACGAGAGTGCGCAGCTCAGCGAGGAGATGCTGCTCGAGTGGATCGAGGTCGTCGTCCATCACCGCGACGATACCGCTGGACGGAGGTGCCAACGGTTCGAGCCGGCGACGAGGAGGTTGACCCGTTCGGAGTGGGTCAGCGGTTGAGTCTCAACGAAACCCTTACCGTAGACTCGGCCGCATGACCGTCCATGCCCTGGAAGGAGGCAACGCATGAGCCACTCGATCGTCGATGTCGAAGAGATCCCCTACGTGTGGGGGACGTTCAAGTTCGTGCGCCACCACCTCGGCGCGACCGGGTTCGGGGTCAACCAGATCGACTTCCCGCCGGGCAAGGTCGGGCCCGGAGCACGACGAGGCGACGCTCGGGGCAGGAGGAGGTCTATCTCACCCTCGCCGGTGGCGGAACCCTCGAGATCGAGGGCGAGACCGTCGAGATGAAGCCCGGGCGCTACATCCTCGTGCCGCCCGAGTCGAAGCGACGGCCCACAGCCGGCCCGGACGGGCATGTCGTTCCTCGTGATCGGCGGTGTGCCCGGCGGTGTCTACGAGCCCTGGACGCCCCCCGACTGAATGATCGTTCGACTCCTCTTCTGGCGACTCGGAGAGATGCGATGCGTCGTTCGACCAGGTGCGCGACCTCTCGACCAGCTCGAGCCGCTCGAGAAGCCCTCGGCGTGGCTCTGGAACGAGTCGCACGGAGCGATTCGGGGCGCTCATCGTGACGGACGAGGACGAGCTCGCGCCTCCGCAGCTCGACCAGCTTCGCGCGTTGCTCGGCCGCGAGCCTGACCTCTACGAGGAGTTCGACACCCTCGGCGGAGCGTGACGGAGACGCTAGTCGTCGCAGGCACGTGCGCGTAGCGCGGACCGCCGTCGCGGTCAAGGGAACGCAGGTTGCGGTCGATACACAAGGGAATGAGCGAGAGTAGCGGCGTCGGGAGATCCGCAGCGCCGTTCGGTCTCGGCCTTGGCGCCGCCCTGATGATCGGCCCATGCCGCTGCGGTCGCGATTCACCGGGCTCGGGCCTGGAAGCGCTCGCGTCGACGAGCGCCTGTCGTCCGCCGACGCCGATGCTCCGGATCGTCTCGACGATCGACGACTACCTCTACACGAACGAGCACTGCGCCGACGGCTCGCGACGATCCGTGTTCTCGGGCCCGAACCGCGAGAAGCTCATGGGCGGCGCCGCTCCCCGCCGACGCGGACGCGGCCGAACGAGTGGGAGCGGATGATCCACCCGAGCCGACTTCGACGAGCATCTGGCTCACCGCGAGCGGCTGCGTGCCGGCACGACCGAGCGAGGTGCGCTACCGGCTCGTCGGCTACGACGGTGTCACCCGCTGGATCCGCGCCAAGACGAAGCCGAGCCACGTGGACGGGCGGGTGTTCGTCGACGGGATCGTCTCGGACGTGACCGTCGAGGTCGCCCGCGAGCACGAGCTGGCGGAGGCGCAGGCAGGCTCTCCGCGTGCTCGCCGAGACGCAACGCGCATCAGGCCCTCCACGATGCGCTGACGGGGCTCGGCAACCGTCGCAAGCTCATCGAGGATCTCGAGCGAGCGCCTCGTCGAGCGACGGAGCACAGCATTCTCGTCCTCTTCGATCTCAACGGCTTCAAGCAGTACAACGACGCGTTCGGGCATCCCGCCGGCGACGCGCTGCTCCAGCGTCTCTCGACGAAGCTCGCGATCGCGCACTGTCCGACGACGCCGCCGCCTACCGCCTCGGGGGTGACGAGTTCTGCGTCCTTCGCTCGCTCGAGATCGACGCTCGACATCGAAGCGTGGTTGGCCGAGTCATGGCGTCGTGCTTCGCCGAGACCGGCGAGGGCTTCGAGGTGACGACCGCCCTCGGAGCCGTGTTCCTTCCGGACGAGGCGGCGACGACGTCTGCTGCGCTCCAGATCGCCGATCAGCGCCTCTACGCGGAGAAGCGACAGTCGATCGCACGCTACGCGGCCGTCCGCAGGAGCTTCTCCTTCAGGCCCTCTTCGAGCGGGAGCCCGACCTGCATGCGCACACCAAGGAGGTCGCAGAGCTGACGTCGCGATCGCCGTCGAGCTCGGGCTCGACTCGGTGACCGTCGAGCGAGCCGAGCAGGCCGCATTCATGCACGACGTCGGGAAGATCGCGATCCCGGACGCCGTGCTGCAGAAGCCCGGCCCGCTCGACGACGGACGAGTGGGAGCTGATTCGCCAGCACACCTTGATCGGTGAGCGCATCCTCGCGGCCGCACCAGCGTTGGCGTCCGTCGCGCCGATCGTTCGCTCGACGCACGAGCGCTGGGACGGCAAGGGATATCCCGGACGGGCTTGAGCGGCGAGGCGATCCCCGTGGAGGCGCGGATCGTCTCCGCCTGCGACGCCTACTCGGCGATGATCCACGGCCGCCCGTACGGCGCCCCCGGACGGAGTCCGAAGCGCTGGCCGAGGTCGTGCGTTGCGCGGGCGTCGCAGTTCGACCCGAGAGTCGTCGACGGCGCTTCGCGCAGTGCTCGTCGAGCGCGGTCGACGCGGCGCTCGACGCGCTAGACTCGAGCGCTCGCTCTAGCGCCGCAGCAGGTTCTTCGCGAAGAAGCCGAGGTTCGCGGGCCGCTCGGCGAGGCGTCGCATGAGATACGGGTACCACTCGGGCCCGTACGGAGTGGCGACGAGCACCTTGAAGCCCCGCCGGACGAGATCGAGCTGAAGCGCCGGCCGGACGCCGTAGAGCATCTGGAACTCGAAGCGATCGCGTGCGAAGCCCTCACGCTCGGCGAACGCGATCACGTGATCGATGATCGCCTCGTCCTGGGTCGCAACCGCCGTGTACGCCCCGCCGCGAAGCGCCGACTCGACGAGGCGAATGTAGGCGCGATCGACGTCGGCCTTCGCCGGATACGCGAGGCTCCGGCGGCTCGAGGTACGCGCCCTTCACGAATCGGAGATTGGGCTCGAGCGGCAGCAGGTCGGCGAGATCGCTCTCTGAGCGGTAGAGGTACGACTGCAGCACCGTGCCCACTCCGTCCCGCCCGCTCTCCCGGAGGCGACGGTAGATGCGCAGCGTCGCGTCCAGCACGCTCGACTGCTCCATGTCGATGCGGATGAAGATCCCGAGCCGCTGCGCCGTGTCGACGACGCGAGCGACGTTGGCATATGCAAGCTCCTCGTCGAGCTCGAACCCGAGATGCGTGAGCTTCAGCGCAACGTTGACCGGGAGCTGCTCGGTCGTGCAGTCGCTCGAGGATGCGCTCGTACTCGGTCGCGACAGCCTCGGCCTCGGCGCCGTCGTGGACGCTCTCCCCGAGAAGCGTCGTGTTGGCGTGCAGCCCCTGCTGCAGTGAGCCGTCGAAGCACGACGACGCAGTCGTCGAGCGTGACCCCCGCGACGAACTTCGAGGCACCGAGCCGCATCCCGTGCTTGCCCATGAACGACCGCACGCGCGGCGCTGTCAGCTGCGTGGAGGATGCCCGCCCGGAGCACGCTGTTCGCTCTGGTCGAGAGGCTCAGCTTCGCCTGCTTCCGAGCTCGTCGCTGAGCCACGCCTCGAGCTCGACGACCTCACCCATCGTCCAGATCGCGAAGCGGCGGTCGCACGCTCGGGCCTCATCGGCGACGCCCTTCCAGGCGAGCGCGCGCTTGGCTGCCGCGTGTCGCGGGAACCGCTCCAGCTGCGCCACGCAGCGCGCCGAGCGACTCGGCCCCCTCGGCGGTCGGGTCGCGGACGACCGCGGCCACCTCCTCGGGGAACACCGCCGCCAGCGCCGAGACGGCGCCGACCGCGCCGGCCTCGCGTCCCCGGTGGATGAGGCTCTCCGGGCCGACGAAGATGTCGAGCCCGTCGAGGAGGTAGGTCGAGCGAACGCCTCCCAGGGTGCGTCCGACACCTTGAGCCCTGCGAAGTTCGGTGCGTCGTCGCGGAGCTGCTCGAAGCATCTCGAGGTCGAACGGGTAGCCGGCCGTGGCCGCGAACTCGTAGACGTAGAACGGAAGCGGGGCGCACGCGTGCGCAGCAGCGACGAGGTGACGACGTTGCGCCTCGGGATCCAGCTTGAAGTACGGTGGCCCGATCGCTGCGACTGCGTCCGCGCCCGCCTCGGCGGCGTGGGCGGCCAGCGCGACGGTCTCCGCCGTCGTCTGGGCCCCGCAATGCGCAGCCACGAGGAGACGGCTCCCAGCAGCGGCGACGAAGAGCTCCAGCCCACGCCGGCGCTCGCTCTCGGGAGAGCAGCACCGCCTCGCCGTTCGTCCCGAATGCGAGCAGGCCATCGAGCCCTGCCGCGACGAGGAACTCGACGTAGGGCCCGAAGGCCTCCTCATCCAGGCCGGCGCCTTCGTCGCGGAGCGGCGTGAGCGCCGCGGCAACCGTTCCAGCCAAGCCTGGTCATCAGCGGCTTCCTCGTCATCGTGGCCACGCCGAAAACATAGGGTCTCCGCAGGTGAGCGCGCTGCCTGTCGAGCGAGGTCGGTGGAGTCTCCGGCGTGGTGAGCGACTCTGACCGCGCTGCTCGCGCTCGCATCGGCGCTCCTGGTGGGCGGCGCAGACTTTCTCGGCGGCGATGGCCTCACGCCGCTCGCCCGCCACCCGGGTGGCAGCCGCAGCGCAGGTCGTTGGGCTGTTCTGCGCGGTCCCGGCGGCGTTGCATCGTGGACTGGGACGAGGTCGGGTCCGGCGATGTCGCGTGGTCGCTCGCAAGCGGCGTGTTCGTCGGCGTCGGGCTCGCGCTCTTCTACGGGGCGATGGCCCGAGGGCTCATCAGTCTCGTCGTTCCCATCACCGCCGTCACAGGCGCTGCCGTTCCGGTTGTGTTCGCGCTCATCCGTGGTGAGCGACCTGGTACACCCGCCCTCATCGGAATCGTGGTCGCGCTGGTCGCAATCGCGCTCGTCTCACTGGCCCCAGGTGAGGCAAGCGGAAGCGCCACAGCCATCCCGCTCGCGATCGCTGCCGGGATCCCGATCGGCCTGTTCATCGTGTGCTTATCGCTCACCGGAGAGGGGGCCGGACTCTGGCCCGTCGCACTCTCCCGGGTCGGGTCGGCGGTGTGCTTGATCGGGCTCGCGCTCGCGATGACCAGAGGCCTGAGGCTCGACCGCGTCGCCTTCAAGCCGGTATGCGGGATCGCCGCCCTCGAGGTCTGCGCAGGAGTCGCCCTGCTCGCAGCGCTTCACCGTGGCCCCGTCTCGGTTGCCTCGGTGCTTGCCGCGCTCTACCCGATTCCGACGACGATCCTGGCGGCGACGCTACTGAACGAGCGGCTGGGCCGGGTCCAGCTCGCTGCGGTGATCCTCGCGCTCGGCGCGGTCGTGCTCGTGTCGCTGGACTAGCAGCTAGCGCTTCCGATCGTCGCGCAGCGCGTCGACACCGGCGCGAATCAGGATCCATGGGAGCAGCATTGAAGCGATGAGTGTCGCGCCCCAGACGATGAGCGTCGCGATCACCCAGGTCGAGACCCCTCTGATCGACAGCCCATCGGTGATGAGATCGGTGATCAGGAGGGCCAGGAAGGTGGTCGCGAGCCCGACCAGAGCCCTGAGCAAGGGCGCTCGTCGCAGGGCCATCGAGGCGAACCAGTCGAAAAGGCCTGAGATCACCGCGAAGATGGCCGCAGTGACGATCAGTGACAGGATGTCCAGGGACATCCTGTCGAGGAGGCTCGCCGCAACGACGAGCCCCACCGCAGCGGCGGCGACCGAGATCGCCAGACGGAGGAGGAAGCGAATCACGCGGCGAGGCTACAAGATCGTGGGTGTGATCGCGACTCCCGACCGCGCGCTCGACGAAGGCGGTGGATCAGGAACGACGCGCGGGCCGACGAACGTTGGTGCCGCTGACCGCACCGAGGAGGGCCTGCATCACCACGTTGACGAACCACACGACGATCGCTGCACCCACGTACGTCCAGAAACCGTCGATCGTGAACTCACTCGAGACCCATTCCGCGAGCCCGAGCATCGCGATGTTGAGCGCGAAGTATCCCAACCCGAAGGTGACGAGGATCAGGGGCAACGTCAGGATCGCGAGGATCGGCTTGAGAAACGCATTCCCGAGTCCGAGCACGAGCGCTGCCACCAGAATCGGCCCCCACCGTCCTACCATCGACCCCGTCGAACAGCCAGTCGACCACGATGAGCGCGAGGACGTTGATCCCGATCGTGATCAACAGCCAGACCACGAACGTGGGCCGGTCGGGACGTGCGGTTACCCAGGAATCGCCACTGCTCATCGCGTGAGAGTATCGCGACGTCGATCACCGAGTCGCGGTGACGGCGCTAGAACAGCTTCTGCAGCTTGAGCGCAGCGTTCATGTCTCCCTGGATCTTGAGCTTCCCGGTCATGTAGGCGGTCGTCGGGTTGGCCTCCCCGCGTGCGATCTTGAGAAGCGTCTCCTCGCTCGCGACGATCGTGCAATCGGCTGTTCCCGCTCCCTCCTCCACGGTGACCGCGCCGTCGTTCACCGCCACCGTCCACTGCCCGACGCCCGTGATGTCGAAGACGTAGCTGCCTGTCATACCGGCGGTCTTCTCCGGGTCGACCTTCCCGGGAAGCGCCGCAAAGAACTCCTGTGCCGTCATTCGCTCTCTCCTTGTTGACTGATAATTCAACCATCGGCTCGGACTACTTGCCGAGCGCATGGAGCAGGGCAGCCTCGAGCTCGGGGTACGCGAACGCGAAGCCGGCAGCCTCGAGCCGCTCCGGCGACACGCGCTGGCTCCCAAGGAGCACGCTCCGCCCCATCTCGCCGAACGCGAGAGAGATCGCAGCAGCCGGCACCGGGATAACCGTCGGCCGGTGGAGCACGCGGCCCAGGGTGCGCGTCAACTCCGCGTTGGTCACCGGTAGCGGCGACGCCGCGTTGACCGGGCCCTGGAGTGAGGAATTGCTCAGGGCCTCGCGAATCGCAGCGGTCGCATCGTCGAGCGCGATCCACGAAAGCCACTGGCGACCGTTGCCGACCCGCCCACCCAGGCCGAGCCGGAACGGCCGGAGAAGTCGCGAGAGGAGCGCTTCCAGGACGACGCCGAACCGGAGGTTCACGACCCGAATCCCCGCCTCGGCAGCCGGCTCGGTCGCGCCCTCCCACGCTTCGCAGACGGTCGCGAGAAAGTCGCGTCCGTGCTCGCTCGATTCGACGAGAACCTCATCGCCACGGGAGCCGTAGACGCCGACCGCGGATGCCGACACGAGCACCTTCGGAGGTCGGTCGAGCGATGCAAGCGCCGTCGCGAGCAGGCGCGTGCCCTCGTCCCTGCTCTGGAGGATCGCTCGCTTTCGCGCGGTCGTCCAGCGACGGCCGATCGGCGCGCCCGCGAGGTGGACCACCGCATCGAGATCCTCGAATCGGCTCGTATCAACCACCCCAGCGGTCGGATCCCAGATCGCCGGCCCCTCTGCAGATTCCCCGGGCCGAGCGATCACCAGCTTTCCGTCGCGGACGATCCTGACCACCTCGTGTCCGCTGCTCGACAGGAGGTTGGACAGCGCGGTACCGATCAACCCGGACGAGCCCGTCACAGCAACCCGTTGCGCAGAGCCCGTCATCGCGCGCTCCGGGATCCGTCAGCCGCAAGGGCAGACGGAGCCGCGCCGCGAGCGGCGGTCGCCACAGCGGCGGGCAGGAACAGCACGAGCACGGTTGCGACGATTGGAGAGATGGCGCAGATCGTGAGCGCCGTTTGCAGATCGATCGCGTCGGCGACTGCGCCGATCATGACCGCGCACACACCACCGAGCCCGACCGCAAGCCCAACGTTGAGACCCGACGCAAGCGCGACATGTTGCGGCAGGTAGCTCTGGCTGAGCACCATGACGATGCCGAATGTCCCGACGACGCAGACGCCCACGAGCATCAACGCGACCGCGCCGACCACCCCACCCACGTGGATGAACGTGAGGACGAGCGGTGGGAGAAGGGCTGTCGACACGAGCAGTGTCCGCCTCATTCCGAACCTGTCGGCAATCGGCCCCAGCGCCAAGGCGCCGAGAACTCCGGCGACGAGCATGAACGAGAGCAGGCGGTTGCCCTCCGCCTTCGTCCCGTCGAGCGAAACGACCCAGAGCGGCACGAAGGTGATGAGCCCGAACCATGTGAGGCTCCGCATCAGGATCACGCCGACGAGCAGTGCCATCGCACGCGGCCGATCCTCGGCCGTGACCGGAGGAGCTCCCCGAACGCTCGGATGGAGGTCGCCGATCGAACGTAGGCTCAACGCGAGCAACCCTCCGACAGCGAGCACCGGGATCGCCGCCACGACCGCACCGCGAAGCCCGAGCCAGACGACGAGCGGGGTGATGAGAATCGGACCGAGCGCGTAGCCGCTGTTGCCACCGATGTTGAAGTACGCCATCCCGCTGGCCCGTCGCCGTCCGCTCGCATACGACGCGAACTTCGCTCCCTCCGGGTGGTACGCCGCGATCCCGAAGCCGGTCACGAAGACTGCAGCAAGAACGAGCGGATAGGCGGGCGCCAGACCCGCGAGGGCAATGCCGCTTCCGGCCACGAGCACCCCGACCGGCAGCAACCAGATCGCGCCGCGCTTGTCGGAGAGCAAGCCGAATGCAGGCTGCACGAGCGATGACGACGCCGTTGCCGCAAGCATGATCGCGGCGGTTGCGGCATAGCTCAGGTCGAAACGCTCCGCGAGAAACGGAAGGAGGGCCGGCACGGCCCCGGAGGCGAAGTCGACGGCACCGTGACCCCCGGACAGCACCGTCATCGCCCGACGATCGATCTCCTCGCGCACCACTCCAGCCTACTGGTGCGGGACGACCGGCCCAGCGCCTCGGGAACGCGGACGAGTGCGTCTACCATCTCTCTGCGTGAACTGCGACCTTCGCCCTCGAGCAGTGCGGCATCTTCTCGTCGGCGTGGTGCTTCTCGCGCTACTCGCCGGGATGGCGGCACCGGCTCTCGCCCATGTCACGGCGTCACCCTCCTTCGTCGCGCAGGGGGAGGAGACCACGCTGGCGATCGCCGTTCCCAACGAGCGTGCACCGCGGTCGACGACCGGCCTCGTCGTCGAGTTGCCGGTCGGTATCACGCTCGTCGGCACGGCCTCGCCGCCCGGATGGTCGAGCGACGTTGCGAAGAGCCGGGTTACGTGGCGCGGAGGCCGGATCTCGGGTCAGGATTCGATCGAGTTCACGATGCGAGTCCGCGCTACCGCACCACCCGGGATCGCAACGCTGAGCGCGGTGCAACGCTACGACGACGGCGCCTCGGTCAGCTGGAAGACAGCCCTGACGATCGTCCCCGGCCCTGCCGCGTCGGGCTCGTCTCGCGCGCGGCTGATTCTCGGAATCGGCGCCGCCTCGATACTCGTGCTTGGAACGCTGCTCCTGTTTCGGCGGTCGCGGAGCAGGATCGTCTAGCCTCACGCTCGTGCTCTTTCACCAGTTCGTGAACGAGGATCTCGGTTGTGCGTCATATCTCGTTGGCTGCGAGGCTGCAGGGGAGGCGGTAGTCGTCGACCCGCCCTACGCTGTCGAAGAGCTCCTCGCGGAGGCCTCGCGGCGTGAGGTCCGCATCGTCCGAACGCTCGAAACGCACACCCACGCCGACCACGTCTCGGGTCACGGTCGACTGGCGCTCGGGCACGGGATCCCGGTCAGCATCCATGCGACCGCCGGCGTCGAGTATCCCAACGACCCGCTGGTCGACGGCGACGACGTCACCATTGGCAACGTCACCCTCCGCTGTCTCCACACTCCAGGACACCGCCCCGAGCACTGCTGCTTTGCGGTCATCGACCACACAAGGGCCGACGAGCCGTGGCTCGTTCTCACCGGCGACTCTCTCTTCGTAGGTGACACGGCGCGACCCGACCTGGCGGTCGGCGGCGTCGAAGGTGCAACGGCTCTCCACGCCTCGCTCCAGCGGCTGCTGGAGCTCCCTGACGGGGTCGAGGTCTACCCGGGTCACGTCGCAGGCTCTCTCTGCGGAAAGGGGATGAGCTCGAAGGGGTCGACCACGATCGGGTTCGAGCGCCGGTTCAACCCGATGCTGGCGTTTTCGGACGCGTCGGCCTTCATCGCAAGCTCCGCTGCGGTCGCAGCGCCGAAGCCACCCAACCTCGCGCAGATCGTCGCGGTGAACCAGGGACCGCACCTCGGCGATCCGGTGTCCGCCTCACAAGCCGACAGCGTCCCGCAAGGGTCGCCAGCCGCTCGACGTGCGTGCCGCGCGAGCCTTCCTCGGTCGAGCATTCGACGGGCTCGCTCAACGTTCCGGTGAGCGGATCGAGTTTTGCGACGAAGGCGGGCTTCATCCTCGACGCCTCCCGACCGGTACACGTGATCGCATCCACCCTCGAGGAAGCCGAGGCCGCGATCCGTGGTCTTCGCAGCGTTGCGTTCTTCGATCTCACCGGGTTCACCCTCTTCAACGGCGGCACGCAGAGCGTCCGTCCGATGGGGCTCGACGAGCTTCAGCGCCTGCTCGCGGACGAACGCCGTAGTGCTTGTCGACGTCCGCGACGACCACGAGCGCGAGGGATCCCTCATTCCGGGAATCAGGAACATCCCGTATCGGCTCGTCGGGACGGTTGCCGACGTTCCCCTCGATCGTCCGTTGGTCACGATCTGCGAAACCGGAGCCCGCGCCGCGATCGCAGCCTCCGTGCTCTGCGCGCGCGGCTACGACGCCCGGCCGGTCATCGACGGCGGTGTGGCTGACCTCGCGCGGACGACGTTGCCGCTCGAAGACCCCGTGCCGTCCTAGGACCGCTCGACCACGAAGCCACCTGTCGCAAGCGCGTGGATCACGCGCTGCGAGTGCTCCTCGCCGCGCGTCTCGAGCGTGAGCTCCGCCTCGGTCTCGAGGACGCCGATGTTCCTTCCCTCGCGATGGTGTGCAATCGCGAGGATGTTCGCCCGCTCGTCGGCGATGATCCCGACGATCCGTGCCAGCTCGCCCGGCCGGTCCGAGATCAGGAGCCGCAGGACGAGATGCCGTCCGGAGGCGGTGAGGCCGTAACGGATCACCGAGTTGAGCGTCGTCGCGTCGACGTTGCCGCCGGCAAGGACAACGCAGACCGGCGAGTCGCCATCGCCCACGCGGTCGGCGAGCAGCGCCGCGAGCGGGCGCCGCGCCTGCCCCCTCGACGACCAGCTTCGCTCGTTCGAGCAGCAGCACGATCGCCTGTGAGATCTCGTCGTCCTCGGCAACGACGATGTCGTCGAGCAGCTCGCGCAGGATCGGCTCCGTCAATGCGCCCGGCTGCTTGACCGCGATTCCATCCGCGATCGTCGTTCCCCGTGGCGTCGAGACCGGCGAGCGGTGCGCAGTTCGCGGCCTGAACGCCGACGAGGCGCAACTCCGGACGAAGCGCGCGAGAGCGCGATCGCGATGCCCGAGGCGAGCCCGCCACCACCGACGGGGATCACGACGGTGCCCGGGCCCGGCCGGAAGCTGCTCGGCCAGCTCGAGACCGAGCGTTCCCTGTCCCGCGATGACCCGCGGATCGTCGAACGCGTGAACGAAGGTGGCACCCGTCTCCGCCTCGATCGCGCGGGCACGGTCGACGCATTCGTCGTACCCCTCGCCCTCGAGCAGCACCTCCGCGCCGTACCCTCGCGCCGCCTCGACCTTGGCCATCGGCGCGAAATTGGGAACGACGATGGTCGCGGTGATCCCGGCGCGACCGGCCGCCCACGCGACCGCCTGGCCGTGGTTCCCGGCGCTCGCCGTCACGACCCCGGCCTTGCGCTCCGCGGCCGAGAGCTGGGCGATCGTCGCGAAGGCACCGCGGATCTTGAAGGCACCCGTGCGTTGCAGATTCTCGGCCTTGAGCAGCACCGGACGCCCGACCAGCCGGCCGATCGTCTCCGACGTGAGTAGACCGGTGTGACCCGCGCGACCCCGTCGAGACGCGTCACGGGCCTGCTCGATGTCAGCGAGCGTCGGGCGCATCCGAGGCCTCCCCGAGCACGTGAGCAGCGAGCCGCTCTGGCGGCGGTGACCGGATCGACCTCGCGGCGGTGCACCGCGTCGACGAGCGCCTGCATCGCGGCATCTTCGCGTATTCGCCGGCGAAGCCGCTCGGCGTACCGTGCCGCGGCGAGCGTTCACGACCTCGCTGCTGAGGTTGCGACGCCGCCGCTCGGCGAGCTCGCTCGTCACCGACCAGCAACTCGCGGCGGCGATCGATCGCCGTCCAGAAGCTCGGCCACTCCCTCGCCCGCTCCTGGCCGACGTCGACACCAGCTCGGGTCGACGAGCGACGTCCGGCTCGAGCGCCACGACCGACCGGATCTCGGCGAGCATCGCCTCGCCTCCGGCAGGTCGCTGCTTGTTGACCGCGATCACGTCGGGTATCTCCATGATCCCGGCCTTGAGCGCCTGGATCGAGTCTCCGGAACCGGGCATCAGCACGAGCACCACGACGTCGGCGACCGTGCGATCTCGATCTCGGACTGCCCTGCGCCGACCGTCTCGACGATGACGACGTCCTTGCCCGACGCATCGAGCAGCAGCATCGCCTGCAGCGTCGACTCGGCGAGACCGCCGACATGTCCACGGGTTCCCATCGACCGGATGAACACGCCCGAATCGAGGAAGTGCTCGCCGAGGCGGATCCGGTCGCCGAGGATTGCGCCCTGCGTGAACGGGCTCGACGGGATCGACCGACACGACGCCGACCGTCGCGTCGCTCGCTGCGAAGCAGCCGCACGAGCACGGAGACGAGAGATGGACTTCCCGACGCCGGAAGGGCCGGTGACACCGATCACGAAGGCCCGTCCCGTGCGCGGGTACACCGAGCTGACGATCGCCTCTCCCTCCGGCTCGCCACGTTCCACGAGGCTGATAGCGCGAGCGAGGGCCTTCCGATCGCCTGCGACGACGGCCGCGGCGAGATCGCCCGAAATCGGAGCCTGTCATCGCCTGGACGTCGATCTCTCACCACGAGCGAGTGCGCGTGCGTCGTCGGGGGATGTACGGGAGCACCTTCTGGGGACGCTCCTTCTCCTCGAGTCGCGTCGCCTCGATCTCGCCGAGAAGCCGTTGCAGGCGATCGACGCCGGTGCGGTTCACGTCGAACCCCTCGGCCTCGAGCCGCGTCTCGAGCTCGGCTCGGATGCGATGCGTGAAGACGAAGGCGAGCATCGCCGCGACGAGATACACGCCGCCGGCGATCCCCCAGACGACGCGCGGTCCGATCGACGTCGGTCAGGACTCCCGGCCGCCGCCATCCCGATGCCCGAGGCATGGCGTAGTAGACGCTCATCAGGACGGCGAGCGAGCGGCCCCGCATCGCGTCGGGAGCGCCACGCTGCACGAGGATCTGGTTGCACACGATCGCAGCGCCGTTCCCGATCGCCGCGATCCCGGCCAGGACGCAGGCGACCGCGATGTTGGGAGCCGCGGCTGCCGCACCCGAACCCTGCGGCCATCACGACGAGCGAGCCGCCGTAGAGCCGGGTCATTCCGAAGCGTCCCAAGCGCCGAGCCGCCCAGAGGCTCCCGAGCACGAGCCCGACCCCGGTCGCGCCGACGAGGAACCCGAAGCCAATGCTTCGCCGGCGTCGAGCGCATCCTTCGCCAGGAACGACCTCTGCCGACGTTGATCCCGGCGCTCGCGATCCCGGCGATGCTCCAGACGATGAGCACCGTCCTGAGCGGTCGCGAGCGCAAGACCAGGCCGAGACCGTCCTCGAACGTCCTGCCAGTGGCCGCGCGTCAACGGCGCCGACCGACTGGAGGCCCCTGCGCCGGGATTCGCGCGATCAAGGCTGCGGACAACGAGGAAGCTCACCGCGTTGACCCAGTACGCGAGCGAGGGTCCGGAGATCGGCAAGCAGCGCACCGGCGACCACCGGGCCGATCATCCAGGCCGCGTTCTCCGTCGTCGCGAGAAGCGAGGTCGCGCTCTCGAGCTCGTCCTCCTTGACCAGGTTCGGCATCCCCGCCCAGACCGCTGGGCGAAAGAACCCGGTCGCAACTCCGCCGACAGCGGCAAGCACGACGATCCCCTCGGGCCGGTCGACGAATGGCAGCGCAGCGAACATCACCGCCCGGGTCAGGTCGGAGAAGATCATGAGCCTGCGTCGCGAGAGGCGATCGACGAGCGGGCCGAGCGTCAGGCCGATGATGACCATCGGGAGAAAGTCGGCCACGAGCAGCACCGCAACCCACTTGCCCGAGCCGGTTCGATCGAAGATGTCCCATGACAGCGCGATCGCCGCCAGGTAGGTCCCGGTCGCCGAGCCGGCCGTGGCGATGAACAACAGCGAGAAGGGCCGGTTCCGACGTAGAAGCCCTGGGCGACCCGCGTCGCCTCCGTCGAGGGTGGTTATGACGTCAGCTCCCCGAGGAGGAACACGACAGGACGCTAGCACCCTCCGCCGCGGTGCGACAGATGGCCAAAGGGGACATGCCGCCCGCGGACTCGAGAACGACGGTCAATCGGGGTCGTACGCGAGGTTCGGTCGCAGCCAGCGCTCGACCTCGCTGAGCGGCTCGCCCTTGCGCCCGGCGTAGTCCTCGACCTGGTCGCGCCCGATCCGTCCGACGCTGAAGTACCGCGCCGACGGGTGACCGAAGATACAGGCCGCTCACGCTCGCCGCAGGGGTCATCGCACACGACTCGGTCAGCTCGACCCCGGCTCGTCCGTGCATCGAGAAGCTCGAAGAGACGCCATTTCTCGGAGTGGTCGGGGCACGCGGGATATCCGAAGGCCGGCCGAATCCCCTGGAAACGCTCGCCGACGAGCTCCTCGTCCGACAGCTGCTCGTCGGGTGCGTACCACGCACGACGTGTCTGCTCATGGAGCCACTCCGCGCCTGCCTCGGCGAGCCGGTCGGCAAGCGCCTTCACCATGATCGAGTGTAGTCGTCGCCGTCGCGCTCGAACGTCGCCGAACCTCTTCGGCGCCGTGGATCGAAATTGCAAATGCTCCAATATGATCAGGTAGCCCACTCTCCTCAGGGGCGATGAAGTCGGCGAGCGACCGGTTCGGCCGGGAGTCGCCGTGCTCGGCCTGCTGTCGGAGCATCGGGAACCGCGTCGCTCCTCCGACGACGACGTCGTCGCCGACTCGCGACCGCCGGCCAGATCCCATGAACGCCCTTCGCCCAGCAGGCCGCCGTCGCCCTCGAACCGGTCGAGCAGAGCGGTTCGCCTCCTCGACGAGCTCCCGTGCGACCGGCCCTCGCTCCGGATCGTCGAGGATCGCCGGATACCGCCCCTTCAACTCCCAGGCGTGGAGGAAGAACGTCCAGTCGATGTAGCGCCGGAGCTCGCTGATCGGCGGCGAGACGAGGCGCGAGCCGGTAAACGAGGGAGCGACGAGATCGTCGGCGTGCCACGCGATCTTGGTCCGGTTCTCGCGCGCGGCGCGGATCGGCAGAAGCGGCTTGCGCTCCCGCTCTGCGTGGAGGGCGCGAAGCCTGTCCTGATCGACGCGGTTCGAACGATCGATCTCGGCGCGTCGGGTCGGGTCGATCAGCTGGCCGACGACACCGGCGACGCGAGAGGCGTCGAGCACATGGATCGTCGGATTCGTGTACTCGGGTGCAACGCGCACCGCCGTGTGCTGGCGCGATGTCGTCGCCCCGCCGACGAGGAGCGGCAGATCCATCCCGCGCCGCTCCATCTCCTTGGCGACAATCACCATCTCGTCGAGGGACGGGGTGATGAGGCCCGACAGACCGACGATGTCGCACCCCTGCTCGATCGCCGTGTCGAGGATGCGATCGGCGGAGACCATCACCCCGAGGTCGATCACCTCGTAGTTGTTGCAGCCGAGCACCACTCCCACGATGTTCTTGCCGATGTCGTGCACGTCGCCCTTGACCGTCGCAAGCACCACCCGGGTGGCGGCTTTCGACGCCGCGGTCTTCTCCGCCTCCATGAACGGCTCGAGATAGGCGACGGCACGCTTCATCGCGCGAGCGCTCTTCACGACCTGCGGCAGGAACATCTTTCCGGCTCCGAAGAGATCGCCCACGACCTTCATTCCGTCCATCAACGGACCTTCGATGACGTCGAGCGGACGATCGGCCGCGAGCCTCGCCTCTTCGACGTCGACCTCGACGAAGTCCAGGATGCCGTGGACGAGAGCGTGCTCGAGACGCTTACCGACCGACTGCTCGCGCCAGGCGAGATCGGTCTCGCGCTCGATCTCGCGTCCGGCGAATGCCCCCGCCAGCTCGACGAGCCGCTCCGTCGAGTCGGGGCGTCGGTTCCAGATCACGTCCTCGACCCGCTCGCGCAACTCGGGCTCGATGTCCTCGAGCACCATCAGCTGACCGGCGTTGACGATGCCCATGTCCAGCCCGGCGCCGATCGCGTGGTAGAGGAAGACAGCATGCATCGCCTCGCGGACGTGGTTGTTGCCCCGGAACGAGAACGAGAGATTCGAGATTCCCCCACTCGTGCGCACGCCGGGGCACCGCTCCTTGAGCAACGGGAGGGACTCGATGAATGCCCGGGCGAAGTCGTTGTGCTCGTCGATTCCGGTGGCGACCGCCAACACGTTCACGTCGAAGATGATGTCCTCGGGCGCAAAGCCGGCCTGGTCGACGAGTAGGTGAAACGCCCGCTCGCAAATCGCAACCTTGCGCTCGACCGTCTCGGCCTGACCCTCCTCGTCGAAAGCCATCACGATCACGGCGGCACCGAAGTTGCGGATGTGCTTCGCGTGCGCGAGAAAGACGTCCTCGCCCTCCTTGAGTGAGATCGAGTTGACGATTCCCTTGCCCTGGAGACACCGGAGCCCGGCCTCGATCACCGACCAGCGCGAGCTGTCGACCATGATCGGAACGCGTGCGATCTCCGGCTCGGTGGCGAGGAGGTTGAGGAATGTCGTCATCGCCTGCTCGCCCTCGAGCAGGTCGGCGTCCATGTTGACGTCGAGGGCGTTGGCGCCACCACGCACCTGCTCGAGGGCGACGTTCACCGCCTCCTGATAGTCGCCGGCCTCGATCAGGCTCCTGAATCGCGCGGAGCCGGTCACGTTCGTCCGCTCACCGACCATCACGAATCCTGTCTCGGGCCGGATCTCGAATGGTTCGAGCCCGCTCCATCGCGGCCGCCGCTCGGGAACGGGAATCATCCGGGTCGGGATGCCCTCGACCCCCGCCACGATCTTGCGCGTGTGCTCGGGAGTCGTCCCGCAGCAGCCCCCGACGAGGTTGACCAGCCCGTCCTCCGCGAACTGGCGCAGGAACCTGCTCGTGTCCTCCGGTCTTTCGTCGTGCTCGCCCATTGCGTTCGGCAGACCGGCATTCGGGTAGCAGGCGACATACGTGTCGGCGAGTCGCGAGAGCTGCTCGAGGAACGGTCTCATCTCGGTGGCGCCGAGCGAGCAATTGACCCCGACGAGGAGTGGCTTTGCGTGCTCGATCGAGACCCAGAACGCCTCCGCTGTCTGCCCGGAGAGGTTGCGACCACTCTTGTCGATCGCGGTGAACGAGATCCAAAGCGGCGTGTCGGGAGCAACCTCGCGCGCCGCGACGATCGCGGCCTTTGCATTCAGAGTGTCGAAGATCGTCTCGATCAGGAGAATGTCCACCCCGCCTTCGACCAGGGCCACGACCTGTTCGGCGTAGGTCGCCCGAACCTGCTCGAACGTGACTGAGCGGAACGCGGCGTCCTCCACCTTTGGTGAGACGGAGAGCGAGACGTTCAAGGGGCCGACAGCACCCGCCACGAATCGCGGCCGCGCCGGATCACGCGAGCTCCACTCGTCCGCCACGCGACGGGCGATGCGAGCGCCCTCGAGGCTCATCTCCGCGGCATGTGCCTCGAGGGCGTAGTCACCCTGGCCGATTGCCGTCGCCGTGAACGTGTTCGTCGTCGTGATGTCCGCGCCCGCCTCGAAGTACGAAGCGTGAATCTCGGCGACGAGCTCCGGCTGAGTCAGGTTGAGGAGATCGGGATCACCCTTGACGTCGCGCGAGTGCGTGGCGAAGCGCTTGCCACGGTATTCCTGCTCCGTGAGCTTGCGCTGGTGGATCAGCACCCCCCACGCGCCATCGAGAACGACGATGCGCTCGTCGAGGAGCTGTCGCAATCGGGGATGGTCGGCTACGCGCACTTCGTCTCCTTCGGAGCCGGGCGACCGTGGCCTACCTGAGCGGTCCCGTAGCGACCTCACGGGGGCTCTTTAGGCGTTTGGTAACCCGGTCGCCAAGCTGCCTCAAAGCTGTCCGGAATGTCGCCCCAGCGTAGCTGAGGAGGCATTTCTGTCTAGACAGAAACGCCGTAGAGGAAAGAGCACGCCGTACGATGCTCTTCTTCTAGGCAATTCTGCCTCGGGCAGAAGTGCCCTACCCGGTGGTGCGGCCGGAGACCGTGAGCTGGTTCTCTGCGTGCTTGATGCGCTGCTCGAGCTGCCACCGATCGACCGTGGACTCGCCGGCCTCGACGCGCTCGAGCTCTGCTCTCGCTTCGTCGAGCTGTGCTTGCGCCCGGGCGTCGTCGATCTCCGTCACCGAGACCGCGTCGTCGACGAGTGCGAGCGCGCGATCGGTCTCGACCTTGAAGAACCCCGGGCCGGTGGCGAACTCGAGCACCTCGCTTCCGCCGAGATGCACCCGCGTCGACCCGGCCTTCAGGGTCGCGACCAGGGGAGCGTGGCGTGCAAGCACGCCGATCTCTCCGGCTGCGCCCGGAACGATGAGCAACCGGGCCTCGCCCTGGAACACAGGGCCGTCCGGCGTGACGACCGCCACGTCGAACGTCGGATGTGCGTCGACGTCGGCCATCGGTGCCGGGCTAGGCCGCGACCTGCTCGAGCTGGCGCGCCTTCTCGAAGACGTCCTCGATCGGCCCGACCATGTAGAACGCGGCCTCGGGCAGCTCGTCGCATTCGCCCTTGAGGATCGCGTCGAACCCCGCGATGGTGTCCTCCGTGCGCACGTACTTGCCGGGCGTGCCGGTGAACTGCTCGGCGACGAAGTTGGGCTGCGAGAGGAACCGCTCGATCTTGCGGGCACGAGAGACGACGAGCTTGTCCTCGTCGGTGAGCTCGTCCATCCCGAGGATCGCAATGATGTCCTGAAGATCCTTGTATCGCTGGAGGATCTGCTGCACGGACGTCGCGACGCGATAGTGGTCGTCGGAGACGATGCCCGGCTGGAGCGCACGCGACGTCGAATCGAGCGGATCCATTGCGGGATAGATCCCCTTCTCGACGATTGCCCGCGAGAGCACCGTGGTCGCGTCGAGGTGGGCAAACGTATTCGCCGGGGCCGGGTCGGTCAGGTCGTCGGCCGGGACGTAGATCGCCTGTACCGAGGTCACCGAGCCCGTCGAGGTCGAGGTGATGCGCTCTTGCAGCTGCCCCATCTCCGTGGCCAGCGTGGGCTGGTATCCGACCGCGCTCGGCATTCGGCCGAGCAGGGCCGAGACCTCCGAGCCTGCCTGGACAAAACGGAAGATGTTGTCGACGAACAGGAGCACGTCCTGGCCCTGGTCACGGAAGTACTCGGCCATCGTCAGACCTGAGAGCGCCACCCGCAGGCGCGCCCCCGGCGGCTCGTTCATCTGGCCGTAGACGAGCGCCGTCTTGTCGATCACGCCGGACTCGCTCATCTCGAGCAACAGATCGGTGCCCTCACGTGTCCGCTCGCCGACACCCGCGAACACGGAGAGACCGCCGTGCTCCTTCGCGAGGTTGTGGATGAGCTCCATGATCAACACCGTCTTGCCGACTCCTGCACCACCGAAGAGGCCGACCTTGCCGCCCTTGATGTACGGGGCGATCAGATCGACGACCTTCAGCCCTGTCTCGAAGATCTCGACCTTCGGGGAGAGATCGCGAAACGCGGGAGGCTCGCGATGGATGGGCCAGCGCTGCGTGTCGGCCGGGATCGGATCCTTCTCGTCGATAGCCTCACCGATGACGTTCCACAGGCGGCCGAGAGTCGCGTCGCCGACCGGAACCGAGATGGGCGCGCCGGTGTCGACGACATCGGTTCCGCGGGCAAGCCCGTCGGTCGAGTCCATCGCGACCGCGCGCACGCGTCCGTCCCCGAGATGCTGCTGAACCTCGGCAATGAGCTTGCCGTGTGGAAGGTCGATCTCGACTGCGTTGAGGATCGTGGGAAGCTCGTCGGGAAAGACCGCGTCGATGACGACGCCCTTGATCTCGATGACCTTGCCGACGTTGCGACCGTTCTTGCTGGCCAATGTGTCTCCTGAGACTCGTGAGCGAAAGGGAAGCTTGCCAACTCAGACGCCGGCGAGCCGCATCATCGTAGCCGAGTCAGAGAGCTAGAAGTCTTCTGAAGCGCTTCGCTGGCCGAGCGGGAGCAGAGGCTTGGACGGATCCGGATACGTGCCTGAAGCAAGCGGCGGCGACGAGCTACTGCTACGGACACTCGTGAGCGGAGACGAAGGTCCAACCGGCTCCCGCTCACCGACAAACCGGCCGAGCGTGCCGCCGACCGTGACGAAGAGCGCCGCGGCGGCGACGGCCGGGGCGACCCGCCGAAGCTGACCGGTCCACCGACGTCGGGCCGTCAGCGGACTGAAGCCAACCCGGTAGTCCTCGAGCTCTGCCTCGCGCAGGACCTGCGTGAACGCTCCAGTCTCGAGGTGGAACGCAGTGCAGGCTGCACACTGCCTGAGGTGCCGGCGCAGCATCGCCTGCTCCACCTCCGAGAGCTCACCGTCGAGCTCGGTCGAGATCGAGGTACGTGCACGTTCGCATGAGGGGTTAGGTCTACCCACATTCATTTCTGACGACCCTTCCCGCAGAAAGTTGAGGAGCCTCTCGGCTCGGTCACTCGGCGACCGCGGCGCTCGCGACGCGATCGGGTCTGACCATCTCCTCGTGCGTCATCGGCCAGCGCTCGAGCGGGAAGAAACACGAGACGGAGCGCGTCTCGTCGAGCTCGATGAGCGGCGGAACCTCGGCATCGCACGTCCCGGCCTGGAACCGCGGGCAGCGCGGGTGAAAACGGCAGCCGCTCGGAGGGTTGATCGGATTGGGCACGTCGCCCTCGAGCGGGACGTAGACGCGCGAGCGCCCGAGCTTCGGATTCGCGATCGGCACCGCGGAGAGCAGGGCCCCCGTGTAGGGATGCTTTGGGCTTTCGTACAGCACCGACGAGTCGGACAGCTCGGCGATCTTCCCGAGATACATCACCGCCACCCGGTCGGAGATGTGACGGACGACGTTGAGATCGTGCGCGATGAAGACGTAGGTGAGGCCGAACTCGCCCTGGAGGTCCTTCAGCAGGTTGAGGATCTGCGCCTGCACCGAGACGTCGAGCGCCGAGACAGGCTCGTCGGCGACGATCAGCTTCGGGTTGACCGCGAGCGCTCGCGCGATTCCGATGCGCTGACGCTGGCCGCCGGAGAACTCGTGTGGGAAGCGGTTGTAGTGCTCGGGGTTGAGCCCCACCACCTCGAGAAGCTCCTGCACGCGGCGCTTGTTCTCGGCCTCGGTGCCCATCTTGTGGACCGTAAGAGCCTCGCCGACGATGAAGCCGACGCGCTTGCGGGCGTTGAGCGAGGCGTACGGGTCCTGGAAGATCATCATCATCTCTCGCCGGAACGGGCGCATCTCGCTCTGGCTGAGACGACTGATGTCGCGCCCGTCGAACACGATCTTGCCGCTCGTGGGCTCGAGCAGGCGCATGATCACGCGGGCAAGCGTCGACTTGCCACAGCCCGATTCGCCCACGATCCCGAGTGTCTCACCACGGTTCACGGAGAGAGTGACGCCGTCGACTGCCTGCACGGCGGCGACCTGCTTCTGGAAGATGATCCCGCGCGTAATCGGGAAGTACTTCGTGACGTCTTGCACCTCGAGCAGAACGTCACTCACGCGATCATCCCTCCATCGCCGTGCGCGACGACCACACGCGCTGCCTCCGCGAGCTTCTGCTCATCGCTCAGGAAGCACGCGTCGAGGTGCGCGCTGTCCAATCTCGAGGCCACGTTCTGTGGCAGCTCGCGTCGGCAGCGGTCGAACGCGTAGTCGCAGCGCGGACTGAACCGACAACCGGCGGGTGGGTTGAGCAGCGACGGCGGCTGGCCACCGATCTGCGTCAATCGCTCGACGTCGATATCGAGTCGCGGCAGCGAGCCGAGCAGGCCCCACGTGTACGGGTGACGCGGTCGCTCGAACAGCTCGTCGACGTTCGCCTGCTCGGCGATTCGGGCCGCGTACATCACGACCACTTCGTCGGCCACCTCGGCCACCACGCCGAGGTCATGGGTGATCATGATCACCGCGGTGCCGTGCTCCTCCTGCAGCTTGCGGATCAACTCCAGGATCTGCGCCTGCGTCGTGACATCGAGCGCGGTGGTCGGCTCGTCGGCGATCAGCACCTCGGGATCGTTGATCAGGGCCATCGCAATCATGACGCGCTGGCGCATTCCGCCCGAGAACTGATGCGGGTAGTCGTCGATCCGGCGCTCAGCGCGCGGGATCCCGACCTCGACGAGGCCGGAGATCGCGCGATCACGCGCCTCCTTGCCGCTCACGTCGCGATGGAGCTTCACCGCCTCCATCAGCTGATCACCGACCTTCCTGACCGGGTTCAGCGACGTCATCGGGTCCTGGAAGATCATCGCGATCTCGCTACCGCGAATCTCACGCAACCGCGAGTTGGGTGCGCGCAGCAGGTTCTCTCCACGGAACAGGGCCTCGCCGGTCGAGAGCGAGACGTGCTTCTTCGTCCGCTCCAGATACGACGCCATCTGCGAGCCCGCGTCCAGCGCCCGGGTCGAGGTCGAGACGCCCCGACTTCGCGTTGAGGCGCATGATCGACATCATCGTGACGCTCTTGCCACAGCCGGACTCTCCGACGACACCGAGCGTCTGACCCGCCCGCACCTCGAAGCTCACCCCGTCGACCGCACGGACGATGCCGTCCTCGGTCTTGAAATACGTGCGGAGATCGTTCACTGCGAGGAGCGGCGCGTCGTCGCGCTCCGTCGTCGTGCGTCGGAAGCTGTCGGAGCGGCGATGCTCACGAGAGCCTGATTCTCGGATCGATGACCGCGTACATGAGATCCACGATCAGGTTGAAGACGATGATCGCGAGCGTCGCGACCACGACCACGCCCTGGAGCGTCGGCAGGTCGAAGTTCTCGACGCTGTTGATCGCGAGCTTCCCGAGACCGGGGAGTCCGAAGATCGTCTCGGTGAACACCGCGCCACCGAGCGCGACGCCGATGTCCAGGCCGAGCATCGTCACGATCGGCAACATCGCGTTTCGGAGGACGTGGCGGCGGATGACAAACGACTCGGGTGCACCCTTGGCGCGGGCGGTGCGCACGTAGTCCTCACCGAGCGTGTCGAGCATGTTCGACCGGATCATTCGCGACGTAGCTCGCGGCGAACAGGATCGCAAAGGTCACCCAGGGCAGGATCATGTGGGTGAACCAATCCCAGGGGCCTCCGCACGTGGCGCCCTCGGGTGGGTTGACGAGGTCGCAGTAGCCGGCGTTCGGAAGCCATCCCAGCCTGAAGCCGACGAAGTACTGCAGCAGGATGCCGATCCACACGACCGGCGCAGAGATGCCGATGAGGACGAAAACCATCGACGATCTATCTAAGAGCGATCGCGGTCGCAGTGCAGAGAGGATTCCGATCGGCGTCGCGATGAGCATCCAGAGGATGGCGCCGCCGAGGACGAGACCGGAGGTCGGCGGGATCGCCTCCCCGACCATCTCGTTCACCGAACGACGGTTGGCGTACGAGTTGCCGAGCGACTGGTGGACGACCAGCCGGTTGAGGAAGAAGTAGTACTGCACGTAGACGGGCCGGTCGAGCTTGAGATCGTGCTTGACCCGCTCGACATCGTCAGCGGTCGCCGACTTGCCGGCCGCCTGGCGCGCCGGGTCGACCGGCACGAGGAAGAAGAGAACGTACGTGATCAGCGTCACGCAGACGAAAAGAAATACGGCCCAGAGAAGGCGTCGAATGAGGAATTGGAACATTGAAGTCTGCTGGTGAGTTCGAGTGAAGCCGGGAGGGGGGCCGAAGCCCCCCTCCCGGTCGGAGCGGTGTTACTTGATGCAGATCGTGTTCAGGAGCGGACCGCTGCCGTGTGCCTCGTTGATCACGATGCACCCGACGCGGGCCGACATGAACGACCGGTCGTTCGAGTTGACGAGCGGAGCCCACGGTGGGTCTTCGCGCATCATGTTGCCGTCGAGGGCCGCGTACGCGGTGCCGCGCGACTTACCGACGAGCAGCGATGCTGTCGTCATCTGCTTGTTGAACTTCGCGGAGTTGTAATACGCGTAGTTGTTGTGCTGCGGGTTGCTGACCTGCGCTCCATCGAGAAGGATGTTGATGAAGTCGTACGGGTCGGCGTAGTCGGCACCCCAACGCTCGATCGTGAGGTCGTAATCCGCCGTCTTCGGGTTCCCCGCGTTCGTGAACTGCTGTGCCCGCGGGAGCAGCTTGATCTCAGCGTCAAGACCCATCTGCTTCAGGTTGAACTGGATCAGCTGCGCCTGGAGCGGTGCGACGCCGCGGTTCGACGACCACATGATCGCCTTGCCACCGCGGAGGTTGCCCGCTGCGAGCTTCTTCGCCGTCTTCACCGTGTTGGAGGTGACGCGAAGCGGATAGATCCCCTGCGGCTTGTAGCCGAGGAGGCCCGGCGGCAACGTCTGCCCCGTGCGCTTGCCGAACAGGTATCCGCCCTGGGCCGAGAACGCCTGCCGGTCGACGGCCCAGTTGACGGCCTTCGCCAGCTTCGGGTTGTTCTTGAAGAGATCACGCCCGTGATGCAGCGCGATGTACCGGATGTCGAGCAGTGCGCGAACCTGCACGCGTCCGTCCTTCTTGTTCAGGCCGTACTTGTTGACGACGTTCTTCCACTCGGTCGCGGGGATGCCGCCCGACGCGTAGTCGGTGGAGCCCTTCTCGACGTTCTGGAACTCGACGTCGACATCGTTGCCGATGTTGACCTGAATCGTGTCGGCGTTCGCAGCGCGGCCACCCTTGTAGTTCGGGTTCTTCTTGAGGGTGAGCGAGCGGTTCGGCGTCCGTGCCGAGAAGTAGTACGGACCGCACGACGCATAGTCGCTGATGCCGTTCGCGTCGATCTGACCGGCGAGGGTCGGGTCGATCGCCTGCATGAACGGCATCGTCAGGCGGGCGATGAAGTCCGGGGCGGGCTTGTTCAGCTGGACGATGAACTTGTTGCCAGCAGCCTTGACGCCGGAGATCGTGGTCGCCTTGCCGTCGACGACTTCCTGAGCGCCCTTGACGACGTCAGTGATGAACGCAACGCCGGTCGACTGCATCTTCGGGTTCGCGAACCGGTTGAACGCGTCGACGAAGCTCTTCGCCGTGACGGCCTTTCCGTTCGAGAACTTGAAGCTGTTCTTGACCGTGAACGTGTAGGTCTTTCCGTCCTTCGAGATGACGGGGAGACCAGCAGCAACCTCAGGGGTCGCAACTGCGCCGGCGGCGCCTTCCTTGTCGGGCCAGTTGAAGAGCTTGCAGGCGGTGATCGCCTCCAGCTTCCATGTTTCGCCGTAGTAGCTGAGCTGCGGATCGATGTAGTCGACGTCCGTGGTCATCTCGACGACGATCGTTCCGCCCGCCTTCGGCGCAGCAGTTGCCGAGGCGACCGTCAGCATGGCGAGGCCCGAGATCGCGAGGATCGCGATCCCGAAAAGCCGTTTCTTACGCAACACGACTCCTTTCGTTGAACCATTGGTGCTTTGTGTGGATGGACAGGGGAAAGAGGTTCTCATCGGGTGCTCTTCGGATCGAACGCGTCGCGAAGGCCGTCGCCGAGGAGGTTGAACGACAGCGTGGTCAGCAGGAGCGCGAGCCCCGGCCAGAGCAGGAGCCACGGCTGCACCGAGTGGTAGAGGAGCGCATCCTTCAGGAGCGTTCCCCAGCTTGCGGTCGGGAGCGCGATCCCGAGGCCGAGGAACGAGAGGCCGGCCTCAGCGAGGATGAATCCGGCGACATTGAGCGTCACGAGCACGATGAGCGGCCCCACGAGGTGCGGGAAGATGTGGGTGCGAAGGACGCGCCAGTTGCTCGAGCCGACCATCCTCGCCGCTTCGACAAACTCTTTCTCACGAAGCGAGAGCGCGACGCTACGGAAGATACGCGCCGAGTAGAACCACCCGAGGAAGCCGAAAACGAGCACGAGTGTCAGCACGCCCTCACCTAAGAACCCAAAGGTCACCTTGTTGAGGCGAGGTCCGACGGTCCCCGCTATCGCAATGACGAACAGCAAGTACGGGAACGCCATGATCACCTCGATGACCCGCGAGATCACGGTGTCCGCCCAGCCTCGGTAGAACCCCGCTGCAGCCCCCAGCAGCACACCGAGCACAATCGAGACGAACGTAGCCCCAACTCCTACCTCCAGCGACACCTGGGCTCCGTACAGGAGTCGGAGGAACTCGTCACGCCCAAGCGTCGAGTCCGATCCGAGGAGGAAGAAGTGCTTCTCGACCACGCCGTCGAGGTTCATCCGGTACACGGTCGACAGAGGTCCCACGGGGTTCCCGTCGGCATCGATGCCGGTCGGAAGCGGCTGACCATTCTCGTCGAAGACGGCCGAGAGGAACGGATCGTTCGGGCCGTGCCCGAGAAGGTGCCTCGCGATCGGCGCGCCGGCGAACGCGACGATGAACAGGATCGGGATGACGATCCCTCCGACGACCGCGAGCTTGTCGCGCTTGAGACGTAGCCAGACACCTTCCCAGTACCCTCGTGCCTGTACCGGGCTGTAGTCGTCCTCGGTGTGATCATCCGTCAGCCCAAGGGCTCCACCCGGCGTGAGCGGCGTCGGGACTGGCGGTTCCTTGGAGGTGACGAGGTTAGACATGCTGGGTACAGGCCGGTCGGAAAACCCGCGGCACGGTATCAGACGGCACTGTCAATGTTTGGTTAGCGGACGGGAGGCTAGAGGATCACAGCCTCCGACGCCAATCGACGATGGCGTCGATCGCCTGTCGCGGCCGGATCAGCGCGGCGTGAGCGCGGAGCCGCGCGGGACCCAGTTGTCAACGAGCCACCGGGCATTTTCGCCCTGACCGACCCGTGTCAAGCCAAGAAAGAAGATCTGGCTCTTGACCCCCGCGCCCTCCTTCGGAAGGAGAGCGACCTCGAGCAGTGCGCTGTCGGCAAACGATTCATCGACCTTGTAGGGCGCAACGTCGAGAACCTCGAGCGGGTACGGCACGACGGGGTTGTCGCCTGTGATCCATTCCTTCCGCGACAATCCCCCGCGAAGGTTTGGCCCGACGAGGTCCCAGGCCTCCTCGAGGTTCTCGCGCGCCACAGCGGTCTGGATGAAGCGAATGGCGACCTTGCGGGCGTCATCCGTGAGCGGCACCTTCTTTTGCACGACCGGCACCTGCACCGGGTCGTTGTTGAACACCTCGGGTGCAGCATCCTTGTTCGGACCGAAGGCAAACAGCGCCGCGACCCCCGCGACGGCTACGGCCCCGGCGCCGACCCACGCCAGCGATCGCGGCGACCGGTACCACGTCTTTCGCATCGTCCTCATGCTCGAAAGATGGTAGACGACGGCACTCGGATGATTGTTGGCCGTACGTTGCGCCCTGGACGGTTTGTCCTACGGGAAAACCGCCAGAGACCAGCTAAAGGAGGGGTTCCCAGGGGGAACCTTGGTTCCCCCGGCTTCAGGTTCCCCGAAAGCGAAGCGACGGGGATGAAGCGTGCGGAACGGCCCGCGCTAGCGGGCCATCAGGCACGCAGCTAGCTCAGCGCTTCGGCGCCGCCGACGATCTCCAGGATCTCCTGGGTGATCGCGGCCTGGCGGGCTCGGTTCATCTCGAGCGAGAGACGATCGATCATCTCGCCTGCGTTCTTCGACGCGTTGCGCATGGCCGTCATCCGCGCTCCCTGCTCGGACGCCGAGGACTCGAGCAGCGCGCGGTAGAGCTGGGTCTCGATGTACACCGGTAGGAGGCGCTTGAGGATCTCCTCGGGCTCCGGCTCGAAGATGAAGTCACCACGCAACGCGTCGTCGGCGCGCTCCTCGTCATCCGTCTCGAGGATGTCGGCCGAGATCGGAAGGACGTCCTGGTCGGTGACGGTCTGCGTGAGCGCCGAAACGAAGCGGTTGTAGACGAGGACGACCCGGTCGACCTCTCCCGCGACGAACAGCTCGGCTGCCCGGTGGGCGATGGCCTGGGCGTCCGCGTACTTCGGCGCATCGGTGAAGCCGACGAACGTCCCGTCCAGCGGCTTGCGGCGGAAGCTGAGGGTCGAGCGCCCCTTCTTGCCGATCGCGAGCCAACGTACCTCGAGCCCTTCGCCCTGGAGTGAGCGCTCGAGCGCGAACGCACGGCGTGTGACCTGTGCGTTGAATGCGCCTGCAAGCCCGCGGTCTCCGGTGAGCGGCACGATCAGGACCTTCTCGACGGTCTCCCGCTTCTCGAGGAGCGGTAGCCCCCGTACCGGGCCGGCCGACCGGCCGACGCCGGCGATGAGCTCCTGCATCGTGTCGGCGTACGGGCGCATCGCCTCGATCCGAACCTGCGCTCGCCGCAGCTTGGCGGCCGCCACGAGCTCCATCGCACGCGTGATCTTTCGCGTGTTGCGAACGGAGCGAATCCGTCTCTTGTAGTCCTGAACCGATGCCATGTTTTGTGTTGTGTCTCTGGGTGATTTCGCCTTGGGCGAAAGTGCCCTAGACCAACCCGGTCTCCTCGATCACGTTGAATCCGTCGACGAACCTCGTGAGCACTTCGACGAGCTTTGCTGTTGTCTCGTCGTCCAGGTCGTTCGAGTCGCGGATCATCCCGTAGAGCGTGCCCTCGGTGCGAATCGTCTCGCGGAGCTCTTCCTGGAAGCGCGGGACCTGCGGGACCGGAACCTTGTCGAGGTACCCGTTGATTCCTGCGTAGATCGCCACGACCTGCTCCTCCATCGGCCACGGCTGATACTGGGGCTGGTTGAGCGTTGCCACCATCCGCTCGCCTCGTGCGAGTGACTGTTGCGTTGCGGCGTCGAGCTCCGAGCCGAACTGGGAGAACGCCTCGAGCTCGCGGTACTGGGCGAGGTCGAGACGGAGGCGCCCCGCGACCTTCTTCATCGCCTTCGTCTGGGCGTTGCCGCCCACGCGCGAGACCGAGATCCCGACGTTGATGGCAGGCCGGATCCCCGAGAAGAACAGGTTGGACTCGAGGAAGATCTGGCCGTCGGTGATCGAGATGACGTTTGTCGGGATGTACGCGGACACGTCGCCTGCCTGGGTCTCGATGACAGGAAGCGCGGTCAGCGAGCCGCCACCGAGCGCGTCGGACAGCTTGCAAGCACGTTCCAGCAGGCGCGAGTGCAGGTAGAAGACGTCACCGGGAAACGCCTCGCGGCCCGGCGGGCGCCGCAGGAGCAACGAGAGTTGCCGGTACGCGTCTGCGTGCTTGGTGAGGTCGTCGTAGATGACGAGGGCGTGCTTGCCCCCGTAGAGGAAGTGCTCACCCATCGCAGCGCCCGAGAACGGCGCCATCCACTTGATCGGCGCGGCCTCCTGTGCGGGAGCCGAGATCACGATCGTGTACTCCATGGCGCCGGTATCGCGTAGCCGCTCGACAACCTGCGCAACGGTGGAGGCCTTCTGACCGACGGCGACGTAGATGCAGATCACGTCGCCCCCGCGCTGGTTGATGATCGTGTCGACGCCGACGGCGGTCTTGCCCGTGCCACGGTCGCCGATGATGAGCTCGCGCTGCCCACGACCGATCGGGATCATCGAGTCGATCGACTTGAGCCCCGTCTGCAGCGGCTCGGCGACCGGCTTGCGCTGGATCACGCCGGGAGCCTTGAACTCGAGCGGGCGCGTGCCCGACGAGGCGATCGGGCCCTGTCCGTCGAGCGGGTTTCCAAGTGGGTCGACGACGCGGCCGAGGAAGGCCTCGCCCACGGGAACGCTCATCACCTCGCCGGTGCGACGAACGGGCTGCCCCTCTTTGACGTGCTGCCAGGCGCCGAACAACGCGACGCCGACGTTGTCCTCTTCGAGGTTGAACGCGATGCCGACGACCCCGTTCTCGAACTCGAGCCGCTCGAGCGCGACGCAGTTCTCGAGCCCGTAGACGCGCGCGATGCCGTCGCCGACCTGCAGGACGGTGCCAACCTCGCTGAGGTCGGTCTCGACGTCGTACTGTTCGATCCTCTGCTTGAGGATCGAGGTGATCTCTTCGGGTCGGAGCTTCACGGACGGGCTCTCCTTCTGTTCAATCTCGGGCTGGTCAGCTAGGACGTGGATACAAGGTCGCGACGGAGCTTTTGCAGGCGGCCGCGCACGCTGGCGTCGACGCGCAGCGATCCCGCCTGGAGGATCATCCCGCCGATCAGAGCGGGGTCGACGGTGCGCGACGCCTCGACCGAGCGGCCGGATGCCTGCTCGATCTTGGCGACGATCGCTGCAGCGTCGTCGTCGGTCAGCTCATGGGCGGTGGTGAGCTCGACGGTGAGCCGGCCTTCGTCGCGGTCGACGAGCTTGTCGTATTCCGCAGAGATGGAGCGAATGTCTCCCGCACGCCCCTTCTCGGCGACGAGGCGCAGAAAGTTGCGCACGAGCGGGTCGGCCCCGTCGGTCACCTCGTCGAGCACGCTCGCTTTGGCTGCCGGGTCGAGCTGGGGGTTGGTGAGAAACGCCTCGAGCTCCGGCGATTCGAGGAGCGCAGCAGCGAGCTCGCCGAGCTGTTCGCGGACGAGCGGCACCCGGTCGCGACCCTGCGCGGCCTCGTAGAGAGCCTGCGCATACACCTGTTGTGCGACGGCCATTAGATGGTTGGTTTCGGATTGGTGTGCTGTCGGGGAGTGTCTGCACCAAGCAGTGTGTTCGGCTCGATCAGCGGCAAGGCTGGTACAGCCTTGGTGTTGATCGAGACGGGCGCAATGCGCCGTGTGCAGGCGCTCAGCCGGCAGTGCATGAATTCGGAATCAGCCATCTTAATTGCGGCCACGCTCCAGCGCGGAGAAGTCGAGCTCGGCGATTGCCTCATCGACCAAGCGACGTTGATCGGCGGTGTCGAGCACCTTGCCGACGACGCGCTGCGTCGCGTCGACCGTCAGCCCGGCGACCTCGGTTCGAATCTGGTCGATCGCCCGCGAGGTCTCTGCCTCGATCTGCTTCTTCGTGTCCTCGAGCCGGCGCTGCCGCTCGCTCTCGGCCTCCTCCTTGGCACGGGAGATCTGCCCGTCGCCCACTTTCTTCGCCTCGGCCAGGATGGCCGCCGACTCCGAGCGGGCCTGTGCGAGGATGGCCTTGTTCTGCTCGAGCAAGTCGCGGGCTTCGTTGCGGGCGTTGTCCGCCTCCTCGACCGCCAGGCGGATCTTGTCGCGGCGTTCGTCGATCGTCTTCTGGATCGGGCCGAAGGCGTACTTCCGGAGGACGAAGAAGGTGATTCCGAACGCGACGAGAGTCCAGATCATCAGGCCCGGGACGACCTTGATCAGGTCGTTCGACGATTCGGCTGCGAGGAGGTCGAGCGACATCGACTAGACCAGGACGTAGGCGAGGAGACCACCGATGAGGCCGTAGAACACGACCGCCTCGGTGAGGGCGAAGCCGAGCCACTGGATGCCGGAGAGCTCACCCTTGAGCTCGGGCTGTCGGGCGACGGCCTGGATCATCGAGCCGAAGATGTTGCCGATGCCGACGCCGGCGCCGAGCGAGCCGAGCCCGATACCGAGGGCGAGCGCAATCGCCTTACCGGCGTCGGCGCCGTCTTCGGCGGCAGCGAGGAAGAGGTACGAGGACATTGGTCTGGGGCCTCCTTGGGTTTCTAATGCTCCGGCTCGATGGCCGAGCCGATGTAGATGGCAGACAGGGCAGCGAAGATGTAGGCCTGGATCGAGACGACGATGACGACCTCGAAGAGGTAGAAGATCGCCGCCGCGGGGACCGCGATCACGGCGAGGAACAGGTTGCCGATGATGAAGATGAGCCCGAGGAACGTGAGGATCAGCATGTGCCCCGCGAGCATGTTCGCGTAGAGACGCACCGAGAGGCTGATCAGCCGCATGAACTGGCCGAGGATCTCGAGCGGCACGATCAGGACGTACATCGGCTTCGGCACGTCTGGGATCCAGCTCTTGAAGTAGCCGACCGCACCGTTGGCGCGGATGCCCTCGACGTGGGTGAAAACGAAGGTCATGAGCGCGAGCGCAAGGGTCACCGACAGCGTCGAGGTCGCGGCGAACAACGCGAGCGTCGGCACTTCGACCCCCCAGATCTCGACCTTCTCGTCCGAGAGGGGCAAGGGGATGAAGCCGAGCATGTTGACGACCCAGATGAAGACCATCAGCGTGGCGACGTAGGGGAACCAACGGCCGATGGCCTTCGTCGGCAGCCCCTGCTCGGCGACCTGGACCTGGGCGATCTCGTAGATCATCTCGCCGACCGCTTGCTTGCGGTCAGGGTCCTTCCCGACCTTGACGCGCATGAAGAGGATCCCGATCACACAGGAGACGACAGCGCCGAGAATCAGGTACGCGACCGCCTTGTTGATCGACAGGTCGAGGGGACCGAGGTGAATCGAAACCCACGGGTGCAACGTCCACTCGGAAGCAGGGTTGAACTTCTCCTCCTCCACCCCGCTCTCCTCGGCTGCGAGCGCGACCGACGGTAGCGCAAGCAGCAGGAACGTCGCGAACCCCAGGAGGCGCCTCATACGCGCGCCTCCGCGCCGAAGTAGACAAGCAGCGACACCGCGAGCTCGAGAGTGAAGGCGAGGGCGTACAGCAGCGCCGCGGCGATGCCGACGCCCTCATCGGCCACGGTCACCGCGACAAGCGGTATCCCCACGGCCATCGCCCTGAAACTTGTCCCGATCCCTCGCATGCCTGCGGCGGCGAGATTACCCGTGCCGAGCGGAAGCCGCGCCAGCAGGAGCGCAAAGAGCTGACCGCCGATCCACAGGACGGCCGCAAGCACCCAGCCCTTCATCGGCCAGCCGGCGACGAGGAACACGGGCAAGGCGAGTGCGATCAGGCCCGTGCCCGCAATCGCCGGTGCGAGCCGCGCCGGGACTGCGTGTGGCGTCATGAGCCGATCGGCGATCACGATGCCTCGCGTGAGTAGACGATGTAAACCGCGCCGACTGCCAGCGGGATCCCGACCATCGAGCCCACGAGGAGCCCGATTCCGACGTCGCCCAGGAGCCAGCCGACAAGCGCTCCGACTCCCATTGCGGCGCAGGTCGTCCCGAGGAGGAGTCCCGAGGCGGTGGCGAGAGAATGCCCAGAGGACGTGGTCGCTGCAGCGGCCATCGGACGGGAGCATATCACCTAGTTTGTGACAGTCGAATCGGCTTTTTAATGCGGTATCGCGCAGACTTCGTCACAACACGCGCCGGCCGGCCACGACGCGGTCAGGCGCTGCGTCGTTCTTCCGTTTCGCCATTCGCCTCGCGGCGCCGTAGTCGTGGGTTCGCGAGCTTCACGATCTCGAGGAGGTAGACGACGTACGCCGAGAACGCGAGCGCGACCAGAGCGAGAGCGACCACTGCAAGCGTCTCCCACAGGTGCCAGACCCCTCCCTCGCGGAACGGGATGAATCGCGTCGCGAGAGCGGCGGCGCCGAGTGAGGTGGCCCACGCCCACATCGTCACTGCTGCGCGACGCTGGCTGAACCCGATCGCCAGGAAGCGGTGATGGAGATGCGACCTGTCGGGCGCGGACACCGGAAGACCGTGCTTCAGTCGCCGTGCGACGACGAACGAGGTGTCGATGATCGGGATCGCGAGGACGAGCAGCGGGAGGAACAGGACGACGGTCGACGCGGTCTTGAGCAACCCGGCGACCGAGATGGTCGCGAGCGTGTAGCCGAGAACGAGAGCGCCGGAGTCTCCCATGAAGATGCGGGCCGGGAAGAAGTTGTGACGCAGGAATCCGACGCACGCGCCGGCCACGACCGCGGAGAGGATCGCGGCATCGGTCTTTCCGAGGGAGAGAGCGATCACGGCGAATGTGATCCCTGCGATCCCACACACGCCGGCAGCCAAGCCATCGAGCCCGTCGAGGAAGTTGACCATGTTCATCACCGCGACGATCCACAGAATCGTCAGCGGGATCCCGAGCCATTCGGGCACATCGACGGCGCCGAGGAATGGGAACGTGAAGTGATCGATCCACACTCCGAACGCCGTCGGAATCGCGGCGGCGATGACCTGCCCCGCGAGCTTCGGTAGCGGGGCAAGCTCACGGAAGTCGTCGACCGTACCGACGACGCAGGCGACTCCCGCGCCGAGCAGGACGCCGCGCATCTCGCCGGAGAGATCGAGGAACGCGATCGCGGGAATGACGATGCCGATGAAGATCGCCAGCCCACCGAGTCGCGGGATGGGACGCTTGTTGACCCGGCGTGCGTCCGGATGGTCGACGACGCCGAGAAGACGAGCCATTCCGCCGACCGCGGGCGTCAGCAAGACGACGATGCCAAAGGCAAGCAGAGCTCCGAAGAGAACCTCGGGTGTGGCCCGCAGGTCATCGATCATGCCGAGCCTCTACTTCGTGCCGTACAGCCGATCGCCTGCGTCACCCAGACCGGGGACGATGTAACCCTTCTCGTTCAACTCGCGATCGATTGCAGCAACCACGATCCCGACCTCGGGATGGTCACGGTGGATTCGCGCGATGCCCTCGGGTGCGGCGATGAGCGCGATCAGCTTGACAGACGTCGCACCGGCTGCCTTGACCGACTCGACCGCCGCTGCGGTGGAGTTCCCGGTGGCGAGCATCGGATCGAGGAGGATCACGTCTCGCTCGGCAAGGTCGTCGGGGAGCTTCACGTAGTACTCGACCGGCTGGAGCGTCTCCTCGTTGCGGTAGAGGCCGATGAACCCGACCCGCGCGCCGGGAATCAGCGACAGCACTCCGTCGAGCATCCCCATCCCGGCCCGAAGGATCGGGCAGACCGCGACCTTCTTGCCGGAGATCCGGCGAGCCTCCAACCGCTCGAGCGGCGTCTCGATGGTGACGCTCTCGTCTGCGAGATCCTTCGTCGCCTCGTAGGTCAGCAGCAGCGTGAGCTCGTTGACGAGCTGCCGGAACATCTGGGTCGTCGTCGTGACATCCCGGAGCAAGCCGAGCTTGTGCTTGACCAGGGGATGAGCTACCTCGATGACGAGACCGGTCATCCGGCCGCGGGCCGTGCGAACGTGGAGTACCCGGCGAGACCCGGGTACAAGGGGTGGCTCTCGCAGAGGGCGGCACTCCGGCCGGCGAGCACTGCGATGTCGGCATCGTCCGAGAGTGCCTCGCAAATCACCTGGGCGACCTCGCGGAAGTCGACGTCGTCGAAGCCGCGCATCGTCGCGGCCGGGGTGCCGAGGCGGACTCCCGACGCCACGGTTGGAGGCCGCTCGTCGAACGGCACCGTATTCCTGTTGACCGTGATCGCGACCTCGTGCAACCGCTCCTCGGCCGCCTTGCCCGTCCACTCGGAGCTGCGCAGATCGAGCTGGACGAGGTGGGTGTCGGTTCCTCCCGTGAGCACGCTGAGACCGCCGCTGATCAGCTCCTCGGCGAGGGCATCGGCGTTCGTGCGCACCTGCGCCTGATACGCACGGAATCCCTCGCTTGCGGCGATCTTGAAGCACGTCGCCTTGGCCGCGACCGCATGCATCAGGGGACCGCCCTGCAGACCGGGAAACACCGCGCGGTCGATCGCGGTCGCATGCTCCTCGCGACAGAGCACGAAGCCGGCCCGCGGGCCTGCAAGAGTCTTGTGCGTCGTCGACGTCACAACGTCGCAGTCGGGCACGGGATTCGGATGGAGCCCGGCCGCGACCAGCCCTGCGAAATGCGCCATGTCGCACCAGAGCAGCGCGCCGACCTCGTCTGCGACGCGGCGGAACATCGTCGTATCGACGACTCGCGCATACGCCGACCCACCGCAGAGGATCAGCTTTGGGCGGTGCTCGCGCGCCAGCGCGAGGACGTCCGCCTCCTCGACGCGGCTCGTCTCGCGCGAGACGCCGTAGTGCACGACGTCGTAGAGCTTCCCGGAGAAGTTGACCTTGAGCCCATGGGTGAGATGGCCACCGTGATCGAGACGCAGAGCGAGCACCTTGTCGCCCGGCTCGAGGAGCCCGTGATAGACGGCCATGTTGGCCTGTGCTCCGGCGTGGGGCTGCACGTTTGCATGCTCGGCGCCGAAGAGCGCCTTGGCCCGGTCGATCGCGAGTTGCTCGATCTCGTCGACGATCTCACAGCCGCCGTAGTACCGCTTTCCCGGATAACCCTCGGCGTACTTGTTGGTGGGAACCGAACCGACGGCCTCGAGGATCGACGGCCACGTGAAGTTCTCCGACGCGATCAGCTCTATCTGACCTCGCTGACGGTCGAGCTCGCGGCCGAGGAGCGCAGCGACGTCCGGATCGAGATCGGCGAGGCCCGCGGTCTGGAGGTGGGCGAGCGAGTCCGCGGCCGGCATCCCGCCCATCCTGAGAGTGTCTCGTTCCTCGTTCGATCAGCTGCGGCGGCGTTCGACCGAGGCTGCCCTGTCGAGCCGGTCGAGGATCCCTTCATCGCGCCCCGGGCCGCCGACCACCATGTCACGACGGCCGTCACGAGCGATGAGCAGATCATCGCCTGACCCTCCATCGAGACGGTCGTGGCCGTTGCCGCCGATGAGATCGTCGAGCCCCGCGCCACCGAAGACGCGATCATCGCCGCGACCACCCTCGAGCCGGTCGTTCCCTGCGCCACCAGAGAGGACGTCGTTGCCGTCGAGCCCGAACAACCGGTCGTCGCCACCGAGCCCACAGATGACGTCGCGGTGGCTTGTCCCCCTCAGAACATCGGGTCCTGCCGTTCCGACGATCGTGCACCGGAGCCGCCGACCCGAGGGATCGCGGGGCACCGGCGCGGTGCCGAACGAGAAGACCTTGCCTTCGGATCGCCCGCCGACGCTCTCACCGACGAGGCGGTACCAGTAGCGCACTCCCGGCGTGAGCCCGGAGATCGTCGCTCTCACAGGCGCTGTGGCCCCCGGTTGAAGGGTGCCGGCGGGGGACCGTGTCCCGAGCGCGGAGCTCCGACCGTATTCGAACCACCAGCTGGTCACCGATCCAACCGGGTCGATCCGACCCGTCAGGGTGGCGCGCGCGATCGCGACGGCCGCCACCGTGCCCGTCGCCACCCCTGGCGGTGGAGCCGTCTTGAACGTGACTCCCGAACCCGCGACCCGGCCTCCCGAGCTCTCTGCGACGAGGCGGACGTAGACGGTTGACGCCTGGGGCAGCCCGGTGAGGTGCGCTGTGACCGAGACCGTCGCGGTCCCGTTCCCCGCGCTCCCCACCTGGGTTCGTTGTCCGTAGCCGCTGGTCGGCCCCCATTCGAACCACCAGCTCGTGGCCCTTCCATTTGGGTTGATCGTGCCGGCAACGGTTGCTTCCGTACCGCGAACCTCGGACACCGCACCGGTCGAGACGGTGGGGCCTGCAGAGGTGGTGAAGCTTCGGGTCGAGCCGGCGGTCGTACCGGCGTCGCTCCGACCCATCGCTCTGTAGTAGATGACCGTGCCGGCCGGGAGGCCGGTGACGGTTTCGGAGATCCCGACTCCCGACTGACCGCCGCCAACCGAGCGCTCAGCAGTCTTCGTCCCGAGCGAACTGGAGGTGCCATACTCGAACCACCCGGTGGACGAGCGGCCACGCGGATTGACTGCGCCGGTGAGACGAGCCGAGGTCGGTTTGATGTCCCTCACGGATCCGGTCGAGACACCAGGAGCCCGGTCAGTCCGAAACGTCCGATTCGCACCACGCGAGGTATCTCCGCCCCCCACGGCAACGAGACGATAGTTGTAGGTCGTCCCCGCCTTGAGCTCGTTCAGGTCGGCCGAGACACTCACTGGCGACGTTCCGTCTCCGGCGGGTCGCGTGGTCGTCTTCGAGCCGTACGACGTCGTCGTGCCGTACTCCACGTACCAATCGGTAGCGACGCCGTTCGGATCCACCGTTCCGGCAACGGTGGCGCGGAAAGGCCCGAGCAGGCTTGCCGCACCCGTGGTTGCCACCGGGGAGCCGCTCCCTCCGGTGGTCGTGAACGTCGCCTCTGCACCAACGGCCGGCCCATCCGTGCTCGACGCGCGAAGGCGGAAATGATATGTCGTTCCGGCCTGCAGCCCCGTCAGTTGCTGGCTGACGTCGACCGCCGTCGTGCCATTCCCGGCGCTGTGGGCGGTCGTCTGCGAGCCGAGCGAGCTCGTCGTGCCGTACTCCACGAGCCAGGTAGTGGCCAACCCGTTCGGGTCGACCGAGCCGGAGACGACGGCGCTGCTCGAGCCGATCGACGAGACCGCACCGGTGGTCACAGTCGGGACGACAGCCTTGGCGGCGCCCGCCGTCGTGAGCGTCACCACTGCGACTATCGCGATCACGACTCGGGAGCTCACAAGGCGAACCTACTCGCGTGGCGTTAGCCGCGGGTCGTGGCGGGGTCAGGAAAGTGTTAACGGCAGGAGGCGGCGGCCCGAATGCGCTCGAGGGCCGCGGACGTTGAAACGGCACCCTCGCGAAGGACCACGGGGACCGCACCGGTGAGATCGACCACGGTCGAGGCGACGCCGGGCAGCGGACCACCGTCCACGATCGCCGCCACGCCTTCGGTGAGCGCGTCCGGGACGTCCTTGAGCGTGCGCGGGTCGCCCCCGCCCGGAAGGTTGGCGCTGGTTGCAGCAACCGCACCCACCGCCTGAAGGACAGCGCCTGTCGACCCTGCGAGCTGGGGAACCCGGACGCCGATGACGTCTGGTCGCGACCCGGTCAGCCAGGGAAGCCGATGGGCCGGATTGGGCACAACCAGGGTAAACGGGCCGGGAAGAAGTCCGCGCAGGACAGCTTCGATGGCGCCCTGCAACTCCGGTATGCAGTCGACCAGGACAGCAACGGACGTCGCAACGAGCGCGACCGGCTGGCTCTGGTCTCGGCCCTTCAGGCGGTACAGCGACGCAACCGGCTCGCGGCGAAGCCCGTCGGCGGCAAGGCCGTACACGGTGTCGGTCGGAAGGATGACGACGTCACCCCCTCGAATCGCCGCGATCGCGCGCGCGCTCTCAGGGCTCACGTCGCCCCTCCACCACCCGCTCCCGACCGCCGAGATCCCGGGTCACGATCACGTCGACGAAACCCGAGGTCTCGACGAGGATGGCGATTGCGCCGGCCTGATCGTCACCGACCTCGAGGACGATCACACCCCCGGGTGAGAGCACGGCCAACGCCGCCGGGACGATCGCCGCGTAGGCGCTGGTTCCGAAGAGCGCGAGCGAGGGCTCGAAGTCGCGCACCTCCGGCTGCAGCGAGGCCCCGTCTCGCGGGTCGATGTATGGGGGGTTCGCGATGACCGCGTCCCACGGCCCGTCCGGGAGGCCCGTTCGGAAGTCGTGCTCGCGGAGATCGACAGAGACGCCGATGCGATCGGCGTTCTCCTGGGCGAGCTCGAGTGCGTCGCGCGAGATATCGATCCCCGTGACGACGGCGCCCGGGTGCTCGTCGGCGATCGCGAGCGCAATCGGGCCGGCACCGGTGCCGACATCGAGCACGCGAGGCTCCGCGACATCGCGCAGCAGCTCGAGCGCACGCCCGACCAGGGTCTCGGTCTCGGGGCGGGGAATGAGCGCCCGCGCATCGACGCCGAGCGTGAGTCGCCTGAAGCCCCACTCCCCGAGGACGTACTGGAGAGGCTCGCGGGTGGCGCGCCGAGCGACGAGTGCGCGCGCAACGTCGAGCTCCTCGGGCTCCAGCGGACGATCGTGGTGCATGTAGAGCTCGATTCGAGACAGCCCGAGCGCCTTCGCGAGGAGCAGTTCGGCGTCGAGCCTTGGTGTCTCGGAGCCCCGCGCGTGGAGATGCTCGGTCGAGCGCCGAATGACCTCGCCGATCGTCATCGGACGGCTACCTCTAGTCGGCGTCGGTCTCGAAAGCCCGACGGCGTTCCTCGGCGATGAGCGCCTCGGTGTACTCCTCGAGGTCACCCGCGAGGATCTGATCGAGGCGATGAACCGTGAGCTTGATCCGATGATCGGTGAGGCGGTTCTCCGCAAAGTTGTACGTCCTGATCTTCTCGGCACGCTCTCCGGTGCCGACCTGCGCCTTTCTCGTCGCCGCGATCTCGGCCTGCCGCCGCTCGCGCTCGGCTTCGTACAGCCTCGCCCTGAGCACGCGCATCGCCTTGTTCTTGTTCTGAAGCTGTGACTTCTCATCCTGCATCGCGACGACGATCCCTGTCGGCAGATGCGTGATGCGAACAGCCGAGTCGGTGGTGTTGACCGACTGGCCGCCGGGACCGGTCGAGCGATACACGTCGACCTTCAGGTCCTTCTCTTCGACGTTGACCTCGACCTCCTCGACCTCCGGCATGACCGCCACGGTCGCGGTGGACGTGTGGATTCGCCCCTGCGACTCGGTCTCGGGAACACGCTGGACGCGGTGGGTGCCACCCTCCCACTTGAACACGGAATAGGCCCCGTCGCCCTTGACGGCGAAGACCATCTCCTTGACACCCCCACCGTCGCTCTCGTTCACCGAGAGGAGCTCAGTCCGGAAGCCGCGACGCTCTGCGTATCGCTGCAGCATCCGGGCCACTTCACCGGCCCAGAGCGCAGCCTCGTCGCCACCTACACCTTGCCGCACCTCGATGAGGACGTCCTTCTGGTCAGCCGGATCGTGCTCGACAAGGGCGAGCTTGAGCTCGTCCTCGAGGCGGTGAGCTTCGGACTCGAGGTCGGCTGCAAGCGAGGCAAGCTCGATGTCCTCTCGCGACGCGTCCAGGTCAGCATGCACCTGTCGCCATTCGCGCGCGATTCGCACGGGTGCTTCGAGCTCCTTGAGACGACGTCCGACGTCGGCTGCCTCGCGATGGTCGTTGTACACCGCGGGATCCGAAAGGCGAGCCTGGAGGTCGGTGTAGGAGCGCTCGAGCTCGTCGACGAGCTGGTCGATGGCCGCCAACGGAGCCTAACTCAGCGTCGCGGAGAGCGTGACCTCGGGGATTCCTGCGAGCGCCTTCGACACCGGACAGTTCTCCTTTGCACCCGCCGCGGCTGCCGCGAAACCTTCCGCGTCGATTCCGGGAACGGACGCGGTCACGGTGATCGCGCCCTTCACGATGCCCTCCCCCGGCTGGAACGTCACGGTCACGGAGGTGTCCAGCTGCCCCGGGGGCGTCCCCGCCTTGGCAAGCCCGGCGGAGAGAGCCATCGAGAAGCAGGACGCCCACGCAGCCGCGATCAGCTCCTCCGGGCTCGTCTGACCGTTTGAGCTCTCCGCCCGCGAAGGCCACGACACGGGGAGCGGCCCGAAAGCCCCACTACCCACGGCGTCGATCGTCCCGCTGCCCTCGAGCAGCGATCCCGTCCACGTCACCGATGCGGTTCTATCCGTCGCCATCAGGCATTCCCTCCGGTCGTCGTCGTGATCTCAATGTTGACACCTGCGGCTACCAGCATCATCGAGAATGAGCAGCCCGCATCGGCCGCCGCCGACGCTTCCGCAAGCGAGACATCGTCGATCCCGGGGCCGCTTGCCTGAACAACCAGCACGGAGCCGACGATTTGATGCCCCTTCCCTTCCACTTCGTCCATGGTGATCGTACAACGGACACCGAGCTGCTCGGGCGGAATGCCGGCACTCGACAGCTCATTCGCGAGCGACATGGTGAAGCAGCCGCCGTGTGCGGCGGCAAGGAGCTCCTCAGGGCTCGTTCTCCCTTCCGGATTGCCGATCCGCGTCGGAAACGAGTATGGAAGCTCGACGAACGCGCCCGAGGTGGCGGCGGTCAGCGCCCCGCTCCCACGTGCCATCGTCCCCGCCCAGGTCACGTCTGCCTCACGAACGATTCTTGGCATCAGCCGCTCCTTGCGCTCTCGTCACGCCATGACTTCGACTTTTCGGGCTTCGACCGCATCCTCGTTTTCCTCGCGACGACGCACCTCGTCGATGGCCCGGATCGACACCTCGATCTGATCGAGGCTCGGCTCGCGCGTCGTCAGCCGCTGGAGCCACAAGCCAGGGGCGAGCAGCGTCATGAGCACACGGTTGTCCTGATGTCGCCCCGCATAGCGAATCAGCTCGTACGCGAGGCCCGCAATGACCGGGAGGAGCGCGATGCGACTCAGGATCAGCCAGTACCAGACCGGCCGTCCGACGAACGCGAAGACGAAGATCCCGATCACCATCACCCATAGCAAAAAGGCTGTTCCGCAACGAGGATGGATCAAACTATACTTTTGCACGTTCGCGGGAGAGAGCTCCGATCCCGCCTCGAGCGCGTTGATCGTCTTGTGCTCCGCACCGTGGTACTGGAAGACCCGCTTGAGATCGGGGAGCAATCCGACCAGGGCGATGTAGACGACGAAGATGGTCACGCGCACGACACCCTCGACGAGGACGAACCAGGTCGTCCCGTCGATCGGAAGGAGGCTCACGAGGAGCGCGGGGCCGACCTTGAACAGCGCGAGCGCGAACCCGATCGCGATCACGAACGAGAACAGGATCTGTCCCCGCGAGATCTCGGTCACGATCTCGCCTTCCTCGTCCTCCTCTCTAGAGGCGACGTTGGCCGAGATCGCGAGGGCGCGAAAGCCGATCGCCAACGACTCGCCGAGAGCGATCACCCCGCGGATGACGGGGAGGCGCCACAGCCTGTGCCGTTTCATCGGCGATGAGACGTTGCGCGCCACTTCCTCGATCGCGCCGTCTGGACGACGAACCGCGACGGCCCAGCACGAGGGGCCGCGCATCATCACGCCTTCGAGGACCGCCTGACCGCCGTATGAAGCGCTGGCCGCAGCCTGCAACAAGAGGGAGACGTGCCGTCGCATCGAGGGAACGCTACCGGTGGGGCGCGAGCGCCCTAGGACTTCTTCTCGAGCCGGCGCTGGAAGCGCTCGACCCGACCACCCGCGTCCATCAGCTTCTGCTTGCCCGTATAGAACGGGTGACACGCCGCGCAGATCTCGACGTGAAGCTCGGCTTTGGTCGAGCGAGTCGTGAACTCGTTCCCGCACGAGCAGGACACGTGCGCGAGAACGTAGTCGGGATGAATCTCAGCCTTCATCGGAAACCCAGGATAGCAGAGGCAACTTCGGCCGAAACGTTGCCTCCCGAGACGACGACCACGGCCCGCTCGAACGAAATCTCACCGGTCGCGAGCGCCGCGACACCCGCTGCCGCGGCCGGCTCGCAGGCCAGTTTCAGGTCGGCATACACGCGGCGCATTGCCTCCTCGATCGCATCATCGGTGACCAGAACCGACTGGACGCCGTGCTCCCTGCAGCACTCGACGGCGATCGAGCCGGCGAACGGCGCGTCGAGACCGCCGGCCCGCGTGACCGGGACGAGCGACACAGATGCCCCCGCCTCGAGACCGAGCTTGAGTGCGGCAGACCCCTCGGGCTCGACGGCCACGACCTTCACGCCCGCCGGGGCGACGGCGGTGACGATGCCGGAGACCAAGCCACCCCCGCCGGTCGGTACGACGATCGTGTCGACGTCGGGGACATCTTCGAGAATCTCGAGACCCACCGTCCCCTGCCCCGCGACGACCAGCGGATCGTCGAAGGGATGAATCGGAACCCGCCCCGTTTCCTCGACCAGCTCGTTCATGCGGATGAAGGCTGCAGCAGGGTCACCGTCGATCAGCTCGACGCCGGCCCCCAGCGCGCGTGTCTGCTCGAGCTTGTACGTGCTCGCGCCGGCGAACATGACCACGAGGCTGTCGATTCCCTCCCTGGCCGCACCCCAGGCGAGCGCCATCGCGTGGTTCCCCGCCGAGACGCCGATCACCCCGCGGCGTCGCTCGTCGGGGGTCAGCGCGGCCAGCCGGTTCGTCAGGCCTCGCACCTTGAACGAGCCGGCATGTTGGAAAAGCTCCGCCTTGACCGAGACGCCCGTTCCCAGGACCGAAGCGTCGAGCACCGGCGTCCGACGGACTCGGCCATGGATGACCGACGCGGCGCGCTCGACGTCCTCGCGGGTCGGAAGCTGAGCGCCCATCTCTCGACTCTAGACAGAATGCGCAAATGGAAGCCACCGCGCCCGCGGAGCCGCCCCGGCGACGCAACGTGGGTGCTCGCCGACTGATACTCGGCCTTGTCGTGGTCGGCTGGCTGCTCGCAGCCCGCTCCCTCCTCGACACCGTGGTCCCCGACGACCTCACGCTTGCGCCGGTCGACGTACCCGCGACGTTCGGGCGCGACCTCGTTCATGACGCCGAGGCCTACGAGCGGGTCCCGCTCGTGCTGTGGGTGCTGACCCAGATCACCCTGGTCGCGGCGTTCTGGATCTACGCACGCCGCGGCGCGGCCTTGACGCGAGAGTCGGCGGCCGGGCCGATCGGCACCGGAATGCTGCTCGGGATGCTCGGCCTGGCGCTCACCTGGGCGGTGCAACTCCCCTTCGGGCTCGTCAGGCTGTGGTGGGATCGGCGGCACGACGTCTCGGAGATCGGCTACCTCGAGTGGGCGCTCGGTGGCTGGGCGGAGCTCACGGCGTCCTTCATCTCGATCTGCATCGCTCTCCTGATCGTGATGGCGCTCGCCCGTGCGATCGGGGAATGGTGGTGGATCCCGGGGGCCGCGGTCTTCGTGGCGATCGCGTTTGCCTTCGCCGCCACCGCACCGTGGCTTACCTCAGGTCTCCACCACTCGTCCGACGATCCGAAGCTCATCGCGACGTATGAGCGGCTTGCCGCTTCGGAGCACGTCGACGGCGTGCCGCTTGTGATCGAAGACGTGAGCGGAGACACGAGCCAGGCAAATGCATATGCGTTCGGCGTCGCCGGGACGCAAGAGATCGTCCTCTGGGACACGCTTCTGGACGGGCGCTTCAGCGACGGCGAGGTGGCTGTCGTACTCGCTCACGAGCTTGGCCACCACTCGAGCGGCCACATTGCCGAAGCGATCGAGTGGTTCGCGTTGTTCGCCATCCCGGGTGCATGGCTCCTGATGCGAACGACCAGGAGGCGTGGTGGGATGGGCGAGCCCGAGGCGATCCCACTCGCGCTTCTGGTCATCACGCTGTTCGGTCTGGCCACCTCGCCGCTGCAGAACTGGGTCAGCCGCCAGATGGAGCGTGAGGCCGACTGGAAGGCGCTCACGGCGACCCGCGACCCGGCATCGGCGATGCAGCTCTTCGAAGGGTTCTCAAAGACCTCGCTCGGCGATCCGAGCCCGCCCACCTGGGCGTATCTCATGCTGTCGACTCATCCGACGCTGGCCCAACGCGTCGCCATGGTCGAAGCCTGGAAGCGCGAGCGACCCTGACCGTCGGACGATCGGTGGGGAGCCTGTCGCCTGCGAGGACTGGCTAGGCCCGAACCGACCGCGAGCCGCGTCGGGAGACCCGAGGCGGTGGCTTGTCGGCCGGTCGGATCTCGGCCAGCGCAGTGCTCACGTCTGCGACCAGCACCTCGAGTGCCGCTAGGCGCTGGCTCAGCTCGTCCGTCTTCGTCTCGAGCTCGGCCCTGGCTGCCTGTGCCTCCTCGAGGAGCACCCGGAGCTCGTTCTCCTCAGACCCCTCGCTCGGAGACTCGCCGCCGTCCGAACGAAGTGCAAGGCGGGGCCGATCCTCGGCCGGCATGGCCTGCATCTCGTCCCACTGGCTCGCCAGCGCATCGGCAAGGTGCAGCCGATCGAGACCGAAGCGCTCAACACACACTTCGCCGAGTGGGCGGCCCGACCGCTCCTGTTCGGCAAGCGCGACCGAGAGCTCGTGCTCCGAGATCAATCCTCGCTCGACGAGGATCGTGCCGATGCGCCGGTACGGCTGCAGATGTCCGTGCTCACTCACTGTCCGTTCTATCGGCGCGGAGGCGCCGAAGCTGAAGCAGGAGCCGTGCGCTACGTGACGGTGTACTCGGGGCCCGAGCCACCCTCTGGTGGTGTCAAGCGTCCGCCCTTCGCGGTGATGGCCCCGCACTGCACGCAGTTCGAGGGCGTCAGGTTGACGGTGACAGTGCCGTCTCCGTTTTCGCCTCCGACCTCGTAGACCTGCGCAGGGCACATCCAGGCCCACATCTCGGCGAGGTCCCGTGGGACGTTCCGCTCGACGCGCAGGTGGCTCGGCTGGTCGTCACGGGTCCTGTTGCCCGAGGCGAACACCGAGGAGAGCTTGTCGAACGTGAGCTTCCCGTCCGCTGGGGGATACCGGGAGGCACGATCGGTGTGGAGGAGCGGCGCGGAGTCGTTGCGGTGGGTCGCTCGGTCGCCCGGGGGGAGCTTGCCCTTCGAGACCGTCATTGCGCTCGCGAGGGCGCCACCGACGAAGAAGCCCTTGTCAAAGGCCTGCCGCATGTTTCTGACCTCGCTGAGCTCCTTCCAGATGTAACTCCGCCGGATCGCTGCGTCGTACGTGTCGAGTGCGCCCGGACGCCCAACGACCTCGCCACCCTGCAGCGAGGCAAAGGCAGCTTCGGCTGCCAGCCGTCCTGACTCGATCGCATAGTGGATCCCCTTGAGCCGCGGCACATTGACCAGGCCGGCCCCCTCCCCGATCAGCAGAAGACCAGGAGCGTTGAGCCTGGAGGGAACGGAATGCAGCCCGCCTTCCGTGATCGTCTTCGCACCCCAGGCGACGCGCTCACCGCCTTCGAGGATCCTGGTGACCAAGGGATGTGTCTTGAACTCCTGAAGCACGTCGTGGGCCGACAGCTCGACGTCGCGGTACTCCAGCCCGAGGACGAACCCGATCGACACGTGGTCGTCCCCCATCGGGTAGATCCAGGAGCCGCCGAACTCGCCGAAGCGCGCACTCTTGCGAAGCGGCCAGCCCATCGTGTGGACGATCCGCTCGAGGGGCTTCGCGACGCGCCACACCTCCTTGACGCCAAGCGCCCAGATCTGCGGATTGCGACCCTCGAGCCCGAAATGGTCGATCGCGGCACCGGTGAGGTGACCTGCCGTCCCCTCCGCGAGGACGGTGAGCTTGGCGGTGACCTCCGCGCCCGGCTCGAAGTTCGCGAGCGGCTCTCCTTGGCGACCTCGTCCCTTGTCACCGGTCCTGACCCCGACGACTCTGCCGTGCTCGACGAGCAGTCGCTCCCCGGCTGTCTCGGGCAGGATCATCGCTCCGAGCGCCTCGGCCTGCTCGCCGAGAAAGCGGCCCAGGGTCGAGAGCGACACGATCGTGTTGCCGTGGTTCATCATCGTCGGCGGTGGGGGTATCCGAAGTGCGCGGCTGCGGGTGAGGAGGTACACCGCTTCGTGCTCGACCGCTCCATACGTCGGCATGTCCTCGAGCGTGAGACGTCCTGCGAACAGCTTTCGAATCGCACGCGGGTTCATGACCGCGCCCGAGAGAAGATGAGAGCCGGCTTGCTTGCCCTTCTCCAGAACGGCGACCGGGACATCACCGAGCCTCTCTCTGATCTCGGGGTGCTCCTCGAGCAGCTGGCCGAGGCGGATCGCGCAGGCAAGCCCAGCCGGGCCGGCGCCGACGACCAGCACACCAACACCGATCTGCTCCGCGACGGGGTCGGTCGGTGGTCGAATCACTTCGCCGGGAGAGAACGGCGGTGGATAGTCCAGCGGTCGGAGACCGTCCACTACTGCCGGCGGGCCCGGAGCAGCTCGGTGAGCTTCGGCGCAATCTGGTGGAGATCCCCGATCACGCCGAGATCCGCGAAGTCGAAGATCGGCGCGTTGGGATCCTTGTTCACGGCGACAATCGTGCCGGAGCCCTGCATGCCCACCTTGTGTTGGATCGCCCCGGAGATCCCAAGCGCGACGTAGAGCTTCGGGGAAACGCTCTTCCCGGTCTGTCCCACCTGGGTCGAGTAGGGATACCAACCGGCGTCGACGACAGCGCGCGTGGCGGCGACGGCGCCACCAAGCTCCGCAGCGAGTGCCTCGCAGAGTGCGAACCCTTCGGAGGCGCCAAGACCACGCCCGCCCGCCACGATGATGTCCGCCTCCTCGATCGAGGGGCCGCTGGTTGCCTCCTGAAGGTGCTCGACGAGCTCTGCTCTGGTGGAGAACTCGCGAAAGTCGGCCGCGACCACCGTGATCTCGGCTGTTCCGCCGCCATCAACTGCGTCGAACGATCCAGACCGCACCAGCGCGACGCGCGGGGTGCTCGTCCAACCCACGTCGACCAGCACCGAGTCGCCAAGCGCTGCTCGCTTCCCGACGAGCTCGTCGCCACGGAGCTCGAGATCGACGAGGTCCCAGTTGAGGCCGGCCTCGAGTCGAGCGGCAAGCCCTGCGGCAACGTCGGCCGAGAGAACCGAGGCGGCGAAGAGCACGGTGTCCGCGCCCGTCTCTGCGACGACAGCTTCGAGGGCATCGACACGCGGCTGCGGGAGCGGCGTCGCGAGAACAGGATCGTCGACGACGTAGACCCTGGTCGCGCCAGACGCACCGGCGGCAGCGGCAACCCCGCCGACGTCGTGTCCGAGCACCACGCCGGCCACCTCGAGACCGAGAGCTTGGGCTCGCGCAAGAACGCCGAGGCTTCCCCTGGAGAGCGCACCTTCGTGGTGCTCGAGAAAGACCAACGTGGTCATCAGATCAACCGCTTCTCAGCGAGGTACTCAACGATCTTCTCCGCCGCAGATCCGTCGTCCTCGAACTTGACCTGACCGCTCTTTGCCGGTGGAGGAGCGGTCGCAAGAACAGCCGTCCGCGACCCGGCCTCGCCGACTCGATCGGCTTCCACACCGACGTCACCGAGCGAAAGTGTTTCTTGCGGTTTCGATTTCGCACCCATGATCCCCTTGAGCGAGGGGTAGCGCGGCTCATTGATCGCGTCGGACACCGCCACCACCGCCGGCAGCGGAGCACGGATGACGTCGTAGCCGAACTCGGTCTGGCGCTTTCCGGTGAGGGTGGTGCCGTCGATGCTCAATGCTGCGACCTGGGAGACGAGTGGACGTGCAAGCCGCTCGGCAACCGCCGCCCACATCACCGCGCCGTCTCCGTCGCTCGATTGCTGTCCGAAGAGAACGAGCTCGGGCGCTTCGCGCTCCAGCACGCGAGCGAGGAGATAGCTCGTCGCGAGGAGATCGGATCCGGCCGCCGCGTCGTCTGCGACGAGCACGGCGCGATCCGCTCCCATGGCGAGCGCCTTACGCAAAGACTCCATTGCCTTGGCAGGCCCCATCGAGACCACGACGACCTCGCCGTCGTGGGTTTCCTTGAGGCGCAACGCCTCCTCGATCGCGTTCACATCCGTGGGGTTGAGAGCCCCTTCGCCAGTACGGTCGAGGCGGTTCGTTGCCGCATCGAGCCGCTTGACAGCGCTCGCGTCGGGCACTTGCTTCACGCACACGGCGATCTTCACGGGCGTGACTCTACCGACCTCATCCGAACAATCGCTTGGTAGGGTTTCGACTCCTCGTCGGCCACCACCGCGCCCTTTCTGCCATGGTCAGCCCCCGAAAGACACTCCTGCTCGGACTCTGCGGAATCGCCGCGGCGCTGCTCGCCGCCCCGGCTCTCACCGCCCGAAAACCGGCGAAGATCGTGTTTCCGCTGATCGGGGAGGTCACCGTCGATGACAACTACGGCGACCCTCGCGCCAACGGCCGTCATGCGGGAATCGACATGATGACCCCGCGTCGGACTCCGGTCGTCGCAGCCGAAGCGGGGACGGTCAAGTGGTGGACGACCTCAGCCCGCGCAGGGTGCCTGCTCTACCTGTACGGGGCGAGCGGTACGACGTACCTCTACATCCATCTCAACAACGACCGCACGCTGGGGAATGACAACACCGGAGGCTGCGTCCGCGACTCGACCTACGTGGCGCGCGACGGTGCGAAGGTCACAGCGGGTGAGCTCGTCGCGTGGAGCGGCGACTCAGGTGACGCCGACGGCAATCCGCACCTGCATTTCGAGGTTCACCCAAACGACGGCGTCGACGTCAACCCCTTTTCATATCTGGTCGCCGGAGAACGACTCCTCTTTCCCGGCCGACTGGGCTCTCGCTTCACGATCGGGCTTCGTGGGACGCCGCTGGCGGCAGGAGCGGGCACGATCAGTATCGCTGCGGTTGCTGTGCGCTGGTGGCCGGGTGGCCGCTGGATCCCGCTCGGCACCCGCGTCGTCCGCCTGCGCGTGACCGCTGCCACACAAGCGGACGAATCGCTTGTCGGCGCGATCTCCGACCCGAGCGAGCGCATACTCGCCGGGCGCGACACGGAGGCGGCGATCACCGTCTTCACGGCGCCCGCCAAGGTCACCCCCGAGGCGATCCGTGGTGAGCCCGACGCGCTTGCGGCAACGCGGATCACGCGCGCAGGCGGAACGCTCGTTCCAGTCGAGCCACCGGTCGAGCCACCGGACGAGCCCGGAACGGACCTCGGGTCCGACCCCCTGCCTCCGCGACCGTTCTAGCCTCTAGGCAGTTGCCACTGACGCGAGGCGCGCCTGGAGGAACGAGACGATCTCCCCGGTCGCCACGCCGGGCGTGAAGACCTCGGCGACGCCCTGGCGCTTGAGCTCCTCGGCATCCTCAGGTGGAATCGTCCCACCGACCACGACCGGAACATTCTCGAGCCCGTTTGCGCGCAGTCCGGCGACGATCTTCGGCACGAGCGTCATATGGGCTCCGGAGAGAATCGAGAGGCCGATCGCATCGGCGTCCTCCTGGACAGCGGTCTCGACGATCTGCTCCGGTGTCTGATGCAGGCCTGTGTAGATGACCTCCATCCCGGCATCGCGTAGCGCCCTGGCGATGATCTTTGCACCGCGATCGTGGCCGTCAAGACCGGGTTTCGCGATGACGACACGGGCGATCCTGGCCACTGCCTGAGTATACGAGTGCCTCGAGAACCCCCCAAAGGGGGGGTGGCCAAAGCCCGGCGACCAACGCAAGGTGCGGCCTGACAATTCGATACCAGATCGAGGGATCAGACCTCGATCGGGTGACTCCGATGCAGGGACGGCAGTGAATCCTCGAGCACTTCTCATCATCGCGGCCACCGCGCTCGCTCTCCTCGCGGCGACCCCGGCGGCCACCCCCGCAGCGTCACAATCGGGGATCGCTCAACGCGCGCAAGCGCTCGAGTTGGCGATCGGGCGCGAGGTGAACGTCATCAGATCCGAGCGCGGCCTTCGGCAGCTCGCCGGATCGACGCAGTTGCGCCTGGCCGCGGGCTCGCATTCGAAGGCGATGCTCGACCAGGGGTTCTTCGCGCATGAATCTCCGGACGGAACGCCGTTCTCCCAGCGCCTGCGCCGCTTCTATCCAGCCCGCTCCGACTACTGGACGGTCGGCGAGAACCTTGCGATGGTCGGCTCCGCCGATCCCATCGCCCGCGAGCTCGTCGACCTGTGGATGGCGTCGCCTCACCACCGCACCAATCTCCTCAACCCGGATTGGCGAGAGTTCGGCCTGGGGGTGCGGTTCTCGCCCGCGGCTCAGGGCACCTTCGGGGGAATGGCGACCTGGGTCGTCACGCTGGACTTCGGCTCGCGCCGTCGATAGCGCGTCCCGGGTCGCCTCGGCGGCCGATTGACTAGTCTCCTTCTCGGAACCGTGGTGCAGGCTTAGGTCCGTGGGTGTCGAACGACTGGGCACCGTCGGCGGTCCGAACCAAATTTCGACGGCTTTGGAGCGGCCGCCGGCGGGCCAGGACAATGAGGGAGTGGACAGGGAATGGGCGTGGGACCAGAGCGTCGGGATCGCGAATGGGAGAACTGGCCCGGCCGGAGCACGCCGGACGGCAGCGTGCGTGGGCGCCTGCGTGGGCTGTTTTCCCCAACCGACGACGCTGAGAGCGAGATCGAGGAGCTCATCGAGGCCCGGGGTCGCGATCTCGAGCTACGCACTGCCGAGCTGACCTCGACGATCGGCGATCTCCAACGGCGCGAGGAGGAGACGCGCGCGTTGCGAGGCGAGATCGAGGCGATGCTTCGCGACGGGGCCGACGAGCTTGACCAGCGACACGCTCAGCTTTCCGCTCTGTCGACCGAGACCATCCGCCGTGAGGCAGAGCTCGAGAAGGTCGAGCAAGCGCTCGAGGAGCGCCGTCAAGAGCTTGGAGCCGTCGAGTTGCGCCGGGCAGCCGTCGAGCGACGCGAGGCGGGCCTTTCGAGCCAGCAGGGTGAGCTCGAGCGAATCCGCGACGAGCTTGCAGCCCGCGTCGCCGACGCCGAGGCGCGCGTCTCCGATCTCGACCAACGCCGCGTTGACGTCGAGCAGCGCTCCGCCGAGCTTGCCGCTCGCGCGCTCGAGCTCGACGCGATCGCAGCGGAGTTCGCGGAGCTCGAGCGGATTGCAGCGCAACGCGAGCAGGAACCGGCCGGAGTCTCGTACGACCACACCGCCCATGTCCTCCTCGTGCCCGGGTCGACCTATCGGCTCGTTCATCGCGAAGGATCTCCCCCGGCGTCGGGGGATCGTTTGCTGGTCGACGAGCGGGCCTATCTCGTTACCCGTGTCGGACGCTCTCCGTTGCCCGGTGACCACCGGGGCTGCGCGTTCCTCGAGATCGCCTCGTAGCCCGCCCCGCACCGAGCACGCTCGCCCCTCGCGACGCTACCGCGTCCCGCCCGGCCTCCACAGCGGCTCCTCGGCCTCCGCCAGCGCATTCGCCGCGCGGGAGAGGATGAAGAGGAGGTCAGAGAGGCGGTTCAGGTACGTGAGCGTCAGGGAGCTAACGCCGACCGCGTCGGCGGCAGCAAGCGTCTCTCGCTCGGCGCGCCGCGCGATCGTGCGTGCGACGTGCAGCTCCGCCGCGGCGCCCGACCCTCCGGGAAGGACAAAGCTCCGGAGCTCCGGCAAGGCCGCGTTGAACCGATCGCAGTCCGCCTCGAGCGCGTCGATCATCTCCTGGTCGACCCGAAGCCGTCCTTCGACGCCGACCGGCACGCAAAGGTCGGCGCCGAGGTCGAAGAGCTCGTTCTGGACACGCTCCAGGACCAATCGGACCGGTGTCAGGTGGGTCGCCGGCAAGGATCACGCCGAGCTGTGCGTTGAGCTCGTCAACCGTCCCGAAGGCGCCGATTCGCGGGTCGAGCTTCGAGACCCGCGACCCGTCGCCGAGCGACGTCTCTCCCCCGTCACCCCCACGCGTGTAGATCCGGTTCAGGCGGACTGGTTCGTCGCGTGCGCGGGCCACGACCCGAGACTACCCAGCCTGACGCGTCAGTAGCCGGCGGGCGATGACGATTCGCTGGATCTCGCTTGTCCCCTCGTAGATCTCCGTGATCTTGGCATCACGGTAGTAGCGCTCCGCGGGAAACGCGCTCGTGTACCCGATGCCTCCCAGCACCTGAATCGCCTCCTGCGACACGTGCACCGCCGTGCGCGACGCATGGAGTTTTGCCATCGCGCCCTCGGTGGTGTGCGGCAGACCAGCCTGCTTGAGCCACGCCGCGCGGTAGGTGAGCTGACGGGCAGCCTCGATCTCGGTCGCCATATCGGCGAGCTTGAACTGGATCGCCTGGAACTCAGCGATCTTCGAGCCGAACTGCTCGCGCTCGATCGCATACGCCGTCGCGGTGTCGAGCGCCGCCTGCGCGATCCCCACTGCCTGAGCCGCGATGCCGATGCGACCCCCGTCCAGCGTCGCCATCGCGACGGTGAAGCCCTTGCCCTCCGTGTGGAGCAACCGGTCGCCCTCGACCCGAACGTCGGTCAGGACGAGATCGACAGTGGAGGAAGAGTGCAGCCCGAGCTTGTCCTCCTCCCTCGTCACCTCGACCTGGTCGCCGTCGACGATGAATGCCGAGATGCCCTTGGCCCCTGTGATCGTGCGGTCCGTGCGGGCAAAGAGAAGGATCGTTCCGGCGTGACCGCCCGTCGTGATCCACTGTTTCGTCCCGTTGATCGTCCACCCACCGTCGAACGGGTCAGCTGCCGTTCGGAGCGAAGCTGCGTCCGAGCCCGAGCCCGACTCGGTGAGCGCGAATGCCCCGAGTGTCTCACCACGCGCGAGGGCCGGGACGAACGCCTCCTTCTGCTCGGTCGTGCCGAACGTGACCAGCGGCAACGTCGCTGCGCTCGTATGGACGGCGACCGTGACTCCCACACCGGCGTCCCCACGCGACAGCTCTTCGAGTGCAATCACATAGGCGACGAATCCGGCACCGGCTCCACCGAGCTCCTCGGGAACACAGATCCCCATCAACCCGAGCTCACCGAGGCGGGCAAAGAGCGAGCGGGGGAAGATCCGCTCCTTGTCCCAGGTTGCCGCATGGGGCTCGATCTCGCGTGAGACGACCTCGCGGGTCAGCTCGCGCAGGGCGGCCTGCTCGTCGGTGAGCGCGAAGTTCAAGCCGTGAGGATACGAGTCAGTGGCCTTGATGGCGAAGCGCCCGCCCGCGCCGCCTGGCGGTCCGAGCGATCCCGTCGGGCGTCAGCAGGCGCCGAAGGCGCCCTGGCGACAGCTCGGTGCACAGGACTGCCGAGGCAGCGGGCCCCCGTTCGCCGTACCGAACCCCGTCCGCCGAGAACGCGGGTGCTGCCCTCCAACCTTCTGCCTCCAGCTCGTACGCCTCCTGCTCCTCGACAAAGAAGCCGGCTGCAGTAAAGAGGTGCGTCCAGCCCTGGACGTCGTCCTGTCGAAACCAACCGTGGTCGCCAGGCTCGCCGAGTGGCACCGTGACGAGCAGGCGACCGTTGGAGCGGAGGACACGACGGATCTCCCTGAGTGCCGCGTCACGAGCCGATGGGTCGTCCTCGACGGGCTGCCCGTAGACCGAGTTGTCGGCGCCGAGATGCTCGAGCGTGGAGACGAGAAGCACCTGATCGAACGTTCCGTCCTCGAGCGGCAACGCCCGGACGTCTGCGGTGATCGATTCGATACCGACGATGGCGCGCTCGGCCAGATCCACCCCGACGAGCCGCGTGGGGCCGGCCCGGACGAGCGCGGCGAGGTACGCATTCTCGGCGTTTGCGTAACCGACCTCGAGGACGTCCCCGTCACCGAGCCGCGACAGCACCCAGGGGATCTCGATCACGCGCTCGTCGGTTGCAGGCGCCGCGCTCAGCCAACGGAGCTGCTCCCCACGCTCACGAGCGGCTAGCCCAGAGGCAACCGCGTCGTCGAGCTGCCTGACCCGCTCGAGCTCGTCCGACGTTGCCAGCTCGTGCAGCAACGTGGCCCGTGAGAGAGAGCCGTCACCGAGCCGGGCAACAGCTCGCTCGCGTGCCTCCGGCTCGGGCGTCCGTCGCAGGACGAGGCGGTACGCGTGCTCGACGAATGCTGCATCGTCGCCGTCCCAGGCTTCGAGATGCGGCTCGGTCATGAGTACGAGTAGAACCCCTGCCCGCTCTTACGTCCCAGCCGACCTTCGGCAACGTGCTGACGGAGTAACGGGCACGGCGCGTACTTGGGGTCACCGAGGCCGGCGTGGAGCACGTCCATGATCGCGACACACGTGTCGAGCCCGATCAGGTCGGCGAGGGCCAGTGGCCCGAGTGGATGTGCGAAGCCGAGCTTGGCGATGGTGTCGATCGCCTCGGGCTCGGCGACTCCGTCGAGCAATGCGTACGCGGCCTCGTTGATGAACGGCATCAGGATCCGATTCGCGACGAATCCCGGAAAGTCGCGAGCTTCGGCCGGCACCTTCCCGAGGTCATGGGCGAGTGCCACGATCGCGGCGTTGGTCTCGTCGGAGGTCTCCGCGGCGCGAATCACCTCGACGAGCTTCATCACGGGCACGGGGTTGAAGAAGTGCATCCCGATGACGCGGTCGGGACGACCTGTCGCAGAGGCGAGCGCGGCGATCGAGATCGAGGATGTGTTCGAGGCAAGGATCGCGCCTGGCGAGAGCGCCTCGTCGACGCGGCGAAAGAGATCGGCTTTGGCGTCGAGATCCTCGACGATCGCCTCGATCATCAGGTCAGCGTCAACGAGCTCGACCACCGGCGACACGCGTGCGAGGGTCTCCTCCGGGTCCGCCCCTCCCTTCTCGGCGAGCCTCTCCAGGCTTGTGCGCATGGCTTCGAGGCCGCGTTCGGTCGCGCCAGGGAACGGATCGTGCAGTGATACGGCTCTGCCCGATGCCGCCACGACCTGCGCAATGCCGGCGCCCATCTGGCCGGCGCCGACGACGAGAACGTGGGGAAATGCCGGTCACTTCGGAGTCGGGTTGTACCCGGGGAACTGCGGTCGTGAGCCGCGCCGAAGTCGAACGAAGCACAGAATCAAGACGCCGATGAGCGCGAAGGCACCGATCACAAGCTTGATCGGCGCACCCCGTGCCTCGTCGGCAACCGAGAGCAGAGCCGCCGGATCGCTGAGCCCGCACGAGTCCGTGGTGACTGTTGCACCGTCCAACTGGGCCAGGACACCGACCTCGACAGCTCGCTCGAGTGGGTTCCCCTTGACATCGGTGAGCGGCTTGGCGCGGATCTCGACCTCCGACCCGAGCGACCCCTTTACCCGCTGGTCGACGTCAAACCGCCAGTACGTGCCCCCCGCTCCTTGGCGCGTCGATTGCAGCTTGCCGACGAAAGCGACGGGAGCTCCGGCGAGCTTGTCCTCGAGCGGGACGTTGGCACAGACAGGAGGTTTTCCGGCGACGCGCAGCAGGCGCAACCGCAAGGGCCAACAGGCACACGACTAGAGAACGCCGGCGCATTACGCCTCGAGAAGGAGCGCGTCGCCCTGGCCGCCACCCGAGCAGATCGCAGCGAGCCCCAGGCCACCGCCGGAACGCCGGAGCTCGTGGACGAGCGTTCCGACGATCCGCCCACCGGAGGCGCCGATCGGGTGGCCCAGCGCGATCGCCCCACCGTTGACGTTGACGGTGTCCGGATCGACACCGAGCAGCTGGGTCGAGTTCCACGCCACCGAGGCAAAGGCCTCGTTGATCTCGGTTCGCGTGACCTCGGCGATCGAGCGGGACGCGTCTGCGAGAGCGGCCTCGGCTGCGCGCGCCGGCGTGCGTGCGAGATAGGCGAACTCCTCGGCAACCGTTCCCTGACCGACGATCCGCGCCAGCGGTTCGAGCCCGCGCCGCCTCGCATATTCCTCGGAGCACACGACAACGCATGAGGCTCCGTCATTGACCCCGGGTGCGTTGCCGGCGGTGGTTGTCCCCTCGGGGTCGAAGACCGGCTTCAGCGAAGCGAGCTTCTCGAGGGTCGTGTCGGAGCGAATCGATTCATCCGCAGCGACCTCACCGACCGCGACGAGCTCCTCGTCGAAGATGCCTGCTTCCTGCGCGGACGCTGCACGCTGGTGCGAGCGGAACGCCCAGGCGTCCTGATTCTCCCGGGTGATCCCGAGCTCACGTGCGACGTTCGATGCCTGCTGCACCATGTGGAGACCGTCGAACGACGAGGTGAGCCCGTCGAACACGGCGTGGTCGACGAGCTTCGCCGTTGCCCAGCTTGTATCCGAAGCGCGCCTTCGGCAGCAGGTACGGCGCGTTCGACATCGACTCCATACCACCCGTGACGACCACGTCGTGCTGACCTGCGCGGATCATCAGGTCGGCGAGAGCAACAGCCCGTAGCGACGAGGCACACACCTTGTTGATCGTGTCGGCCGGGACTTCCTTGGGGATCCCGGCACCGACCGCCGCCTGCCGCGCGGGAGCCTGACCAACCCCGGCCTGGAGCACCTGCCCCATGACGACGTATCCGACCTCGTCCGGCTCGATGCCCGCCCGCTCGAGCGCCGCGGCGATCGCGATCGAGCCGAGCGCGGTCGCTGGATGGCCGGCGAGCCCGCCGCCGAGCCGCCCGAACGGCGTCCGCGCGGCGCTGATGATCACGCTGCAACGCACGAGTGCAGGCTAGCCGTCAGCGCAGGAACGACGCATCGATTGCAAGCGACCGCACGTATGCGTCGACGACCTCGATCCCCGCGGCGATGTCGGCGAGATCTGCAAGCTCGTGCGCGGTGTGGACGAAGCGCACCGGCGTCGAGAGCAGCCCCACCGCAAGGCCGCCGTTGGTGGCGAACAGGTCATCGCCGTCGGTCATCGTCAGCCCACCTGTCTCGATACCGACCGGCAGCCGGCAGCCGCAGCCGCCGACAACAGCCCGCTGCTTACCACGGGATGCACGACCGGGCCGCGGAAGACCGAAGGACCACCGCCGAGTGGAAGGTCGCCCCATGCTCGGATACCCGGAAGGCGCGTCGGATGCGTAGCTCGCCTCGATAACGATCGCGACCTCGGCGTCAAGCGACGACATCGTCGTCTCGGCAGCCAGTCCGGTTGTCTCCTTCCTCCTGCACCGAGGCGACGAGAGCGACATCCCAAGCGGGAGGACTGTGGCGGCACGCCGCAGGACCTCGAACCCGTGAAGACCCCTGCGCGATTGTCGATCGCGGCCGAGGTGAAGCTACCCCCGCCGAGCTCGAGCGGTGCCGCAACGAGAACGGCAGCGTCACCCGCAGCCACGAGCGCCGCTCGCTTCGGCTCGCGACGACACCCCGAGATCGAGCCGCACGTCGTCCCAGGTCAACTCGCCCGTGCCGGAGCGAATCCCGACAGCCGGGATCAGACCTCCTCCCGTCCGGACCGAGAACCGCTGACCCACGGCGTCCGTCGCGTGCCACGTTCCGAGCGGCCCAACCCGGAGCAGGCCGTCGTCGTCGAACCGTGTGATTCCGACAGCGATCTGATCCGTGTGCGCGACGAGCGCCACGACACGGCCACCGCCCGTGCCACGGACGCGCGCGACCGTGCCGCCGAGCACATCGGCTCGTGACCTCGGCGCCGATCGCCGCGGCCTCACGACGGACGATCGCCTGCACCGCGTCCTCGCCGCCGGAAGCGCCGTGAGCCCGGAGGAGCTCGTCGAGCAGGGGAGGGATGGCCATCGCGGCGCAACGCTACGCGATCATCGCTAGCGCTGCGAGCCTGACGACACGCGGCTAAGCTCGCAGCGTGAATTGTGGCGCGACCCAGCTGGCCTGGTGGTGGCTCGGCGAGCGAGGCGGGAGCCTGCGGTAACGACCGCGTCACCCGTTTCGCTCAACCTCCCCCGGGAGGTTTTTTCGTTTCAGAGGACATGAAGACATGACGACGATCAACACCGACCTCCTCACCCCTCTCGGCGCCTACCTGCGCCTGCGTGATGCTGGCCGCGCCAGCTTCATCCTCGAATCGGTCGAGCGCGGTCGGCTCGGCCGCAACTCCTGGATGGGAGCCGGCTCACGTCTCGTCTCCTTCGATGAGGCCGACGAGCTTGGTCTGCCGGTCGTCGGCTACCTCGCCTACGACCACGTGGCGCGACTCGAGCCGACCGTTCCGCTTCCCGACGGACGGCCGCGACCTTCCCGAGAGCCGGTTCATCGTCTGCGACACGCTCGTCCGTTTCGACCACGGCGCCGGCATCGCAGAGGTGCTCGCAGGCGACCGGGACGAGGTCGCCGGCCGTCTCGAGGCGGGGATCCCCTGGCGGCGCGAGGAACGTGGCACCGCCGGCCCGATCACCCGCTTTCCCGACCAGGCGCGCTACGAGGAGATGGTGCGCAGCGTCAAGCAGCACATCGTCGCGGGCGACGTCTTCCAGTGCGTTCCGTCTCAGCGCGCCGAGCGCCCGACCTCGGCGACACCGCTCGATCTCTACCGAGCGCTGCGTCGCGTGAACCCGTCGCCCTACCTCTTTCTGCTCGAGCTCGACGGCGTCTCGCTCATCGGCTCGTCGCCCGAACGGCTCGTGGCCTGCGAAAACGGGATGGCGAGCTACTGCCCGATCGCCGGCACGACCGAACCGACCGAGGGCGACGTCGAGCGCCTGCTCTCCTGCGAGAAGGACAAGGCCGAGCACGTCATGCTCGTCGACCTCGGGCGCAACGACCTCTCGCGCGTCTGTCGTGCCGGCACTGTCCACGTCGCGCGCGAACATGGAGGTCGAGCGCTTCTCGCACGTCTCGCACCTCGTCTCCGAGGTCGTCGGGGAGATCCGAGACGGCGTGACGCCGTTCGACGTCCTTCGTGCGTGCTTCCCGACCGGGACGGTGAGCGGCGCGCCGAAGATCCGAGCGATGCAGCTGATCTCCGAGCTCGAGGGCTTCCGACGTGGCCCGTACGCGGGTGCGGTGCTCTACTCGCTTCCGGACGGCACCATGGACGCATGCATCGCGCTTGCGGACGATCGTCATGACTGACGGGGTTGCGTACCTCCAGGCCGGCGCCGGTGTGGTCGCAGACTCCGACCCGACCGCCGAGCACGAGGAGTGCCTTCACAAGCTCGCTGCGCTCGAAGCCGCGATCGAGCTCGCGGAGACGGAGTTCGGCGACCGGCCGGGCGGAGGCGAGCCGCGATGAAACTCCTGATGATCGACAACTACGACTCGTTCACCTACAACCTCGTGCACCTGTTCGAGGAGCTCGGGATCGAGGTCGTCACGCGACGGAACGACGCGATCACCGTCGAGGAGGCGCAGGCGCTCGCACCCGACAGGCTCGTTGTCTCGCCGGGGCCGGGTCGCCCTGCCGACGCAGGCGTCTCGATCGAGATGATCCGCGCGCTCGGCCCGACCACGCCGACGCTCGGGGTCTGTCTCGGTCATCAGGCGATCGTCGAGGCATTCGGCGGTGAGGTCGGCCAGGCGAAGGCGCTCCTGCACGGCAAGTCGAGCGTGATCACGCACGACGGCCTCGGTGTGTACGTCGGTCTTCCGCCGGAGGTCGAGGTCGGCCGCTATCACTCGCTCGCGGCAACCGCGCTGCCGGAGATGCTCGCGATCACATCGCAGACGACCGGACGGCGAGATCATGGGTGTCCGTCACTCCTCGCTCCCGATCGAGGGCGTGCAGTTCCACCCCGAGTCGGTGCTCACCCCACTCGGGCCGCAGATGGCGCGCTCATTCGTGGAGCTCGCATGATCCGCGTCACGCTCGAACGGCTGGTCGACGGGCACGATCTCTCACGCGCCGACGCGTGCTCGATGATGGCCGCCGTCATGGACGGCGAGACCTCGCCGACTCAGATCGCGGGTCTCCTCGTCGCACTGCGCGCGAAAGGAGAGACGGCCGACGAGATCGCGGGCTTCGCCGACGCGATGCGCGAGCGAGTGGTGGCAGTGAGCCCGACTCGCGCGTCGATCATCGACGTCGTCGGAACCGGCGGCGACGGAGCCAACACGTTCAACATCTCGACTGCAGCTGCGATCGTCGCTGCCGCTGCCGGGGCGGCGGTCGCGAAGCACGGCAACCGCGCCGCCAGCTCCGCCTGCGGGGCCGCCGACCTCCTCGAAGCGCTCGGCATCGAGCTCGAGCAACCGCCGACCGGATCGCCCTCTCGATCGACGAGCTCGGCTTCGGGTTCATGTTCGCGCGGGCGCACCACCCGGCAATGCGTCATGCCGCGCCCGTGAGGCAGGAGCTCGGGGTCCGAACGGTCTTCAACCTGCTTGGACCGCTTTCGAACCCGGCGGGCGCAAGGGACGGGGTGTTCGGCGTGGCCACCGCCTCGCTCGCACGGACCTACGCCGAGGCGCTCGCCGCGCTTGGTGCTCGGAGAGCGTTCGTCGTTCACGGCGACGGCGGGATCGACGAGCTGTCCCCGGGCGGCCCGAACCTCGTCGTCGAGGTCGTCGACGGCGAGATCACCGAGTGGGAGCTCGACCCCCGGTCGCTCGGCGTCTATCCGAGCGACCCGGCCGAGCTCGCAGGCGGCAGCGCGGAGGAGAACGCCGAGATGCTCGTGCGGCTCTTCGCCGGCGAGAGCGGCGCCCGGCGGGACGCGGTACTTCTCAACGCCGCGGCGGCTCTCGTCGCCGCCGGGATCGCCGACGACCTTCCCGACGGCTGGGCGCACGCCGAGGGAGCGATCGATTCCGGGCTCGCTGCGTCACGCCTCGAGGATCTCGTCTCATTCTCCGGGGAGCCGGCACGCTGATGGGTCGCTTCGTCGAAGCGCTCTCGGAACCGGGCCTGTCGGCGATCGCCGAGATCAAGCGCCGGTCGCCGTCGGCCGGTGACCTCCGGCCCGACGCCGACCCCGCTCGCATCGCTCCGGCGTACGCGGAAGCGGGTGCCGCTGCAATCTCCGTCCTCGTCGACGCACGCTTCGGCGGCACCTGGGACGACCTGCGCGCCGCGCGCGCCGCGACCGACGCGCCGCTTCTCGCGAAGGGGTTCTTCTCGACCGCCGAGCACCTCAGAACGGCCAGGGAAGCGGGGGCCGACGCCGCTCTCCTGCTCCTCCGCGATCTCGACGATTCCCAGATGTCCGCCCTCCTCGCCGAGGCGGAGCGGCTTGGCCTCGACACGCTCGTCGAGGCCCACGACGCCGAGGAGCTCGACCGCGGCATCGCACTTGGCGCGCGCGTGCTGGGAGTCAATGCCCGCGACCTCTCGACGTTCGCGATCGATCGCGACACGCAGCTGTCGCTGCTGTCGAGGATCCCGTCAGATCGCATCGTCGTGGCCGAATCGGGTATCGGCTCGCGCGCGCAGGGCGCCTCCGCCGAGCTTGCAGGAGCTGACGCGATCCTCGTCGGTTCGGCATTGATGCGCGCCGCCGACCCCGCCGCGAAGCTCCGCGAGATCCTCCACCGGCCGCTCGTCAAGGTCTGTGGGCTGACGCGCGAAGAGGACGTTGCCGTCGCGGTCGAGGCCGGAGCCGATCTCCTCGGGTTCGTGCTCGTCCCCGAAAGCCCGCGAGCCGCAACGGAGGTTCTTGCGGTGCCGGACGATCGCCTCGCAGTCGCAGTGTGGGTCGGTGAGGCGGGAGAGAGCAGCGCAGCGCTCGACCAGGTGCACACCGTCGAGGCGGGAGCGGTCCGCGGACGGGAAGCGGCGGTCCTCTGGCACGGCACGGAGGTCGCGAGGCTGCTCGATCTCCCCTGGGCAGCAGCCGATCCCACTCACTGGGAGCACGCGGCGCGGGCGAAGGGGCGCGTTGTGCTCGCAGGCAAGCTCGGGCCGGAGAACGTCTCCGAGGCGATCGCTGCGGTGAACCCGTGGGCCGTCGACGCGTCGTCGTCGCTCGAATCGGCACCCGGAATCAAGGATCACGCCCGCGTGCGGGCCTACGTGGAGGCTGCAACAGGATGACCGACCCGCCGACAGATTCGGTGATCGTCCACGAGGAGACCTACGGCCCGTACGGGGGTCGCTACGTGCCCGAGACGCTCATTCCCGCACTCGACGAGCTGACGGCGGCCTGGGAGGCCGCAAAGGTAGACCCGAGCTTCACCGCCGAGCTCGAGGAGCTCGGCCGTACGTACACGGGACGACCCTCCCCCGTCACCTTGTCCAGCCGGTTCGCACCGGGAAAGCGGCTCTATCTGAAGCGCGAGGATCTCAACCACACCGGAGCGCACAAGATCAACAACGCACTCGGGCAGGTCGTTCTGGCTCAACGGCTCGGAAAGCGTCGCATCATTGCCGAGACCGGCGCCGGCCAACACGGCGTCGCCACCGCCACCGCGTGCGCGCGCTTCGGTCTCGAATGCGTCGTCTACATGGGAGCCGAAGACATGCGTCGCCAGGCCCCGAACGTCGAGAGGATGCATCTGATGGGCGCCACCGTTGAGCCCGTCGAGTTCGGGACGCGAACCCTGAAGGAAGCCACCAGCGCAGCCATCCGCGACTGGATCACCAACGTGGAGACCACCCACTACGTGATCGGCTCATGTGTGGGGCCGGCCCCGTACCCCGAGCTCGTGCGCGAGCTTCAGGCCGTGATCGGCCGAGAGGCACGCGCACAACTCCTCGAGGCGGAAGGGCGGCTCCCCGAGATCGTCGTCGCGTGTGTCGGTGGAGGATCGAACGCGATCGGGATGTTCGCCGGCTTCCTCGATGACGCCGACGTCAGGCTCGTCGGAGTCGAGGCCGCCGACGCCGCCTCACTGGGTGGCGGCCGCACCGGAGTGCTGCACGGGTCTCGCTCCTCGATCCTCGCCGACGAGGACGGCCAGATCGCCGATGCCCACTCGATCTCCGCCGGGCTCGACTATCCAGGTGTCGGGCCCGAGCACGCCTGGTTGCGCGACACGGGTCGTGCAACCTACCTCCCATGCACCGATGACGAGGCGCTCGAAGCCTTTGCCCGACTCGCACGAACCGAAGGGATCATCCCCGCCCTCGAGTCGTCGCACGCACTTGCGGTCGTCGATGGGCTTGACGCCGAGTACATCGCGGTGTGCCTGTCCGGTCGAGGCGATAAGGACCTCGCCGAGGCGCTTTCCGCCCTCGAGAAGAAAGCGCAGGAGGAAGGGCGATGACGACCGCCGCGAAGAAGCTGGTCATCTACCTCGTCTGCGAGCCCGAGACCCCCGAGCTGGCTCGGGCGGCGGTTGAAGCCGGTGCGGACATGATCGAGCTGGGCTTTCCCTTCTCCGACCCTCTTGCCGACGGTCCGGTGATCCAGAAGGCCTCCGAGCGCGCACTCTCGCGGGGAATGCGCACCAAGAAGTGCCTCGAGTGCCTCGCCGAGACCCGAGCACTCGTTCCCAAGACTCCGCTCGTTCCGATGACGTACGCCGCTCTCCTGGAGGCGTACGGGTGGGAGCGGTTCGCCGCCGACGCACAGGCGAACGGCGCGACAACCCTCATCGTCTCCGACGTTCCGGCGGGTCAGCGACCGGAACTTCGGCGCGTCCACCTGGTCGCGCCGACCTCGACCGAGGAGCGCATCCGCCTGGCGGCCTCGACCACCGACGGGTGGCTCTACCTCGTCACGCTCACCGGGACAACCGGTGCCCGAGCCGAGCTTTCGTCGGCCCTCGAAGGGCTTGTCGCGCGGGTGCGTCCGCAGGACGAGCAGACGCCGTTCCACCCCCGCAGCCCCTACGGCGTCGCGAAGGTCGCGTCCTACTGGGCGACGGTCAATTACCGCGAGGCGTACGACATGTTCGCCGTCAACGGAATCCTCTTCAACCACGAGTCGCCCCGCCGCGGCGAGACCTTCGTCACCCGCAAGATCACCCGCGCCGTCGCCCGCATCAAGGCCGGCCTGCAGGACAAGCTCTACCTCGGCAACCTCGACGCGCAAGCGCGACTGGGGCTACGCGAAGGAATACGTCGAGGCGATGTGGCTGATGCTGCAGCAGCCGACGATCCCGACGACTTCGTGATCGCCACCGGCGAGACCCACAGCGTGCGCGAGTCGGTGGAGATCGCCTTCGCCCGCGCCGGTCTGAGCGCCGACCACCACGTCGAGATCGACCCGAAGTACTACCGGCCGTCCGAGGTGGACGTGCTCCTGGGCGACGCCTCCAAGGCGAAGGAGACCCTCGGCTGGGAGCCGAAGGTCCGCTTCAAGGAGCTGGTCGAGCTGATGGTCGACGCCGACGTCGCCGAGCTCGAGGACCAGATGGCGGGCAAGGTGACCCGCTACTCGCACGAGGGCGCCTAGCTTCGGCGAATCGCCGCCCTATCCGAGCACCCAGAACTCCCTGAACGGCTTCGTCAGGTGCCACCTCGTGCTGGCACCCTTGGGGATTGAGAAGAGGTCGCCCTCCTTGACCTCAAGGGTCGGGCCTCCCTCGATCTCGATCGTGGCCGCACCCTCGAGAACCAGGGCCGTCTCACGCTCCTCGAGAGTCCATTCGACAACCTCGTCGCCTGCGTCGGTGAAGCGCGTGAGCCCGGCCCAAACCCCTTCGTGGTGCAGTTCATGCATCTCGCCGCCCACCTCAGGATCGGGCTCCCACCCGTCAGGAGTCGTGAGGCTGGAAACGAAGACGCCGGGCGCGATCTCCATGGAATCGACCCTAGCCGAGGGTCGATTCGAACGCAAAACGCGTGATACTGGCCGGTATCGCTCAGCCAGACCACGACATCGTCAAGCGAGTCATCGAGACGTTCAACGAGGATGGCGTTGAGGCGGCTCTCGTCGGCTCGAACAGCTGGCCTACGAGGGGCATGACGGGATCCGAGAGGTGGCCGCGATGTGGAACGGGACCTTCGAGAACCTTCGCCTCGACCCACAGGAGTTCATCGACTGCGGTGCGGACGTTGTCTCTTCGCTCCGACAAGGGCTTACGCGTGCAGGTCTTCTCATGGGCGGAGGCTCGCGAAGACGCAGGGTTGACGAAGTAGCCCCTCATGATCGAGGTCGATCGGCTGGCGGCCGGTGCCGAGGGGGAGTGGGACGAGTTCCTTCGCGGGCGGCTGGACGGGGTCCTCGGCCACTCGATCGCCTATCGCGACCTGCTGGCCTCGGCTCTCGCCTGCGAGCCGGAGTATCTGGTCGCCCGCGAGGGCGGCGAGATCCGCGGCGTCCTGCCGGTCATGTGGTCGGCGGACGCCGGCGGCCGGATCTGCAACTCGTTGCCGTACTACGGCAGCCCGGGCGGGCCGGTGAGCGCCGATTCGAGGGCCGCCCGAGCCCTGATCGACGCCTGGGACGAGCGCGCGTCGGATCCCGGGACGCTCGCCGCGACGATGATCGAGAACCCCTTCTCCGCCGGGGACTGGCCGGAGCCGCTGCACGAGCTGACCGACGAGCGAATCGGCCAGTTCACGATTCTGCCGCCGGGCGGAGGCGAGCGGGAGGTGATGGCCGGGATCTCACCGGAGGCGCGCAACAACGTTCGCAGGGCCGGGCGCCGCGGCGTCACGGTGGAGCGCGACAACGGCGCCCTCGAGGAGGTTCGCCGGATCCACGAAGAGGTGATGGAGGGGCACGCCACCCCGCCGAAGTCGCGCAGCTTCTTCGAGGCGATCCCGTCCCACCTGCGCCCGGCCGAGGACTTCGACATCTGGGTCGCGCGGGTCGCCGGCGAGGTCGCCGCCGCCCTCCTGGTGATCCGCTTCAACGGAGTGAGTGAGTACTTCACCTCGGGGACCCGGGCGGGGTTCCGCTCGCACGACCCCCATCCGGCGCTCGTCTTCGAGGCCCTGGTCAACGAGACGCGGAGCGGCTCGCGGATCTGGAACTGGGGCGGCACGCGGCTTGGGATGGCCGGGGTCTTCCACTTCAAGCGGAAGTGGGGCTCGCGTGAACGCCGCTACCGCTACTTCGTCCACCTGAACGACCAGTCGCTGCGCGAGTTGTCGAGCGACGAGCTGATGGCGCGGTTCCCCAACTTCTACGTGCTCCCCTTCTCCGCGCTCGCCGCCAGCCTCGTCTGAGGCTTTTCGAAATCGGGCATCATGCGCGCCGTGGAGCCGGTCGTCACATCGGAGGAGAGCCGGGCGCCGGCCGGGGAGCGGGTGTCCGTGGTGGTCCCAGTGTTCAACTCGGCCTCCTCGCTCGTCGAGCTGCATCGCCGGATCGACGCGACGCTGAGCTCGACGGGCGGGCTCGAGTCCTGGGAGCTGATCCTGGTGAACGACGGAAGCGAGGATGCGAGCTGGGAGCGGATCCTTGAGCTGAGCCGCGACCACCCGGAGGTGCGCGGGGTGGACCTGACCCGCAACTGGGGCCAGCACAACGCCCTGCTCGCCGGGATCCAGACCGCGACCGGGCAGGTGATCGTGACGCTGGACGACGACCTGCAGAACCCGCCCGAGGAGATCCCGCGGCTGCTCGAGGCGCTCACCGGCGACGTCGAGCTCGTCTACGGAAAGCCGATCGCCAAGCGCCAGGTGCTGCCGCGCCGGGTGGCGACGACGATCGTCCGGCGGCTGGTCCATGTGATGACCGGCGGCGGGGTCCCCGCAGACATCGGCGGTTTCCGCGCCTTCCGCGCCTCGCTGCTCGACGGGCTGGACGACTCGCAGGGGGCCAGCTTCGCGATCGACATCCCCCTGACCGGCGCGGCGGCCCGGATCGCCGCCGTCAGCGTTCGGCACGATCCGCGGCGCTACGGCCGCTCCAACTACACCTTCGGCAGGCTGGCGATGCACGCCCTGATCGAGTTCGACAGCCTGCGACGGCGTCGCGCGGGTCCGGGGCCGCGCTCGCTCACCTACGCCGTGAGAACCACGACAGGAGCGATGACACCGGAAACCGCGGATGTGGCCGGCCGAGGCGCGGCGCGCTAGCGGCGCCGTCTCCGAGGCTGCTCCGTGCGTGCTGCTCGACTGGGACAGCCGCCACTTCGGCTTGCCGATCGCGCGGGTGAGCGGGGGCACGCTCAACGCCGAGAGCATCGATGCGATCGACGACTGGTGCGCCGAGCATGAGGTCCGCTGTCTCTTTCTGCTCGCCGATGCCGAGGACTTGGAGACAGCCGAGCTCGCCGCCGGCGCGGGGTTCCGGGAGGTGGATCGCAGGGTCACGTTCCGCCGCTCGATGGACGACGCGGCCGAGCTCTCGATCGGAGGGCCGCCCTCGATGGAGATCCGCGAGGCGCGCGAGGAGGAGCTCGGGCCGCTCATGGACCTGGCGGCCCACAGCCACCGGGAGAGCCGGTTCTATGCGGACGGGAACTTTTCGCGCGAGCGCTGCGACGCCCTCTACCGGGCCTGGCTGGAGCGTGGCCTTCGCGAGCCCGGGTGGGGGCTGCTGGCCGCGCTGGTCGACGGCGAGCCCGCCGGCTACATGGTCCACAGCGGGGTCGTCGACGGCGAGGGGCGCGGGGAGCTCGGGGCCGTGGACGAGCGCCACCGGGGCCGGGGGATCGGCCGCGCGCTCCACGTGGCGATGTTCCACGTGTTGATCGAACGGGGCTCGCTCGTGCATCGCGGCATCCTCAGCGCCCGGAACCGGCCGATCGTGCGGCTCCACGAGCACCTCGACTTCACCCTGGACAGGACCCAGGTCTGGCACCACAAGTGGTTCGGCGCGACGGGGGGACGGCGGGCATGACCGTGATGTCGGCGCCCTGCGACCTGCTCGCTTGGGACAGCGAATTCTTCGGGTTCCCGGTGGCGCGCGTCCGCGGCTCCGCGCTCGACCGCGATTCCGCGGCTGCCGTCGACGCCTGGTGCACGGAGCGCGGCGTCCGCTGCGTGTACCTGCTGCTCGATGCGGACGACGAGGAGTCCGCGCACGCCGCCGACGCCAACGGGTACCGGCTCGTCGACGTCAGGCTGACGCTTCGCCATGACCTGGTCGACGTTCCCGAGGCCGATCCGGAGATCCCCATCCGCCAGGCGGAGCCGGGAGATCTCCCTGCCCTGACGGCGCTCGCAGCCCGGAGCCACCACGACACGCGCTTCTACAGCGACGGTGGCTTCTCCCGGGAGCGTTGCGATGCGCTGTACGCGACCTGGATCGCCGACGCCGTGCCCGACCCGGACCGCTGGGTGGGAGTTCGCGAGGTGGACGGGACGGCCGTCGGCTACCAGGTGGTCAGGCCGCCCGACGAGCATCGGGTCGCGGTGATGGTGATCCTCGCCGTCGACGAGTCGCATCGGCGCGCGGGCATCGGCCGGAACCTCCTCACGGCGGGGCTGCGCTGGGGCCGGTCGGTGGGAGCCGTCGCCGTGGAGACGGCGACGCAGGAGCGCAATCGAACCTCGTTCGAGACCCACCTCGCACTCGGCTTCGCCTGCACGAAGCGCGAGGCCTGGCACCACAAGTGGTTCGGGCGATGAGCGCACACCGCCTGCGCACCAGGATCCCCTTCAACCGGCCGAGCCTGGCCGGCGACGAGCTCGACTACGTCGCAGAGGCGGTCGAATCCGGGCAGCTGTCCGGAGGCGGCCCGATGGCGCAGCTCTGCGAGGAGCTGCTCAGCGCGGAGCTGGGAGGCGCGACCGTCCTTCTCACCCCGTCCTGCACTCACGCCCTGGAGATGGCCGCCCTGCTGCTGGACATCCGGCCCGGCGACGAGATCGTTTCCCCGGCGTTCACTCACCCGTCGACCGTCAACGCGTTCGTGATGCGCGGAGCGCTTCCGCGCTTCTGCGACATCCGCCCGGACACGCTCAACCTGGACGAGGCGCGGGTCGAGGACCGCATCGGGGAGCGGACGGCCGCGATCGTCTGCACCCACTACGCCGGCGTCTCCTGCGAGCTCGATGAGCTGCTCGCGACCTGTGGGCGGAGCGGAGCCGAGCTGGTCGAGGACAACGCCCACGGCCTGTTCGGCAGCTATCGGGATCGCCCCCTCGGGACGGCGGGCCGCTTCGCCGCGCTCAGCTTCCACGAGACCAAGAACCTGACCTCCGGCGAGGGTGGCGCGCTGGTCGTCAACCGGGAGGAGGACGGCGCCCGCGCGGAGATGATCCGCGACAAGGGCACGAACCGCGCGGCCTTCTTCCGCGGGGAGGTCGAGGCCTACGAGTGGAGCGACCTGGGATCGAGCTACCTGCCCTCCGAGCTGCAGGCCGCCTTCCTGCGCGGCCAGCTGGAGGGAGCAGAAGGGATCCAGTCCTCGCGGCATCGGATCTGGGACCGATACGCGGCCGAGCTCTCGGACTGGGCGGCCCGGCACGAGGTGGGCCTCCCGGCGGTCCCGGGCGACCGCCGCCACCCGGCTCACCTCTTCTTCCTCCGGATGCCCGGCCGGGAGGAGCGGGACGCCCTGATCGATCACCTCTCCTCGCGCGAGATCCTCGCGGTCTTCCACTACCAGCCGCTTCACCTCTCGGCCATGGGTCGGCGCCTGGATCCGGACTGCGGCCCGCTCCCCGTCACCGAGGCGGCCGCCGACGGCCTGGTCCGGCTGCCGCTCTTCGCCGGGCTCTCCGACGACGAGCAGTCGAGGGTGATCGAGGCGGTCACGGAGTTCTCGCCATAGCGGTCGCGATCGTCGCCGTCGGGGCGCTGGTCCTCTGGCTGGTGGGAGGGGTGGAGCCCGGGGAGCTGGCCCGCTACCTGGGTTACGAGGCGGTCTTCGTGGTCGGCCCCGGCTGGCTCGTCCTGCGCGCGGTCGCTCCTCAGATCCGCAGTCGGGCCTGGCAGCTGGCGCTCGGCTGGCCGATCGGCCTGACGCTCGAGATCCTCGCCTTCAGCCTCACGGCCGCGCTCGGGGTCAGACACGCCTTCCTCGTCTATCCGCTGGTGGGTGGCCTGCCGGCTGCGCTCTATCGTCCGGCGGGGAAGGGCCAGCCGGTGCGCTACCGCGCGCGCTGTTCACGCCCGCCGCCCGCTGGTCGATCGCGGGCCTCTGCCTGCTCGCCTTCGCCTACATCGGCGTCGCGTACTACACGATCACGCCGCTGCCGGGGTCGGGCACCGAGTCGTCTATCCAGGGGACGCCACCTTCGACATCTCGATCGCGGCGTCCGCCCTCCACCACTGGCCGCCGGCGTTCGAGGGCGTCTCCGGGCTGGCCTTCAACTACCACTACTTCGTCAACCTCCACATGGCGGCGACGGCCCAGGTGACCGGGATCCACCTGGCGGTGATCGACCTCCGCCTTTATCTCATTCCGCTGACCGCGCTGGTCTGCCTCCAGTTCGCGGTCGCCGGGCGCCTGATCGGGGGCCGGGCTTGGGCCGGCGTCCTCGCGGTTGCCCTCTTCCTGCTGGTCCGGGAGATCGACCTGAGCGCCAAGGACACCTGGCCGTTCGCGGGAATCGGGGCGACCACCTGTTTGGGAGCGCCAGCCAGTTGCTCGGGACGGCCTTCTTCGTGCCCATCCTGCTCGTCCTCGCCTTGCTGCTCGATTCCGAGTCTCCGCTCGAGCCGCCCCGCACCTCGGTGCCTCGCGACCGCGGCTCTGGACGATCCTGGCGGTGCTCCTCGTCGGGGCCGGAGGGGCGAAATCGGTG
>CAVRVG010000014.1:0-34094 GCA_963724655.1 uncultured Actinomycetes bacterium | reverse complement strand
CGCGGGTGCGTCCGCATTCCGGAGACGTGCCGCTGTACGCCGGGTTCGGCATCTCGACGCCCGAGCAGGCAGCCTCGGCGGCGGCGCTGACCGACGGGATCGTGGTCGGCTCGCGTGCCGTCCAGGTGGCCGAGGAGGGCCCGCGTGCCCTCGGTGAGTACGTCGCCTCGCTCCGCGCGGCGCTCGACGCGAGTTGAGGGCGTAGAACCCGGCGGAAGCCGGGTCCCACGCCCTCGCGGTCGAACGCTGAGGGGTGACCCTCGTCGCACGCTTCGCCTCAGTTGCGGTAGAGGTCCTTGTAGTCCCTTACCTTCAGCAACAGAAGCTGTCCGCCCTCGACCAGCTCGGGATCAGCGGACGCCTTGTGCACCTGGGCGTCGAAGAGCCAGGTCCTCTCACCGAAGAGGTCGTCGGTCGGGATGATCCCGCTCGACTCCTCGTCCTGCGTGATGAAGGACGCTGTTCCGACGCTCGAGACGTCGAACTGAGCGGGGTTGAACTGCGCGACCACGCTCATGGCGCCGTCATTGATGCGGTAGGCGACGACCCGCGAGAGGTTGACGCTCTCCCCCGCCGGAAGTGGGCTCTGGGAACCTGGATCCTCCTGGATCATGATGTTGCCGCGCTTGTCGATCCCCATGTTGTCGGGCTTGTTGAGGCCGATCGCCTCGGTGCCGTCGAGCAGGAGCTCCAGGGTGCCGCCCTTGTCGGGGTTCTCGATGTCGTCGTAGGTGACGCGCCAGAGCCCCCCGCCCTTGCCGGCGTTCCCGGTGCCCTCACCGCCGTCGGTCGTGATGAAGTAGAAGACGTTGCGGTGGCTGGGATCCCAGGCACCGTCCTCCATGCGGTTGAAACCGAGCCCGCCGACTGCGACGGCCGCGGCGTTCTGGTCGTTCCCCGACGCGTTGTTCCAATCGACCTCTGCGAGCGTGAAGCGCACCTTGTCGCCCTTGTTGTAGGCGGCGCGGAACGCTGCGTCCGTCGTGATCGAGTCCGAGACCTTGAGGACGTGGTTCTCCCCGTTTGTGAGTCCGGCCCTGTCGAACGCGTTGCCCGAATCGGTCTTCCTACCGACGTAGACCCACAGCTCTCCGGGCGATGCGTCCTCCTGACCGTGAACGAGCGTCGTCTTGCTCCTGTTCTCCGCCGCGAGCGTGTTCTCCCAGGAGAAGAGGCCGAGCCGTGGCAGCTGCTGCGTCTTGCCGTTCATGAGCACGCCGAACAACCTGCCGCCGTTGCCGTTCTCCTCGTTGGCGAAGTAGATCCGCTGGTCCGTGCCCGAGCCCCGGGCGGAGAACTGACCCTCCTCGGTCAGGCTGCCCGAGCAGAAGCGAGCGAAGTACGCTGCCGCGCCACCGGTCGGGGCGGCGACGTACGAGCCGGTCGCGTAGTCGTAGTACTGGACGGTCTGGATCAGATCCGAGCCCGCCTTGACCCGGAGCGTCTTGGGGTCGATCACCCAGCGCGAGACGAACGCGCCCTTCTGGCCGTGTGCACGCGTGACACCAAGCGGAGCCGCCGGCGTGCCCGACGTTCCGATCTCGTGGTTCATCAGAACCACGACCTTGCTCTTGTCGTCCTTGTTCCGATCGTCCTTCTTGTTCTTGTCGTCCTTGTCCTTGTCGTCCTTGCTCTTGTCCTCGTACGCCCCAAGGCCGTCGGGGATCCCGACCATCCGATAGCCGCCGATCGTATCGCCGGTCGTGAGGATCGACGTCAGGTCTACCCCCTGGGCCGGAACGAGGTACGGCGCCTGCGAGCTCGACGGCCCCGTGCCTGTTGCGGCGAACGCCGCTGCGGCGGCGACCGCTGCGAGACCCGCGCCGCCGAATGCAACCGCGAGCCTCCTCCGTGGCATTTTCATCTGCTTCCCTCCTCGTCAGGTGGACAGCAGCGATGGTTGCCGGACGCGACGGCAGCCGGGGGGTCGGTCAGGTGAGCGTCGCGGGTCGGAGCGGTTAAGAGACGGCTAGCGGGGCGAGCGAACGCGCTTACCGCAGCGCTCGCAGAGCTGTCGACGCTCGGTGAGGAAGAACCAGCGGCTCTTGACGACCTTGTGCCCGAGAAGCCGACAGCGGAGAGAGCTCATCGGCGCCTCCCAGTCGGTGCCGAGCAGAAGCGAAAGATCCGTGCAGTTTGGGCCTTTTCATCCATCTCCTGAACGATGGTACGCAATGACCGTCTCCCCCATTCGAGGGACGAGAAGAGGGCCGCGCAAGCCGACACACGAGAGCGTGACCCGCCTTCTGCGCACCTTCCTCATCTTCGGAGCGCTCGCGGCGATTCTCGTCGTCGATGCAGCCGCGTACAAAGTCGACCCGACCACGCCACCGACTGGTGCAGTCGGCACCGCATACTCCTTTACCTTCCAGGCAGTCGGCGGAACCGCGCCGCACAAGTTCAGCGTCGACTCCGGCGTCATCCCACCCGGTCTGTCGCTTTCCGACGAAGGCGTGCTCTCGGGGACGCCGACCCAGTCGGGGACATTCAACTTCTACATCAAGGCGAAGGACTCATTCGGACTGCAGAGCGAGGTCGCCTTCTCGATCACGATCGACTCGAAGCTGACGATCACCACGAGCTCGCTCCCCGCAGCGACCCGCGGGGTGCCGTACGCCTACAAGATCGGCCTCACCGGTGGTAGCGCGTCCAGCTGGACTGTTTCAGCGGGCTCACTCCCACCGGGGTTCACCCTGAGCAACGCGGGCCTTCTCGCCGGAACGGCCTGTGAGCGAGGGAGCCAGCACGTTCACCGTCATGGCCAGCAACGGCTCGAAGTCGGACACGAAACAGCTCACCCTCAGCGTCGTCGCGCCGCTCGGGATCTCGATCGGAGCAATCCCGCCGGCAATCGTCGGGCAGCCGTTCGCCACCAGGCTCGCCGCGACGGGCGGCGTGGGCTCGTACACCTTCACCCTCGCCGGGGGAACTCTCCCGTCCGGGTTGACGTTCGATACGGCCTCGGGAGTCATCGTCGGCACGCCGCGGAGCGCAGGCAACTACCCGCTGCAGATCTCCGTTACGGCCTCCGGCGGCGGTGCCGCATTGCAGACGCTCTCGCTGTCCGTCCGCTCGAAGCTCGGATTCGCAACGAAGACGCTTCCCGTTGCCCGCGTCGGACACAAGTACGCCACGCAGATCGTGGTCAAGGGTGGCGTCCTCCCCTTCTCCCTCACCTCGTCGAGCGTCTTCCCGCGAGGCCTCTCGTTGAACGGCGAGACCGGCCGCCTCACCGGCCGCGCAGTGCGAACCGGTCGCTACTCCATCACCGTGGTCGTCCACGACTCGTACGGCGGCTCGGCGATGCGCACGTTCAAGCTCCGCGTCACGCGCTGAGCTTCCTTCGGCGTCGAACCTGACGAGACGGGCGCCCGACCGGGCGCCCGTCTCGTGTTGTCACCAGGTTTTACAGAACCGTCGCAAAGCGGGTGCTACCGTCCGCGGAGCCATGTCCGTCACAGATCGCGGCACGTTTCGGGACAGGTGAGTCCCCACGTCGCGCCGAAGGGAGTCCAATGCGCCGATTCCGACTATTTCTCGTCCCGCTCGTCGTGCTCGTCGCCGCGGGCACGTTCGTCGCCGTCGCGGCGGCCCTCAACATCAAGGACACAACGCCGCCGATCGGCCAGGTCGGCGTCCCGTACAGCTTCCGCTTCGAGATGGACGATGGCAGCGGCACTGCGCCGATCACGTTCAGCGTCAGCTCGGGCTCGCTCCCACCCGGCCTCGCGATCGAGAACTACGGCGAGCGCTTCGCCGAGGTCACGGGGACGCCGACGGAGGCAGGGACCTGGACTTTCTACCTCCAGGCGCAGGACTCGGTGTGCTGCCCGTTCTTAACGCAGGAGCCGCGCTCGATCACGATCACGACCCGCATGATCGTCGCGACGAACTCCCTGCCTGACGCGAACATCACCCAGCCTTACAGCACCACACTCAGTGTGAGCGGCGGGACCGCGAGCTCGTGGGCGGTCATCGAGGGCGCGTTGCCGGACGGGCTCGCGCTCGACGCGACGACCGGCGTCATCTCCGGAACGCCGACGAAGGCGGGCCCGTTCTCGTTCCGCGTCAAGGCGACCGGCACCCCGAACAACGACGACAAGCTGCTCACGATCTTCGTGATCGCACCTCTCGTCCTGGGCGGCCCGACCGGCACGGCGTACCCGGCCGAGCCGGTGGCACTCAGCTGGAAGGTGAACGAGGCCGTCAGCTGGGGCGTCAGGGCGAACGGGGGACGCTCGCCGTACACGTATACGAGCACCACGCTTCCCGTCGGGCTCACGTTGAACCCGGATGGTGTGTTGACGGGCGCTTCGACGGTCGCCGGCGTGACACCGGTCACCTTCACGGTCACTGACTCGGCAGGTGTCACCGACACCCTCAAGACCACGATCACCATCAAGGCGCTGCTCGCCTTCGGAGCGGCAAAGCCGCCGACCGGCAAGCTCGGCAAGAGCTTCCGCTGGAAGCTGCCCGTAACGGGCGCCAGCAAGGTGAAGCAGTTCGTTGCGAGCGGCAAGTATCCGCCGGGGCTCGAGCTCGACGAGGCCACTGGAATCCTCAGCGGGATCCCGCTCAAGACCGGCAGCTACAAGGTCAAGTTCTGGGTCATCGGTGACCCCGGTACCCAGATCTCCAAGTCGTACACGATCAAGATCAGCAAGTAAGCACGCTGGTTGGCGCCCGCCCTGACCGCGGGCGGGCGCCAACGACCACCCCGCAGGTGAGAATGCGGATCGTGCATTCGCTGCGCGGTCAGTTGCTCGTTGCCGCTCCGCTGCTCACCGACCCGAACTTTCACCGGACGGTCATCCTGATCGGGGAGCACGGCAGCGAGGGAGCGATGGGCGTGGTGCTCAATCGACCTTCTCCGGTGACCGTCAGTGCCGCTCTTGCGCCGCTCGGGCCAATCGTCGGTGACGACGATTTCGTCTACGTCGGTGGGCCGGTGCAGACCGACGCGGTCGTCGTCCTCGCGGACTTCGTCGACCCGGACCTCTCCGCGGGTGTCGTCTTCGAGAGCGTCGGCTTCGTGCCCGGCGAGGTCGAGGATGCCGCCGATCTCGGCCCGCTGCGCAAGGCCCGCGTGTTCGTCGGGTACTCAGGATGGGGGTCGGGACAACTCGAGAATGAGCTCGAGGAGCGCGCCTGGATCCTTGCGGACGCAACCACGGACGACGTCTTCGCGCAGGATGCGGAGCGGCTCTGGACACGTGTGCTCAGGCGGCTCGGAGGCGCGTACGCCGTGCTCGCGCTCCTCCCCGAAGACCCGCGCGTCAATTGAGAGAGGGAAGGCCGCGAGCCGCTTGCAGATCTCAGCGAGACAGGCGAAGATAAGGAGGCATCTGGTTGGCATTAGCGAACAGAGGGGCACCAGAACGTAAACATTGTGTTCGGAATGCCGACTTCGGAATGACAACCACGTCGTAACCGTTCAATATAGAGAAAGCGCCGCCACGGCTCTATGCGTGTGCATGCGCACCCCCACCTAGGGAGACACACCGAAACCCGCGCGGAGCCGCATGCTCTCGCGCGTCAGGATGAAAGAGGAACTGTGGAAGCAACAACGATCATCGATATCCCTGCCCTTGATGCCTTCGTCACCGACGCTGAAGAGCGCGGCAAGGTCGAAGCTCAGGAGCTCGAGACGCTTGCCGTTGAGCATGAGCTCGACGAAGAGGGCATGCGCTCGCTCCTCGCGCTCCTCACCGAGCGCGGCGTCGAACTGCCCGCGACCGAGGAGGAGGACGACTTCGAGCTCGACCTCACCCCCGGCTCCGGCCCGGTGACAACCGACTCGCTCGGGCTGTTCCTGTCCGAGATCGGCCGCTACCCGCTGCTCAACGCAGCCGAGGAGATCGCACTCGCCAAGCGGGTCGAGCGTGGTGACCTGACGGCGAAGGAGCGCATGATCAACTCGAACCTGCGTCTCGTCGTCTCGATCGCCAAGCGCTACCGCGGTCACGGCGTGCCGTTTCTCGACCTGATTCAGGACGGTGTGATCGGCCTCAACCGCGCGGTCGAGAAGTTCGACTGGCGCAAGGGCTACAAGTTCTCGACCTACGCGACCTGGTGGATTCGCCAGGCCTGCCAGCGCTCGGTTGCGAACCAGTCGGCGACGATTCGCGTGCCGGTGCACGTCCAGGAGCGCCAGCAGAAGCTCAACCGTGCCCGTCAGCGCCTCGAGGTCTCGCTCGGTCGTCAGCCGACGACCGAGGAGCTCGCGAAGGCGACCGGGCTGAAGCTTCATCACGTCGAGGAAGCGCTCGACGCCGTCGAGGCGTCCGTCTCGCTCAACCAGGCGGTTGGCTCGGATGGCGACGGTGAGCTCGGGGATCTCTTCGCCGATCGCACAGCCATCGACCCCGTCGAGGAGGCAGACGAGGTGATGCAGCGCGAGCGTGTTCGCTCGGCGCTCGCAGGGCTGCCCGATCGTGAACGTCGCGTGCTCGAGCTTCGATTCGGCTTCGACGGTCAGGACGGCCTGACGCTCGAGGAGATCGGTCGCCAGCTCGAGCTCACGCGCGAACGAGTTCGACAGCTCGAGAAGTCGGCGCTGACGCGCCTGCAGCACGCGCTCGACCACGACGCGACGCCGCTTCGGCGGAAGAGCGACCTGGCCGAGTCGGCGTAGCCAAGAGCCGGTAAGGAGCGTCACGAGAGGGCCCGCCACGGCGGGCCCTCTTTCGTTCGAGCAGCCGTCGCTGCCACCCAAGTCGCCGCCACACGAGGGAGCAGTTCGCCGGTGCCGCGTGCGCGTCATCACACCGTCGGCTGGCGGGATGGGCATGCTTTGGAGCATGCGAAGACTCGCCGCCCTCGCCGTTACGGTGACCCTCTCCCTGGCGGCCGCCGCGCTTGCCGCTGACGTGCCGGAGCCCGTCAAGGTCGCACGACCGCCGTTCGGACCTGCGATCGGCGAGCGTGAAGCCCTCAGGACCTGTGCGGCTGGCGCTCGTCAGCTCGCGGTACAAGGCGCCGGCGCTGTCGGAGGGCGTCATCGTCGTTCAAATAGGGCCGGAGACGTATCAGGGTGTCCCTTTGGACGGGGCCGTGGTCCAACCCGGGGGTTTCTTGCTCATCTACGGGCGCGACGGCCTTACAGCTCGCTACGTCGTGAGCGTGAGCAAGAAGGGAGTCATCCGCCACGCGTTCGACTTCGTGCGCTTCTGGCATTCGCCCGGTGGCGGAATGCCGCAGCAGGTCGCCTGGGCGCAACAGGCCGGCGGCGTCCTCTACATCGAGACGACCCACCTCGGCTACGCGAGCACGAGCAAGGGACGCAATGCGTACCTGACCGCCATCGACATCGCGACCGGGCGAATCCTCTGGCGGACACCGGGTCTCGTCGCGAACGCGCAAACGTTCGTCGTCACGGGAAACCTCATCGTGACGGGCTACGGGTTCACCGCGGAGCCCGACTTCCTCTATCTCGTCGACCGTCGCACCGGCCGGGTTCGTGACCGGCTCGCCGTGCCGTCGGGCCCCGAGCAGATCGTGCTGAAGGATGGGCGGCTGAAGGTCCGTACGTACGACCACGAGCTCGTCGTCAAGCTCGTCCCGGCGCCATGAGCGGCGGAGGGCGCACACGGATCGACAAGTGGCTCTGGGCGGCACGGTTCTTCAAGACCCGCGGCGCCGCGACCGAGGCGGTGCTCGGCGGCCGGGTGCACGTAAACGGCGAGCGGGTGAAGCCGGCGAAGGATGTCGGCGTCGGCGACACGATCGAGGTGAACGTGGCCGAGAGGAAGTGGACGATCGTCGTGCGCGGCGTTGCCGACAAGCGCGGCTCTGCGACGATCGCGGCGACGCTGTACGAGGAGACGCCCGAGTCGATCGCCGCGCGCGAGCAGCGGGCGCTCGAGCACAAGCTTTCGCGTCCGCTCGGGGCCGACCTCGGCGCACGACCGACCAAGCAGGATCGACGGAGGCTGGAGCGGCTGCGACGGTTGACCTGAGCTCCCGGCGAACGGGTATGGCTTTAGCCGTCCCCGCCATCCTGGGCAGACGGCTGCCGGTAGAAGTCAGCCTGCCCGCGAGAGGCCGGAGGGTGCGCACTTCCTGCGGGGACGGCTAAAGCCATACCCGCCAGGCCAAAGGCCACTCCCGCTGGTCAAGCTGGTAGGTTCGCTTCCTTCCTGACCAGGTGGTCAGGAAGGAAGCGAACCTCATGAGAGAGCCCCGCTACGACATCCTCTTCGAGCCGGTGCCGATCGGGCCGGTTGTCGCGCGCAACCGGTTCTTCCAGGTGCCGCACTGCAACGGGATGGGCCATCGCGATCCCACCGCGCACGCGACGATGCGCGGGGTCAAGGCGGAGGGTGGCTGGGCGGTCGTGTGCACCGAGGAGGTGGAGATCCACCACTCGAACGACTTCGGCCACTACGTCGAGGGTCGGCTCTGGGGTGACGTGGACATCCCGGCGCATGTGCGCCTCGTCGAGAAGGTGCACGAGCACGGCTCGCTGGCCGGCATCGAGCTCGTCCACGCCGGAATGAACGCGTCGAACAACTGGGGTCGCAGACCGCCGTTCGGACCGGGCAACCTGCCCACCACAGGCAACGACCCCGTCCAGGCGCGGCGGATGGATCTCAGCGACATTGCCGACCTGCGCCGTTGGCACCGCCAGGCGGTCGCCCGCTCGCTTCAGGCCGGCTACGACCTCGTGTACGTCTACGCCGGGCATGGGCTCACCACGCTCCAGCACTTCCTCTCGCGGCGCTACAACGACCGCACCGATGCGTACGGGGGCTCGATCGAGAACCGCGCTCGTCTCCTACGGGAGGTTCTCGAGGACACCCTGGAGGAAGTCGATGGTCGCGCGGCGGTCGCCTGCCGAATCTGCGTGGACGAGCTCATCGGTGCCGCAGGCCTCGAGCGTGCCGAGATCGAGGAGGTTCTCGGTCTCCTCGGGGAGCTGCCGGACCTCTGGGACTTCATGGTCGGTGACTGGGACTTCGACTCGATCACGTCGCGCTTCGCAGGCGAAGGAGCGCAGGAGGAGTACGTGCGCGGGCTCAAGCTGCTCACGACCAAGCCGGTTGTCGGCGTCGGGCGGTTCACGTCGCCCGACACGATGGTGCGGATGGTGCGCGACGGGGTGCTCGACTTCATCGGCGCCGCACGTCCGTCGATCGCCGACCCCTTCCTCCCGAAGAAGATCGAAGAAGGGCGGTTCGAGGACATCCGCGAATGCATCGGCTGCAACATCTGCGTGTCCGGCGATGCGCTTGCAACGCCGATCCGCTGCACCCAGAACCCGAGCATGGGCGAGGAGTGGCGGCGCGGCTGGCATCCGGAGCACATCCGGCCGAAGACGAGCGACTCCAAGGTGCTCGTCGTCGGCGGCGGCCCGAGCGGGCTGGAAGCAGCGATGTCACTGGGTAGGCGCGGCTACGACGTCGTGCTCGCCGAGGCATCGGACGAGCTCGGTGGCAGGGTGTTGCGCGAGGCTCGACTGCCCGGGCTCGCAGCCTGGATCCGCGTCGTCGACTATCGCAAGGCTCAGCTCGAACGGCTTCGAAACGTCGAGATTGCGTTTGGCAGCGAGCTCACCGCTGACGAGATCCTCTCGTACGGGTTCGACCACGTCGGGGTCGCCACCGGCGCGCGCTGGCGCGCGGATGCGGTCGGCCGCTGGCACACGCAGCCACTGGCTCTTTCGGGAGTCCAGCTTCTCACCCCTGACGACCTGATGACAGGTGCTCGCCCCGACGGCAAGCGCGTCGTCGTCTACGACGACGACCACTACTACATGGGTGGAGCGCTCGCTGAGCTTCTCGCATCCGAGGGATTCGAGGTCTCTCTCGTAACCCCGGAGACGCGCGTTTCGGAATGGACGATCAACACGATGGAGCAGAGCCGAATCCACAAGCGGCTGGTGTCACTCGGGGTCGAGCTCAACGTCTCACGCGTTCTGGTCGGCACCGATCTCGGGATCGCCCGCTCGGCCTGCACGTACACCGAGACCGAACGCGAGCATGCGTGCGACGCGGTTGTCCTCGTGACCGCGCGGCTTCCGAACGACCCGCTTTCGGACGCGCTCCAGGCGGCGCCGAACCGTCCCACGGTGAGGGTGCTCGGCGATGCGTGGGCGCCGGGAACGATTGCGGCGGCCGTCTGGGACGGCCGCCGCTATGCAGAAGAGCTCGATGACCCGCCGTCGAGCGGCGACGAGCCGCCGTTCAGGCGTGAGGTTGTCGCGCTGGCTGCGGACTAACGCGGGCGCCGGCGTCGGCGCTGACCGCCGTTGCCGCCACCCGACGGGCGCGATGCGACCGTCATCCCTGACGCGTCGAACTGCCTTCGATGACCGAGACGGGCGGCGAGCCGGCCGACATCGTTGCGCTGCTCGGGGAGCACGAGGGTGACACCGCTTCCGCTGCGTCCGGCGCGGCCGGTGCGGCCGACGCGATGGACGTAGTCGTCATCGCCCTGCGGCGGGTCGAAGTTGATCACGTGGGTGATGTCGTTCACGTCGAGACCGCGCGCGGCGACGTCCGTCGCAACGAGGGTTGGGACGCGACCGGATTCGAACTGCGCGAGGGCCCGCTCACGTGCGTTCTGCGACATGTTCCCGTGCATCGCTGCCGCCGGGATGTCGTGCTGACGTGAGAGCTTGCGTGCGAGCTTGTCGGCGCCGTGCTTGGTGCGGACGAAGATGAGCGCGAGCCCGCGTTCGATGTCGAGGTGCTCGACCAGACGGTGGAGCTTGTCCTCCGCCGTGACCGGGACGAAGGTGTGGTCGACCTCGCCGCGCTCGGCCTGCGGCGGTAGCTCTGCCTCCACCTGCACGGGGTTCACCGTGTACGCGTCGGCGAGCCTGGCGACTGCGCCGTCGAGCGTGGCCGAGAAGAGCATCGTCTGCCGGTTCCTCGGCACGGTCCGCAGAATGCGATCGACCTGGGGTTGAAAGCCCATGTCGAGCATCCGGTCGGCCTCGTCGAGGACGAGGATCCCGATGTGTGCCAGTGAGATGAGACGCCGGTCGCTGAGATCCTGAAGACGACCGGGTGTTGCGACCACGATGTTCGCGTCCTTCGCCTGGCGGGCCTGCGGCCCGGTCGGCGCGCCACCGTAGACGGCGACGACTCGCAGCCTCTTGGCGGCGGCGAGTGGCTTCAGATCGGCCGCAACCTGGAGCGCGAGCTCGCGGGTTGGCACGAGGATCAGGGCGCCGGGCCGGCCGTTCGCGTGAACGGTGCTTTCGACCACCGGAATCCCGAAGGCAAGAGTCTTGCCGGAGCCGGTGGGGGATTTCGCAAGAATGTCACGACCCTTCAACGCATCGGGCAGCACGAGGGTCTGCACGGCGAAAGGCTCGTGGATGTTGAGACGTTCGAGCGCACTGAAAACAGGCGCGCTCACGCCGAGGGCTTGGAACGAATGGGACATAGAGTTGTACTCCTGACGTGCGGGTTCGAGATGCAAGAGACTCGAACGCACCGAAAAAGGAGCAACGAGAAGCTGGATCCCACAGACACCAGGTTGGTGTCTCTGGAGGCACGGTAGCACGCGTCTACGAAGATTGAGCGATCTGGCCCGAATTCGGCGCGTCAAAATGCCTGCGTATCGGCACAATCGCTTCCAAGATGCCAGGCTGTCCGGCTTCGCTCAACGCTCCGCCGCACCGGCGGACCAGGAGAGAACGTCAGCGAACCGCCGGTCTGCGAGGCATCCGAACAGCCCCTCACGGGTGAGCTTCGCCTTGCTCGTTGCGGGGCTTGTGATGCCACAGAGGAACCGTGCCCGCTGTCGGGGCGCCCCAAGCGCGTCCGGATTGGCGGACTGGAGCGCGTCGAGCGCGCGCCGGTCTACGGTTTCGTCGATTGGCGGCGCCGCCACTACCCCAGGCAGCTGTTGGGGCAGACCGGTGAGACAGAAGCTGCAGTGACCACAAGGCTCCTCGCGCACCTCCCCGAAGTAGCCGACCAGATCGTTGACCTGACAGTCCGCATGCGTCACGAGCGAGACGACTCGTCCGATCCGGTCGGTCTCGGTCTGCTCGCGGCGGTCGAAACGCTCCATGAGCCGATCACGCAACTCCCCGAGGGAGGCCGGACGCCGTTCGAGCGTGAAGCGTTGGCGCACGTCCGCCGCGCGAAGCTCGATCAGCTCCAGCTGCTCCAGGTGCCCGAGGGCGGCGACGATACGGCTGCGTTCCTCCCCCATGACGACTGCCGCATCGTCGGGATCGAGACTTGTCCAGACGCGACCCGTCTTGCCGCTCGCCACCAGACGCCGGAGAAAGTCCGCACGACCGGCGTCGAACGCGCCGAACACAGCCTCGAACGAGTCCGCGGTGGGCCTGAAGCTGTAGCCCGCATAGAACGGCGTGCCCTGCCGCAGCAACCCGTCGAGCTCGAGGTAGGTGAGGATCGTCTTCAGCACGAGAGGCCGCACGTCGAATCGGGTCGACAGCTCGTACTCCGACACGGCGAATTCGTCGCCGACATCGTTGGCAAAGACATGGTCGAGAAGGCCGCTCACCGCTTCGTTCGTCGGGGTGTCGCCGAACGTGAAGTTTTCGAGCGTCGGGATGTCGTCCGGGCACGCGAACAGCTCGCAGATGCTCGAGACGCCGTCGCGTCCCGCGCGGCCGATCTCCTGCGAGTACGACTCGAGGCCCTTCGGCAGGTTCAGGTGGTAGACGTAGCGAACGTCCGCCTTGTCGATTCCCATCCCGAAGGCGATCGTCGCGACGACGATGTTTCGGTCGGACGCGGTCCACCACTCCTGGACCGCGACACGATCGTCGGCATTCATCCCCGCGTGGTAGGCCCGAGCGGGCAGCCCTGCAGCGGCAAGGAGCCCAGCAACCCGTAGCGCTGTTCGCTGCAAGGTGACATAGACGATCGTTGCGCCAGGCGGACGCTCGCGCAGGCGGTCGATCAGCAGCTGATCTCTCGCGGATGCCTCGCGCCGGCGTGGTCAGGAGCGTGAGGTTGGGGCGGTAGAAACCGGTCACCACCGAGTCTGCCTTGGCGATCCCGAAGCCCGCGCAGATGTCCTCGACGACCGCCGGCGTCGCGGTCGCGGTGAGGGCGAGCACGCGCTCGGCACCGAGCTCGCGGGCGCGGGCCGCGAGCTTGAGGTAATCGGGTCGAAAGTTGTGACCCCACTCCGAGATGCAGTGCGCCTCGTCCACGGCAAACAGCGAGATCGTCGTTTGTGTGAGCTGTGCGAGAAAGCGCTCGTTGTTGAACCGCTCGGGCGCAACGTAGAGAAGCTTGAGGCGCCCGGCGCGCAAGCGATCGTTCACGTCGCGTGTTTCGTCGGCGTCGAGGCTCGAGTCGAGTCGCGCGGCTTCGATGCCTTTCGAGACAAGCGCGTCGATCTGGTCCTTCATCAGCGCGATCAGCGGCGAAACGACCACGGTTACACCATCGAGCAGCAGCGCAGGCAGCTGGTAGCAGAGGCTCTTTCCCGCCCCGGTCGGAAAGACGGCAAGCGCCGAGCGTCCGGCAAGAAGTGCGTCGACGATCGCCTCCTGGCCCGGTCGGAAACTCGTGAAGCCGAACTGCGACTCGAGAGCGCCGAGGACTCCGCGTGGCTTCGACGTTTCCATGATTGACAACATAACACAAGCGTTCGGACGGCAAGGTCGAACGGCACAGGTAGGTTGGATAGATGCCTCGAATCCCCAACACCGACCTCGACGTCTTCCCTCTCTGTCTCGGCGGGAACGTCTTCGGCTGGACAGCCGACGAGGCAAGCTCATTTGCCGTCCTCGACGCCTACGCGGCCGCTGGTGGCAACTTCATCGACACGGCGGACGTGTACTCCAGCTGGGCGCCGGGTCATGTCGGCGGCGAGTCGGAGTCGGTCATCGGCCGCTGGATGGCCGCCCGGGGAAACCGCGACACGCTGATCATCGCGACCAAGGTCGCCAAGCTCGAGACCCGGCGCGGTCTTTCGGCCGCGAACATTCACGCGGCCGCGGCGGATTCCCTGGCCCGACTCGGGACGGACTACATCGACCTCTACTACGCGCACGAGGACGATCCGACCACACCGCTCGAGGAGACGCTCGGCGCGTTCGATGCTCTCATCCGCAAAGGCGCGGTGCGGTACATCGCAGGGTCGAACTACGGGCCGGAGAGACTCGACGAGGCACTGACCGTGTCAGCGCGGGAAGGGCTCGCCTCGTATGTCGGGTTCCAGACGGAGTACAACCTCGTCGCCCGCGCGTACGAAGGGCGGCTCCGCGACGTGTGCGAGAAGCACGAGCTCGCCTGCTTGCCGTATTTCGGCTTGGCCATGGGGTTCCTGACCGGGAAATACCGAGCCGGTGGCGCCGTGGTCGACAGCCCGAGGGCTGCCGGCGCCGGTCGGTATCTCAACGACCGCGGATTCGCGGTCCTCGACGCGCTCGATCTCGTCGCCGCCAGGAACTCGGTGCCCCTCGCAGCCGTTGCGCTGGCGTGGCTCATGGAGCAGCCCACCGTCTCAGCCCCGCTTGCGAGCGCGCGAACCGCCGCGCAGCTTGCCGACCTCCTGCCGGCCGCCTCGCTCACGCTGTCCAGCGACGACACCCAGCTGCTGACCTCTGCGAGCGCCTAGGGCGCCGGAGCGCCCGTCGGGCCATCGCAACGCTCAATGGCGGCGAGCTCGTCATCGAGCTCGCCGCCGAGCAGAGTCCAGGCCGGATACGCGACTCCTACGCGGCTCCGTCGTCCAGTGCGGGCTCGAGGCCCGAAACGCCCACCGGCGCCTCAGCCATCCCACGGTCGCCCTTGATCAGCGCCATCGCCAGCAGCGCACCGACGAGTGCGAACCCGGCGCCTACGAGGAGCGCCGACTGGAACCCCTCGGTGACCGCGACCGACGGCGTCGCACCAGGGTCTGATGCGAGCACATCGTTTGTCCTCGAAAGCGCGACCGTCGAGAGCACCGCGACCCCGAGCGCGCCCCCGATCTGCTGCACGGTGTTGACAAGACCGGAGGCAAGTCCCGCATCCTGCTCCTGGATGCCCTCGAGCGCACCAATGGAGATCGAAACGAATGCAGTGCCCATGCCGAGCCCGAGCACGATCATCGGGAGCGCGATCCCCGGGAAGTATTCGCCGCCGGCAGTCACGCGCGACAGCAGTCCGATCCCGACCGCGGCCACCACGAGCCCCGTGACGAGTGGATACTTCGTCCCGATCCTGGTCACAAGCGCCTGGGAGCCGATTGCCGCACCGAGCGCCGTCAACGAGGTCGCGAGCCACGCAATACCCGCCTCGAGCGGCGAGAACCCAAGCACCTGCTGCAGGTACAACGTGATCACGAAGAAGGTGCCGAACATCGCGCCACCGAGCATGAGGCCCCCGGCATTCGCCCCGGTGAGCGAACGCAGGCGGAAGATGCGGAACGGCATGAGCGGTGCCCGAGAACGGGTCTCGATACGGGCAAACAACGCCAGCAGCGCCGCCGACAGCGCGAGGAGGCCAATCGTCTGGACAGAGCCCCAGCCCGCATCGTTCGCCTCGACGATCGCATAGACCAGGAGGGCAAGCCCGGCAGTCACCGAGGCGCCTCCGGCGAGGTCGAAGTGTCGTGCTTCGGCCGAGATCCGGCTCTCGGGGACGATCAAGCGGACGAGCGAGGCCGTGACGAGGCCGATCGGGACGTTGAGCAGGAAGATCCACTCCCAGCCGACGGTATCTGCGAGAACGCCCCCGACGATCAACCCGAACGTCGCACCCGAAGCGCCGACGGCGCCCCAGACGCCGAGTGCCTTGTTGCGCTCCGCGCCCTCGGTGAACGTCGTCATGATGATCGACAGCGCGGCAGGCGTCATCACAGCAGCGCCAATGCCCTGCAGTGCCCGAGCGATGATCATCGACGACTCGGACCAGGCGAGACCGCCAAGAAGCGAAGCGCCGGTGAAGAGGAGCAGCCCGATGATGAGCAATCTCCGCCTCCCCAGTAGGTCGGCCGCGCGCCCGCCGAGGAGCAGGAGGCCGCCAAACGTCAGCGCGTAGGCACTGACCACCCATTGCAGATTCGCGTCGGAGAACCCGAGATCGGCCTGAATCGACGGTAGCGCGACGTTCACGACGGCCACATCGAGCACGACCATGAAGAAGGCGACGCAGAGAAGCCCTAGCCCGAGCCAGCGTCGGGAGTCGGTTTGCGTCAGATCAGGTGATGCATGCTGCATGATTCCTCCAAGTGTAACGTCGGCAACTCGATGGAAAACCGATCGGTTTTGCAATTGAGTTGCCGACTATACACAAAACACCCATTTCCAAAACCGATCGGTACCATTGCTGTCGTGACCAAGACAGATTCGGAGATTGCCGAGCTCGCCGCGACCCTGTTCTACGAGCATGGGATCGCTGCGACGGGCGTCGACGCGCTCAGCAAGGCGGCCGGGATCTCCAAGCGAACGCTGTACGAGCGGTTCGGGTGCAAGGATGGCCTCATCGCAGCCGCGCTCGCGACGCAGGACGTCCCCGCGTGCGAGCATCTCACGGAGGTAGCCGAGCGCGCTGCCTCGTCCCCTCGAGATCAGCTCGAGCAGCTCTTCGTCGCGGTTGAGCGAGCGGTGAGCTCGGAGCACTTTCGCGGCTGCCCGTTTGCGAACGCAAGCGCAGAGATCGCGGACGGCGACCACCCCGCTCACGCCGTGATCAGGCAGCACAATGACCGCATGCGACGGTGGATCCTGGGGCGCGCGCGTGCCGCCGGAGCAAGAGACCCAGCCCTCCTGGCGCGTCAGCTCATGCTTGTCCTCGATGGGACGCAGGCTCAGGCCCTTGCCCTCCGCTCATCCAAGCCTGCACGTGACGCGCGCAAGCTCGCGGTGACACTGATCGAATCAGCGATCGACCACGAGGATCACTGACAGAGGCCTCGTAGAACCGTTGTGACGTCTGGTTCGGGCGCGACCCGGCGCAGGGCCTTGGAGAACACTGGGTCAGGGGATCTCGACGTCGCGGATCTCGATGGGCTCCGTACGGCGGGCGACGAACTGCGGAGAAGCGCCAGTGTTTCGCCGCGTTGTCAGCGAGTCGCTGGGCCGATGTTCCGTCGGCCTACTGCTTACCTCTGAGCAATGTCCTGTCGAAGAACCCGACGACGCGCCGTTCGTACTCCAGGGGTTGGGCGTCGACGCCGCCGATGTGCTTCGACCCGGGAACCTCCCAGATCTCCTTCTGTCCTCGCGCGGCGGCGAAGAACGTGGTGTTGGCGGGCTTCTCGCCGGGCTGGCCGCGCTCTCCGTAGACGAAGAACACCGCGCCCGATATCTTCGGTACGAGGCTCTTGAGCGTTGCGGGCGGCAGGCTGTCCGTGAAGACCGCTGTCGAGAGGGTGGCGATGCCGTTCCCGACCACCTCCGTCCAGTTGCCGCCGGGTTCGCGAGCTCGTCACGAACGGAACGGCTACTCGCGCCCTCGGACACGATCGCCTTCAGCGCGGGCGACTCGGCGGCCGCCTCGATCATCATCTCACCGCCGACAGAGAGGCCGATGCCGCCGATTCGTTCGGGATCGACATCGGGACGACTCTGCAGGAACGAGACCGCTGCGTGGATGTCTCGCTCCCCCTGCCAACCGAAGAGGTTGGGGTCGCCCTCACTCTCACCCTCACCACGACGGTCGAAGAGCAGAACGCCGTAGCCGTGCCGCGCGAGCAGCTTCGCCCGCTCTTGCGAGGATGCGCGCCCGGGGAAGGAGACAACCGCCCTCGTGTAGTGCACAGCCTCAGTACCGCCAAGTACGCCGAAGAAGCCGACGAGGAGCGCGGCCGCCCCGCGAGCCCCGGCTCGGAGGCGCCCGTAGAGCACGCCTACCGCGACGAGCACGGCGAGTGGGACGAGAGCGCCGACGAGGTGGTCGCCGGCCGACGTCCCCGGGTTCGGCTGCAGGAGGTTGTCGTCCACCACGTGCAACGCAATGGCGCCGATCGCAAGCCGGGCGAGCGCGACCTCGCTTCGCACTCTTGCGGGGATACGAGCCGCGAACGTCGAAGTGGGTGGTGGTTCGGGATGAAGGGCGGTGTCCATGGATTCCTCTTCGAATGAGCTTCTCACAGCTCCGTGCGGCCGTCGACGGCTCGTCCTCGAGTGCAACCACACGCCACTCTGAGGAGGCAGAAATGCTCGTCAACAGAATCAACCGGAAGTCAGCTCCGCACTGGAGCCAGACGCGCAGCGGGCCGTCGGCCAGACCCTGAAATCAGGCGCAGCCCGTGATCCAACCCAGGGGCACTTCGGCAGCTCGCGAACCTCGACAGCCGAACGCTCCCCTCAGGGTCAGTCCTCCTCGCCGAGGTCGCCCATGATCCGTCGCGCGCGCAGGACCGCGTCAGGAACGCTCTACAGGTTGATCGCCGCCCCGACCGCAGCCATGCACGCGGTGAACTCGACGAGGATGAGTACGACGTAGCCGCCACCGTCCTCCAGGCTGACCCCTTCGTGGAGCAGCTGGCGACAATGGTGGCGCGTCGCCCACCCGGTAACGACGGCAACACCTATCGCGGCAAGAACCGGGATCGACGGCACCCGCTCTTGATCGACCACGAGCCGCTCGACTTTATCCGTCCACGCTCGCGGTGCGGTCGCGTCTACGTCGTCCGATCGAGGAAGAGCGTGGCGCCGGCCGCGCCGGACGGCTGCGGGTGCAGGTCGGCGAGGGCGACCATCTCGGGTATCTCGGCACGCCAGCGCTCGGCGTCATCGTGGTTCACCTCGACGACGTTGCCGCTCGGGTCGAGCACGTACAGCTGAACCTCCCCGCTCGGGAGAACGTAAACCGCATGGCCCTGGGCGTCCCGCGCAAGTGAGCCGTTCTCGACCGCTCGGCGGTAGACGGCACCAAGATCATCGACGTGAAGTGCGAAGTGGCCCGAGGGTGGCCCGGGTCGCTCGGTGAGATGCACCTGGAGATCCCCGACGCGCAGCCACACGACCGGAACGCCGAAGTTCGGCGCAACCAACCGCTCGAGCCCGAACATCTCCTCGTAGAAGAGAATCGACGCTTCCAACTCGTCGACCTGCACCGTGACGTGGTTGAGAGCCGCGTGCATCCCGGCATCATCCCATTCCCACTCAACTGCGGCGCATTCGAGCGTTGCGTCTGGGTCTGGCGCGCGTCTCTCACGACTGACGACGTCGATCACGTTGCTCCCCAGGTAGCAGGCTGCACTCAGCGAACGCCCGACTGCCGGTCGGCTCACGAGCTCGCCTCGATCGAGGCGACCAGTGCTTCCTCGTCCTCGATCATCCGACGCAGCCATTGCTCTCCCTCGGCCAGGTGGATGAGGTCCGCGGCGCTTGCGCGTTCGGCATCGCCTGCGTGGAGTGCGTCGAAGATGTCCTGATGGCGCTTGCGGGTGAGCTCGAGGGCGCCCTGCTCGGTCACCGACCGCCAGAGCCGCGCCCGGAGCGTCCCGCCCGAGAGATTCTGGATGAGCGAGGCGAGCGTCGAGTTCCCCGACGCAACGACGATCACCCGGTGGAACTCCTGGTCGGCCGCGATGAACGCCTGCGTGGTCTCCGCGACGTCCATTTCAGCGAGGCATTGCTCGAGCGCCGAGAAGTCGGCTTCGGTGAGGCGTGTCGCAGCGATGCCGGTCGCGACCGGTTCGAGGATACGCCGGACCTGGTGGAGCTCGAGCAGCGTGGGGCCTGTGAGGAGGTCGCTGATGAACCCGATGCCCGTCAGCAGGAGCTCCGGCTCGAGGCTGGTGACGTACGTACCGTCACCGACGCGCGGCTCGAGCACCCCAACCATGGTCAGGGCGCGGACCGCCTCGCGCAACGAGTTCCGCGAGAGCCCCAGCCGTTGTGCGAGCTCGACCTCCTTCGGAAGCCGCGCCCCTGCCGTGAACTCGCCGCTGATGATCAAGTCCTTGATCTTCGCAATCGCCTGGTCGGTCAGCGCAACCATTGAGCTCTCCTGGGAGGGGTGGGAGTGATGGTGGAGTCCGGAACGTCGAGGCGGAGGGGCCTGGACGCCGCGGCACCAAGTATGCGGGCTTCCAGCCCGGTCAACGGCCCGAACCGCGCCACGCCGGTGGAAGCACGCACAGCCGCCGACGGGCACAAGCGGCCGGCAGGGAGCCCCGGGTACCGAGGCTCCCTGCCAGTCATCTGGAGGGGGATGACGCCGCTCTCGGCCGCTAGCCGAACTTGCTCGCGTTCGCCTTCGTCACGAACGCTGTCCCGGTGTCGACGTTCTTCGGCACCTTCTTGCTCTTGACTGCGCGGTAGAGGGTGGAGATCCCAAGCGAGCCGATCTTCGCCGGGAACTGGGCGACGCTTCCGTCCTCGTTGCCCGCCTTGATTTGCGCGACCTCGTCAGGCAGGTCACGGGGGCCAGAATATACCCCTAAAGATCGGATCTTTGCAAGTAGGTCCCGCGAGACGATGCTTCGTCCCCCTCCTCGATACGCACCAGCATCTCGTCTACCCGAGCGCTATCGGTACGCGTGGACGAGAGGAGATTCCCGCAGCTTGCGGGTCGCGCGTTCCGGTACGACGACTACCTCGCCGCCGCCGCCGGATGCGAGATCGTCGCGAGCGTGTTCATGGAGACCATCACGACCGATCCAGCCGATCACGACGAGACGGCATTCGTCGGAGGATCTCGCGTCGGTTCCCGACAGCCTCATCGGAGGAATCGTCGCGGCGTGCCGACCGGAGAGCGCTGCGTTCCCCGCGTGGCTCGATTCCCTCCACGACACGCCGAGTCGTGGGGCTGCGGCGCGTCCTTCACGTCGAGCCTGACGCGCTCTCCCAACAGCCGCGGTTTCGAGCCATCTCCGCCTGCTTCCGGCACGCGACCTCACCTTCGACCTCTGCGTCCTCGCGCGCCAGCTGCCGCTCGCGCTCGACCTCGTCACGGCGTGCCCCGAGGTGTGCGTTCGTGCTCGACCACTGCGGTGCTCCCGACATCGCGGCAGGGGCAATCGACCCGTGGCGGGACCATCTCCGCGCGATGGCGAACTGTGCGAACGTCACCTGCAAGATCTCCGGCCTGCTCACCTACTGCGATCCTCTCGATGCGTCACCATCGACGCGGTACGACCGTACGTCGAGCACGCGATCGAGGTCTTCGGCTGGGACAGGGTGATCTGGGGCAGCGACTGGCCCGTCGTCGAGATCACGGCGACATTGCGCGACTGGGCCGGGATCACCCGGACGATCGTGGCGGGTGAGTCGGAGGCGAACCGACGGAAGCTGTTCACCGAGAACGCGAAGCGGGTCTACCGGCTCGAGCCGGATCGCCGGGACCGTGCCTCAGGCCAGATCCAGCCCGACGTAGTTCTCGGCCAGCGAGGTCGCCGCTGCGCGCGACCTGGTCACGTACGCCAGCTGGGAGAGCTGCAGCTTCTGATCGAACGGCTCGTCTCCGGGCGGCCGGTGGAGCATCGTGGTCATCCACCACGAGAAGTGCTCGGCGCGCCACACGCGGCGCAGACAGGTCGCCGAGTACGCATCGAGCTCGGCGCTACTTCCCGTGCGATAGCGGGCTGCGAGTGCGCTCGCGAGCACCTGCACGTCTGCGATCGCAAGATTCAGGCCCTTTTGCCCCGGTCGGAGGGACGATGTGCGCGGCGTCGCCGGCAAGGAAGAGATTCCCGTACTGCATCGGCTCGGTGACGAAGCTGCGCATCCCCGTCACGCCCTTCTCGAGCACAGGCCCCTCCTCGAGCGTCCAGCCGTCGAGGCCCAGCCGGAGCTGGAGCTCCTCCCAGATCCGCGCATCGGGCCACAGCGGCGATGTCCTCGTCCGGGTCGCACTGGATGTAGAGGCGGCTCACCTCGGGCGAGCGAAGGCTCAGGAGTGCGAAACCGCGCTCGTGGTGGGCGTAGATCAGCTCGTCGTTCGACGGCGGGACGGCGGCCAGGATCCCCAGCCAGCCGTACGGATAGTCCCGGACGAACGAGCTCAGGACGCCCTCTGGGATGCTCGGGCGGCTGATGCCGTGGAACCCGTCGCACCCGGCGATGACGTCGCATTCGAGCTCCCTTGCCTCACCACCGTGGCTGAACGAGACGCGAGGCCTGTCGGAGTCGATCCCCTCGAGCCTGACGTCCTCGGCCTCGAAGACGAGCTCGCGCCCGGTCTCGAGCCGCGCTGCGATGAGATCCTTGACGACCTCGGTCTGCCCGTACACCGTGATCGCCTTGCCACCGGTCAGCTTTCGCATGTCGATTCGGTGACGCTCGCCGGCGAACTGAAGCTCGATGCCCATCGTGAACGAGCCCTTCGGCGCGCATCCGGGCGCCGACACCTGAGCGCTCGAGAAGGTCGACCGTCCCTTGCTCGAGCACCCCGGCCCTGACACGGTGCTCGACGTAGTCACGGGTGCGCAGCTCGAGGACCACCGAATCGATTCCCTCGAGGTGCAGGAGGTGGGCGAGCATCAGCCCGGCAGGCCCGGCCCCGATGATCGCCACCTGTGTGCGCGTCGATGACACCTAGCTCCGTTCGAAGAGAGCGGCCTGCCCTTGCCCTACCCCAACACACAACGTCGCAAGACCGTAGCGGCCGCCCCGCCGCCGCAGCTCGTGCAGGAGCGATACGACAAGTCTTGCGCCGGACATGCCGAGGGGATGACCGATCGCGATCGCGCCACCGTTCACGTTGACGCGCTCCTCGTCGAGGCCGAGCTCGCGGATGACTGCAATCGACTGGGATGCGAACGCCTCGTTGAGCTCGACCAGGTCGATGTCCTCGAGGCCGACCCCACGCCGCTCGAGCAGCCGGCGGACGGCCGGGATCGGCCCGATGCCCATCACCGCGGGGTCGACACCCGCCACGGCCGAGCCGACGAACGCACCGAGTGGCTCGACTCCGAGCGCCTTCTGCCCGCTCCTCGCTCGCGATCACGAGCGCAGCCGCGCCATCGTTGATCCCACTCGCATTGCCCGCAGTGACGGTGCCGCCCTGCCTGAACGGCGTCTTGAGCGCAGCGAGCTTCTCGATGGTCGTGTCCGGGCGCGGATGCTCGTCGTGCTCGACCTCTCCGACGGCTATCGAGCTCATCGGCGAATCGGCCGGCATCGTGCGCGGCCTTCCAGCGCGCCTGCGAGCGAGCCGCAAATGCGTCCTGATCCTCTCTCGAGACACCGAACTGCTCGGCCACGTTCTCGCCGGTCTCGCCCATCGGGGCGCGCGAATAGCGCGCCTCGTAGAGCGGGTTCACGAAGCGCCAGCCGAGAGTCGTGTCGTGGAGGGTGCGATCACCGCGTGCGTATGGCGCGTCCGGCTTGAGCGTCACGAGCGGCGCGCGCGTCATCGACTCGACTCCACCCGCGACGAAGAGATCGCCGTCGCCGGCGACGACCGCCTGGCACGCGCCGACGACAGCCGACAGCCCGGAGGCGCAAAGGCGGTTCAAGGTCACGCCCGCGACCGAGTCGGGGAGACCCGCAAGCAGCGCGGCGAAACGCGCGACGTTGCGATTGTCCTCGCCCGCCTGGTTCGCGCAACCGAACCACACGTCCTCGATCTCACCGGCAGGCACACCGGCCCGCTCGACCGCCGCAGCAATCGCGAGCGCGGCGAGATCGTCGGGTCTCACCTCCGCGAGAGCGCCTCCGTAGCGGCCGACGGGTGTCCGCACCGCCGAGAGGATGACCGCCCGCGTCACGCAGCCTCGTTCCGACTGAGCGGCATCTCGTCGCGGAAGATCTCGATCAGCTCGCGGATCGTCTTCGCGGGACGACCGGTGAGCAGCTCGAAGTCGTCGCTCACGACGTCCGCCTCACCAATGACGACACTGTCGTAAAATGCAATCCCTGCCTCGATCGACCACTCCTCCCGCCCGAGCGAGCGACGGTAATCGATCCACTCCTGGCGCGGCAGCGGGTCGTAGCGGTACTGATCGCCGGTGACCTCGGTCGCGAGCGCCGCCAATTCGGTGAGCGTCACGGCCTCCGGGTTCGTGATCGTGACGAGGTTGCGATCGTCGTACGTCGGATCCGTGAGCGCGATTGCGATCGCCTCGGCGAGCTCGGGGCGATACGAGAGGCTGATCCGCCCATCGCCACCAGGACCGGTGATCCGCCCATCGGCGTCGAACCAGCTCGCGATCTCATCGCTGTACATCCCGTTTCGCACCGCAGTCCAGCCCAGACCCGAGTCGCGCAGCATCTCCTCTGTCCTGCCGTGTGAACGTGCGTGCACGAACACGGCATCGGGGCTGGCGGACACGTACGAGATGTAGACGATCCGGTCGACTCCACGGCGGACAGCGACCTCGACGAACGACCGGTGCAGCGCGAGCCGCTCCTCCACAGGCGCGTGCATCGAGACCATGAAGACGCGATCACCGGGGTCGAGCGCCGCCGCGAGGGCCTCCTGGTCGTCGTAGCTCGCGACCACCACCTCACCGCCCGGAAGGTCTGGGGCGCGTGCCGGATCGCGCACGACCATCCTGAACCGCTCACCGCGCTCGGAGAGCTCACGGGCGACAAGACCGCCGAGCGCGCCGGTCGCTCCGGTGACGACTAGCACCGGGAGCCCCTAGTCACGTCCTGCCTCCTGGAGCTTCTTCGCGAGCAGGGTCGGGTTGGTGTACATCGCCTCGTGGCCGCCCGGCATCTGGACGAGACGATAGAGCCCGAGTCGCGATGAGAACCTCGGGTGCCAGCCCATCTCGCCGGGCGGCATCGCGATGTCCTCGGTGCAGTTGAGGTAGGAACGGGGGATCTCGAGGGTCGGGAAAGCCTTCAGCTCGAGTCGATCGCGAAAGCATTCGACAGGATGCGGCGAGAGGCACTCGTCGTAGACCTTCCGTGCAAGCGCATCGTCGGCGTCGTTCATGAACCCCTCCCGCCAGATCGGGTAAGGGAGCACGACCGTGCCGTCTCCACTCTCGGCGGCAAGCGAATCCATGAGTGCGTTGTAATGCGGTGGACTGACGTCGTACAGCGACTCGCCGTCGAGCAGCACGAACGCATTCCAGTAGACGAGGCGGCGGATCCGCTCGGGCATCAACTCCGCGAGCCTCGAGATGATCGTGCCGCCGTAGCTGTGCCCGACAAGCACGAAGTCCCGAAGATCAGCGGTGACGATCGCGCTGGCCGCCGAGGCGACGGCTTCGGCATGGCCGACGTTCCGGTCGACGTCGCCGCGTCCCTGACCCGCAAGTGTCGGCGCGTGAACGTCGTGCCCCGCGGCGCGGAGCTCGCCGGCGACGTCATCCCAGCAGCTTCCGTCGTGCCAGGCGCCATGAATGAGGACGTACGTGCTCATGCGCCTCCCTCTCTTTCCTCGTCGAGGACGCGCTGCGCAATCGCAAACGCTCCATTCGCGGACGGAACTCCGCAGTACACCGCGCACTGCAGCAGGATCTCACCGATCTCATCCGGTGTGAGGCCGTTCCCGAGAGCCGCTCGAACGTGCATCGCGAGCTCGTGCTCACGCCCGGACGCGACAAGGGCCGTCAGGGTGATGACGCTCCGTGTCCGCCGGTCGAGCCCTGGCCGCGACCAGATCTCACCCCAGGCGTACTTCGTGATCAGCTCCTGGAAGTCCTCGGTAAACGGAGTCGTGCGCTCGGTCGCGCGATCGACATGGGCGTCGCCGAGCACCGCCCGACGCGTCTCCATCCCCCGCGCGTACAGGTCTTGCGGATCCGTGTCTGTCACCCGTCCCCCTTCCCCTCGGCGTCATACCGGGCAAGAGCGCGATCGACGAGCAAGCCGGACGAGCCGAGATAGGTCGTCGGGTCGAGTGCCGCCGCGATCTCCGTGGGCGTGAGCCCGGTGTCGGCCTCCGCCACCTCCTCGGCGAGCGGAGCGACCGGACGCGCCCGCTCGCAGCGAGACGTCGCGTACGAGCGCGCGCGCAGCATCGCGGCCCAGCTGCTCGGTGAGGAGGAGCGCAAGCCGCTCGGTCGCGACCTGGCCACCCGTGAGCTCGAGGTTCGCGAGCATCCGGGGTGTGTTGACCTCCAGCCCCTCCAACGCCGACGCAAGCGAAGCAGCAGCGCCGCCCGTCATCGCCAGCGCACCCGAGAGCGCCTCCCACTCGGCTTGCCAGAGCCCTGCCGCCCGCTCGTGCTCGGAGACGAGTGATCCGACAAGGACGCGAGCGTGCCCTTCGACGAGTGCGGCGCACGCCCGCGTTGTGATCGCTCCGACCGCGTTCCGCTTGTGCGGCATCGCGGAGGAGACGCCCGTTCCGCTTTCTTGCACCTCGCCGACCTCGGACTGCGAGAGCAGCACGAGGTCGACTGCGATCTTGGCCAGCACGCCCGCCGCGATCTCGAGCGCGGTGCCGAGCTCGGCAATCCGCACGCGATTCGCGTGCCACGGAATGGTCGCCTCGTCGAGATCGAGCTCGCTCGCGTACAACCGCGCAACCTCAGGCCCGTGCTCGCCGAGCGCAGCGAGCGTGCCCGCGGCCCCTCCGAGCTGCGCTGCGAGACCCGACCCGCGGATCTCGCGAAGCCGCGAGCGCGCGTCGAGAAGCGCCACCAGCCACCCGGCCGCCTTGAGGCCGAAAGTCGTCGGCACCGCCTGCTGCATGAGCGTGCGCCCGACCATTGGGGTGTCGCGGTGAGAGCGTGCCAGTCCTGCGCACGCGGCGGCGACACGATCGAGATCTCGGAGCACGAGCTCGAGCGCGCGCCGCGTCACGAGCATCGCCGCGGTGTCCATCACGTCCTGGCTCGTTGCCCCGAGGTGGACCCAGCGCGCGGTCTCGGGCTGCAACCCGCGCGATGAGTGCTCGCACGAGCGGCTCAGCAGGGTTGGCCACCTGCCGCGCTTCACGCAGCAACGTCGTCCCAGTCGAACTCGTCCGCGACGCAGGCAGAAACGATGGCCGCAGCCTGGTCGACCGGGATGATGCCGGCCTGCGCACCGGCCTGCGCCAGCGCCCGCTCGGCCTCGAGCATCGCGGCGAGCCAGGCTCGCCCAGACACGGCGTCGAGCAATTCGTCAGGGACGAAGAGAGGCGCGAACGCGGTCACACCGCGAAGAATGGCGTATGTTCAGGCCCTTGCAGCCGGATGTCGAAGCGTAAGCCGTCGCCGTCAGCGACCGCGATCAGCCGCGAGCGCGCACCCTCGTCGAGACGACTGAGCACCGGATCGACCGCATTGGCCTCGTCCTCGTCGGGGAAGTAGATGCGGGTGACGACATGCTTCAGCAGGCCGCGCGCGAACGCGGCAACCTGGAGATGAGGCGCCTGGAGGCCACCCTCGGGCCACGGGACGCGACCCGGCTTCACGGTGACGAACTCGAAGGTGCCGCCGTTGACCGTGCCGCTGCGGCCGAAGCCGAGGAATCCCTCCTCGAGAGCGATCTCCGCCCGCTCGTCCGCCGGGTGCGCGTAGCGACCCGCAGCGTTCGCCTGCCAGATCTCGACCATGCCGTCCGGCACGGGCACACCCTCCCCGTCGAGCAGCGTGCCACGCAGTCGAATGGCACGTGGATCGCCGGGCTCGACGAGCTCGGGACCGATCAGCTGGTGCATCGCGATCGCGAGATACGGGCCGACGGTCTGCGCCGGAGTGACTCCAAGCTCGGGTCGAATGGCTCTCATACCGTTGCACTCTTCTTGTGAGGCGCCGCACTACTCATCATGGGGCTCCTCGAGCGGGGTCGCCTCGCGACCACCGAGGACGATGTCGTACGTATAGCCGAGCGCCCAGCCCGACTCGGTCAGGTCGATGTCGAACCGCGAGATCATTCGCTCACGAGCTGCCTCGTCGCGCACCGAATTGAAGATCGGGTCGAACTCGAACAATGGGTCGCCGGGGAAGTACATCTGCGTCACGAGCCGCTCCGTGAAGGCCCGCCCAAAGAGCGAGAAGTGGATGTGGTTCGGTCGCCACGCGTTCTCGTGGTTGCCCCACGGGTAGGCACCCGGCTTCACGGTCACGAACCGGTAACGGCCGTCATCGTCGGTGAGGCAGCGACCAGCGCCGGTGAAGTTCGGGTCGAGCGGCGCTTCGTGGTCGTCGACCGTGTGCGCGTAGCGGCCCGCAGCGTTCGCCTGCCAGATCTCGACGAGCTGGCTGCGCAGCGGCTTGCCGTCCGAGCCGAGCACGCGGCCGCTGACGATGATCCGCTCGCCGAGCGGGTCGCCCGCGTGCTGACGCGTGAGATCGTGGTCGAGCGGACCGACCGCCGACTCGCCGTACGCAGGCCCGGTGAGCTCGGAGAGCGTCGCCGGGATGATCACCAGCGGCTCCTTCGGGCCTCGCAAGCGCGTTCCGACGTAGTCGGGATGGTCGTACGGTGGGTCGGCGCCGCCGCGATCGGCGTCGACGATCTCGGGGAAGGGCTCAGCCGGCATGCGTCTCCTCGAAGCTGATGGCGAAGGGTGCAGTTGTAACGGCAGCGACGTCTTCCAGTGTCGCATCATCGAGTAATTCGGTGAGGTGCAGCTCGCCGTCGCGGACGCGGAACACCGAGAGCTCGGTGATGATGACGTCGACGGCGCCTGCCGCGGTCAGCGGATAGCTGCACTCCGGCACGACCTTTGGCTCGCCGCGAGACGAGGTCGCGGTCATGGTGACGATGACTCGACGGGCGCCGACGACCAGGTCCATCGCTCCACCGACGCCGAGCACGTCCTTCCCCGGTACGGCCCAGTTCGCGATGTCACCCTGTGCGCTGACCTCGAGCGCGCCGAGCACCGCAACGTCGATGTGGCCGCCGCGGATCATGGCGAAGCTCGACGCGCTGTCGAAGTAGGCAGCCCCGGGCAGCGCCGTGATCGGCTGCTTGGCGGCGTCGATCAGGTCAGGGTCGAGGTCGCCATCGGCCGGGCGCGGTCCGACACCGAGCAGCCCGTTCTCGGTGTGGAGGATGACCTGCGTATCGGCGCCGAGAAACCCAGGGATCAGGTTGGGAATGCCGATCCCGAGGTTGACGGTCTCTCCGGGTCGTAGCTCCCGTGCCGCCCTTTCGGCGATCCTGGCCCTCGCGTCGCCGCTCATACGTGCTCCAGGATTCTCTCGACCAGATGATCGACGTAGAGGTGTGGCGTCACGACCCCCTCGGGCTCCAGCTCTCCGACGGACACGATCTCACCCGCCTCCGCCACCGTGATCGTCGCCGCCGTCGCCATCAGCGGGTTGAAGTTGCGGGCCGTGCGGCGGTACCAGAGGTTTCCGAGAACGTCGGCGCGAGCCGCGTAGACGAGCGCGACGTCTGCCTTGATCGGCTCCTCGAGCACGTGCCTGACACCGCCGATCAGTCGTTCCTCCTTGCCTGCGGCCAGCAATGTGCCCGCGCCCACCGGTGTGAAGAAGCCGCCGATCCCCGCGCCGCCGGCGCGGATCGCCTCGGCGAACGTGCCCTGAGGGACGAGCGTCGCCTCGATCTCCCCGGCGTTGACAGCCGCGACGGCCTCGGGGTTCGACGTGAAATAGGACGAGATCCCGCGCCTGATCCGCTTTTGCCGGAGCAGCTTCCCGAGCCCGCGTCCGGCCTCACCGATGTTGTTCGAGACGATTGTGAGATCGGTCGCATCCGAGTGATCGACAAGTGCGTCGATCAGCGTCAGCGGGGCGCCGACCAGGCCGAAGCCCCCAACCATGACGGTGTCGCCCGATTTGATCGTGGCAACCGCTTCCTCCGCGGTGATCACCGTGCTCGCCGTCACTACGTCTCTCCTCAGCCAGGCCGGCGGCCTAGAAGGGGAAGTGGCGTTGGCCCGCCTGGATGGTCACCCAGCGCAGTTCGGTGAACTCCTCCACGGCCGCCCGACCGCCGAACCGACCCCAACCGGAGTCCTTGACGCCTCCGAAGGGCATCTGCGGCTCGTCACCGACGGTCTGGTCGTTCACGTGGACGATCCCCGACTCGATCTGCCCTGCCAGCTCGAACCCGCGTTGGTTGTCACCGGTCATGATCCCGGCGGCGAGCCCGTAGCCCGTCCTGTTCGCGAGAGCGATTGCCTCGTCGGCATCGTCGACGATCTCGACCGAAGCGACCGGACCGAATGTCTCCTCGCACGAGAACGGTGCATCAGCCGGCGCGTTCATCACCAGCGTCGGCTGATAGCAAGGGCCTTCCGCCGCGCCGCCGACGAGCACCGTCGCGCCGCGATCGACGGCGTCCTGTACCCGCGCGGCCACGGTCGAGAGAGCCTGGTGGTTGATCAGCGGGCCGATGATCGTGTCGCGCTCCTTCGGATCGCCGACCTTCAGCCCGGCGGTCTTCGCAACGAGCTTCTCGACGAACGAGTCCGAGATCGATCGCTCGACGATGATCCGCCGCGTCGACATGCAGATCTGCCCCTGGTGGATAAACGAACCGAAAGCCGCAGCGTTGACCGCGTACTCGAGATCGGCGTCCGCCAGGACGATGAGCGGGTTCATCCCACCGAGCTCCAGGACGACGCGTTTCAGCTGACGCCCGCACGCCTCGGCGAGCCGCCGGCCGGTGGCCGTCGAGCCGGTGAAGTTGAGCCTACGGACAGCCGGATGCTCCACGAGCTCATCGCCCACTCCCGCGGCCTCGCCCGGGGCATGCGTGACGATGTTCAACACGCCGGCCGGCAAGCCTGCCTCGGCGAAGATCTCGCCCCAGAGCGTCCCGCCCGAGATCGGCGACCACTCGGACGGCTTCAACACCACCGTGTTACCGAGTGCGATCGGCATCGTGATCGACCGCAGCGACAGGATCAGCGCGGCGTTCCACGGCGCGATCGCGCCGACCACGCCCGACCGGCTGCCTGCAGCCCCATCGCCATCTTCCCGGGAATGTCCGAGGGAATGACCTCGCCCGTCGGCGCGTACACCGAGCCCGCGGCCTGACGCAGGAGACCCGGGGTGAAATGCATCTGGAACATGCCGAACCCGAAGGTCGCACCTGTCTCCCGGGTAAGCAGGTCGACGACCTCGTCCCGACGGCTCTCGAGGATGTCGGCGGCTCGGAGCAAGATCCCCTGACGTACCGCGGGCGGGGTCGCCGCCCACTCGGGAAAGGCAGCGGCCGCAGCCTCGATCGCGCGACGTGCATCGTCGCGCGTGCCGGCGGCCGCACGGATCACAGCGTCCCCTGAAAACGGGTCAGAGACCTCAAACGTGGCGCCGCTGGTCGCAGCGACCCATTCGCCTCCGATGAAGTTGCTCGTCTCGCGGAGGGTGGTCGCCGTCTCCATCGATTGCGTCATGATTGGCTCCTTTCCAGGGGAAACGCTGGTCGTAGGGCAGCTCCGACTCACCACCTGAGCGTGGTAGCTCCGGGGCGTCGGGTCACTCTAAGCGCGGCGCATGCGAAGTTGATGTTACGCCCCGTGTTCCATTCGTCAAGACAGTGGTCTAGTATCCGGGACGTGCCAGCGACGGTGCGGACAAGCGGACGGACGCCAGATCGATACCGCGTCACCTGTTCCGACCCCCGAAACGGGGTCGGGCGTCGAGACTCGCTCACCCACACCTTGACTGTTCGTCACCAACCGAATGACGGTCGCAGCGTCGTACTTCCGTCCGCGGTGCAACTCGACGCGGGATCTGGCCCGACCACGTTGGTAGTCCCTCCGGGAGGCATGCGACAAAAGGAGGACGCGCTTTTGAAGAGATCCTGATCGGAGGGGTTGCGGCACCAAGCGCCGCGCCGACTGCCTCGAGGTTCAGCCCCACGAAACTCAAGAATCGGAGGAGTAAGACCTGATGAGATCGAAGACGATCAAAATCGGTGTTGCGGGTGCCACCCTCGCCGCCATGGCGCTGGTGCTCACCGCTCTCACCGCCGGCGCAGGAGCCGCGGGTGCCGTCGGCTCGGGCACAGCCTCAGCGACGAAGAGTGTCTGTGGTCTTGGCAACGGCAAGAAGGCCACGGGCGCGCCGATCAAGCTCGGCGGCACGATGACCCAGATCCCCGGCGTCGACTTCACGACGGTCGGCAAGATCGCCGAGGCGTACTTCAAGTGCGTCAACGACAACGGTGGCATCAACGGCCGCCGGATCCAGTACACGATCCTCACCGAGCAGCTCGACCCGGCGCAGCAGTTGAGCCTGGCGAAGAAGTTCGTCGGCGACGGCGTCGTCGGCATCGTCGGCAACACGAGCCTCACCGAGTGCGGCAACACCAACAAGTACTACCGAAGCAAGGGCTACTACATCATCGGCGCCGGCGTGCCGGGCGAGTGCTTCAGCTCCTCGAACTTCGCCGCCGTGAACATGGGCCCGCGCTACTCCAACATCGGCGCCACGCAGGCGATCCTCAAGCGTGGCGCGAAGTCGGTCGTGGTCTCGTCGCCGGCAGCGGTCGCCGAGTACTCGAACGGCGGCCCGGCTCTCGTCGCGAACGCCGCGGGCGTTCCGTTCAAGGGCTTCGCCGAGAACCTGCCGCTGACCGACACCGACTCCATCGTCCAGAAGCTCGTGCAGGCAGCGGGCTCGGGCGGCGGCGTGATTCTCAACTACACGCCGGAGTCGGCGACGCCACTCCTCAAGTCGGCAGCGAAGCTCGGCCTGATCGACAAGGTCGTCTGGGGCTCGTCGACGCCGGCGGCGAACGAGCTGGTCGCCGGAGAGAACCCCGCGTTCGACGGCAAGATCTTCGTCAACTCGGAGTTCGGTCTGCTCACCAACAAGGGCGCCGACATGACGCTCTATCGGCAGATCACCGCGAAGTACGCTCCGAGCATCCCGATCCAGAGCTTCGGGCAGATGGGCTTCCTGGTCGGTCGCTTCGTGACGAAGGCGCTCCTCACGTCCAAGGGCGGCGTGACCAAGAAGTCGTACAACAACGCTGTCCGCGCTCTCAAGAACGAGAAGTCGGACATTCTCTGCAAGCCGTGGTACTTCGGAAACGCGCTTCCGTACCACATCCCGAACAACACGGACATCACGGTCACCTACGACAACGGCAAGCTCAAGCAGGTCGAGCTTGCTTCCCGATCCAGGCGGTCGATCCGCAGCTCAAGCAGACCCGCGCGTGGGAGAAGAAGTTCAAGCTGAACACGGCGAAGTAGCCGCTACGCACGATGGAGCCGGGGGTGGCTGTTGTTCGAATGCAGCCGCCCCCGGCGTTACTCTGCGGGACAAATCGAGACACGAACCCAACTGAGCAACAGGAGTTCAGAACAAGCGTGAAGGACGAGCGGGAGAATGGAAATGCATAGCCTTCTCGGCTTCACGATCTTCGGCGTCGACTGGGAGTTCATCAAGCCGTACCTCGTTCTCGGCTTCGCCCTTGGCGGCGTCTACGCGTTGTCGGGAGTGAGCCTCGTCGTGCTCTACCGCTCGACGGGCGTGCTCAACCTGGCCTTCGGCGCCATCGGCACGGCAGGCGCGCTGATCGCCTGGTGGATGTTGCAACACACCGACTCGCCGAGTTGGCTCGCGTACGTCGTCGCGATCCTGTTCGGCGGTCTTCTCACCCTGCTCTACGGCGCGATCCTCGGACCTGCCTTCGCCCAGCGAGACGCGCTCGTGAAGATGATGGGCACGCTGGCCCTGCTGCTGATCTTGCTCGGGATCATGGCCTGGCGCGCGCCCGTCGACGCCTCAACGGTCCGCATCCTCACGCTCGAGACGACCGACTGGGGCTTCAACTTCCTCGGCGTCCGGGTCATCGGCACACAGGTGCTTGCGATCGGGGTCGCGGTCGTCATTACGGCTGGGATCTCCGCATTCCTCAATTTCACGCAGCTCGGTACTGCGATGCGCGCACTTGCGAACGACCGTGAGATCAGCGCAACCCTCGGTGTCCCGGTGCGCAAGGTCGAGGCGGCTGCGTGGTTCGGCTCGGGGATCATCTGTGGTGGCGCAGGGCTACTGCTCGCAGATCTTCTGCAGACCCTCGACTACACCACGCTCACGTTCCTCGTCAGCTTCGCGCTCGCCGCGGCGTTGATCGGTGGGCTCAACTCTCTCTGGGGGACGCTCGCCGGTGGCCTTGCCATCGGCGTTGCGCAGGCGGTGCTCAATCCGTACTTCACGATCGCGCCGTACCGGCGAGTCGCCCCATTTGCGATCGCGATTCTCGCGCTGCTCTGGTTCGGCCGGCGCCGCACCGTCGTCATCTCGAGGTCGGGCCGATGACCCGGCGCCTCGACCCGGCAACGCTCGTCCGCGGCGCCGTCATCGCAGGCCTGCTGTTCGTTGCGCTCTTCCTGGCCCCGCTCGTCGGCAGCGACTGGATGAACACGTTGTGACAGTGGGCGTTGCCGCCATCG
>CAVRVG010000013.1:0-73060 GCA_963724655.1 uncultured Actinomycetes bacterium | reverse complement strand
GGGAGAAAGCCAAGGAGGGCGGGAAGATCCTCACCGCTCCCGGCCGGTTCGCAACGCGTGTCCTGCTCCCGCAGCTCGGAAGCTACGCAGCGAAGGTCGGCGTGATCATGGTGTTCCTCGCGGCGTACTCGATCCCCGTTACGTTCGACTCCGTCATGAGCGTGATCGGCTCGAGCTCGGCGGCGAACATGACGTCGGTGACGCCCGGTGCCGTCGGGATCACCCAGGCAGCCAACGTCGTTGCGCTGAGCGACTACGCGGACGCCGACACGGCTACCGCCTACTCACTCTCCCAGCAGCTCGTGACGACGGTCGTCAACGTCGGCTTCGCTCTCGTCCTCGTCGTCCTGGTCTTCGGCTGGACGGGCGGAAAGCTCCTCGTGGGTTCCTCGTACAAGGACGCCAAGGTCAAGGCCTCGGAGATGAAGGCCAGCCGCGGGAAGAGCAAGGATGAAGCAGCAGGCGACGATGGCACGCCGGAAGACGACACCGCTGCCGGTGCCGAGTAGCTAGGCAGCAGGCTGCGACGCGCCTTCGGCCGGACGCCCTTCGAGCGTTGCGCGCCAGCCGACGAGGATGCCGTGCACTGCGGCGGCGCCGAGGATCGGCCCGTCAGGGGTTGCGAGGGAGCGCGGGTGCAGGATGAACGGCCGGGTTTGAGGACCGCCAAGACCACCGTGGAACGAGATGAGCTCCTCGAAGGCGCAGCCCTCATCGAGGTCACGGTCGTAGAAGCTGCCGACCATGATGTCCGCGACGTGCTCGAACCCGTCGGTGCGCAGAAGGTGCAGCGGAGCCGTCGGCGAGAACTCTGCGAGCGGGTCGACGCCTTCGATCCGGTTCTCGGCGAGGTAGTGCGCTCCGTTCGCTCCGAGGGCCACTGCCCCATGCTCGGATGACCGCACGAGGATCCATCCCACATGCGGATGTCCACGCAGCGCCGGGAGCAGTTCCGGGTGCCGCTCCTCGATCTCCTCGAGTGTCAGCCGACGTCTCTCCCCCATGAGGTAGACGAGACCGAGGTTTCCCGACCCGAGCACGACGACATCCTTGTCGGAGACATCGTTCTTCCGCTTCTTCTTCTCCGCCTTGCGCCCAGCAGTTCCCGTCGCTTCTGCGAGCGCATGCCCGACCATCGAGGCCTGCTCATCGCCACCGGCGTCCGCCGTGACCTCGTCCGGTCACGAGCGAGCGCTCGACGAGCTCCTCGAGGGCGTAGCCATTCCGTTGCTTGAACGTCGCCCCTTGCGTCTGCCCGTGGTCGGAGAGCACGACGATCTCGTACGGTCGCGGAGCGAATCGTCGTGCGCGATCGATCCTGCCGAACTGCTGATCGAGCTTCCGCAACGCCTCGAGGGTGTCCGCACGCTCGAGGCCGGAGTGGTGAGCGACCTCGTCGTAGCTCGAGAACGTCGCGTACACGGCGGGCCGGCCGCGCATCATGTCCTGCAGCACCCCGAAGACGATGAGATCGCGGACGACGACGCACATCGCAGCGCGCATCAAGGGGTAGACGCCTCCACGGTGACCCCGGGGCTGGACGTCACGACGGATGCCCCGCAGCGCGGCGGTCCACTCGAGAATGACCTCCCACCGAAGAGCACGAGCGACCGGGTGACGTTGTACCCGACCGCGAAGAAGGCGCGGTACCCTTGGTTGGTGCCCTTCGTTCGGCCTCGATCCGACTGACCGTGAGGATCACCTCCTCGGCGTCGCCCGAGAGAAGGTTGCCGCGACTCGAGCCCCCAGCTGCGAGGAGGCCTATACCAGCGAGCGGCGCCTCTCGATCTCGGCGCAGTCGGCCGGCGCAGAGCACGTCATCATCGTGGCGGTCTCCTTCTCGACCCACCGGAAAGCAGGAATGTCGTGGTTCGAGCCGAGGAGGATGCCGGCCTGGCTCGCGCCGGTCTGGGACGAGAGATCGGTCTCCCATTCCGTGAGCTGGTACCCACTCTCGGCCACCCAGCGCGCCATCGTCGACGCGTTGCCGTCGCGCATCGCTCGCCGCAAGATGTCGAGAGCGAGACCGTCGATCTCGAGGAACAGAATGCCCGGCGTGTCGCCCGTCTGAACGTCGCCCTGACGTCGGGCGACCCGACGCACGACTCGCAGCGTGTAGACGTCGTCGTCGTTCGTCCCGAACACCACTTCGATCACAACTTGCACGGCGGACACGACAAGCGCAGCGAACAGCGCGTCCCAGAACGAATCGACCGTGATCACGCCCTCGGTGACGTTGTACGTGACCACGAGGATCGAGTGCGTCCACCACGAGGATGAGGAGGAAGCCGGCCACCAGGGTGAACGGCAGCCTGAGAGCCGCGACGACCGGCGGGAGGATTGCGTTCAGGAATGCGACGACGAGCGCGACGACGAGCGCGCCGCGCAAGCTGTCGATCGACACACCCGGGACGATGCTCGCCGCGACGAAGAAGGCAATCGCGTTGATGAACAGCGAGAGGATGAGACGGACGGGACGGAACCGGGGAACCTCCGGCCTCCAGCCACTCCGCACCGACTGTCTCGCTCGATCCGTCCACCGGCGCATCCTACTCGCCCTGTTCGCGATGCCCTAATGGGGTGCGAGTCATCCCTCCCGACCTATGAATCAGCCCGCGCAACCGAGTAATGTCCACCCGATGAGCCCCAGGCGCCCGCTGCAGATCAACCTGACGTTCAAGACGCTCCTCCTCGCGACAGCGTTGTTCTTCTTCACCTGGGCCATCATCACGGTCCGTGACACGCTGCTCATCGTCGCGGTCGGCGTGTTCCTCGGCCTCGTGTTCGAAGGCCCCGTTCAGTTCGTCCAGCGCAAGACGGGCTTTGGTCGTGGGCTCGCGGCGACGATCACGGTGCTCGGTGCCCTCGTCACCGCCGTCGTCCTCGGGCTGCTGCTCCTGATTCCTCTCCTCGAAAGCATGCAGCAGTTCCTGAAGGAGCTGCCCGAGTTGATCGATGAGCTCCGCAACTCCTCCGAGCTCGGATTCCTCGGTGACACGGGCGCCGCCGACAGCGTCCAGTCGGGATCGCAGAGCGTCTCGAACGCTGTGCCCGACGCTCTCGGAGCGCTGGTCGGCTTCGCCGGCTCGGTCGCCTCAGCAGGACTCGCCGTCTTCATGATCACGTTCATCTGCTTGTTCTTCCTGTGCGAGGTCAACGAGTTGAAGGCGTCACTCGCGAGCGTGCTCTCGCAGAAGAACGAGGAGCTCTGGCTGCCGCTCTGGGATCGGATCACGACGATGGTCTCGCGGTGGGCGATCGGCGTCGTGATCATTGCGACGATCGCCGGAACGACCCAGGGGCTCACCACCTGGTTGCTCGGCTCGAGCTACGCGCTCGCGCTGGGGCTCATCGCCGGGGTCCTCGACATGATTCCGAACATCGGCGCGACGATCGCCGGGTTCATCCTCACGCTCGTGATGCTCGCCGAGCAAGGACCTGACCGCGGCCCTGATCATGCTCGCCGTCGTGCTGGTCTACCAGCAGATCGAGAACAGCGTCCTGACTCCCACCATCCAGGGCAAGGCTGTGAGCCTCTCCGCCTTCTTCATCATCGTCGCGGTTGCGCTCTTCGGCGCGCTGCTCGGCGTCGTCGGCGCGCTCATTGCCGTGCCGGTCGCCGCGATGATCCAGATCATCCTCGGCGAGGTCGACCAAGACCTATCGGGCACAGCTCGCCGCGGGCAAGCCGGCCGCCGAGCCGGCCGCCGACGCCACCTGAGCAACCCTCTTCGGGCTCGAGGCCTGCCTCACCCGTCCATCCGGACAGGCGTGAACGCGTCTCTCCAGCCCAACACCGGATGCTCAGGCACCGCCGCCACTGAGGGGATAGACGGCGGAGCCACGCGGCTTGGAGGCTGCCCGAGCCCCGACGTAGGCTTCCCCGGTGCTCTTTCCGACCGCGACGTTCGCGTTATTCCTGCTCGTCGTCCTGCCGCTGTCATGGGTGACGATGCACTCACCGGCGCGCTGGCGGGCGTTCATCATCGTCGCGAGCTACGTGTTCTACGCCGCCTGGGACTGGCGGTTCGTGTTCCTCCTCGCGGGCTGCACGGTGTGGAACCAGGCGCTCGCAGTCCGCATCTGGCGGGCGCGCGTGCCCCGGCAACGCAAGCTGCTGCTTGCGCTCGCCCTCGCCGGCGACCTCGGTGTCCTCGCGTACTTCAAGTACTACGGCTTCTTCGTCGACTCGACCCAGGGCCTCGCGACGCATTTCGGCGTCGACCTCTCGCTGGAGGTGCGCTCGATCGTGCTTCCGGTGGGGATCTCCTTCTACACCTTCATGGCGATCAGCTACGTCGTCGACGCATTCCGCGGCGATTTCCAACCGACGACGCTCCCGAAGTTCGCCGCCTACCTCTCCTTCTTTCCGCACCTCGTCGCCGGGCCGATCGTTCGCCCCGGCGAGCTCATCCCGCAGCTCGAGACCCCGCGCGACCCACGCAAGGTCGACACCGGCCGCGCGTTCTTTCTCATCGCCACCGGGTTGTTCAAGAAGGTGGTGATCGCAAACACGCTCGCGGCGGGGATCGTCGACGACGTCTTCGGCGCCCCCCAGCAACACTCGTCGCTCGAGCTGCTGATCGGGATCTACGCGTACGCGGTGCAGATCTACGCGGACTTCTCGGGCTACACCGACATCGCCATCGGCGTCGCGCTCCTGCTCGGTTTCACCTTCCCGCAGAACTTCAACGCCCCGTATGCGGCCACGTCGGTCCAGGACTTCTGGCGGCGCTGGCACATGACCCTGTCTCGCTGGCTGCGCGACTACGTGTACATCCCCTTCGGCGGAAGCAGGCGCGGCTCGCTGCTCACGTACCGGAACCTGATGCTGACGATGCTCCTCGGTGGGCTCTGGCACGGCGCGGCGTGGACGTTCGTCGCCTGGGGCGGGTTGCACGGGCTTGCGCTGGTCGGCGGCCGCTGGAGGCGCTCTCGCCCGGGATTCGTCGAGCGCCCGGCATCGACCTGGAGGACGTGGCGCGCGCGGCTCGTCACCTTCCACTTCGTGTGTTTCGCCTGGATCTTCTTCCGCGCCGACTCGTTCGACACAGCCGGCGAGATCATTCGCGGCCTCTTCACGCGCTGGGGAGAGGCGTCGCCGCTCGTGACCACGGGGGTCGTTCTCGCAATCGTCGCGGGCCTCGGCTCGCAGCTCCTGCCAACCCGCGTGCCGCAACTCGCGATGGCCCGCTTCTCGCGACTCCCCGTGCTTGGCCAGGCGGTCGTGCTGGCGCTTGCGCTCATGCTCACGAGCGCCCTCGGCCCCGAGGGCGTCGCCCCGTTCATCTACTTCCAGTTCTGATGACCGACGACCTCCCACCGCTCCCACCGCTTCCGCCGCCGCCCGAGGACGAGCTCGAGACCGTCGAGCAGGTGCTACCTCCGGCGCCTGCCGCCGCAGAGGAGATCGCACCGCCGGTCGTGCCACCGCGTGCGCCACGGCATCCCGCGCGCGAGCGTCGCGAGCGACCGGACGAGAAGCGACGCATGTGGAGCGCCGGCCACGCGCTGCTGGTGTACGCGCTCGCGCTCGCGCTCGCGCTGCTGCTGAACGCGCCCGGCGCGTACAAGCACGCGTACAACCAACCGCAAGGCTGGAAGCGAGATATCGCAGTGGGGGTCACGAAGCCGCTCACGAGCCTCAGTCACGCCCTTCTCCTCGACCGGCCCCGCATGGCCGTGCAGGCGCTGGCCGGTCGCAGCGGGACCGACGACATCGATGTCGTGATCGCCGTGCCGCAGGTCAAGCCGCTGACGCCGACGACGACGAAGCGCAAGGCATTCTCGCCGGAGAAGCGATTGCGGCTCACGATCGCGGGCGACTCGCTCGTCGTCGCGCCGGGCCTCTCGATCGTCCGGGCTGCGATTGCGAGCCCTGCGATCGAGGCGGTGGGCGATGTCGACGGGAGGGTGGCGACCGGGCTCACGCGGCCCGATGTCTACAACTGGTTCGACGGGATCACCAAGCTCGTGAAGAAGCTACGGCCGAACGTCCTCGTTGTCTCCTTCGGCGCGAACGACGACAAGGCGTACATGACGGGCGTCCCCGAAGGCGTCACGATCGGCGATTTCGGAGACGACGCCTGGCGCAAGGAATACGCGCGCCGGGCGGGCGGCATCATGGACACGGCGAACCGGGCCGGCGCGCACGTCGTCTGGATCGGTCTCCCGCAGACGAGCGACGCTTCGCAGACGCAGCGTTTCGATGTCGTCAACGCAGTTGTCGCGGCGGAGGCACGTAAGCGCGCCGGCAGGGTGACGTTCGTCGACACCTACACGACCTTCGCGTCCGACAGCGGCGGCTACGCCGAGTATCTCCCCGATGCGTCGGGAGACCTCCAGAAGGTACGCGCCGACGACGGCGTCCACTTCGAGCGCGCCGGCGGCGACATCATCGCGCGCCAGGTGATCGGGTCGCTGAACAAGGCCTACGACCTCACGAGCTGGCGTAAGACGAGGTGAGCACGTCGCGGTTTTTCCACGACGCGGGCACTCCGAAGCGACCCTAGAGTCCGCCATGTCCATGCCCGACGCGCGCGAAGTCTCCATCCCCTACCCGGCTGCAAAACGGGTGCTCGATCGGGCAGGTGGAGCGCTGCTCGTTGTCGCCGCCTCCCCCCTCTTCGCGGCGGCGGGCCTGCTGATCGCAGTCGATCAGCTGCGCAACCGGGGCGATCGCGGCTCGTGGCTCTACCGCGAGCGCCGGATCTCGCGGGGTCGCGAGTTCGACGTGTTGAAGTTCCGCGTCCTTCGCACCGATGTGCTCGAGCGACTCGAGCGAGAGGGCAAGCGCGCGCGGCCGTCCGAGGCCGATCCAGCGTGCCTCACCCAGGCCGGAGCGCTCCTCAAGCGCTGGTACCTCGATGAGCTCCCGCAGCTGTTCAACGTGCTGCGCGGCGACCTGAGCCTCGTCGGCCCCAGGCCGTGGCCGCCGGAGATGGCCGCCGATCAGCTCGCGAAGGGACTCGACTACCGCCAGCACGTCGTCGCCGGCTGGACCGGACCGGTCCAGGCGCGCAAGGGCGATCCGTCGGCGACGAGCTACACGCAGATCGACCTCGACTATGTCGAGGCCTGTCGCACGCTCAGCCAATGGCAGCTCGTCAGGCTCGACCTCTCGATCCTGCGGACCACCGTGCGGACGATGATCCGCGGCGAAGGGCTCTCGTACTGACTGACCGGAACGGGCCGGTTACCGGTCTTGCAAGGCGTCGAGCGCGATTGCGAATGCGACGAGCAGGCGCCGGTCGATCTCGCGCGCCTCGTCGGTCAGCTCGAGCACGTACCGGTCTCGAAGCTTGCCGAGCACACGGTGGTACGAGCCGATCCGGGTCGTACCTCGATCCAAGGTGAAGTTGAACGGGACCAGCTGCGACAGAAACCCGACCGACCCGATATACGGGACGAGAACGATGAAGCGCCTGATCAGCGCGATCACGATGCTGTCTTCCTGGGAGCTGAGGAGCTCCTCTCCATTCGCATCGAGGACGACCCAGTGGCTGCGAAGCAATGACTTCCCAAAGCTCTTCTCGAGGCTGCCGATGACGTTGTCGGCCGCGTCGGTCACCGCATAGCGCCCGCGGAACTCGAAGGCCGTCCTCGCCTTGATCATGAAGACGTGCTCGGCCGCGTCGGGGTCGAGCCGGAACCGGATGTCTTCCTTGACCTTGAGCCTCTTCTGCTTGACGAAGAGAACAGGCGTGCCCTCGTCCGTCGATCCGGCGGTCGGCACGCTGATCCGGTACTCGTTCGCGATCGGCTTGAAGACCTGTTGCACCAGGATCCTGTCCGTCGCCTTCAACGCGTCGAGGACGCCAGCCTGATCGAGACCGTTGCTCACGCGACCATCATGTCAGCAGCGGAGCGGCGCCGGAGTCGAACCGACCGAGCGTGGGGTTGCCACACCGCACAGGTTTTGAAGACCTGCTGGGCCACCGGGCCCATGCCGCTCCAGCGAGGAGGCTAGCCGCGGGCGGGTATAGCAGGGAAGGGCGGGAAGATGCCGCCAAGGTTGGACACCGACAAACCTACGGCCGAGCCCCCACCTTGATCACGCCGAAGTGGGTGCCGGGATCGCGTGCATGCCGTCGGTCGCCCCGAGACCAGACTGCTCGATGATCTCAACTGCTCCTGATCTGGTCTTGACGCCGAGCTTGTCGTAGATCGACGCGACTTGGGTCTTGACGGTTGGCCGTGAGAGGTGAAGACGGTCGGCGATCTCCTGGAGCGAGAGATGCGTTGGCAGGAAGCAAAGGAGCCGGAGCTCTGCTGGAGTGAGCTCGTAGTCCTTCCCACGCCTGATCCTCTCTCCGAGACGCTGCAGACGGGCGGGAAGCGTTCCCGCGTCCGGGTACCCCCGAAGCACGTCGCTCGCGACCGCCTCGAATTCGACGGCCCCGGTGTGGTCGCCGATGTCAAGGCTGACATGGGCGCAGCGCAGCGCTAGATCGACTTCGAGCCACGGGACCCCGTGGAGCAATCCGTGGAGCCTCCGGACGTGCTCGAGCTGGCGAGCAGCCGCCGTGTAATCACCGCGCTGCCGTTGCGTCAGCGCACCTGCCCCGTAGGCGATCGCGCTCTGGGCTATCCCGTCGAGGTGGGCTTCATCAACCAGCATGAGCGCGTCGGCCGCCCATCGCTGCGCGTTTTGGCGATTGCCCAACTCGGCTGCCGCGAACGCCATGTAGGCGAGGCAGTAAAGTCGGACGTGCGCAAGCTCCGGCCGGTTGGAAGACAGCGCGAGCGCCTCACCGAACGCTTCGAGCGCTTCCTGCGGTCGGCCGAGGAGAATCCTCGCCGTCCCCAGAGCGCGACAGGCACTGAGCAGCCAACGAGTGCTCTCGGATCTCTCCGCGTCGTAGACAAACTCGGCGTCACGCAGCATCCCGTGGATTCCATCGGGGGCGACGGCACATCGGACGATGGCAAGTGCGGATCGAAGCGAGGACGCGCCATCGGCGGACGGCACATCGAGCGGTTGCCGCTCAGCCGCGGCAATGAACCGCCTCGCTCGGACAGGATCGCCGAGCAAAGCGGCCGTCCAGGCCGCAGCGATCGAAAGCTGGGCGTCCGATTCGATCTCCTCCGCTGTGCAGCGGGCGAGCCAGAGCCGCAACGTCTCGATCCGTCCGTGACCCGTGAGCTCATCCCACCGTCCAAGCGCGATCCTGCCGGCCTGCGAGAGGTCGCCACTCTCGTACGCGTACACGAACGCCTCGTCAGGGCTGCCGTGCCGATCGCACCACTTGGCTGCTCGCGCAAGGTACAAGGGAAGCAACTCCGGATGGCGGCGCTTGAGTTCCGCTCGGAGCAAATCCCCGAACAGATGGTGATACCGGTACCACTCGCCGCGATCGTCGAGCGGGACGACGAACGCGTTCGAACGCGCAAGCGCCTCGAGCGAATCCACCGCGTTGTCGGTCCCAAGTACCGCATCGCACAGAGCCGGCGTCATCCGGTCGAGAATTGACGTGCCGAGTAGGAACGTCTTGAGCGCGCCCGACTGACGCCCCAGTACCTCCTCCAGGAGGAACTCCGCGATCTGCGGCTGCGTTCCGCTCAGACCCACAGCGCACGCAGCAGCATCGTCGCGGCCTCGCAAAGAGAGTGCCGTCAGCGCGACCGCAGCTGCCCACCCCTCCGTACGCTCCTGCAGAGCCGCGGCCTCCTCCACCGACAGCTCGAGACCGCCGAGGGCAGCAAGGGCTTGCGTCTCCTGCGTGTCGAGGGCGAGGAGCGTGGCCCCGACCTCGGTCAGGTCGCCGCCAGCGCGGAGGCGGCCGCGTCGCATTCCCGGATCACCCCGCGTTACCAGCACCAACTGGGAGCCTGACGGCACCTGTTCGGCAAGGAACCAAAGAATCGAGCGGCTCCTCCTGGACGTGATGAGGTGTGCGTCGTCCAACACCAAGACGAATGGCTCACGCTTGTGAAGGTCGGCAGCCAGGAGAGGAAGTGCGATCTCGACAATCCTCGGCGTCGCTCGTGACAACGCCCCCATAAGCTCGCTACTAACCGGGCCGGTGTGCTCGAGCGCGGCCACAACGCGAGCCAGCAGCACGACGGGGTCGTTGTCGCGGTTCGAGAGCAGCACCCAGCCGCTCGCACGCGGATCCAGGTCACTCCATTGCGCGACGAGAGTCGATTTCCCGTAACCCGCCGGAGCAGAAACGAGCACTATCCGACTACGCTGGGCAGCCTCTCGTTGTGCGACCAGACGGTGTCGCGGTACCGACTCGGAGCGAACCGGCCGAACAAGCGGCGCCACGTTCACCAGATTCCGTCCGTCACGAGGATGGGAAAAACTAGAGATGGCTCCACCCTTCCTCCTGACATGCCGGCGAGCCCCAACTGACATGACTGCGAGTCAGCCTGATCTTCGGACGCGTGCAGTACGATCGGCAACCATCTCGGCCCCAGCGTAAGCGACCCTCGCTGGGTCGCGTTTCCGGTTGTGGGTCGTAATACACGGCACGGTCGACCGCCTCTCGCGTTGGCCCCCGGCCGACGTCCGCGCACGAATTCTTGCCGCTTGCAAGATATCAACCCTTTTGGCCGATGAGAATCTCTCTCCGGTGGGCGTAGCGTTTGGCACATGGTCGGCAATCAGAAATCGTCGGGCGAGCGAGCAGCAAGCTCTGCGTTCCGTCTAGCGTCGACGGAGACTGCTGTCCTCGCGCTCCCCGCACGGACCCGACACTCGTGGCTGTGGGTCGTGCAACCGTGAAGACCTCACCGCCAACGCCCGTCTTAGGTGTGATGCCTGAACGGCGCGAGATGTAACGCCAGCTCGACGGGACGCGGCGTCCGCCCTGTCTCGAGACCTCACGAAAGGAACAATCATGGCAGAGGAAATTGTTGCGAGGCCTGTCCTCGATCTGCTCGCAAGCATGACCGCGGACTCGCTTGAGGCGTCAAATCTCGACGCTGACACGTTGATGTTGGTCCGCCTCGCCGCACTCGTTGCTGTCGATGCTTCCGCCGCTTCGTATCTGCTCAACCTCGGCGCAGCCAGCGAGCTGGGCTTCGGCGCGGAGGAGATCCAGGACGTATTGACTGCTGTAGCGCCGATCGTCGGCACTGCGCGTGTCGTTTCCGCTTCCGGGAAAATGCTTAAAGCGCTCGGCATCGCCATCGTGGCCGCCGAGTACGAGGCTGAACTCGACGAAGCAGCGATCGCGTAGGTCGCCGTCTACGGTAAGCGCATGGGGCTCCCGCAGGGGACTCCCATGCGCACTCCTAGTCAGACGGCCTCCCGAAATCCGGCAACGACGCGCTTGCTCCGAGAGGAGCTCGCGGACGCAATCTGAGAGAACGAGGTACCTATGGCTCCAAACGAGAATCTCGTCCTTGTGGTCGGCACCTACTCGATCACCGGGGCGGCGGCAGATGACTTCAGTGCGCTCAAAGCCGGCGAGGACGCAGGCGACTATCAAGTCGTGGGCGCAGTCGTGCTGAATCGCGACCCCCACGGCCGGGTCGATGTCGTCGAGCACGGCGACGCGCACGTCGCCAGCGGTGCGGTTGTCGGCGGTACCGCCGGTCTGGTCTTGGGGCTGTTCGCGCCGCCGCTGCTCGCAGCAACTGCGGTCGGCGCGGGAGTTGGCGCCATCGTTGGGAGACTGAAGAAGAAACACGAGGAGAAACAACTGGGCGTCGAGCTAGAGGAGTACCTGCCCCCGGGGTCGTCCGCAGTCGTCGCCATCGTCGACGACGCCTTCACCGACGGGGTCGGGGCAACGCTTGTCAACTCCGACAAACGGATCAACAAGCCGATCGACAAGGGCGACTACGACGAGCTCCAGAAGGCTGTCGCCCAGTCGTCTGACGAGGTCACGAACGCTGTTGTCTCCTAACCACTGGGTAGGAGAGGACCGCCGCTCTGCGGTTGCGTCATCCACACGCCGAGCCAACTCCTGTCAATGTTCGCAGTCGGTGGACCGACACAGCAGCAACGAGAGATGAGGTGTAGGAATTGAGTACGGACATCGCTACGACAACACATGAAGTAACCCGTTCTTCGAGTCAGGCGGGCCGGGTGGAGCACCTCTCAGTGGCTGAGCGGGTGGCACGGGGCAAGGCGGCGCGGGCGGGGGTTCCGCGCTCGGCGCTTGCGGGGTGGGAGCCGGCGGCATTGAGGGCCTCGCCTGTCGACCTGTTGGAGCAGCAAGCGCAGTCGAGGGTGCCGGACCTGGTGCCAATACGTTATGGACGCATGTTGGTGTCGCCGTTCACGTTCTATCGTGGTGCTGCGTATCTGATGGCATCGGATCTGGCGGGCATGCCGCGCACTGGTTTGCACGCTCAATTGTGTGGAGATGCGCACCTGTCCAACTTCGGTGCGTTTGCCGCTCCAGACCGTCGGCTGGTATTCAGCATCAACGATTTCGACGAGACGCTGCAGGGGCCGTTCGAGTGGGACGTGAAACGCCTGGTGGCGAGCTTCGCAGTGGCGGGGCGCGACCGCGGCTTCACTGACAAGGAGCGAGACGGCGTCAACGTCATGGTGGGGCAGGCGTATCGGGAGGCGATGGCCCGTTTCGCCGGGATGACGAACCTCGACCTCTGGTACACGCGCGTGGATGTGGACGAGTTCCTTGCGCAATGGGGGAAGATCGCCTCGGCGGAGCAGTTGAAGCGGGCCGACCGTAACCTCGCGAAGGCGAGGTCTAAGGGCAGTCTGAAGGCCCTTGGGAAGCTGACCGAGCTCGTCGACGGTGAACCACGGATCATGAGCGACCCGCCTGTGGTCGTTCCGATCGAGGAGCTGATGGGTGATCGGGCGCACGAGCTCGAGGACTTCCTGCGCGGCGTGATCCGCTCCTACCGGCGCACGCTGGCGGGCGACAGGCGCAAGCTGTTGGAGCGCTACCGCTACGTCCACGCCGCCCGGAAGGTGGTCGGTGTCGGCAGCGTCGGCACACGTGCGTACATCATGCTGCTGCTCGGCCGCGCCGGCGACGACCCGTTGTTCCTGCAGTTCAAGGAGGCCGAGGCCTCGGTGCTCGAGCCGTTCCTGGGCAAGAGCGAGTTCGCCAATCACGGCCAACGGGTCGTCGAAGGGCAGCGGCTGACGCAGGCGGCCGGTGACATCATGCTCGGCTGGATTCGCACCGAGGGGATCGACCACGTGAAACGTGACTTCTATGTACGTCAGCTCTGGGATGCGAAGGGATCCGCGCAGATAGAGCTGATGGAGCCCGACCTGATGACCACGTATGCCAAGGTCTGCGGCATCGAGCTTGCCCGAGCGCATGCCCGCTCCGGAGACTCGATCGCGATCTCCAGCTATCTCGGTAACAACGACCGCTTCGACCGTGCGATGGCCGAGTTCGCCGAAGCCTACGCCGACCAGAACGAGCGCGACTACAAGACGCTCACCGACGCCGTCGCGGCCGGGCAGATCAAAGCCGAGACCGGCTTCTAGCGGCAACTTCGACAACGGAGTGGGAGCGATGGTCGCAAGTACCTCGTATGCGGGCGTGATCTCGGACGCGGTCAAGGTCGTCGAGGCGGTGGGAGCATCGATCATGGTGCTCGGCGGTCTCGCAGTCTTCATCGTCTACGTGCCACAGATGCTTCGCGCTTCGACGAGACCCGGTTCCTACGACGCGCTCCGCCGCGACCTGGGTCGCTGCATCCTGCTCGGCCTCGAGGTACTCATCATCGCCGACATCGTCCGGACGATCATCGTCGACCAGACGGTCGAAAGCGTCGTCGTCCTCGGCGTGATCGTGGTCGTCAGGATCCTGCTCAGCTTCTCGCTCGAGGTCGAGATGGACGGCATGTGGCCGTGGAACCGCTGGCGCCGATCCGAAGGCGGACAGGCGGACTCCGGATGAGGACGCCTGGCCTCGCTGCGAGCGCCGCCCGTGTCGACCCATCTCACGCCTTGCCGAACCCGCCCTCGACCCGTCGGGCGCTCTATGCAGCGAGTGGAGACAGATAGGGTGTCGCCCGTGGCCAGCGAGGGTGCGGGCAGCAGTGGCGGCGCGTCCGCACCAGCGGGGGTGAAGGTCGGCTGGGGCGTGGCCGCGATCCTGGCGACGGCCCAGTTCGTCATGGTGTTGGACACGACGGTGATGAACGTGTCGATCACGCAGGTGGTCGCTGACCTCGATACGACGGTGGTGGGTCTTCAGACCGCGATCACGATGTACACGCTGGTGATGGCCGCGTTCATGTTGATCGGCGGGAAGATCGGCGACCGGTGGGGCGCGAGGCGCGCGTTTTGGATCGGGGGGCTCGTCTATGGGGTGGGGTCGTTGACGACAGCGCTGTCACCCAATCTGGGCGTGTTGTTGGTCGGCTGGTCGCTGGTGGAGGGTCTTGGCGCGGTGCTCGTGATCCCCGCGATCGCTGCGCTGACGGCCGCGACCTATCAGGGCAGGCAGCGTGCGATGGCCTACGGGATCCTCGGTGGTGTGAGTGGGGTGTCGATGGCGGCCGGGCCGCTGATCGGCGGCTGGGTGACGGCGAACCTCTCCTGGCGTTACGTGTTTGCCGGCGAAACGGTCGTGATGCTGATTCTGATGCTGTTCCTGAAGGTGCTCCCGGCGACTGTGGGCCGTAAGGGCAAGCTCGACATGGGTGGCGCGGTACTGTCGGCGGCCGGCCTCGGCACCATCGTGTTCGGGGTCCTGAAGTCGAGCCAGTGGGGATGGGTGTCGGCGAAGGCTGCGGCGCCCGCCTCCCCGCTCGGCCTGTCGCCGACGCTGTGGTTGATCATGATCGGCTCGGTGCTGCTGTGGCTATTCGTCCGGCAGGAGCAGCGGGTCAAAGAGGGAGGCAAGGAACCGCTGCTCGACCTCGCGCTCCTGCACATCCCGAGGATGCGGGCCGGGTTGGTGGTGCAGTCGTGCCAGGCGTTCATCATCCAGGGCACGTTCTTCGTGATCCCGCTGTACCTCCAGACGGTGCTCGGCTTCGACGCGCTGAAGACCGGCAAGACGATCTTGCCGATGTCGGTCGCGATGTTCGTGTTCGCGATCGCCGGATCTGCGATCACGGGCCGCTTCTCGCCACGGTTGATTGTCCAGCGCGGCGTCGCAGCGATGCTCGTGGGAGAGGCGGTGCTGCTCCACTACATCGGCCCCGAGTTGAACGGCTGGGGCTTCGGCATCGGGCTCGCGCTCCTCGGAGCAGGACTCGGGCTGCTCGCCTCGCAGGTCGGCAACGTGATCATGTCGTCGGTCGATTCTTCCCGCGGCGGCGAGGCGGGCGGGCTCCAGGGCACCTCGCTCAACCTCGGTGCCTCACTCGGAGTTGCGCTCGTCGGCTCGATCCTGATCGCCTCGCTGGCGACGAACTTCTCGACCGAGGTGAAGGCGAACCCGAACCTGCCCGACTCGGTCAAACAACAGGTGGTCGCGGCGTCCGAGAAGAGCGCCAACTTCGTCTCGACCGCACAGGTTGAGCAGGCAGCCCAGGACGCCGGCTTGCCCCCCGACCAGACGAAAGAGCTCGTCGCTGACTACTCCGGCTCGCAGCTCAACGCACTACGTGCCGCCCTCGGATTCCTCGCTCTCTTCGCTCTCCTTGCACTCGCCTGGGTTCGACACCTACCAAAACAGGCAGACCCGGCCCAAAACGAAAGCAAAGACCCGAAGCACCCGCCGGATACTGCAAGCTCGCCGGTGTAGGCCCGGATCAGACGTAACTCTTGCCGTGTCGTGCCTGAGCGGAAGCTGTCGGCGAGGACGACCTATCAGGTCGACGGTGCGAAGGAGCGTTGAGCCGGACGGCGAAGCGTTCCAGGGGTGGAGAGTTATTGGGGCACCTCTAGGACAGAGGCCTTCAGCGATGGCGTATTCGCAATCGCGATCACGCTGCTCATCCTCGAAGTCGATGTCCCCGAGACAGCGTTCGACAACCTTTGGCGGGGCATCGCCGACCAGTGGCCGTCCTATCTCGCGTACGCGACGAGCTTCATCACAATCGGAGGGCTCTGGCTCGCCCATCACGGCATGTTCCGCCGCCTGCAGTACGCAAACACACGCTTGATGCTGATCAACCTGCTGCTGCTGATGTGCGTCTCCTTCCTGCCTTTCCCGACAAAGCTGATGGCCGAAGCGATCCACAACTCCGACGCCGAGCGGGCAGCAGTCATCTTCTACGGAGGATCGCTACTCGTCATCTCGTCAGTGCTCGGCACCCTCTGGGGCTCGGTTGCACTCGACCGACACCTCCTCAGGCCAGAGGTCACCGAGAGGGAGTTCAAAGCGATCGCGATGGCTGCAGGGCCCAACGTAGGCTTCTACGTCGGCGTGATCGCGCTTGCCATCCTCGCTCCCAGGGTCGCCGCGTTCGGCTACCTCATCGTCGCCGTAGTGGCCGTGCTCCGCGCACGAGGCGACCAGACCGGACCACTACCCCAAGAAATACCAGCATGATCCGGGCACCTCATCTTTGCTGCGACTAGACGGGGAGGAAATGACGAACGCGAAGGGTCGCGAACCAGAACACGGTCGCGTCGCGATAACTGGTCGCTTCGTACTGTTCCACCCTTTGAGGCATTTTCCCTCGCGCCTTCTCTCCCCGCCAGCCGCCGGACGGGAGGGTCACCTGCGGCGACAGGTCAAGCGGGCGCTTCACGCGCCTTCCTGCTGCTTCAGCTCGTGGCCCGGGAGAGAATCGGGGAGTCTCGCCTGAACCCCTTCACGGCGCAGTAGACACCGAGCGACAGCTCCCACAGGAACTCCGGGATTGTCGCGAGGGCCTGCACCGTGCCGCCTGCGTCCCAGACGTCGAACAGAACGCCGATCCCCGAAAGGATGATGAGCGGGCCACCGATGAGGCCCAGCATCGCCATTCCTCGTGGCACCAAGCCGGAGCGGTACATCAGGTAGCCGAGGATCAGTCCGTTCCCCCAGCCGACGATGAAGCCGGGGCCGAGCAGGAATGTCCAGTCCTTGAGCGCGGCGAGCGATACGGCCAGCGCCGAGGCATCCGGACTGTCCTGGCGCAGGGTCACGATCCCGAGCACGAAGAGAATGCCGGCTGCGATGAACACGGACTCCATCACGCGAGCGGCGACATAGCCGAGCGAGAGGATCTCGTTCTGCCGCCTGACGATCGGGTACAGAACGACGGCCGTCGCGACGTTCGCGATGACGAGCAGCAGCTCGAGAAGCACTCCGAGATAGATCTGGCTGTCCTGGCCGCCACCGGCGACGTACGCGGCCGGGTCGTCGAGAACGGGCTGGAAAAGAGCGAGCGCCGGTATCGAGGTGATGAACGTGATGATGAACAGCACTCCGAAGATCCGTGCAGTCCGCTGGTCGGCTTCCATCGGTAGCTCCCTCATTTCCTGTCGAGTCGGTCGAGGGTAGACGATCTTGCGCATTTCCCCACTCGTGACAACTCTCGAAGAATCATCGAGGACCCTCTGGTTCAGCAGTCGGGCACGAAGCCCGTGGAGGCGGGGCATCAGTCCGTAGATGACGATCGGGACGGCGATCGTTGCGAGGACGAAGGTGCGGAGCACGGGTGACATCGTCCCGAGCCAGTCTCCGAAGGCGAGGTTGATTGCGGTGAGCGTCGGGAAGACGCACAGCCAGATCATGAGAGCGAGCTGGTGCTTCGTCGGCGGCGGGATCCGTCCTGGGGTGTTGTCGGTGGTGTTGCTCATCGGGATGTCCTTTCGGGTCCGTTGATTGATGTTGTCGCCGGTCGTCCCGAGGCGGTGACGGTCTGACGTGCTTCACGGACGTCTTCCTCGACGAGGTCGTTGTTGATGTCGATCGCGGCTGCCGATCCTTCGCCTGCCGCGGTGATGACCTGGGCGCGCGGGTTGCTGGCGTTGCCTGCGACCCAGACGCCGGGCACGGTCGTTCGGCCGGTGGCGTCGACCTTGGCGAACCCGCCCTCGTCTACTTCGACGCCGAGCGACTCGAATACGCCGCCATCGCGTGCGCGTAGCGCTGGCCTGATGAACAGCGCAGCGCGCGGGACGGAGCCGCCGTCGGTTAGCTGCGACGCATCGAGCCGATCGTTGACGATCGACAAGCTCCGCGATCTGACCGTCGACGACCTGGATCCCGCGCGCATCCAGCACCTCCCGCTCGGTTTCCGTGACCGGAAAGGTGTGCGTGAAGAACATGACGTCGCGAGACCATTGGCGGATCAGGTGGGCGTAGTCGACCGAGCCGGGGCCGGTGTTGATGACACCGATCGGCTGGTCGGCAACCTCCCAGCCGTGACAGTAGGGACAGTGGAGGAAATCCTGGCCCCAGCGCTCGCGAGCGCCGGGTATGTCGGGCAGCTTGTCGACCGCACCGGTCGCGAGGAGAAGCCGTCGCGCTGTCACCACGCGGCCTCCAGCGAGGCCGAGCTCTGAAGTCACTGGTGATCTCGACGACCCGGTCGTCGATGATCTCGACGCCGTACCCCAGCGATTTCTGCGCGCCCGGCTGCGAGAAGGTCGGCGGGCGGCATGCCATCGCGGGACAGGAAGCCCTGCATGTGGGTGGCCGGCGCGTTTCGCGGCTCGCCGGCGTCGATGACGGCGACTCGACGCCGCGCCCGGCCGAGCACCAGAGCGGCGCTCAGGCCGGCTGCGCCGCCGCCGACCACCACCACGTCGTATGTGTTTGTGTTCATGGGGGCGACTCTGCCGACGACGCCGGTTGGCGGCCAGTTTCGTTGCTGTTTCCGGGAACGGTGGGATAGCGTGGGTGTAGTGGAAGAGCCATCACCGATCCCGGGCATCCTCGCTGAGGTCGGGCCCCGGTTGAAGCGCCTCCGACAGAGACGCGGAGTTACCCTGACCGCGCTTGCCGCGACGACAGGGATCTCGAAGAGCACGCTGTCGCGGCTGGAGACTGGCCAGAGGAAGCCCAGCCTCGAGCTACTCCTACCGCTCGCGGAAGCTCACCAGGTGCCACTCGACGAGCTCGTCGGCGCGCCTGAGGTCGGCGACCCTCGCATTCGACTCAAGCCTCGAGTCCGCAACGGCCGCATGGTCTTCCCACTGACACAGCAGTCGAGCGGCGTTCACGTGTGGAAAGTGGTCATCCCGCCAGAGCGCGACCGGAAGCTTCGCAAGCACGACGGCTACGAATGGCTGTACGTCCTGTCGGGGAACATGCGACTCATCCTCGGCGAACACGACCTCACGATGGGGCCGGGCGAGGTCGCCGAGTTCGACACCCGACTGCCGCACTGGTTCGGTCCTTCCGATGAGATGCCGGTCGAGATATTGAGCGTTCACGGAAGCCACGGCGAACGCATGCACGTCCGCGCCGCGCCCCGCCGCAAGACCAAGAACACCTGAGGAGACGCGCCGCCAAGAGTGGACGATTGGGCCGGCGTCTCGACGTTGGCTGGCGCCAGCGCTTTGAGCCCGTCGGGGTTCTCGCTTGCGCGTCGTCCCAACGGACATCATGATGCCGAAAGTGCTGGTTGCCTTGCTCATCCGATGGGCCGTCCTCGCAGTCGCGTTTGCGATCACGAGTTGGCTTCTCACCGGGATGAGCGTCTCCGGCGGCGTCTTCGCATATCTCTGGGTCTCGGCCCTGTTCGGGATCGTGAACGCGATCATCGGAACGATCCTGCGCATCCTCACCTTGCCGCTGACCCTGCTGACGCTCGGGTTGTTCTCGATCGTCGTGAACGCGATCCTGCTCAATATCACCGACGGCCTCACCAGCCACCTCACGATCGATCACTTCTGGTGGACAGCGATCTGGGCGGCGATCATCCTGGCGATCGTCTCGGTGGTCCTCGAGCTCATCGTGGGCGCTCTCTTCCGCGGCGACAGTCACGCACCGGCGTAGCGGCACTTCTCCGGTCGTGATGGTCAACCCGCTGCTAGCGGGTCAGCCTCACCCTTGCTTCGTGCCCGCCGGCGGGTCGGCTGCGTAGAGCTGTGTGACCCAGTCGACGAGCTGTTGGCGCTCGGTGTCGCTGAGGCGGGCGTTGGCGTGGAAGAGCTTGTACTGGATCGGTGGCATCGAGCCCGACCGGATCGTTTCGATCACCTCGTCGAGGCCGGCCTGTGGCCTGTCCCACTCGGAGAAGTTGAGAGCGTTCCGCCCACCGTCCACGTCAGCCTGCGCCAGCCAGGACGCTGGGGCGATCTCCGTCGCCCACCACTTCTTGGTGAGGTTGGAGTGGCAGTCGAAGCAAGCATCCTCGGCCAGCGCCTGTGCTCGAGAGCTCGGCCAAACGGCGGCCTTCGTGACTGGCGGGTTCTGCGCATGTCCGTAAGGGATCAGCTGGATGAGACCAAAGACCACAACCAGCGCGACCGCCCCCCACAAGAGCCATCGCCTCCACCGGCGACGACCAGCAGTGACAGGCGGGGAGGGCGTCTCTTCCGTCCCTGATGTGCTCACGCCTCTCCTTCCGTCCTCGACTCATCGACCGACCCGCCGGGTGCGGACCAGGCCACGGCTGATTGGGAACCGCCGTACGTGTCCAAGACTCGCGCAGGTCGCTGCCCACTCGCATCCGCGTTGTCATCGATTCCCTTTGCCGGGAACTACCGACCTGAGAGCTCGCCCGTCGGACGAGCCCGGTCACGAGCCATGCCGCCGGCGCCGTGTCGCATGTTCGATGCCACGGAGAAGCGCTACCGGCCGGTATCAGCCTCCGCCTGCAGCCATCACGCGGCGGCTCTGCGTTTTCGCGAGAGCGAGGGTGTCCCTGTCCGTGAGCCCTCCCGTCAACACGATCGACAGGACAGGCCCGTTCAGCCACACGACCGCGGTCAACCTCGGCCGGGCGATCGAGCGAAAGCCGAGCGACACGTCACCCACGCGGCCGAACGGGATCTTCTTCGTGCCTGCCGGCGGAGCTTCGCGGTAGATCCCGAATGCGTCGCTTCGCCCCGGCCGTGGTCGCGAAGACGTACGCCGTCGAACCGATAAGCGCCGTCGTTGTCCCATACGACGCGTCGTAACCGCGGCGGAAGCCGTACCTCGCGAAGCGCGCCGCGGTGCCGGGTGGCGCGCCCTGCGCAGCCTGGTCCGCTGACCGGTAGCCGTTGCGGCTCGAAGGGATCCAGCCGGCTCCCCCGAGATCGTCGCGGCGCAGCACCAGCGCGCGTGGATCGAGAGAGGCCGCGGAGGCGGAGGCGACTGCCACCAACGCGATGACTGTCGCAAGAGTCGCAATGACCAGAACCTGCCCGCGTCGCACCGGCGCAGCCTACGCGGACATGGCAGGATCAAGCGGTGGCGCACCTCGACCTGATCGACCCGGACGACGCGACCGGACCGCTCAAGGACGAGTACGACGCTGCGGTCGCCCGGGCCGGGCGCGTGTACAACATCGTCCGCTCGATGAGCCTCCGCCCGGGTGTGTTGAAGCACTCGATGGAGATGTACAAGGCGATCATGTTCGGCCCGTCGGCTCTCTCGCGCGCCGACCGCGAGCTACTCGCCACCGTCGTCTCTGCGACGAACGACTGTTACTACTGACGACGCTCGCACTCAGACGACCTCCGTGCCGAGGGCGCCCCAGAAGAGCTTGCCCATCACGTCGAGCACGACTATCGGCGGGCGACCGACCTCGACGCGCGGACGCTCGCGCTCTGCGACTACGCACGGAAGCTGACGCTCGATCCCGCGCACGTCGGCGCCGCCGACGCGGAGGCCCTACGCGCGGTCGGTCTCGACGATGCCGGGATCCACGACGCGATCCAGGTGATCGCGTACTTCAACTACATCAACCGGGTTGCCGAGGCGGTCGGCACCGATCCCGAGCCCGACTGGGAACCGCACACCTATCCGCCCCCCGATCGAGCCCTCTAGGTCGCTCTAGCGCGAGCGGATTCGCGCATCGTCCGCGGGGAAGAAGATCGCCTCGTGACCGTCCTCCCAGCGCACGCGATAGTGCTCGTGGCCCTCGGCACCGAGGACCTCCAGGATCTCGGCGCTACGCGGCCTGTCTCCGACCGCATGGCCCGTGATCTCGATCAGGTCACCCACCTTCGCCGGAACGCCATCGACCGTCTTCGTCATGTCTCCTCCTTGGCTGGGACGACTTGATCGTCGTCGAGCGGCCGAACGAGAGCATCGGCAGTCCCAGCGGATCCGGCTACGGGTTTCCCGCGCTGCGATTTCGCAGCACGCGCCTCTCTCCGAGCCGGCGCGTCAAGCCGTCCACGTCGAACCGCTCGAGCAGGAGCTGCGCGTCGCGTCGCCCGACCCCGAGAAGATCGCGGAACCGGGCGAGCGAGATCTCACCTGCTGCCGTGCACTCGGTGACGAGCACGTCGGTCGCGACCTCGAAGCCCCCGACGCCGATCGCGTAGCCGTCACCGAGCCGCACGAGGACACCCTGCATCCTCGAGGAACCTCGCGAGCTCCGCGTCGGCGACCTTCACCGCCGAGCAGCCGGCGCGTTCCAGCTCCTCCCGCAGCGCGACCGCCTCCTCCTCACGGCCGCCCACGCTGGCTGCCGTCCCGGGAAGGAACGCCTTCCCGCCGCGGCTCTCGACGGGCAGCAGGCTGAGGACCACCGAAGCCCAGGGCTGATCCGGGAGCAGCTCGGCGAGTGCGAGGCCGGGGTCGAGAGGGCTCGCTTCGGCACGTGCACGGAGACGCTCTTCGATCGAGGTGACTGTCTCCTCGAGCCAGGCGTCCGAGAATGCCCAGCCGGCCTCGACCCTGACCGCGTCGAGGCCGTCCTCCAGCTCGTCGTCGGAGAGCAGGGCTCGCGCTGCAAGCGTCTCGATCCGAACCGGGGCGTGGACAAGCGCACGGACGATCGAGGCTGGATCGCCGCCATCGAGGAGAGCCGCTCTGGCCTCACTGACCTGACGTGGCGGCGCAGGATCGAGGACAACGCCGCCTCCGACCGTTGTCCCCGACCGCAGGACGAGACGATCGCCACGGGCAGCGACAACTGGTGACGCGAGACGAAGCTGCGCGTGGTGCTCTCCCACCCGCACGACACGGACGGGGATCCGACTCGTGCCGTGGTGCGCCACGAGCCTCGAACCGTGCGGGATCGGCTCGAGCTCCTCGAGAGTCACATCAAGTCGGTACGAGGTTGGGAACGCGCCTGGTGTGACGAGTGCGTCTCCTCGGTGGACTGCGTTGCGCTCCACGCCGGCCAGCGCAAGCGCAACTCGTTGCCCTGCCTCTCCGCGCGGGACGGAGGCGTCGTGGACCTGCACACTCCTCACCCGCACCCGCCCGCCGTCCGGGTCGCGAGCTGTGTGGTGCGTCAACTCATCGCCCTCGGCGATCGTTCCCGACCAGAGCGTCCCGGTGACGACCGTGCCGATCCCTCGCAGCGTGAAGACTCGATCGACGAAGAGACGCGCGGGACGGTCGGTCGCACGGGCCGAAACGGCGGCGGAAGCCCTTGTGAGCGCAGCTCGAAGCTCGGTGAGCCCCGCTCCGGTGGTGGCGCTCACGGCAACCACCTCGAGCGAGGGTAGCGAGCTCTCGTGCCTCTTCCACCGCTAGCTCGAGAGCTTCCTGATCGACCGTGTCAGCCTTCGTCACAGCGACGACGCCGTGGTCGACACCGAGCAAGTGCAGCACCGAGAGATGCTCGTGCGTCTGCGGACGAGCCCCCTCACCGGCATCGATCACAAGGAGAAAGAGGTCGATCCCGGTGGCGCCCGCCACCATCGTCCGGACGAAGCGCTCGTGCCCGGGAACGTCAACGAGGGAGAGCTGCGTGCCGTCGTCGAGCTGGAGCGGCGCGTACCCCAGGTCGATCGAGATCCCGCGACGCTGCTCCTCGGGCAACCTGTCCGTGTCCTTTCCGGTGAGAGCCGCGACGAGCCGGGTCTTGCCATGGTCGACGTGTCCTGCGGTGCCGACCGTCAGCGCCATGGCGGCCCCGACCCCCGATAGTGACAGCCTGTTACTTGCTCACCCTGGCCTGCGAAACCGCAGCGGCCACTGCAGGTACTTCCTCGTCGGCGACGGTGAGTGCGTCGAGGAGCAGCCTTCCGTCGCGGACGACACCGACGACCGCGGGGTCACCGAGTCGCAGCGGCTCTGCCAGCTCCTCCTCGACGGCGCACGCAAACGACGGGAGCTCGGCAAGCGGAAGTGCTCCTCCGCCGACCCGTGCGACAGTCTCCTCCACCTCGCCACCGACGAGCTCGGCAAGCCGTTCGGCGCGCGAGCGAATCGCCTCGATTGGCTCGTCAAGCATCCGTAACACCGGGATCTCGGCACGTGCGCGAGCTGGATCGAGGTAGAGGCCGAGCGTTCCCTCGAGCGCAGCGAGCGTGAGCTTGTCGGCGCGCAAGGCTCGTTGAAGAGGATGGCGCCGAAGTCGCTCGACGAGCTCCGCGCGACCGACCACGATGCCCGCCTGAGGGCCGCCGAGGAGCTTGTCGCCCGAGAAGCACACGAGATCGGCGCCGGCAGTGAGGCTCGCCGCGACGGTGGGCTCGTCGCCGAGCTCGCGGATCACGCCCGAACCGAGATCGTCGACGAGCGGCAACCCGACCCCTTGCGCGATCTCCGCCAACTCGATCAGCGTCGGCTGCTCCGTAAACCCGACGACACGGAAGTTGGACTGATGGACACGAAGGAGCAGCGCCGTCCCGGGGCCGATCGCATTCTCGTAGTCGATCGCACGCGTTCGATTGGTCGTCCCGACCTCGACGAGCTTCGCCCCCGAGCGTGCCAGCACCTCCGGGATGCGGAACCCGTCGCCGATCTCGATCAGCTCGCCACGCGAGACGAGGACCTCGCGGCCCTCCGCGAGCGCCGCCAGGGCGAGGAGCACTGCCGCCGCGCAGTTGTTCACCACGAGCGCAGCCTCTCCGCCGGTGATGCGCTTGAGAATCGCCTCGAGATGCACCTGGCGGGAGCCCCGCTTGCCGGTGTCGAGGTCGAGCTCGAGGTTCGAGTACCCGCTTCCTACCTCGACGACACGCTCGATCGCGGCTCTCGCGAGCGGAGCACGCCCAAGGTTCGTGTGGATGACGACGCCCGTGGCGTTGATCACACGCCGCAAGCTCGGGGTCCTGGCCGACGCGACCTCCGCAAGCGCGACCTCGACGGGATCCCCCGGCTCCTCACCCGCGCGAATCGCGGCTCGCGCCCGCTCGAGCGCGCCACGGACTGCCACCAGAGCAAGCTCGTGCGGCACCCCGGCGAGGCGTGGATCTGCAAGCGCACGGTCGACCGAGGGCAGCTCCCGGAGCGAGGCCATGCACCTAAGTGTAGAAGTGCTCAGTCCCCGAACGCGGCCTGGCCGACGATTTCGCGCAGAAGCTCGGTGAGCCGGCCGGAGGCTGCCGCACCGACCCGGAGCACGTGCTCGGCATCGAGCGGCTCGGGCAGGATCCCGGCCGCCATGTTGGTCACGCACGAGATCGCCAGACAACGGATCCCCATGTGCCTCGCCGCGAGCACCTCGGGAACCGTCGACATCCCGACGAGCCCGGCGCCGAGGGCACGAAGCATCCGGATCTCGGCCGGGGTCTCGAACGCAGGCCCGAGCCAGGCCGCATAGACGCTCTCGCGAAGCTCGAACCCGAGCCGAGCCGCCGCCTCCCGGGCGGCCACCCGCAGGTCCGCGTCGTAGGCGTTCGTCAGGTCGGGAAACCGCGGGCCGAGAGAATCGTCATTCGGGCCGACGAGCGGCGAGGAGCCCTGGAGATTGAGATGGTCGGCGATAGCCACGAGCTGCCCTGGCTCGAACGCCGTGTCGATCGCACCACACGCGTTGGTGAGGATGAGCGAGCGGACCCCGAGCCGCCCGAGCACCCGGATTCCGAACACGACCTTTGCCGGAGCGAGCCCCTCGTAGAGATGAGCGCGACCCTTCATCACGGCGACGGGAACGCCGCCGAAGGAGCCGAGGAGGAGCGTGCCCGCATGACCCATCGCCGTCGAGACAGGCCAACCAGGGATCCCCGAATACGGCACCTCGACCACGTCCTCGACCGCGTCGGCGAACCCGCCCAACCCGCTTCCGAGGACGACCCCGACCCGCGGCTGCAGCGCCGAGCGCTCTCTGATCGTTGCGATCGCCGACTCGAGCTCGCCGCTCACGCGGTTCCCTCGGCACGCCGCTGCTCGTAACCGGAGACGACGAGGCGCACCGCTTCGGCAGGATCGTCGGTGACGTGAAGCAGGGCAAGGTCGTCGACCGAGATGAGCCCGTCCTCGAGCGTCTCCGAGCGCACCCAGTCGAGCATCTCGGCCCAGTAGTCGGTGTCGAACAACACCACGGGAAACGTGCCGATCTTCCCCGTCTGGATCAGCGTGAGCGACTCGAAGAGCTCGTCGAGCGTGCCGAACCCGCCGGGGAAGATGACGAACCCCTCGGCCGCCTTCACGAACATCGTCTTTCGCGCATAGAAGTGCTTGAACGTGAGCGCGATGTCGCAGTACGGATTCCCGATCTGCTCGTGGGGCAGCGCGATGTTGAACCCGACCGAGAGCCCGCCCGCCTCCTGTGCCCCGCGGTTCGCGGCCTCCATCACACCGGGGCCTCCGCCGGTCACCACCGCGAATCCGGCCTCGACGAAGGCTGCGGCGACGCTACGAGCACTTGTGTAGATCGGCGAGCCCTCGCCGATCCGCGCCGAGCCGAAGATCGACACGGCCGGCCGGTCGATCCGCTGAACCGTCTGGAACCCTGCGAGAAACTCCGAGGCAATCAGCGAGACGTCTGCTGCGAGGGACTCCTGTGACCGGCTGAAGACCCGCCGGTCCATACCGTTAGGGACGTCGGTCACAACCGATTCTGGGGGACGTGCGAGGCGGCCATCCCGAGCGCGAGCGAAACAGCGGTCGCGACGCCGAGCGCCGCGACGACCCAGGACAGTCGGCGCGCCTCGGCCGGATTCGCCCTGCCACCACCTGCCCTCAGCACTCTCCATGACTGGTAGACGTGGGCGCCGTCGAAGATCCAGACCGGGATCAGGTTGAACAGGTTGAGCAAGAAGCCCGTGTAGGCGAGCGCCAGCCAGAGATTCGAGTCGATCGCCTGGCCGACGAAGAGGCAGCCGAGCGACGCCGCACCTCCGGCGATCGGCCCGGCAAGCGAGACGCGCGCGTTCACCCAGGGATCGAACCGGCTGTTGCGCAGCGCGACGTAGGCGCCGAGGAACGGGAGGAAGACCGGCAGTTGTGGATCGAGCCCCTGGAGCTTGGCCTCCACGTAGTGGCCGAGCTCGTGCACGAGGATCAGAAGGACGAAACCGACCGCGAACCGCCAACCCCAGATGAGGGTGTAAGCCGCAACCGCGATGAAGATCCCGAAGAACTTGAGGAGGAAGAAACCGAACTTCAGCGCAAGGAGCCCGAGACCGATGAGCGGGGCGAGAAGCTTCTGGAGAAGAGGCGTGCGCTGAGGCTCTCTCAGGCCGAGCTCGCGCTCGAACTCCTCGTGGTGTGCCGTCGAGCACGTCGGGCAGGCTCTCGCGCGGGTCGTCAGGGGTGATGCTCATCGTGGTCTGATCGTAGGTGCGAAATCGGCAGCCGTCGCGGGCTGCACCCTACGAGCCTTGCGATATCCACTCCTCGCCACCCACGTAGATCTCCTTCTTCCACAGCGGCACGGACTGCTTGAGCGTGTCGATTGCGTCCTTGCACGCGGCGAGTGCATCGGCGCGATGGGCAGAGGAGACGGCAATGATCACGCTCGTCTGGCCAGGCTCGACCACGCCGGTGCGATGATGAATCGCGATGCCGACCAACTCGTATTGCGCCTGCAGCACCTCTGCGAGACGCGCCCATTTCCTCGATGGCCATCTCCTCGTAGGCCTCGTACTCGAGCCGCACAACCTCTCGGTCACGCGAGTGGGCTCGCGTCGTGCCGATGAACGTGGCGATGGCCCCTGCCTCCGTCGACGCGACCTCTGCGACGGCCTCCTCCAACGAGAGCGGCTCGGCCGAGAGAAGAAACGCCGCACCGCCCGAGACCGGTGGGATGAGCGCGACCTCGTCACCGTTTTCGAGCGGTGCGTCACGGTCGGCGTAGGAGCGGTTGACGGCGATCAGCAGCCCTGGTGGCTCTTCACCGAGTGCGAGCGCGGGCCACACGCTTGCGACGGTCGAGCCCTTCGGGAGCTTCAGGATCCGCTCCTTGGTGCCGGCCTGCTCTCGCAGCCCGGCGAACAGCCTCACAACGATTTTCATGGGTTGAGGGTATCGCGTGGGTTGATTCCGACAGCCGGTGTCATGTTACATCTGCCCAATGGGGATTCTTGCGCCGCGCTCCAATCTCAACGACCAGGTCTACGAGACCCTCCGCAGGAGGGTCCTCGCGAGAACTCCTGGTCCTGGTGCGAAGCTGAGCCTTCACGAGCTCGCCTCCGAGCTCGGGGTCTCGCGGAGCCCTGTGCATCACGCACTCACGCGGCTCGTGTCCGAGGGTCTTCTCACCGTCAAGGCGCGGCGCGGGTACTACGTCACACCCGTCACGGAGCGCGCCCTCGAGGATGGCTACGAGGTACGCCTGGCCCTGGAGTTGCACGCCGCTGAACGCACGGTGGGCACGCTCGACAGCGCGCAACTCGCCCGGTTTCGCGAGCTGCTCGCCGCGACCGTCGAGGAGATCTCGCACGAGGGTTGGGACACGGCGAACGCCGCGTTTCACGAGTACCAGGTCGACCTCGCGGGCAACCAGATGCTCTCGAGCCATTACCGCGAACTGTCGGTGAACCTCTTGATGCAGGTGATCCGCGGCGGTCATCTCGAAGGGGGCGAGTACCTGGCCACGGAGCACACGGCCATCGTGGAGGCGTTCGAAGCCGGAGACCTGGCGGCGGCGAAGATCGCGATTGCGACGCACGTCGACTCCGGTAAGCGCATCGCGCTCGAGGCGATCGCACGCGCCGGCGGCGCGCTCTAGCCCCAAGACGCGCCGCGAGTGAGGCGCGAAAGACCCATTCGGGTCATAGGCAGCGCCCGCTCCGCACCCGATCCTGTGCGTCAGTTGTCCTTCCGAAAGGTGGTCCCGATGCTCATGCGCAAACGTCGTGTCCTTCTGCTCGTTACCTCGGCGGCGGCGATCGTCGCGCTCGTCGGTGGGATCGCGTGGGCCGCGATCCCCGACGGCAACATCGTCAACGCCTGTTACGCGACCCCGGGTGGCGCCCTTCGCGCCGTCGACGTGTCGACCGACTGCACGTCGGGCGAGTCGGCGGTCGCTCTCGGCGGGCCGACGCGTGCCTACTCGTTCGCCAACCAAAACAACGTCGACCTGTCGGCGACGTCTGTCAGGGTGGGCTCGGTCGACCTCGTGGCAGGCACGTATGTCGTCAGCGGCAAGGTGAACGTCTCGAACCAGAACTTCACCGCGCTCGGCTCGACGTTCGTTCCCTGCTCGCTCAGGCTCGTCGGCATCGGCGGGAACGTCGACCAGACGTGGATGATCGTCCCGTCGGCGCGGACCGGCCTGCTTGCGTCCAACGCGAGCATCTCGCTCCAGGGTGTCGCGATCGTCCCTGGGGTCCCGGGCAAGGCGACGCTCGAGATGCTGTGCGCGTCCTTGCCTCGTACCGCCGGCCCGGCAACGGGCGTGATCGCCCGCTACCGCCAGCTGCAGGCGGTTCAGGTCGACTCGCTGCAGGCAACGCCATAGGTCGCCCGCGGGTGGAGGGTCCGCGGCTACGGATCCTCCACCCGCGCTCTAAGATCAACCCATGGCGATCACCGACCGCCGGCTGCTCGAATCCGGCATCGAGGTGAAGCCGGTTTACACCGCAGCCGACGCCCCGAGGGGCGAGCTCGAGCCGCCGGGCACCTTCCCCTTCACCCGCGGCCCGTACCCGGACATGTATCGAGGCCGGCCGTGGACGATGCGGCAGTACGCAGGATTCGGGTCGGCCGAGGAGACGAACGCGAGGTTCCGGATGCTGCTCGAGCGAGGTCAGACCGGGCTCTCGGTCGCCTTCGACCTGCCGACCCAGCTCGGCTACGACTCGGATGACCCACGGGCAGAGGGCGAGGTGGGAAGGACGGGCGTCGCGATCAACACGCTCGACGACATGGCGACCCTCCTCACCGGGATCCCGCTCGACAGGGTCTCGACCTCGATGACGATCAACGCGCCCGCCACGATCCTGCTGCTGCTGTACGAGCTCGTCGCAGAGGAGCAGGGCATCTCCGGCGACCGCCTGCGTGGAACCGTCCAGAACGACATCCTCAAGGAGTACGTCGCCCGCGGGAACTACATCTTCCCGCCACGACCGTCGATGCGCCTCACGACGGATCTGTTTGCCTACTGCGCGGAGCGGATCCCGAACTGGAACACGATCTCGATCTCGGGCTACCACATCCGCGAGGCCGGCTCGACCGCTGCCCAGGAGCTCGCCTTCACGCTCGCCAACGGCATCGCCTATTGCGACGCCGCCGTCGCGGCGGGACTCTCACCGGACGACTTCGGGGCACGGCTCTCGTTCTTCTTCAACGCCCACAACAACTTTCTCCAGGAGGTCGCGAAGTTCCGCGCGGCGCGGAGGATGTGGGCCACGATCATGCGCGACCGCTTCGGCGCGACCAGCGCGAAGGCCCAGGCACTGCGATTCCACGCGCAGACCGGCGGCTCGACGCTGACGGCCCAGCAGCCCGAGGCGAACGTCGTCCGCGTCGCGGTGCAGGCGCTCTCGGCCGTGCTCGGCGGCGCGCAGTCGCTGCACACGAACGGCTTCGACGAGGCTCTCGCGCTGCCCACCGAGCACGCAGCCACGCTGGCGCTCCGTACCCAGCAGGTGCTGTTGCACGAGGTTGGGACGACCGACACCGCTGATCCTCTCGGCGGCTCCTACGCGATCGAGTCGCTCACGGCGGAGCTCGAGGAGCGCGCCTGGCAGCTCATCCACCGGATCGACGAGATCGGCGGCGCGGTTGCGGCGATCGAGGCCGGCTTCGTCCAGGGCGAGATCGAGGAGGCAGCGTTCCGCTGGCAACAGGAGATCGAAACCGGCGAGCGCGTGATCGTCGGAGTCAACCGCTTCACCGCGGAGGAGGCAGACGAGCGAATCGAGATTCACCACCTCGATCCGGCGATCGAGCTGGCTCAGCGCAAGCGCACCGCGGCGGTCCGCGCGCAACGCGACGCCACCGTTGCCGCCGCGGCGGTCGCGGAGGTCGTCCGGGTCGCCGGTACGTCCGAGAATCTGCTTCCTGCCCTGCGCGAGGCTCTCCGCGCCCGGTGCACGGTCGGAGAGCTTTGCGGCGCTCTCCGCTCGGTCTGGGGAACGTACGACCCGTAGGATGAGGCCGTGAACCGGCCCGCGAACAACCCCGGCCGTGGTCGCGCCGTCGTGATCGCACTTGCAGTCGCGACGGCAGGCGCGCTCCTCGTCCCGCTGGCGCTCGCCGCACGAGGCGACCGCAGTCCAGCGAGCACCTCGGCGGCCGTCCCGGACTTTGCAAAGGACGTCGCGCCGATCGTCAGGGGCAAGTGCGCAAGCTGTCACAGGCTCGGGGGCATCGCGCCGTTTGCGTTTCGCACCGAGGCCGACGTTGCGAAGCAGGCGGGGCTCATCGTCGGGGCTGTGGGCGACGGCCGGATGCCGCCATGGCCGCCCGGCGGCGCTTCGCCGCATTTCGTCGGCCAGGAGCTGCGAACGCTGACGCCCGGTCAGCGCGATGTCTTGCTCCGCTGGACGCGGGCGCAGCTCGTCAATCCTGGCGCACCACGCAAGCGGACACCGGTGGGCACCGCCCCGGCCCTTCCGCCGCTGGCCCGCGCCGGCGAGAAGCTCCTGACGCTTTCACCGGCAACGCCGTACCGCCCGGTCTCCCGCAACAAGGCGACCGACGATTACCGCTGCTTCCTCCTCGATCCCGGTCTCACCGAGGACTCGTTCGTGACGTCGACCAGGATCGAGCCTGGGGTCGCCTCCCTCGTCCACCACGTGATCCTCTTCAGGGTCGCGCCCCAGAGCATCGCCGAGGCCGAGAAGCTCGACAACGCCGCGCCGGGACAGGGGTGGACGTGCTTCGGCGGCACCGGCATCAGCCAGACGGGAGGCAGTGGGCGGACGGGCTTCCTCGACAGCGCCGGATGGATCTCCGCCTGGGCGCCCGGCTCGCGCGGCGATCGTCAGGCAGACGGCACCGGAGTGCTCCTGGCCAAGGGGAGCCGGATCGTGATGCAGGTGCATTACAACCTCCTGAACGGGATCAAGACCGACCTGAGCCGGGCGCTGCTTGCGACCGTGCCCGCCACGACGGGTCTGACCCCGGTCGAGACGACCCTCTTGCCGGCCCCGGTCGAGCTCGCCTGCCCGAAGGGCCAAACAGGCCCGCTGTGCGACCGCACCGCCGCCCAGTTCGAGCAGATCAAGAAGTACGGACAGGAGGCCGGGCTCATTCCCACCGGGCTCCTCCTGCTGTGCGCCAAGGACCCGTCGCGGCCCCCGACCGGCCCCGTCTCAACGTGCTCGCGCACGATCGAGCGACCGACCACGATCCGCTCGGTCGGTGGCCACATGCACCTCCTCGGCACCTCGATCAAGGTCGAGCTCAACCCGGGGACCGACCGCTCGAGGCTCCTGCTCGAGATCCCGCGCTGGGACTTCCACTGGCAGGGCGCCTACGCCCTCGCTCGGCCGATCGAGGCGAGGCCGGGCGACGTGATCCGCGTCACCTGCCACTTCGATGCGACCAGACGTGCAAACGCGAGGCCCCGGCAGACGCCCCGCTACACGCTGTGGGGTGAAGGGACGACCGACGAGATGTGCCTGGGGATCCTCCAGGTCACGCGAACCTAGAGGCCCGGAGGAACAGTGAACACACGGACGTTTGGCAGCACCGGCCGAGAGGTCTCGCAGCTCGGCTACGGCATGTGGGGGCTGGCCGGTTGGAGCGGCTCCGATGACGCCGAGGTCGGGAAGGCACTGCAACTCGCCGTCGACAGCGACTGCACGTTCTTCGACACCGCCTGGGCCTACGGCGACGGGACGAGTGAGAAGATCCTCGGCCGTCTCGTGAAGGCCAACCCCGACCGGACGCTGTACACCGCGACGAAGGTGCCACCGAAGAACCGCGTCTGGCCGAGCAGGCGGGGCTCGGCGATCGCCGACGTGTTCCCACCCGAGTACATCCGCGAGTACGCGCTGCGAAGCCTCGAGAACCTCTCACTCGACCGCGTCGACCTGCTGCAGTTCCACGTCTGGGAGGACGACTGGGCCGACGACGCCGGCTGGCAGGGTGCTGTCTCCGCGCTCCGCGACGAAGGGCTGATCGGCGCAGCCGGAGTGAGCATCAATCGCTGGGAGCCCTGGAACGCACTTCGGACGATCGAGACGGGGCTCTGTGGCGCCGTCCAGGTGATCTACAACATCTTCGACCAATCGCCAGAGGACGAGCTGTTTCCGGCCTGCCGCGAGCACGGCGTCGGCGTGATCGCGCGGGTCCCCTTCGACGAAGGCTCGCTTACCGGCCTCCTCACCAAGGAGTCGAGTTGGCCCGCGGGTGACTGGCGCAACACCTACTTCGTCGCGGAGAACCTCAGCGCGACGGTCGACCGGGTCGAGGCGCTTCGCCCGCTCGTGCCGGCAGGGATGGAGATGGCGGAGCTCGCGTTGCGATTCGTGCTCTCGAGCCCCTACGTCGACACGGTGATCCCGGGGATGCGGAGCACGAGGCATGTCGCCGCAAACGTGGCTGCGGCCGAGGCCGGCCCACTCGACGCCGAGCTGATCGAGGCGCTTCGGGCACACAGATGGGACCGCGAGCCGACCTCGTGGTCTCAGTAGCCACGTCCTCGTAGGCGGCTCGGCCGATGCGGATCCTCTTGGTCTCGCAGATGTACCCGGGGCCGGACAACCCGGAGCTCGGCGTGTTCGTCCAGGGCCTCGAGGGCGAGCTCGAGGCCCGTGGTCATGTGTTCGCCCGCGCCGTGGTGGATCACCCCGGTGGGCGGAGCAGACATGCCGCCTTGCTGCGCGATGTCGTCCGGACCGCCCGCGCCTTCCGGCCTGACGTCGTCTACGCGCATTTCCTCGTTCCTGCCGGGCTGCTGGGTGCGCTTGCCGGTCGCGCACCGCTCGTCGTGACGGCGCACGGTCAGGATGTCGAGAACGCCCTCACGTCACGGGCGGTCCGCGCGGCGACACGACTCACCGTGCGAAGAGCGCACTCGGTGATCGCCGTCTCGGGCTGGCTGCGCGACAGGCTCGTCAGGGCCGTGCCCGAGGCGGCGACGAAGACGACCGTGATCGATTGCGGCGTCGACCTCGCGCGGTTCACTCCCATCGAGACAGCAAAAGCGCGCGAGGCGCTGGGCTGGCATCCCGAGGGCACGGGCTTCGTGTGTGTCGGCTCGTTGAGCGAGCGCAAGAACGTGCTCGGGTTGGCTCGCGCCTTTGCGAGGCGCGGAGAGGGCTCGCTTGCCTTCGTCGGGGCGGGGGCGCTTCGCAGCACGTTGCTGGGCACACCCGGGGTCCACCTCGCCGGCCGGGTGCCGCACGACGTGGTGCCGCTGTGGTTTGCGGCCGCAGATGTCGTCTGCCAGCCGAGCCTCGTCGAGCCGTTCGGGCTGTCGACGCTCGAAGGGATGGCATCGGCCCGATCGGTTGTCGCGACCAGGGTCGGCGGGCCGCCCGAGTTCGTTCCTCCCGAAGCAGGTGTGCTGATCACACCCGGCGACGACGACGAGCTCGTCGCGGCGCTCGACACGGCCGCGAGCCTTCCTCGGCCGAACGTCGCTGCCCGCGAAGCGGCCAAGGCGCACGACATGGGTGCACAGGCGGCTCGGATCGAAGTGCTCCTCCAGGACGCAGCCGGGGCGCCCTGACGGACGCCCCGACCGATGCTGCGTAGACGAGCTCTACGAGGAGCTGCGCATCGACGCCCGCGCGGCGTCGAGGTCGTCACGAAGGTTCGTGTCCCCCATGACGACGACCTTGTGGACGATCCAGCCCAGGACTGCACCGATCGCCGGCGCAACGAAGTAGAGCCAGAGGTCGCCGAACTCGGTGCCGACCAGCGCAGGCCCGAAGCTTCGAGCCGGGTTGACCGAGGCGCCGCTGATCGGGATCGCTGCGACGTGAATCGCAACGAGCGCCAGCGGAATTGCCGTGAGCGCGTTCCGTCCGAACTTGTCGCTCCGCGTGACCTGGAGGATGATCGCCAGGAAGAGCGCGGTGAAAACGACTTCGATGACGAATGCGGGCCACGTGTCGCTGTTCGCCGTGACCGTGCCTGCGACCGTGTCGCTGTCCTACGCTATGAGCACGACGAGTGACGCGAGGATGGCCGCCGGCGAACTGCGCGACCCAGTACCCGATGAGATCACCGGCCGGGAGTCGCTTGTCGAGGAACATCGCGAGCGACACCACCGGGTTGAAATGCCCGCCTGAGACCTCGCCGAACGCGTAGAGCCCGATCAGGAGCGCAAGACCGAATCCGAGCGCGATCGAGACCAGGCGCACATCGCTGGCACCCGCGCCGACGATCGCCACCGAACCGACGAACACGAGGGTGAAGGTGCCGAACAGCTCTGCCAACAACTTCTGCATGCTTCCCATGGAGCACCGCGTCCTTTCGAGCGAATGGTCGTGCGGGCGGTCGTAGACCGCCCGGGCATCGATTCGGTGCTAGAGGGCGGTGTCCTGCGCAGAGTCGAGCTTGGCGAGATCGGCGAGGCGTAGCTCGACGAGAGGGCGAACCGCGTCCTCGAGCCCTGCCTCGCGCGCAACCGCAAGCGCCGCCTCGTAGCTCTCGCGGATCTTGTGCAGCTCGACTCCCTGCTTGAGCCGGTTGTCGCCCGTCACCAGCAGACGTTGGATCCGCGCCCGAGCCTCGTCACCCGCTGCCACATCACGAGTGTACGAGCGCGGTGAGGGGCGCGGGGCCGCGGGACACAACCCGGACGTCGAGCGGCAACCGTCATCTACCATCCGCCACGATGGTTCCCGTCTTCGCAGGCCTCCAGGTGATTCTCTCCGCCGGGCTCATCGGCCTCGTCCTCGCGCACTCCGGCCGCGATGCAGGCTTCGGCGGGATCGGATTCACCCCGGCATCGCAGGGTGGAACGCACATCGTCGAGCGGAACCTCACGCGCGTCACGGTCGTGGTCGCCATTCTGTTCGGGGTCAACACCGTGGTGTTGTACAACCTGCTCGGGTAGCTCCCTCGGCAAGCCTCTCGCTACACTGCCCGTCCACGCGCTGGTGGCGGAATTGGTAGACGCGCAAGGTTGAGGGCCTTGTGGCCTTAGGGTCGTGGAGGTTCAAGTCCTCTCCAGCGCATTGTGAAATGGGGGCCTCGAATGGGGCCTCTATTTCTTTGGGCTCTTTGCTATTTCGGTCGGGCTGTCAGCCCGATGCTGAACCGCTCCCACAAACGCAAGCCAAAGCGGATGTGACAGCTCAACCGTCGAGCTGCGCTGCGGCTGAAACAGCGTCCCGATGAAGAACGGATGGTCGACCCGTTCGACCGCTCGTACCTCGCCGGTCTCGTCGGTTGCCGACACGACCATCCCACCCTCTGCCGCCAGCTGCCCAAATGCAGGCGCGAGGCCGTAGTTGCAGTTCGTCCGCTCGGTGACCGTCGATGTTCCGTAGATCTCCGCGAGCAGTGTCCCGGGCAGGATCGTGACGTCGATCTGCGAGTCTGCCAACGAGCACGAGAGCACGTCGATGATCGCAGTGCCCGGCCCGCCGTACTCGGCGTGACTTGCGTCGACCATCCCCATCACGTTGCGGGCGTGCTCGACGAGAAGATGCTGGAATCCACCGCACGTACCGACCAGCGGGACCCCACGGACGCGCGCGGTCTGGATCACTTCCTCGGCTGCCGCGCTGTCGAGGTACGGGCTTCCCGGCCCGACGACGATCCCATCGCCGAGCTCCCCGATCTCGTCGGTCCGGGTCACCTCGACGACAGCATCCGCGTCACGAAGAGCGATCGCATGGGCGAGCGCGTCAACGGTGAACCGATGTGCGGGATCGTCTGGCGGCAAGTCGAGCAGGACGGTGATCGTGCTCACGTTTCAAACCTACCGACCGCGCCCGCCACGTTTCGATGTGGGACTCTTCAGGCTCATGAAGTCCGACGATCGGAAAGCTCACCACCTACGTCGCCCTGCTCCGCGGGATCAACGTCGGTGGCCACAACATCATCAAGATGAGCGATTTGCGCGTGACGTTCGAGCGCCTCGGCTGCACCGAGGTTCGGAGCTACATCCAGAGCGGCAACGTCGTGTTCCGGTCGCCGAACGCGAACGCACGCGACCTGGAGAAGATCGTCGAGAATGGTCTTGCGGAGGATCACGGCTATGCGGCCAGAGATCGTGTTGCGCAGCCTGGCGGAGTATCGGGCGATGCTGAAAGCGTTCCCGAAGGGTTGGGGCAGCAACGCAGACCAGAAGCACAATGTTCTCTTCCTCCGACCGCCCATCGATGCGGCGGGCCTCATCGACGAGCTGGGGCCAAAGCCGGACATCGAGCGCGTGCAGTACGTTCCCGGCGCGCTGCTCTGGTCTGCCGATGTCGCCACGGCCTCACGCTCCGCGATGCTCAAGCTGTCCGGAAAGGCGCAGTATCAGGAGATGACCGTCCGGAATCTCAACACCACCAGGAAGCTGCTCGAGCTGATGGAGGAGGTCGATCGCACCTGATGGACGAGCTGACCCGACTCGGGGTCGTGGGTGCGGCGGCGCGACTCGCGGACAGGAGCGTGTCTGCGTCGGAGCTCACCGCGGCCTACCTCAAGCGGATCCGGGAGTGCGACGGAGCCCACAGCCACGACGGAGATCCGGCGTCGATCAACGCGTGGGTGCGGGTCTATGAGGAGGACGCGGTCGCGGCGGCCGCCGACGCCGACGAGCGCCTCAGCGCCGCTGCGCGCCGCGAGGAAGCGGCCCCACCCCTCACCGGAATCCCGGTCGGGCTCAAGGATCTCTTCGGCGTCGCAGGCAAGCCGATCACGGCCTCGAGCCGCCTGCTCGACGACGTCCCAACCGAGGACTGCGATGTCTGGAAGCGACTTGCTGCCGCCGGCATGGTGCTTCTCGGCCACCTGCACACCCACGAGTTCGCCGCCGGAGGGACGACCGATCAGGTTGGAAGCCCCTGGGCGCGCGAGCGATCGTCGGGAGGCTCGAGCGGTGGGTCAGCCGCCGCTGTGGCAGCGCGAATGGTGCCCGTGGCAACCGGCACGGATACGGCCGGGTCACTCCGGATTCCATCCGCCTGCTGCGGCACCTCGACGATCAAGCCCAGCCGCGGGCTCGTCTCCATGGCCGGTGTCGTGCCCCTCGCCTGGAGTCTCGACCATGCCGGTCCGATGGCGCGGACGCTGGACGACTGTCGCGTGGTCCTCGAGGCGATGGCCGATCCCGCTCGGCCTGGAGAGCGGGTGGTGGAGCATCCACGGGCCGACCCCTCTCTCGGGAGTGCGCCTCGCCGTCTCCCCCCGGCTCGCACACGCAGAGCTCGACGCGGATGTCGCCGCCGGTTTCGAGGCCGCGCTGGCCGAGTGTCGTCGGCTTGGCGCGTTGCTCGTGAGCCCTCCACCCCCCGACGTGGCCCTCGATGTCGGCGAAGACTTCCTCGATGTCCTGACGACCGAGATGCTCGTCTACCACCGCCGTTTCGACGCTCATCGCGAGCTCTACCGGCCGTCGTCGAGGGAGTGGGTCGAGCAGGGCGAGCGGCGCCTGGTGTCAGGTGAGGCGTACATCGCGGCCCAGAGGCGGCGCCTGGAGCAGGCGCACGCGTGGACGCACTGGCTCGACGAGCACCGCGTGGCGGCGTTGCTCGAGCCGACGATCCCGACGGTGGCTCCGTTGCGCGGCACCGGATACGACCACGCCGGGTCGGATTACGCGCTGATCTCGCTGACGCACCTGTGGGATTGGACGGGCTTCCCGGTTGCAGCTCTCCCCTCGGGTACCGGTCGCACCGGTCTTCCCGTGAGCGTGTCTCTCATCGGGCGAGCCGACGCCGACTGGGAGCTACTGACGCTTGGTGCAGGGCTTCAGGCAGCGCTGGGCGTCCCCGAGCCCCCGACCGACTGATCCGAGTCGAACAGGTGTTTGACTCCGTCCGGGAGGAGTCGTACTCTTCATGACGAACATACGTTCTGAATCCCCGACTTCAGGAGGCACCACGGTGCAGGCCGAAACCGTGCTCACCGCGCGACAGCAGGAGATCTGGCAGTTCCTCGTCGAGTACGTGGAGGATCACGGCTACCCGCCAACGGTGCGCGAGATCGGCGAGCGCGTTGGCCTTGCCTCCCCGTCGACCGTGCACGCCCACCTCGCGAACCTCGAGCGGGTCGGGCTGATCAAGCGCGACCCGACCAAGCCGCGCGCCATCGAGCTCACGGGTCACCGCCGCGTCGAGCAGCACACGAGCGACGAGATCCGGCTTCCGCTCCTCGGCCGCATTGCCGCGGGTGGACCGCTACTCGCGGAGGAGAACGTCGAGGACGTCATCGGCGTCCCCGAGCCACTCGGCGCCAGCGCCGACTTCCTGCTGACGGTTACCGGCGACTCGATGATCGAAGCCGGCATCCTCGACGGCGACACGCTGGTCGTGCAGAAGGTCGATGACGCGCGGAACGGTGAGATCGTCGTCGCGCTCGCCGGCGAGGACGAGTCGACCGACGAGGCGACCGTGAAGACGTTCTACCGCGAGACCGACGGCCGCATCCGGCTCCAGCCCGAGAACAGCGCGCTCGAGCCCATCTACGCCGACCACGTCAAGGTTCTCGGCAAGGTCGTGGGGGTGTTCAGAAGCCTGCGATGAGCGACGCGACCGTCACCTCTCTCGCCCGCACGCTCGACCAGGAGCTCCTGGCGCTCGCACGCGGCGCGAGCTTCGAGTGCCCGTGCTGCGGCGAGTTCGTGATGCGCCTGCGCGGTGTCCTCGCCTGCCCCGAGTGCCGCTCGATCCTCGCCGACGGCCGGGAGATCCCGGAAGTCGCGCTGCCGCGCGCGAGCACCGCCTCGTAGCACGATGGTGGTTGCGCTAGCGGGCGCGCTACCGTAGTGCCCGCAGGCCGGATGGCCGCGAGCGCCTTCGGGCCGTTCGAGGAAAGTCCGGACACCGCAGGGCAGGACGCTGGGGAAACCCCAGGCGGCGAAAGCCGACGGAAAGTGGAACAGAGAGGAGACCGCCCACAGCAAGACCGTGGGTAAGGGTGAAACGGTGGGGTAAGAGCCCACCAGCAGCCGTGGTGACATGGCTGGCTTGCCAAACCCCGTCCGGTGCAAGGCGAAGCAGGTCCCACTGACGCGGCCCGCCGAGGGACCGGGTACGCCGCTCGAGCCGTCGGGCAACCGCCGGCCTAGAGAGATGGCCATCCACGACAGAATCCGGCTTATAGGCCTGCTACGGAAAAAGCCCTGGAAACAGGGCTTTTTCTATGCCTGCCATTGCCAAGGCGACTCGTCAGGCACGCCCGTCGAGGCGATGCAGACCGGTGCAGCCGATAGCAGGGCTGACGGGCCCCGGGCACACAGCATCGACAATCTCATCGAGACTGCAAGCCAGCGATGCATTTCGACACCAAGATCGCGATCGTCCTCGACGAGCAGCTCGCTGCCTGGCAGAAGGCAAACGTGACCGCCTTCCTGATCAGCGGCATCGCCGGAACCGACCCGGCACTCGTCGGTGAGCCGTACGTCGACGGCTCCGGTAACCGCTACCTGCCGATGTGCCGGCAGCCGATCATGGTCTACGCCGCCGACCGCCCCGGACTCCGCCGCGCCTACGAACGAGCGATGGCGCGCGACGTCGAGCGGCTCGCCGTCTTCACGCATGAGCTCTTCGCAACCCCACACGATCAAGCCAACCGCGCCGCCCTGGCCGCCGTCCCCGCAGCCGAGCTCGACTTCGCCGGCATCGCCCTCCACGCCGACCGCAAGACTGTCGACAAAGTGCTCGACAAGCTCCGCCCCCACCCCTGACGCAGTCACAATCCGAAACGTTGATCAGTCAGCTCCACACCCGCGCTCTCGCGGCGGGCGTCGTCGTGTTCTCCCTTCTCGGTCTTGCCGCCTGTGACGGAGGTAGCGACACGTCGACAACCGGGAGCAACGGGTCCCGGTACGGCAGCCCGAGCACCGAGCCGACGGCCACAGGCGACACCTCGGCGGGCAAGGCGGTCTTCACCTCGTCGTGCGGCAGCTGTCACACGCTCGCGGATGCCGGCACGTCAAGCGAAGCCGGTCCGAACCTCGATGATCTCGCTCTGAGCGGCTCGACCATCGCAAGTGACGTCACGAACGGCGTAGGAGCGATGCCGGCGTTCGACGACGAATTGTCCCCACAGCAGATCGCCGACGTCGCCGCCTACGTGGCATCGGTCACGGGCAGCTAGCCGTCAGTCGATCAGCTTGCGGATCATCGCGCGGATCGCGAGGCGCCACATCAGCACGCCGAAGAAGACCAGCGCGCCCACCCGGACGAGATCCTCCCAGACCTCGAACCCGAACACGGCGTGGCGAACCAACACGACGCAGTGGTGCAACGGATTGAGCTCCGCCAGCACCTGAGCCCACTGGGGGAGCTGGTCGAGCGGGAAGAACGACCCCGCCAGCAGCATCAGGGGCGTGATCACCGCGCTGACGATGTAGCTGAAGTTCTCGATCGAGTTCGCCCGACCGGCGACCGTGATCCCGAAGCACGCCCACCCGAAGCCGGCGATCCAGCCGATGAAAGGCACGGCGAGCATGCCCCACGAAGGCTCGAGCCCGAACACCATCGCAACGAGCATCGGGACGCATCCGTAGACCCCGGCCCGGGTTGCGATCCACAACGCCTCGGCGGTGACGAGCTCCTCGGTATCGACCGGCGCCGCCAGGATTGCGTCGTAGGTGCGCTGAAACTGGTACTTGACGAACGTCCCGAACATCGCCGGGAACGCACTCGAGAACAGCACGGCAGTGGCCACCGTCCCTGTGCCCACGAAGTCGACGTAGTCGTAGCCACCGACCTCGCTGACCAACGACCCGAACCCGAACCCGAAGGCGAGCAGGTAGATCGTCGGCTCGACCGTCGAGGAGAAGGTGCTCGACTTCCAGTACGACGAGAAGTTCACGACCTCGCGTACGAGGACACCTGTCAACGCGCTGCGCTCGAGCCGTCCCAGGCGCGCCGTGCGGGTAGCAACCGTTGCCATCAGCCGTCGATCTCCTCGCCGGTGAGGAGCACAAACACGTCCTCGAGGTTCGCCGGGCGCCGCTCGCCCCCCATCGCAGAGCCGTTCCCGCCGTCCGCGCCGAGGATCGAAATGCTCGTTCCCGTCCGCCGCGTTCGCATGCCGGCGGCACCCGCCTCGGCCTCGACCTCTGCCAGCCGCGCCGGCGGCCCATAGACCTCGAGGGCCTCGCGACCGGCGTGCTCGAGCACGAGCTGCGACGGCGGGCCGGCAGCAACTGCTTTGCCGTGCGACATGATCAACACCGTGTCCGCGAGACGCTCCGCCTCCTCGATGTAGTGGGTGGACATCAGGATCGTGGTGCCCTCGGACCGAAGAGCGTCGATCAGCGCCCACAACTCCTGACGTACCTGCGGGTCGAGACCGACAGTTGGCTCGTCGAGCAGCACGAGCCGAGGGCGATGCACGAGCGCGCGAGCGATCAGCAGCCGACGACGCATTCCGCCGGACAACTTGTCGACGCGCGAGTCGCGCCTGTCGACCAGCTTCGCCAGCACAAGTGCGTGCTCGATGGCGGCGTGGCGGTCGGCGCGGCCCACCCGGTACAGGTGCGAGAACACGAGCAGGTTCTGCTCGACCGTGAGAGTCGTGTCGAGGTTGTCGAGCTGTGGCACCACGCCGCACCGTGCCCGAGCCTCCTTCGATTCCTCAGGCAGTCGGTAGCCGAGCACTTCGAGCTCCCCCTCGTCGGCGATCGATTGCGCGGTGAGCAAGCGCATCGTCGTCGACTTCCCCGCCCCGTTCGGCCCCAGTAGGCCGACACAGGTGCCGACCGGCACGTCGAGGTCGAGACCGTCGACTGCGGTGATCGGCCCGTACCGCTTGACGACTCCGCGCAGGCGAATGGCGAGCTCCGGCTCCATCGACCCAGCATGCCAGCGAACCGCGGCCGAGCGCCGCGAAGGCGGTAGCTAGTCGCTCTCGACGTATGGAGCAGAGACGCTCGCAGGCACGCACATGGCCCAAGCGTCGACGACGAGCTCGCGCATCTCAGCCGCGTCGATCATCCCGAGGCGGACGACCACCCACTGGTAGCGCAGGTCGGACGGTCGTGGCATGAGGAAGGTGTCGGGGCGATCCGCGACCAGGGCTTCTCGCCACTCTCTGGGGAACCCGAAGCCCATCAGCGACTCGTCGCGCGAGAAGGAGAGATAGACGATCCTCCCGACGCGGAACTTCACCCGCCCGCGCACGAACGCCTCGTACGAGCGCGGTAGCGCCAAGGCAACCGACCGCACCTCGTCGAGCGTCACCGGCACGGAAGCACCGTTAGACCTTCGCTCAGCGCGTCCAGGGCGGTGCAGCGTCGGGATCGATCCCGTAGCGCTCGATCGCACTCTGCACGACAGCGGCCTCGACCGCGCCTTCGTCCGCAAGCGCCTTGAGCGCCGCAACGGCGACGTGGTAGCGATCGACCTCGAAGAAGCGTCGCAGCGCGGTGCGGTAGTCGCTGCGTCCGAAGCCATCCGTTCCGAGCACGGTGTAGCTCCCCGGAACAAACGGGCGGATCTGATCTGCGAACGCGCGCATGTAGTCCGTGGCCGCGACGAACGGACCGCTACGACCCTCGAATGCCGTTTGGACGTAGGCGTCGCGCGCCGGCTCGGTGGGATGCAGCCGACTCCATCGCTCCGCCTCGAGGCCGTCCCGGCGAAGCTCGGTGAAGCTCGTAACGCTCCACACGTCGGCAGCAACGTGGAAGTCGGTCTCGAGCAGCTCGGCCCCCGCAAGCACCTCGCGGAGGATCGCTCCCGACCCGAGCAGCTGGACCCGCGGCAAGGCGGTAGCCGAGACACCTTCGCGCAGGAGATACAGACCGCGGAGGATCCCGTCCTCGACACCCTCGGGGAGGGCCGGCTGGACGTAGTTCTCGTTCATCACGGTGAGGTAGTAGAAGACATCCTCCTGCTCCTCACACATGCGCCGCAGGCCGTCGCGGATGATGACCGCGAGCTCGTAGCCGTACGTCGGGTCGTAGGCCCGGCAGTTCGGAATCGTCGCCGCGAGCACATGCGACTGCCCGTCCTCGTGCTGAAGACCTTCGCCGTTCAGCGTCGTGCGGCCCGAGGTCGCCCCGATCAGGAAGCCGCGCGCACGACTGTCACCGGCGGCCCACGCGAGGTCGCCGACCCGCTGGAAGCCGAACATCGAATAGAAGATGTAGAACGGGACCATCGTCACGCCGTGGTTTGCGTACGACGTAGCCGCTGCGATCCACGAGGAGAACGCGCCCGGCTCGTTGATGCCTTCCTGGAGGATCTGCCCGTGCTCGTCCTCCCGGTAGAACATGAAGTCCTCGGAGTCCTCCGGGGAGTACAGCTGGCCCACCTGCGAGAAGATCCCGAGCTGGCGGAACATCCCCTCCATTCCGAAGGTTCGTGACTCATCCGGCACGATCGGGACGATGCGCGGTCCAATCGCCTCGTCCCGGACGAGCGCGTTGAGGATGCGTACGAACGCCATCGTGGTGGAGTTCTCGCGCTCCCCGCTTCCTTCCAGCACGTTCGCGAACGGCGGTGGCACCGGTAGGCGCTCGCCCGTTCCATCACGCGCCGGAAGACTTCCACCCAGGGCAGCGCGACGCTCGAGCAGGTACTTCAGCTCGGGCTGATCCTCCGGTGGGCGAAGGAGGAACGCCCCGGTCGCCTGCTCGTCGGTGAGCTCGAGCCCGAGCCGGTCGCGGATCGCGAGCCGTGCTTCGTCGTTCATCGATTTTTGCTGGTGGGTGATGTTTCGCCCTTCGCCGGCCTCCCCCATCCCGTAGCCCTTGATCGTCTTCGCGAGGATCACGGTGGGTTGGCCCTTCGTCTGCACGGCCGCCGCGTAGGCCGCGTACACCTTCTGCGGGTCGTGCCCGCCTCTGCGGAGCTCCCAGATCTCCTCGTCCGTCCAGTCGGCGACCATCGCACGCGTCTCCGGGTACTTGCCGAAGAAATGCTCGCGGACGTACGCCCCGTCCTTTGCCTTGAAGGTCTGGTACTCGCCGTCGACCGCCTCTTCCATCCGGAAGTGGAGCCAACCTTCGGTGTCGGCCTCGAGCAGGGTGTCCCAGCCCGAGCCCCAGATCACCTTGATCACGTTCCAGCCGGCGCCGCGAAAGTTGGTCTCGAGCTCCTGGATGATCTTCCCGTTGCCACGCACCGGCCCGTCGAGGCGCTGCAGGTTGCAGTTGATGACGAAGACGAGGTTGTCGAGCTTCTCGCGACCCGCGAGGGAGATCGCGCCCATCGACTCGGGCTCGTCCATCTCACCGTCACCCATGAAGGCCCAGACCTTGCGATCGCCTGGATCGAGCATCTCACGGGCTGCCATGTACTTGAGAAAGCGCGCCTGATAGATCGCCATCAGCGGCCCGAGCCCCATCGACACGGTCGGGAACTGCCAGAACTCCGGCATCAGCCAGGGATGCGGATATGAGGAGAGCCCTGCGCCACCGACCTCCTGGCGGAAGTTGCGCAGCTGTTCCTCGGTCAGGCGCCCTTCGAGGTAGGCGCGGGCGTAGATCCCGGGTGAGGAGTGGCCCTGCATGTAGACGAGATCGCCTCCGTGCTCCGCGGAGCGCGCGCGCCAGAAGTGGTTGAAGCCGATCTCGTACAGCGTCTCGGCGGACTGGTAGCTCGCGATGTGGCCGCCAAGCTCGGTCGACTCTGCGTTCGCCTGGAGGACGATCGCGATCGCATTCCAGCGCACGAGCGCCGTTGCGAGCCGCTCGAGCTCGGGGTTTCCGGGAAGCGGCGCCTCCTCGTCCACGGGGATCGTGTTGACGTACGGCGTCGAGAGCCCGGCCGAGACCTTGACCCCGTACTCCTGCGCGTGATCGATCGCCTGGTCGAGCAGGAAGCCCATCCGGTCGCGGCCGTCCGACTCGACGACAGCCTCGACCGAGTCGAGCCACTCCTGGGTCTCGATCGGGTCGCTGTCTGGGGTGTTCGAGAACATCTGGTCGGATCGGTTTTCGCTTCAGGGGCGGACCACGTGGGTTGTCCTGCCGAAGGCGATGGTACTAGCGAACCGGGCCACCCAGACCTGTTGCGCGGCCACGACGCGCCGAGCGCGTCCTGACCCTAGGCAGCCCGCAACACGATCTCGATCGCGGTCCCCCGCTCCGGGGAGCTCTTCAGCGCGAAGCCTCCGTCGATCGCGGCAGTCCGCCGGCGCATGCTCTTGAGGCCCTGCCCACCGCCCGTCTCCTCGCCGTCGAACCCGACACCGTCGTCACGGACGGTGACCACGCGACGACCGGAGCGATGCGCGATCGAGACCCAGGCCCGTCGAGCGCCGGCATGCTTGCGCGCGTTCGCAAGCCCTTCCTGGACGATCCGAAAGAGCTCGATCTGCTCGTCGGGCGCCAGCGGTACCGCACGGTCGATCTCGAGCGTGACGTCGAGCTCACCATCCGCGGTGAGCACCTCCACGTAGCGGCGCAGAGCTGCTCCGAACGGCGCCGTGCCGCTGGCCGACGACAACGCCAGCACCGCGTATCGGGCCTCGTGCTGCGCTGCGGTGGCCGCCGCCTTGAGCTTTGGCAACGTCTTCTCGAGCGGCGCTCCTGCCTCGAGCATGCTGATGTGCGTCGAGATCGCGAACAGGTACTGGGCGAGACCATCGTGGATCTCCTCGGCCACCCGCGCGCGCTCGTCGGCGACGGCACGACCGAACTCGGCCTGACTGATGGCCCTCCAGACGCCGACGAGCAAGACGGCGTACGAGAGGAGGCGGAGGAAATCGCCCTGGAGCAAGTCCTCGCTCGCCCCACCCGGCGCCAGGATGTAGTGGAGGTCGGCGAACACGACCAGTGTCAGCGCGAGCGCCAGCCAGCTGTCGAGGTCACGTGCGTGAAGCCGGTAGCGCAGGCCGAACCCGATCACCGCCGCCACGGTGAGGAGCGCCAGAAGCGCGTACGCCGGCGCAAGATGCTCGCCGAACACGCCTGCGTCGCCGCTTTGGCTGGGAAAGGCGTCAAACCCCTCGATCGCAACCCCGATCGCCGTCAGCACGGCTCCGACCAGAGCAGCCGTGATCGTCAAGGCCCGCTTGCGATGGGTGAAGCGGCGATCGCTGAACGATGCTGCGGCAATCAGCACCGTGGCGAACAGGCTCGTTCCGACCCAGGCCCAGGTATCCGCCGCGCCGCGCGTGTCCGAGTAGAACGTGGGCACGACTTCGAAGGCGAATGCGCCTATCCCGGCAGCAAGGAACCCCGCAGAGAGAAGCAGGTCGAGCTCGCGACCGCCCACCAGAAAGCGGATCGCCGAGAGCACCGCGACGATTGCCGCGACCACGGCCACGGCCGTGTCGAGCGCGAGCCGGGCCTCGGGAACGGCATATCCGCTGAGCCGATGGGTCTCCCAGAGGACGAGCGTGCCGAGCGACAACGCCGCAATCAGCACCAATTCGCCCAGCAGCCAGGAGCGATATGTCTCGGGTCGAGCAGGAGGTTGCATTTTCACCCTCATCGGCAGGACGGTTGCTGCCGATAAGGGCTGTGTGACCGAGCGAATCTTGCTCGTCGATGACCATCCGCTGACCCGGGAAGCGCTCACATCGCTCCTCGAACAGCATGGCTTCGACGTCGTCGGACAGGCTTGCGATGGCGAAGAGGCCATCGAGCTTGCGCGTGAGCTCGAACCCGAGCTCGTCCTGCTCGACCTGACGATGCCCGGGATGGACGGCCTCACGGCCCTCCCGCTTCTGCGCGAGGCAGCGCCCAACAGCGAGGTCGTCGTGCTGACAGCCTCTGGCACCGAGACCAACCTTCTCAGCGCGATCCGCGCCGGTGCCGCCGGCTACCTGCTGAAGAACGAGGCTCCCGAGCGCATCGCCGACTTTCTTCGAGGTGTCGTCCACGGTGAAGCAGCGCTCTCCGGCTCGGTTGCCCGGAGCCTGCTCGATCGGGTTCGCGAGGGCGGCCGGATGGGCGGGGTTCCAGACGACATCGCAGCGATCCTGTCCGCGCGTGAGGTCGAGGTGCTGCTGTTGCTCGACGAGCACCTGTCCACCGAGGAGATCGCCGCGCGTCTGTTCATCTCGGAGCACACCGTGCGGTCGCATGTGAAGAGCCTGCTCCGCAAGCTTGGCGTCTCATCTCGCCGAGAAGCGCTCGAGCGCCTTTCCGGCGCGGCCTGAGCACCCGCCTCACCACCCGAGCCCCTAGGCGGATCCCCAGCACGGAGGGAGCAGATCCACCGGCTCCGGGCGATGGAGTCGCGCGCAGCGAGCGCCGATACGTTCCGCATCACGCGCTGTCTTTTGCCGCAGATGACACGCGGGGTGGAGATCGAGGCGGGGTGGCCGGGCCGCACACCGGCCGCCCCGCCTGATTTGTCTTTCGAAGCTCGGTTGGGAAGCTAGGTCGAAAAGCCTGTCAGCGCGGCCTCGACGAGCGACGGCAGCGTCTCGAGGTTGTACCCGCCCTCGAGCACCGCGCTCACGCGTGGAGCGAGAGCAGAGCAGCGGCGCGCCAGCTCCTCGAAGCCGGCCGCGGTCACCTGCATCTCGGCGAGGGGGTCCTCGACGTGGGCGTCGAACCCCGCGGACACGATCAGCGCCTCAGGCGCGAACGCCTCGACCGCGGGAGCGACGATCTGCGCGAAGGCGGTGAGGTAGGCGGCATCGTCCGACCCGGCGGCGAGGGGAACGTTGAGCGTGGTGGCGTCGTTCGTGTCCGCCCCACCCGTGCCCGGGTAGAAGGGCCACTGGTGCATCGAGACGAACAGCACGGAGTCGTCACCGCGAAAGATCGCCTCTGTGCCGTTGCCGTGGTGAACGTCCCAGTCGACGATCGCGATGCGCTGCAATCCGAGCGCGTCCTGAGCGTGGCGAGCCGCCACGGCGACATTGCCGAACACGCAGAACCCCATCGCATGGTTCGGCATCGCGTGATGGCCCGGGGGGCGTACGAGCGCAAACCCGTTGGCTTCGACCGCGTCGATCGCAGCGCCGGCGGCGAGCCTTGCCGCTTCCCACGACGTCGGGCCGCTCAGGGTGTCCGCCTCGAGCCAGATCTCGTCTTCGAGGGTTGCGACCACTTCGACGTAGCTCGGTGAGTGGACGCGCTCGATCTGCTCCCGGCTGGCACGCCGACAATCGCGCGCAGGCCCGAGCACGGACAGGATCATCGCGAGCCGTTCCTGCCGTTCGGGGTGGTGATGATGGGACGTTGGGTGGAGATGCCCCATCGCGGGATGGGAGATCAGTTCCAAGCGGCCTCTTCCAGGCGAACGGCAAGCCGTTCGAGCCCGAGGCGTCGCACCTCTCCTGCCATCGCCGACCAGTCCGGTGACCGATCGGGGAGTGCCGGCAGCGGAACTCCGGCATCGAGCGTTGCGACTCGGAGATACACCTTGAGCGCTTCGGCCTCCGCCGGAAACCGGCCTGCGGCGAGCAGCGAGCTCAGCGACCCTCCATCGGCAAGCAGAGTCGCCGCGGTCTTTGCCCCGATCCCTCGTGCGCCGGGGATCTTGTCCGAGGGGTCGCCGCGAAGCGCGATGAAGTCCGGCACCTGAGCCGGGTCGACGCCGTACCGCTCGCGTACCTCGTCAGGCCCGATCCTGGCCATCTCGGTAACGCCCTTCTGCGGCTGCAGGATCCTCACGTCGGGAGCGGCAAGCTGGTAGGCGTCGCGGTCCGAGGTCGCCACGAGCGTCGTTCCGCCGCGCTCGCGCTCGGACGCCACGGCAGCGGCGAGGACGTCGTCGGCCTCGTACCCGGCCGCCTTCACACAGACGATTCCACCACTCGCGAGCAGCGCGGGCGCAAGCTCGAGCTGCTCCACGAGCTCGGGATCGAACTCGCGTCCTCCCTGGTATCCCTCCAGCAGCTCATTGCGATACGTGGGCACGCCGAGCGAGTCCCAGCCGACGACCACCGCCCGCGGCGCCTCCGCCTGGCAGAGGCGAAGCACCATGGAGGTGAGGCCCTGAAGCAGGTTCCCCGGTCTGCCGTTCGCTCGCCGGACCGCCCGCGGAACGCCGTGGAAGGCTCGATGAGCGAACGAGTCGCCGTCGATCGCGAGCAGCGGGCGAGGGGTCGGCGTCATTGGAGCGACAGCTCCAGACGCTCGATCTCCGCGCGGAGGCGATCGGTCGCCTCTGTCGCCCGATCGGTGAGATCACCGTCCCCCAGGTCGCCGACGTCGACCGCAGGGCCAAACGCAACCTTGATGCGCGCCAGCCGGCTGACGCGCTCGGTACCCGAGATCCCGGCCGGGATGAGCGGGACGCCGGCCTCGAGCGCGATCCGCGCCGCACCGGTGTGCCATCTCGCCTCGTACTTCTTGCGCATCCCCTTCCGGCGGCGCGTCCCCTCGGGGAACATCACGACGGCGTGCCCTTCGCGGCACAGCCGGACGGCCGCCTCCATGGCCTCGTCGTCACGCTGCCCTCGCCTCACGCGAAATCCGCCGCCGCCCTTGATGAACCAGCCAAGCGGTGGCCAGAAGAGCTCCGACTTGGCCATGAACCGCATGAATCGCCGCGGATAGACGGGGATCGCAAGCGGCCAGGGATCGATGTTCGACCAGTGGTTGGCGGCGACCACGCAACCGCCCTGGCGAGGGATGTTCTCCACACCGACGCTCTTCAACCTGAAGATCACGCGAAAGACTGGCCACGAAAGCCCGCCGATGACGAGATAGAGCAGGCTCGGGCGGGGTGGGCGGGAACTCGGATCGGGCACTCGGAATGAGGATACTGCCCCCAGGTTTGACAACGCCGTTACCGTGTCGTCCGGCAAATGGGCACCCGTCTCGTCATCGTAGAATCGCCTGCCAAGGCGAAGACCATCGCCGCCTACCTCGGCGAGGGCTACGTCGTGGAGTCGAGCATCGGCCATATTCGCGACCTTCCGAACCGTGCTTCGGAGATCCCCAAGGAGGATCGCGCGCGCTACGGCACGCTTGGCGTAGCGGTCGATGACGACTTCGAGCCGTACTACATCGTCGACGCTGACAAGAAGCGCGTCGTCGCCGATCTCCGCAAGCACCTCGCCCAGGCAGACGAGCTCCTGCTGGCAACAGACGAAGACCGCGAAGGCGAGGCGATCGCCTGGCACCTCCACCAGGTGCTCAAGCCCAAGAAGGGCGTTCCGGTGCGGCGAATGGTCTTCCACGAGATCACGAAGGACGCGATTCAGCGCGCTCTGACCGAGACCCGGGAGATCGACGTGCGCCTCGTCGACGCACAGGAGACGAGGCGGATCCTCGATCGGCTCTACGGCTACGAGGTCTCGCCCGTGCTCTGGAAGAAGGTCATGCAGGGTCTCTCGGCGGGCCGGGTGCAGTCTGTCGCCACCCGGCTCGTGGTCGAGCGCGAGCGCGAGCGGATGGCGTTCGTCGCTGCGGCGTACTGGGACGTGCTCGGCACGTTCGATCCCGGCGCCTTCGAAGCGCGGCTGGTGGCCGTCGACGGAACCCGCGTCGCCCAGGGTCGCGACTTCGGTGCCGACGGAAAGACGACCGGGGACGTCGTCGTCCTCGACGAAGCGCGCGCAACGGCGCTCGCGGCCGCGCTCGAGGGTCGCGACTTCGCGGTCCGCTCGGTCGAGGAGAAGCCGTACACCCGGCGCCCTGCTGCCCCGTTCATGACCTCGACCTTGCAGCAGGAGGCGAGCCGGAAGCTCCGCTTCTCCTCGCAGACCACGATGCGCGTCGCCCAGCGGCTCTACGAGAACGGCTTCATCACCTACATGCGCACCGACTCGACGACCCTTTCCGACATCGCGCTCCGCGCGGCGCGCGCACAGGCCGCCGAGTTGTACGGCGCCGAGACCGTCCCAGCCGAGCCACGCCGGTACGAGCGAAAGGTCAAGAACGCGCAAGAGGCCCACGAGGCGGTGCGGCCGGCCGGCGAGACGTTCCGTACCCCTCGCGAGGTCGAACGTGAGCTCTCGCGCGACGAGCACGCGCTGTACGACCTGATCTGGAAGCGGACGGTCGCCTCTCAGATGAAGGACGCGAACGGGCAGACGATGTCGATCAGGCTCGGCGCGACCACCGCGGACGAGACGGATGCCGAGTTCGCGGCCTCGGGCACGGTCATCACGTTCCCCGGATTCCTCAAGGCATACGAGGAGGGCAAGGACGAGCCGAGCGAGGAGGATGAGGAGCGGCGTCTTCCGGCACTCGAGGTCGGGCAAGCACTCGAGGGGCGCTCACTCGAGGCCGACGGGCATTCGACGAGCCCGCCCGCCCGGTTCACCGAGGCGACGCTCGTCAAGGCGCTCGAGGATCGAGGAATCGGACGTCCCTCGACCTACGCGGCGATCATGGGCACGATCCTCGACCGCGGCTACGTCTTCAAGAAGGGCACTGCGCTCGTGCCCACCTTCCTCGCGTTCGCCGTGACGAAGCTCCTCGAGCAGCATTTCGGCCGGCTCGTCGACTACGACTTCACGGCCCGGATGGAAGACGACCTCGACCGCATCGCAGCGGGCGACGAGGGTCGGGTCGAGTGGCTGCGCCGGTTCTACATCGGCGACGGCACGGATGGCCTGCACGCTCTTGTCACCGACCATCTCGACGAGATCGACGCTCGCGCGGTGAACTCGATCGAGATTCCAGGCTCGGACGTCGTCGTCCGCGTCGGCCGGTACGGCCCGTACGTGGAGAAGGGCGACGCCCGGGTGAGCTTGCCTGACGACCTGGCACCGGACGAGCTCACCGCAGAGCTGCTCGAGGAGCTCCTTTCCCGGCCGTCAGGCGATCGAGAGCTCGGTACCCATCCCGAGACAGGGCTCGCGCTCATGGCCAAGGACGGCCGCTACGGCCCGTACGTCACCGAGGTCCCCCCGGAAGGGGCCGACAGCAAGCCGCGCACCTCGTCGCTGTTCAAGACGATGTCGCTCGACACGATCACGCTCGAGCAGGCGGTCGAGCTTCTAACGCTCCCGCGGACGCTCGAGACCGATGGAGAGGAGATCGTGGTTGCGAACGGCCGCTATGGCCCATTCGTGAAGCGCGGCAGCGAGACCAGGTCACTGGAGGCCGAGGAGCAGCTGCTCACGCTGACAACCGAGGAGGCGATCGCCATCCTTGCGCAGCCAAAGGCCCGACGCGGTCGCGGCGAGCCGAAGCCGCCCCTCAAGGACCTCGGTCCCGATCCGACGTCCGGCCGCGCGCTCACCGTGAAGGAGGGCCGGTTCGGTCCATATGTGACCGACGGCGAGACGAACGCGAGCCTCCGCCGTGGGGACGATCCCGAGAGCCTGACGATGGAAAGGGCGCTGGAGCTGCTTGCCGAAAGGCGCGCCAAGGGGCCTTCGACACCCAAACGTCGCTCGACCGGTCGAGGACGGAAGTAGCAAAATCCACCGTATGAGGGTTCTGGTTTGGCGTCAGCTGCCGAGGCTGATAAGGTCGACCGTCCGTCGGGTCGATCGGCGCCCGCCGGGCCGTCACCACACTCGCCCATGTGCGCTGCCAACCAATCCGAACGGCTAGCGTCACGGAATACACGAGCAAGAGCACACGTTCGAGTTTGTGACAGGTCACACGACCGCTGTAGCCCTGGAATGAAGAGCGTTTCCCGAATAGAGTCAGAGAAGATTGTGCTCCGCCGCCACGTTGTGAAAGGACTGACCCCGGTTTGACGCAGAACCAGCTCATCGAACTATTCGAGACCGAGCAGCTGCGCGGCATCGTCGAACGCTCAGAGGAGCGCGGGTGGGTCGAACCCACCGAGCTCGAGTTGTTCGCGACCGAGCAGGAGCTCGCCGACGAAGAGATGGAACAGATCACGCGCGAACTCGAGGCAATGGGCCTCGAGATCGGCGTTCCGAAGGCTCTCACGGACGAGAAGGAGCGCGAGAAGGAAGCGCGCGAGGCTGCAGTCTGGGCCTCGGAGTCGCTGAGCGGCGCCGCCGACTCGCTCCAGCTCTTCCTCGCTGATGTCGGGAAGCACAAGCTTCTGACCGCAGCGCAGGAGGTGCAGCTCGCCAAGCGCATCGAGCGCGAGGACCCAACCGCAAAACGGCACATGATCGAGTCGAACCTTCGGCTCGTGGTGTCGATCGCCAAGGGTTACCGCGGCCTGGGAGTCCCCTTCCTCGACCTGATCCAGGAGGGCACCCTCGGCCTGAACCGCGCGGTCGAGAAGTTCGACTGGCGGCGCGGCTACAAGTTCTCGACCTACGCGACCTGGTGGATCCGGCAGTCCGTGCAGCGCGCGGTGGCGAACCACGCCCGCACGATCCGGGTGCCCGTCCATGTCGTCGAGCGCCAGCAGAAGCTGTCGCGAGCCTCACGTCGGCTCGAGGTCGAGCTCGGTCGCGAGCCGACGAAGGAAGAGCTTGCCGAGGCCACCGGCCTGCCGATCCAGCATGTCGAGGAGGCGATGGGCGCCGCTCACGCGTCGGTCTCGCTGAACCAGACCGTCGGTGCCGACGACGAGGGCGAGCTTGGCGATCTCTTCGCCGACCGCGAGGCAGCCGACCCGTTCGACGAGGCGGAGGAGTCGCTCCGCAGGCAAGGCGTGAGGCGGGCGCTCGACGCGCTCCCGGAGCGTGAGCGGCGGATTCTCGAGCTTCGCTTCGGTTTCGAAGGCGAGCCCTGGACGCTCGAGGCCATCGGTCACGAGCTCGATCTCACGCGTGAGCGGGTCCGTCAGCTCGAGGGTCAGGCACTCAGCCGGCTCGCCGCGCTCCGCGAGCTCGCGTCGCTCGCAGCCGCCTAGGCAAGCCGTTTCGAACGCTGGGAGGAGGCCCGGGAACGGGCCTTCTTCCCGTTTTCGGACGGCAAGAACCCTGGGATTCGCCCGCAGATACGGGCCCATCCCCCTTTCGGGCCACCGATCCCCCTAAAGACGCATAGGTCCCGCGCCGATACCCAATGCGTGGACGCAGCCGAGCGCAAGGAGATTCTCGACCGCTACCGCGATCACAGTCGCCGATTCGAGGCGGCTGCGGCGCGTCGTGGCTCTGGTCGTGCTGGCTCCTCCGTCATCCCGTTCTCGAACACGCCGATGCGGGAGCTCGAGCAAGAGCCCACGGCACGCGAGTGCGAAGTGCTTCAGCTCGTCGCGGACGGTCTCGTCAATCGTGAGATCGGCCAGAAGCTCTTCCTCTCGGAAGAGACCGTCAAATCTCACGTCCGCCACCTGTTGGCGAAGCTGCAGGCACGCAGCCGGGCCCACGCCGTAGCCGTTGGCTTCCGACGTGGGCTGATCGGCTAGCGCGCTAGCGCGTTTACCTCACATACCCGTCAACCATCAATGGGATCTTCGCTTGCCGAATCGGGATCACCCGTTAGAGGGATGCCCCGGGTTCACGAAGAACCCACCATGGGACGGTGAACTACCAGTCCTTCACGCCTGCAGACATCGCGGCACGAAGGAGATTGCGAACAAACAGTGTCATTCGTTACTCCTGGTTTGGGAACTGACGGCAAAATGAATCGTATACCCCATTTGAGGGATGCACAAGTCAAGTCGACGGACGCATCGGTCAAACCCGCGGGGCCAGGCAGAGCCCTGCAACTCTGGGTTGCGGGACTCGCTGTCGTAGCGGCCGCTACAGCCATAACCCTGGTTGCCAGGGGGGAGTCCATTGGGAACATCTGGGCGATCCTCGCCCTGGGGATCGCGTCCGCGGTAGCCGAGCGAGGAACCGTCAAGCTCTCCAGTACCACCGAGCTGACCATCTCCCCGGTCCTGACGCTCTTTGCAGCTGTCCTCTACGGACCGTTGGCGGGTGGCCTCGTGGGCGCGGCATCCGAACTCGGCGAGGCCGAGCTATTCGGAGAACACGAGCCAGGTCGGAATCCTCGGCTGAAGTGGCTTACATACACAAGTAGTCGATTCATCATCGGTGTGTCGATGGGCCTCGTCGCTCAGACCGTCCTTGACCGGAGTTCAGAAACGGCGGGACTGGTGGTTGCAACTCTTCTGGCTTCGCTCGTAGGGGAGTCGCTCGAGGTCACCTTTGCCTCAGTAACAAGCGCGCTCAGAGGCAACCACTCTCCAATAGCGCGAACGGTCGGTCCTCTTATGGTCACCGCAACCTGCGTGTACGGACCCTTCGTCGCAGCGCTTGCCTACATGTACACCAACGTCTCGCCTTGGACGGCGTTCTTCTTCCTTGCACCGGTCCTAGCTGCCCAGCAGCTCTTCAGCCTCTACCAGGAAAAGGCGCGACTATATAGGGAGCAGGTCGTCCTGACAGACGAACTGCGTTCGGCAAACGACACCCTGCGCGGAGCGAACCTTTCGTTCGCGACGGCTCTGGTTCAGACGCTTGAGGAGAGCGACCGATACACCGCCGGCCACTCGCGGGCAGTTGCGACCTATTCGCGCGACATCGCCGAACGAATGGGGCTCGAATCCGACGAACAGGAGCGGGTGTACCTCTGCGGGCTCGTTCATGACATTGGCAAGATCGGGCTTCCGAGTTCTGTGCTCAACAAGGAAGGTCTGCTCACACTCGAAGAACGCAGGCAAATGGAGAAGCATTCGGAGATCGGCGAGCGGATCCTTGAGAAAGTCGCCGCGTATTCTGACGTTGCGTTGATCGTGCGTCATCACCACGAACGTGCAGATGGGGAGGGGTATCCGGACCGCCTCTGCTTGGAAGACATCCCACCCGTCTCGCGGATCATCGCCGTCGCAGACGCGTACAACGCCATGACGTCGGATCGGCCGTACAGAAAGGCTATGGACTATGTGATCGCGCGTGATCGACTTCTGCAGGCGATGGGAAGCCAGTTCGACACAGAGCCGGTTATCGCCTTTCTCGCAGTCCTCGCGGGTGCGTCAGATGACTATCGGCTAGCCAAAGGCGACGGGTTTGGCGACATTGACACTTCCGAGGCTCTTGAGCTGGTTGAATCTTCGCTAGCGCTCGCTCACCTTGGGGCGGCTTAAGCCCGACGCGCAGCGTTCAACGCAAGAGCGGTTCGAGAGCGAATACCGGTCTTGTCGAACACGTGCTGCACGTGCACTTTGACGGTCGCTTCCGAGATGAAGAGAAGCTTGGCGATCTGGCGATTGGATAACCCCTGACAAATCAGGCTGTGAATCTCTCTCTCCCGAAGCGACAGATTGGCTATGGGATCGACTAGCTCTGTCGAAGTCGCTCCGATTTCTCCAGCCAGATGCTCGTCACCTGCCCTTCGAAGCAAGAACACGGTGCGCTCTCGCGATGCGGGCCTCGCGAGAAGACTCGAGAGAAGGTCGAGGTTTGCTCTATAACCGCTTACGACAGGATCAACCGCTCCAGACTGAAAGGCCTTGGAGACGAGCATGTCGCTAAGTTCTCGCTGCTCGGGATCCCGTGCCTTAACGGCACAGACGGCCAGGGTGACTGCGGCGAGTTGGTTTGCCTCGACTCCATTGGTCTGCGCCACAGCTTCGGCGGCGAGTGTCTTCGCTTCCGCGAGGCGGCCTATCGTCGCCAGGGCTAGAGCCCTCGATGACAATACCTCGCCTCGCATACTCTTCAATGCACGCGATAGGTCTGGGGGCTCAGAAGCACACGCTTCTGCAACCTCGCCCGCCTGTACGAGCAGACGCATGCGGATCGAGTAGACGTTCTGCTCGCCGTTCTCGTCGTGAGTTCGTTTAGCCTCGTTGCAGCCCTGTCGGAGTCGATCAGCTGCCTCGTCGAACCTACGGAGACCGGCCAGTGCAGCACCCGCCGTTGCGTGCCCATAAGACAACGCTAGGTCGACCCGATACTCGGTTGCATCGTCGAATAGGAGTGTCGCCTGGGCCAATGCTTCGTCGTAGTAAGACGAGAGAACGAGCGCCCACGCGAACATCGAGCGAAATGAGCAGCGGACGATCGGATCCGGGATCTGTTGAACAAGTGCTGCTACGCGACGCGCCTCCGCAAGTTGGTTGATGAAGCCAAAGCGAAACCCGAGGCTAAGACGCTTGTCCGCCATCCGCACCTGATCGCGGGCGTCACCAAGGCAAGCCGACGCCTCCAGCTCGTGAAGAAGCTCATGCGCCTCGTTCTGCTCGAGTGCTGCGAGGCACATTAGTCGTCCCCAACGGGCCTCTCGTTGAACGTGTTCCTCGACTGAATCGCGTTGGAGGCGCTCGTAGTACACAAGCGCTTCCTCCTCCAACGAACCAGCATGCGCTGCTCGAGCAGCTAGCGCCCAGACACGTCCATCAGATTGACCGGTTCCGCCCGGTTCCGAGTTCACGAGCGACCGTGCAATTGTGAGCGCACTGAGATGTCGGCCGTGTCGAAGGTCGATTTCGGCCGCAGCAACACCAACGATCGGTGCGTGCACACCACGTGCCTCGGCGTGCGTCAGCCATCGCCCCAAAGTCACCAGTCGGGACTCCACGAGAAGTTCGTCGAGACAAAGCTCCAAGAGTCTCACGATGTCGTCATCGAAGCCCCTCGCACGAACCAGCGCAAAGCACCCGTCCCAATCTCGACGGGCCTCATAGGCTGCAAGCGCGAGTCGACTGGCCTGAGCTAGTTCCTCGAGACCTTCGTCGCCGACATGCTTCTCGAGAAACGCAACCGCAAGTGGATGGAACTCCAATCTGTCACCACGCCGGTCAACGATTCCGAGCGCGAGCCCATCGTCACATACACGAACCGACAACTCGGAGCCCAGGACAGCTTGGGCGATTTCGCGATCAACAACCGGCAACGCCGCAAGAAGCCTGAGGCCACTGGCGATAGGAGGATCAAGACCGCGGTACACCTCTTCAGCGAAGAACTCATAGAGCGTTTCTGGAAGGTCTGCATCAATCTCGTTGACATCTGGGGTCATAGCCGCGAGGCCGATGACAGCGGGCCAACCGTCAGCAAGAGCCGCGAGCCCTGACGCCATCTCGGGCCGCCCGTCGGCCAAGACCTGGGCTGACTCCTCGGACGTCATCGCGAGAGCCGCCTGCGAGATCTCGAGTACGTCGCCGTAGAGAATCGAACGACGCGCTACCCACGATGGTCGGATGCGCCCAGCGACGACAAATTCAACCGCCGATCCGCTGACAATCGTTCCGACGAATGCCTCCGAGGAGGCGGACTCAGCTATGTATTGGTAGTCGTCAATGATGAGATGAGCGCCCGCCGGCCAAGCTACGAGATCGTCCAATAGCATCTCTGCGAGCAGTTCCGCTTCGCCGTTCGGATCGCCGGACACAAGCAATCTCTCGACAAGTCGGCGACCCACACCAGGACTGACTTCACTGAGCGAATCGACGATCCCGCGCGCTAGCACCGCCACATCTGCCGAGGCATAACGAGCCCGGTACCAACCGACCACGCGGCCCTCTTGCGCGGCCCACTGCTCCAGAAGGGTCGTCTTTCCATAGCCGGGGCCGGCGATGAGCATCTTGACCTGAGCCTTCGAGTCGTCGAGGGCGCGCAGGAGTCGAGGTCGCTCGACGATGCGACGACGGAGGAGGCGGGACGGGGGTGCAGTGTCGCCCATGACCGTGGGCGCTGAACCTACACGGGTCGGGCTCATTGGGGAAGATGGCGCCCGCGACCGGCGGGGGCGGGTCGCGGGCGCCTCTGCCGTCAGCTCCGCACCCTGCGGAGCGCAACGAGGGAGGGCACGTACGGATCCTCACCTGTTACCAGCCGATAGGCCGCCGGAATATGCCGTCTCCGGCTGACGCCGAGCTTGTGCCGCAGGGCGTCGCTGTGGGCCTTGACCGTTCGGGGCGAGATGCCCAGACGTTCACCAGCCTCGTCGTTGGAGCACCCGGCCGCGATCAACGAGACGATCGCCCGCTGGCGGTCGGTTATCGCGGACACGGTGCGATGGGTGTGCTTGGTCATGCCCCCATTCAAGTGTCACTCGATCGAGGAGGCCAGGGTGCCTGCGCCATCCGCTACCTTCGCGGCCTGCAGTCGTCCCCTCCTCCTGCTGCCTGGCGGCCATCTCGACGGGCCCGTTACGCCTATCCCCGAGAGCTGGGTCTTCACCGACGGCGTGAAGACGATCCAGCTCGAGACGCGCCCCGCGGATCCGTACTCCGTCAACATCTGGGTGGTTGCGCTCGGCGAGCACCTCTACGTACACGCGGGCGCGAGCCGGAGCGCGTGGGTGGTGAACCTGGAGGCGGATCCGAAGGTGCGGCTGCGCGCGGACGGAAAGATCTACGAGCTCGCAGCGGCGCGGGTCGACGACCAGGCGGAGTTCGGACGTTTCGCCGACGCGTACCAGAAGAAGTATGGGAGACGGCCCCGGAACGAGAACGTGGGGGAGGCCTATCTCTTCCGGCTCGGGCCGCGCTGACTTCCGCGAAGCGCTCGCGTCTCCATCGTCCACTCGGGCACCCGGCGCCGACACCCCCTCTCTTTCTTCTGGACTCCGCCCCGGCTCCAGGTCCATGCTCCCCGATCGCGATCACAGGGAGCCCTACCTCTATGGCAACCCGCAGCTGCCTCGCCCTCCTCCTTTTGTTCCTCCTCCCCCACCCCGCCTCCGCCGAGTACGCGATCTTCCAGGCGCACACCGACACCATCGCCGTCTCCGGCCAGACGGTGCTGGGCAACGCGGCGACGTTCGAGGCATTGGTGATGTTCCCGACCGGAACGGGGGCGGACGGCGCGATCTTCGAGGAGTGGACGAACTTCGCCGAGGACAAGCAGCTCTGGGCCGGGCCCACCTACCTGCGCGGCTTCGTGTACAGCTCGCCGTGCTGCCTCGACTCTTCGAGCAACCCGCTGTCGGCGGACGTCTTTCACCACGTGGCCTACGTGCTCGACGGCGCTGCGAACGAGGAGCGCTACTACGTCGACGGTGCGCTCGCGTTCTCGCGCACGACGGCCTCGTTCGATGCCTCGGACGGGGACGGAACGGCGCAGATCGGGGGCATCCTTCGCGACATCATGAACGACAGCTTCATCGGCGTGCTCGATTCGCTCCGCATCAGCGACGTCACGCGCTACAGCGGGACCTCCTTCACGCCCCCGACGGGCGACATGACGAGCGACGCGAACACGCTGCTGCTCTACAACTTCGACGACGCGCCGGAGCACGACCCGTCGCCGACAGCGGGCCGCTGAACCGCACCGGTACGCTCGGCCAGGGCTTCGGCGGAGCGACCGCGCCGGTGGTGAGCGACTCCACGACGCCGCCGCCCCCCGTCACGCTCGGGCACTTCCTCTGCTACAAGACGAAGCAGACGAAAGGGGACGTGTGCAGCATCGCATCCGCGCAGAACGCGGGCGCGGCGTGCCAGGCAGAGGAGGACTGCGGCGGCAACGCCGAGACCGACTTCTGTGTCGCCAACAAGCTGCCGGCCGTGCAGGTGACGATCGCAGATCCGGTCGAAAAGCTCGGGCGGCAGATCGACGTCACGAAGGGCGTCGCGCTGTGCAACCCCGCCGACAAGAACGGCGGCGGGATCGACGATTCGGCCGACCACTTGCGCAGCTTCGCGATCAAGCTCGGCAAGGGGGAGCAGGCGTTCCCGACCAGCCTGCAGCTGCCCGTCACGAACCAGTTCGGGGCGCTCACGATCCGCACCTCGAAGGTCGACCGGTTGCTGATTCCGGCCGCAAAGGACCCGGCGGGGCCGGTGACGGCGCCCGAGACGCCGGCGATCGACCACTTCCGCTGCCAGAAGGCGAAGGTCGCGAAGGGCCAGCCGAAGTTCGTGCCGATCTCCGAGGTGTCGGTCGTCGACCAGTTCGCGCAGCCGAAGCTCTTTGACCTGAAGAAGCCGACGCGGCTCTGCTCTCCGGTCGACAAGAACGGCGAGGGCGTGCAGGACGCGACGACGCTGCTGCTCTGCTACCAGGCGAAGCCGGGACCCGGCCAGCCGAAGCACGTGCCCCAGACCGGGCTGCACGTGGCGCACCAGCTCGGCGTCGAGCTCGTCGACACGGTGAAGGAAGAGGAGCTGTGCGTGCCGTCGACGCTGGCGATCGACTAGGGCTGCCGCGGCGTCGGAGCATCGATGAGCCTGGCGGTCGAGCGTAGCGGCGCAGCTCCACCGCCGTGCGGCGCCTGACCTATAATTGGCTATTATAGCCAATATGCCGACGAAGCCCCGACGCTCCGGGAAGGCCCGGCTCCCGCTCGAATCGTCACTGCTCGCCCGGGCGACCGAGGTCCGCGAGGGCGCCGGACTCGACGAGCCCGGCCGCGGGTGGAGCGACACGGTCCCCGCGACGGACGCGAAGAACCAGTTCGGTCGCCTCCTCGACCGCGCCCTTCGTGGCAGGCGCATCGTCATCACCAAGCACGAGACTCCCGCAGCGGTGCTGATGTCGTTCGACGACTACCGCCGGCTCGCGCCCGAGGCCGTACCGGACCTCGGCACCTTGAGCCGGGAGTTCGACGATCTCCTGGACCGCATGCAGTCGAAGCCAGCGCGGCGTGCGGCGAAGGCGCTCTTCACGGCGTCTCCGTCCGCTCTTGCCAAGGCCGCCGTCGCCGAAGCGCGCAGGAAGGCTCGCCCGCGGAAGCGTGCCTGACGCCGACCGCGCGCTGCCCTGCATCACCGTCCTCGCCGGCACCAACGGCGGCGGCAAGAGCAGCATCGCCGGAGCGATGCTCCGAAGCGCGGGTGGCGACTACTTCAACCCCGATGAGGCGGCTCGGCGGATCCGCGAGCGCGATCCCTCGCTGAGCATCCCCCAAGCCAACGGCCTCGCGTGGCACGAAGGAAAGCGCCTGCTCGAACGCGCCATCGACGAGCGGAAGTCCTTCGCCTTCGAGACGACGCTCGGCGGTGCGACGATGACCGAGCTCCTCGAAGGCGCCGCTGCGGCCGGCCTCGAGGTGCGCGTGTGGTACGTCGCTCTGCAGAGCCCCGAGCTGCATCTCGCGAGGGTGCGCGCCCGCGTCGCGCGAGGCGGGCACGACATTCCCGAGGCCGACGTCCGGCGTCGCTACACCAGTGAGCCTCGACAACCTCGCGCCGGCTCCTTCCGAAGCTCACGGAGCTTCGGATGTTCGACAACAGCGTTCCGGGCGACCCTGCGGCTGGAAGGGCTCCACGGCCGGAGCTCGTGCTCCACTTCGTCCGCGGTCGCGTCGCCCACCCGCTGCCCTCGAGGCTTTCACGCACGCCCGAATGGGCAAAGCCGGTCGTGGCCGCAGCGCTGAAGCTCGAGGGGCGACGAACGAATCTCTTCGGGCGAAGAGGGTGAACCCGTTCCCTGTCCGGCCCGGCGTGCCAACTCGCCGGGGCCCGCACCACGCCGCCCCCGCGCTAGGTCCGCACCTTGCGCCCAAGAGTCCCTTCCGGACCGCCCGGCGTGATACGATTGCCCCGACTACCGTTCGCGAGGTCACATGCTGCGGTGGATTGCGCTTGGCCTCGTCGGGCTGACGCTCGCCACTCCGGCCGGCGCCGCGGTGGAGTCGTGGCGCGCGAGCGGGATGGTCAGCTCGGTGCAGGGTACCCCCTCGCTGCTTCCGCTTCCGGCCGCGGTCGGCGACGACTTCGTGATCCGGTTCTCCTACGAAGGAACCGCCGCCGACACCCTTCCGAACCCCGACCAGGCGAGCTATCCGATCCTCTCGCTCAGCGTGTCGATCGCAGGCAACGAGCTCGAGTGGGTCGGCCCGGGCCTTGGGGAAGGGCACATCGGAATCCAGGCCAACTCGATCGACCCGAACCTCTGGGGCGTCTCCGGCTGTCTCCTCCCCTGCAGCGACCCGATGCTCGACGAGGCCCGGCTGAACCTGTTCTTCCCGGTGAACACGATCCTGTCCGACGCGCTCACCAGCCCTCCGGATCCGAGCAGCGCCAACGTGCAGTTTGGTCTGTTCTCGCACGACCAGGGTGCTCCCGAGGAGGCGTTCGTGATCGCGACCCTCGACTCGCTCGTCTCCTGCGAGCCCGAGGTGTGCGGCGACGGCGCGGTGGGCTGCGACGAGACGTGCGACGACGGGAACACGCACGACGGCGACGGCTGCAGCGCCACCTGCACCTGCGAGACCGAGATCTGCGGCGACGGCATCCTGGGCTGCACCGAGCAGTGTGACGACGGGAACACCCTCGACGGCGACACGTGCTCGAGCGAGTGCGTCCCGGTTCCCCGAGCCGGGCCAGCTGTGGCTCGCCCTCGCGGGAGGTGTCGTGCTAGCGGCACGTCGGATCGTGGGGTTCCGGCGCTGACGCGGCTCAGCGGCTCGTCGCCGGCTGGGGCGATCGTCACGAATTGACGCGCCGACTCGGCGGCGATGGCTGGCGGGTCTCAGGAGCCTCGCGCACGCTTGGCCGCGTGATCCGCATGGCTTGGCTGCGAGCTCGGCCGGGCGTCGCGAACGCCGGCATCACCTTCTCGGCGAAGAGCCGCGCCGGGCACCCGCGTGTCGCGGCCGAAGAACTCGATCACGAACAGGCTGACGCCGAGCTTGCGGTGGCGCTCGATGCGCTCGATCACGCCGTCGGGATCGCCCCAGATGCCGTGCTCCGCGAGCGCCGCGCCCATGTGGCCGCCGTAGACCTTGCCCGCCTTCTCGAGCGCGGCGCGCGCGGCGGCGTCGTCCTCGGCGATCACGACGACGCACTGCTGCGACAGCGTGATCTCCTCGAAGTCGCGCTTCACCTCGTCGCAGCGGCGCCGCAGCGCCTCGACCTTCTGCGCCGAGCTGCGCCTGGAACACCGCCATGTTGTTCCAGATGTCCGCGTGGCGCGCCGCGATGCCCATCAGCACCCGCTCGCCGCCGCCGCCGATCAGGATCTCCGGGCGCCGCAGCGGCTTCGGCTCGCAGACCGCGTCCTTCACGCGGAAGTGTCGGCCCTCGTAAGATGAAGCGCTCCTGCGTCCACAGGCCCTTCAGGATCACGACGCCATCTCCTCGAGCGCGCGCAGCCGCTCGCGCGTGCTCGGGAAGGGCGAGCCCGTGCCCTCGAACTCGGGCTGGAACCAGCCGGCGCCGAGGCCGGCGATCACGCGGCCCGCCGCCCGCGACGTGGTCGATCGTCGCGATCTGCTTGGCGAGGATCGCCGGGTTGCGGAAGAAGGGCGGCGTGACCAGCGTGCCGAGCTTCGCCTGCTGCGTGATCGCCGCGACCGCGGCGAGCTCGCTCCAGGCCTCGAAGATCGGGAGGTTCGGCGCCGGCACGCCGTAGACGTGGTCGCAGACCCAGAGCGAGTCGTAGCCGAGCGCGTCGAGCTCGATCGCGGTGTCGCGCGCCTCCTGCCAGCTGCGCTTGATCTGCGGCAGCGTGACTCCGAAGCGGACCGGCTTCGCCATGGCGCCTCCGGCGGCCAGTCTATGCAACCGGGACGCAGGTTGGGGGCGCTGCTTGGGGTGCCCGACCCCCGATCCCGCCGGCAACCAGCAACCCGTGCTGCGCGCCCTCCCTACCTCTTCATGCGCGACTGGCCCCAGCCGATGAGGAGCAGATCTCGGCCACTGGAGGGCGACCCGAATCGCTCCGCACCCGTCGTGCTTCTCGTGCTGCGTTCCTGCTCCTAGTGCTCTTGGCGCTCGCGGCGCCGCCGGCGCGCGCCGGGCTCGCACGGTGAACAGCGTCGGCGACGACACCACGCCCGGCGACGGTCTCGTCACGCTGCGCGAGGCGATCCTCGCCGCCGAGAACGACACGACGACCGACCTAGGACAGACCGGCGACGAGTTCGACTTCATCCAGATCGATCCGTCGCTCACCTCGCTCGGCCCGGTCACGATCACGGTGAGCACGATCGGCGATACGACCTTCGGGCCGGCCGCGTTCAAGGTGACGAAGTCGATCGGAAGTCGAAGGGCTCGTGCCCGGCAACGGCGTCACGATCGAGCGTGACCCGGGCGCTCCGAAGTTCCGTCTCTTCTCGGTCGCGGCGGGCGGCTCGCTCTCGTTCGGCCTCACGATCTCGAACGGGTTCGCGCAGGGCGGGAACGGGGGGAGCGCGCTCGGCGACGAGGGCGGCGGTGGTGGCGGCGGTGCGGGCCTCGGCGGCGCGCTCTACGTGCAGGGCACCGTGAACGTCTCGAACGTGACGTTCTCCGGCAACACCGCGCAGGGCGGTAACGGCGGCGACGGCGCAGACGAGTGCCGGCGCCGACTCGGACGGCGGTGGCGGTGGCGGCGGGCTCGGTGGCAATGGCGGCGACGCGCCCGATGCGGGCCTCTCGAGCGGCGGTGGCGGCGGTGGCTCGCGCGGCAACGGCGCGGCTGCGAGCGCGGCGGGCGGCGGCGGTGGCGGCGGCACGCAGACCGACGCGAGCGGCCTCACCGCGGGTACACAGAACGGTGGCGCCGGCACCGCGGCGGGTGGCGGCAACGGCTCCGATGCCGCGGGCGCGGGCGGCGGCGGTGGTGGCGGCGGAAACGGCGGCGCGGGCGGCCAGGGCAGCTTCGGCGGTGGCGGCGGCGGCGCGGGCAGCAGCGCTCTGCTCACGGACCATCCGGGCGGAAACGGCGGCTTCGGTGCCGGCGGTGGCGGCGGCGGCGAAAGCGACTCCGGCGGCGACGGCGGCTTCGGCGGCGGCGGCGCTGGCGGCACGAACAAGGGTGTCGCCACGACGACGAGCGGCAACGGCGGCTTCGGCGCCGGCGACGGCGGCAACGACTCGGGCCTGCTCACCTTCTCGGCGGGCGGCGGCGGCGGCGCGGGTCTCGGCGGCGCCGTGTTCGTCGCGGGGCCGGGCTACCTCCAGGTCTTCAACTCGACGTTCTCGGGCAACGTCGCGACGGGCGGCACCGGCGGCGCGTCGGCCGTCGTCGCGAACGGGGGCAACGGCAAGGGCCTCGGCGGCGCGATCTTCGACGTCGACGGCACGACGTACTACACCGGCGTCACGTTCGCGAACAACTCGGCCGACGAGGGCGCCGACGCCTACAACCTGGGCGTCGAGGGCGTGGCCGGCATCACGGACGCGTGGAGCCTGATCGCGACTCGATACGTCGATCGCGGGATCGTCGCCCGCGCTGAACCTCGTGAACGATCCGGGCGGCCTCGGGCAAGAGCACGCGCAGATGCCGCTCTTCAACTCGATCACGACGCACGCGGTCGACAACCGCGGCGGCATCTCGAACGCGACCAACGTCGTCGTGGGCGATCCGCTGCTCGGCCCGCTGGCGCAGAACGGCGGCGGCCTGCCGACGCACTACCCGCAGGAGGGCAGCCCGGCGATCGACGTCCTCGGGAGCAGCATCCTCAACGTGGACGAACGCGGCGTCGAGCGTCCGCAGAACGGCAACTGGGACGTCGGCGCCGTCGAGGTCGGCACCGCGCCGCCCGTGGCGTTCTGCGGCGACGGCAACACCGACTTCCTCGAGGAGTGCGACGACGGGAACACTGCCGACGGCGACGGCTGCTCGTCGACCTGCAAGGCGAGCTGCCCCGAGATGGTCGGGACATCAACAGTGCTACAGCGCGGGCAAGGCGAGCCTCGTCGTCGACGAGCGCAAGCCCGGCAAGGAGAAGCTCAAGGCGAGCCTCAAGGCCATCGCGGAGCCGCTCGACCCGTACGCGTTCGGCGATCCGACGCTCGGCGACACGTACCAGCTGCTCTGCCTCTACGACACCAACAGCCGCTTCGTCGACGAGCGCATCGACCGCGGTGGGCAGTCGTGCGGGCCCAAGGCGAAGCCGTGCTGGGCGGCGCAGAAGAGCGGGTTCGCGTACAAGGATCCGTTCGGAACGAGCGCGGGGATCACGAAGCTCACCGAGAAGGGCGGTGCGCCGGCAAGGGGAGCGTGTCGCTCGAAGGGAAGAACGACGTCGCGAAGGGGCTCGATCAGCTGCCGACCGGGGTGGCGGCGCACCCTCGCGGGTCGGATGGGGCGGTCGTGGTGATGTTCAACGAGACCGGGGCGTGCTTTGCGGGGACGGTGGCGGAGGTGAAGAAGGCGGATGGGGCGTACTTCAAGGCGGTGACCGGAGGGAAGTAGGTCGCCGGATCCTCACGGCGCGCGCGCAGCCACGCCGATCGAGTGAAGCGCACAGCGCCACAGCCGCGTGTGGCGTCTTCCGGAGATTGGCTATTATAGCCAATATGCCGCCGAAGCCCCGACGCTCCAGAAGATCCTCCCTTCCGCTCGAACCGTCCCTGCTCGCGCGGGCGAACGAGGTCCGCGAGGGCGCCGGACTCGACGAGCCCGGCCGCGGGTGGAGCGACACGGTCCCTGCGACGGACGCGAAGAACCAGTTCGGTCGCCTCCTCGACCGCGCCCTTCGTGGCCGGCGCGTGCGTGGTCACCGCCGAGCACAACCCCCGCAGCGGTGCTGATGTCGTTCGACGACTACCGCCGGCTCGCGCCCGAGGCCGTACCGGACCTCGGCACCTTGAGCCGGGAGTTCGACGATCTCCTGGCCCGCATGCAGTCGAAGCCCGCGCGGAGTGCGGCGAAGGCGCTCTTCACGGCGTCTCCGTCCGCTCTTGCCAAGGCCGCCGTCGCCGAAGCGCGCAGGAAGGCTCGCCCGCGGAAGCGTGGCTGACGCCGACCGCGCGCTGCCCTGCATCACCGTCCTCGCCGGCACCAACGGCGGTGGCAAGAGCAGCATCGCCGGGGCCATGCTCCGAAGCGCGGGTGGCGACTACTTCAACCCAGATGAGGCGGCGCGGCGAATCCGCGAGCGCGATCCCTCGCTGAGCATCCCCCAAGCCAACGGTCTCGGGTGGCGCGAAGGAAAGCGCCTCCTCGAACGCGCCATCGACGAGCGGAAGTCCTTCGCCTTCGAGACGACACTCGGCGGCGAGACGATGACCGATCCTTGAACGCGCCGCGGCGGCCGCCGGCCTCGAGGTGCGCGTGTGGTACGTCGCTCTGCAGAGCCCCGAGCTGCATCTGGCAAGGGTGCGCTCCCGCGTCGCGCGAGGCGGGCACGACATTCCCGAGGCCGACGTCCGGCGTCGCTACACCAGGAGCCTCGAGAACCTCGTGCGGCTCCTTCCGAAGCTCACGGAGCTTCGGATGTTCGACAACAGCGTTCCCGGGCGACCCCGCCGCAGGGGCGGATACCGCTGCCGCAGCTACATACTCACGTCGTCCGCGGTCGCGTCGCCCACCCGCTGCCCTCGAGGCTTTCACGCACCCCCGAATGGGCAAAGCCAGGTCGTGGCCGCAGCGCTGAAGCTCGAGGGGCGACGAACACGAAACTCTTCGGGCGAAAAGGGTGAACGCGTTCCCGTTGAGAGCAGTACTGGCCGCGGACTTCGATGAAACGGTGGCCTCGTGTAAAAGGTCTCGAGAGGGCACGAGCTGATTTCTTTAGGGCCCGAGGCCAGCCGGGGCCCGCACCACGCCGCGCCCCCGCGCTAGGTCGGCACTTGCGCCCAAGAGTACCTTCCCGGACCGCCCGGCGTGATAGGATCGCCCTGACTACCGTTCGCGAGGTCACATGCTGCGGTGGATTGCGCTTGGCCTCGTCGGGCTGACGCTTGCCACTCCGGCCGGCGCCGCGGTGGAGTCGTGGCGCGCGAGTGGGATGGTCAGCTCGGTGCAGGGCACCCCCTCGCTGCTTCCGCTTCCGGCCGCAGTCGGCGACGACTTCGTGATCCGGTTCTCCTACGAAGGAACCACCGCCGACACCCTCCCGAACCCCGACCAGGCGAGCTATCCGATCCTCTCGCTCGAGGAGTCGATCGCAGGCAACGAGCTCGAGTGGGTCGGCCCGGGCCTCGGGGAAGGGCACATCGGAATCCAGGCCAACTCGATCGACCCGAACCTCTGGGGCGTCTCCGGCTGTCTCCTCGCCTGCAGCGACCCAATGCTCGATGAGGCCCGGCTGAACCTGTTCTTCCCGGTGAACACGATCCTGTCCGACGCGCTCACCAGCCCTCCGGATCCGAGCGGCGCCAACGTGCAGTTCGGTCTGTTCTCGCACGACCAGGGTGCTCCCGAGGAGGCGTTCGTGATCGCGACCCTCGACTCGCTCGTCTCCTGCGAGCCCGAGGTGTGCGGCGACGGCGCGGTGGGCTGCGACGAGACGTGCGACGACGGGAACACGCTCGACGGCGACGGCTGCAGCGCCACCTGCACCTGCGAGCCCGAGGTCTGCGGCGACGGCATCCTGGGCTGCACCGAGCAGTGTGACGACGGGAACACCCTCGACGGCGACACGTGCTCGAGCGAGTGCGTCCCGGTTCCCAGGGGCCGGACCGCTCTGCCTCGCCCTCGCGGGAGGTGTAGTGCTGGCGGCACGTCGGATCGTGGGATTCCGGCGCTGACGCGGCTCGGCGGCTCGTCGCCGGAAGGCCCAAGGAACCTCGAGGCGCTCGCGGAGCTCGAGGCGATTCGCGAGACGCGCCCGGCGGAGCCGCCGGCGTAAGCCACCACCGAGCCGATCGCACCAGCCGACGACGACCACGTCACAACGGCTGGGCGATCGTCACGAATTGCCGCGCCACTCGGCCAGCCGCTTCTCGAAGCGCTCGTGATCGATCACCGCCCGCTCGTGCCGCCCCGGCAGACGACTGCGGCCGCTCCTAGGCGGCGTCCTTCGGCGGCGGCTCCACCGTAAAAAGCGGCGCCCCGCTCTCGACCGCCTCCCCCTCGCGCACCGAGATCTCCGTCACGACGCCATCGATTGGGAGACGAATCGGATTCTCCATCTTCATCGCCTCCACGATGACGATCGCCTGCCCCGCGGTGACCGTGGCGCCCTTCGCCACCTCCACCTTCACAATCTTCCCCGGCATATCCGCCGTAACGACCTGCGGCCCCGTAGCAACCGCGGCCGCACTCTGCGCAAGCATCCGCGATCTCTCATCGACCGCCTCGAGGTGAAACAGCTTCCCCCGCACGAGCACGTCGAGCTTCGGCCCCCCGCGCTCCTCGATCATCGCCTCGAACTGCTTCCCATCCTCGATGATCGACCAGATCGTCCTTCCGCTCTTCGCGACGTCGACTCTGACGGTGTGCTCCCCGATCGTGACGTCGTACAGATTCTCCCCCGCCTCGCGCAGCTCGACGCGGACCGACTCCTTGCCTTCCGTGACCTCGTAGATCACCGCAGCCCCCCGCGCATCCCGCTGCGGCGACCGAACGCCTGCCACGCACTCCCACCGCCGGCGCCCCCAGCACCTCCGGCGTGATACACGGTCCGCTCCGCCCGCTCCTTGTCCCGCCGATACGCCGCGATCGCCGCCAGCATCATCGCCACCCGACGCTCTTCGCTGTCGGGCTCCGGCGCCGCCTTGCCGCCGTCCATGTGCTGCTCGATGAACCCGGTGTCGTACTTGCCCTCGATGAACTTGGGGTGCTTGAGCACGCGCAGGTGGAACGGGATTCCCGTCTTGATCCCCTTGACCACGAACTCGTCGAGCGCGCGCCGCAGCCGGTCGATCGCCTCGGGCCGGTCGCGGCCCCACGCGATCAGCTTCGCGACCATCGGGTCGTAGTTCACCGTCACGGTCGCGCCCTGGTACACGCCGCCGTCGACGCGGATGCCGAGCCCGTCCGGCGGCCGGTACACCGAGATCTCCCCGGGCGAGGGCGCGAAGTTCCGATCCGGATCCTCCGCGTAGATCCGCGCCTCGATCGCGTGGCCGGTGATCGCGAGCTCGTCCTGCGTGAACGGCATCGGCTCGCCGGCCGCGATGTGGATCATCGTCTTCACGAGGTCGATGCCGGTGATCAACTCGGTGACCGGGTGCTCGACCTGGAGGCGCGTGTTCATCTCGAGGAAGTAGAAGCTGCCGTCCTCGGCGAGGAGGAACTCGAACGTGCCGGCGCCGAGGTAGCCGACCGCGCTGTGGCCGCCGCGACCGCGACCTCGCCCATCGCGCGACGAGCTCCGGCGATCGCGACGGGCGCAGGGCGTCTCCTCGACGACCTTCTGGTGGCGGCGCTGGATCGAGCAGTCGCGCTCGAAGAGGTGGACCATGTTGCCGTGCTTGTCGCCGAGCACCTGGATCTCGACGTGGCGCGGCCTGACGATCGCCTTCTCGAGGTAGACGCGTGTCGTCGCCGAACGCGGCTTGTCGCCTCGCTGCGCGCGCGTCCCGAGCGCGCCTGGCAGAGTCGGCCTCGGCGCTGCGACGAGGCGCATGCCCTTGCCGCCGCCGCCGGCCGCGGCCTTGAGCATCACCGGGTAGCCGATCTTCTTGCGGCCAGCGCTGCACCTCCTCGTCGGGCGAGCGTCGCCTCGGCGGCCGCCGGGGACGATGGGGACGCCGGCCTGCGCCATCTTCGCGCGCGCCGCGGTCTTGGTCCCCATCTTGCGCATCGCGCTCGCCGGCGGGCCGATGAAGGTGATGCCCGCGGCGCTCGCACGCGTCGGCGAAGTCGCGCGTTCTCGGAGAGGAAGCCGTAGCCGGGGTGGATCGCGTCGGCGCCGGCGCGCTTCGCGACGTCGATGATGCGTCGATGCGGAGGTAGCTCTCGCGCGGCGCGGCGGGGCGCCGACGTCGGGAGGCCTCGTCGGCGATGCCGACGTGCAGGCGCGCGCGATCGACGTCGGAGTAGACGGCGACGGTGCGATGCCCATCTCCGTGCAGGTGCGGATGACGCGGACGGCGATCTCGCCGCGGTTGGCGATGAGGACCTTCTTGATTTGCGTTTGCGATTGTTCAAACATACGTTTGCTCCTGCTTCTGACCCCTTCCCCAGCCCTCCCCCGAATTCAGGGGAGGGTCGAAAACACAAGACGGCGGCTTGCTCCCCCTTCGCGCAACCTTCGGTTGCGACGAATATCGGGGAGGGGATGGGGTCGGAACTTACAACGGAATGTTGCCGTGCTTCTTGGGCGGGTTGCTGTCGCGCTTGTTCTGGAGCACCTCCAGCCCGTTGATCAGCCGGGCGCGGGTGTCACGCGGCTCAGATCACGTCGTCAACGTAGCCGCGCTCGGCGGCGATGTACGGGTTCGCCAGCTTCTCGCGGTAGTCGGCCTGCAAGCTCGCGCCTTGAGCGCGCGACCGGATCGTCGGCGTTCTTCAGCTCGCGGCGGTACAGGATTTCAACCGCGCCTTCGGGTCCCATGACGGCGATTTCGGCGGTCGGGCAGGCGAATTCAGGTCGCCGCGGATGTGCTTGCTGCTCATGACACAGTACGCGCCGCCGTATGCCTTGCGCGTCGTGACGGTCAGCTTGGGCACAGTCGCCTCGCAGAAGGCATAGAGCAGCTTCGCGCCGGACCTGATGATGCCGTCGTGCTCCTGCGCGACGCCGG
>CAVRVG010000012.1:0-15866 GCA_963724655.1 uncultured Actinomycetes bacterium | reverse complement strand
CGCGTCGTCTGCATTTCTTGCAGGATGATCTATTTGCAGGGTCGGCGCCCCTCGCTGCCGCACGGGCTGTCGTGGCGGCCGGTCAGGCCGGCGGGGGCGACGGTCATCGTCGGGCCGGGAACCGAGTCGGGCAACGAGGTGCTCGCGCATGTCGCCGCGATCCTCGACGCTCCGTTCGCCGCGAACTGCATCGCGGGAACGCTGAGTGGCGACGGCGTCGACGTCACCCGCGTGCGCTGGGGAGGCAGCTTGCTCGAGGAGGCCCGTGTCCACGGCGCCTCAGTGGTTCTGAGCGTTCAGCCGCATGCGGTTGCGCAGCCGGCCCCTGGTGATGGAGTCGCTGAGATGGTGCCGCTGGCGGTCGAGCTCTCCGCGGCCGATCGCGCGTTGCGTGTGAGCGACCGGGTCGAGGCAGGCGGAGGCGGTCTCTCTCTCGCCGATGCGAAGGTCGTCGTCACCGGTGGTCGCGGTGTCGGCTCTGCCGAAGGCTTCGCGCCGGTCGAGGAGCTTGCCGATCTTCTCGGTGGCGCTGTTGGCTGCTCGCGCGCAGTGACGATCTCGGGTTGGCGACCCCATACCGACCAGGTCGGGCAGACAGGGACGAAGGTGGCGCCGGACCTCTACATCGCCTGCGGCGTGAGCGGCGCAACCCAGCACATGGCCGGCTGCAAGGGGGCCAAGAAGATCCTCGCCGTGAACACCGACCGCGAGGCCGTCGATCTTCGCCAACGCCGACTACGGCGTGATCGGTGACCTTCACGAGGTGCTGCCGGCGATCTCGGCGGAGCTGCGGCGGGTGCGGGGAGTGTGACCGCTCTTTCCGCCGCGCTGCTTCTGGCCGCGATCGCCCTCACGGGCGGGATCTTCGCCCGGCGGGCGCTGATGCTCGTCGGCGTCGTCCGGCTGGGGACAGCCGAGCGACCGCTCGGGTGACACGTCGACGCGGGTTCGGAACGAGGCGGTCGTCGTTCTGGGCCAGCGGAAGCTCCTGCAGCGGCTTGGTCCCCGGTCTCGTCCACGCGTTCATCTTCTGGGGGTTCGTCGTGCTGCTCCCGACGATCCTCATGGCGATGCTCGGCGCGGTCGACCGCGATTGGAGCATCCCGTGGCTCGGCGGGCAGGGATGGTTCGCGCTCATGGTCGACGTGTTCGCGACGCTGGTCTCGTCGGCGTGATCTCGGCCCTGTGGATCCGCAAGGTGCAGCGACCGGATCGGTTCAAGGGCAGCCACCTCGGCGAGGCCGACCTGATCCTCGCGTTGATCGCCGGCATCGTGACCACCCTGCTTCTCTGGCATGCGTCACGGATCGCGCTCGACCTCAACGAATGGCCCGCGGGCTGGTCCCCGATCTCGAACGGCCTCTCGAACCTCTTCGGTGGCGGTGACGCGACGGAGGTGCTCGAGCGCACCTTCGTGTGGGCGCACATCCTCCTCGTGCTCGGGTTTCTCGCCTACCTGCCGCATTCGAAGCACCTGCCACATCGCGACGGCGGGCGTCAACGTGTGGTTCGGGAGGACGCGCGCCGCGGGCGGCTCGAGCCGTTGCGACTTCGACGCAGAGGACGAGGCCGAGCTCCGGTTCGGGTCGGCGACCGTCGCCGACATGACCTGGAAGCAGATGATCGACACGATGTCCTGCACCGAGTGCGGGCGCTGCCAGGACGTGTGCCCGGCATACGCCACGGGGAAGGAGCTCTCCCCGAAGCTGCTGATCATGGGGCTTCGCGACCAGCTGTTCGCGGAAGGCCCGAAGCTCCTCGCTGCGACGCGCGGAGGCGAGGCCTTCGAGCCAACGGCCCTCGTCGGCAACGCGGTGACCTCCGACGTCGTCTGGGACTGCGTCACCTGTGGTGCCTGCGTGCACGAATGCCCCGTGGCGATCGAGCACGTCGATCACATCGTCGACCTTCGTCGGCAACTCGTGATGGTCGAGGCAAGTCCACCCACGGAGGCCGGGACGATGTTGCGCGACCTCGAGCGCACGTCGAATCCGTGGGGAAAGGCCCAGACCGAGAGGGCGGACTGGACGGAAGGCCTCGACGTGCGAGTGCTGCAACCGGGTGAGCCCGCCCCGAGGTTCTCTACTGGGTCGGCTGCGCGGCCGCCTTCGATGAGCGCGCGCGTGAGACCGCCCGCTCGACTGCGAAGCTGCTCACGGCAGCCGAGGTCGACTTCGCAATCCTCGGCCCGCGTGAGTGCTGCAGCGGCGACCCGGCCCGGCGCATGGGCGACGAGTACACGTACCAGTCGTATGCGCAGCAGAACGTCGAGACGCTCAACGGAGCCGGCGTGACGAAGATCGTCGCCAGCTGCCCGCACTGCTTCAACACGCTCTCCAACGAGTACCCCGACTTCGGCGGAAGCTACGAGGTCGTCCATCACACCGAGCTGCTCGCCGAGCTTCTCGAGGAGGGAAGGCTCGCACCGGTCGCCGGCACGGAGGAGATCACCTACCACGACTCGTGTTATCTGGCCCGTCACAACGACGTGCTCGCAGCACCAAGGGCCCTCGTGTCGCGGATCGGAAAGCCGCTCGAGATGGCGCGCAGCGGCAAGCGCAGCTTCTGTTGTGGCGCGGGCGGCGCCCACATGTGGATGGAGGAGCGCGGCTCGGCCATCAACGAGGAGCGCGCCCGCGAGGCGGTCGGCACAGGCGCCTCGACGCTCGCGGTGGCTTGTCCGTTCTGCACCGTCATGCTCGATGACGGGGTCCGACAGGTGGGAGCGGAGATGCGCGTCGCCGATGTTGCGACCTTGCTCGGCCCGAGGCGATCCGTGCAACCGAGTGGAGGAACCGAGTGACCCAGCTCGCCGACAGTCTCGCCCGGCTTGGCACCGAGACGGCCTTTGAGGTCCTGGCACGGGCGAAGGCCCTCGAAGCACAGGGCCGGCACATCATCCACCTCCAGATCGGCGAGCCCGACTTCGACACGCCCCCTCACGTCGTCGAGGCTGCGGCGAAGGCTCTCCGCGACGGGCACACCCACTACTGCCCGGCGCCGGGCCTCCCGGAGCTTCGCGAGGCGGCAGCCTCGTATCTCGCTCGCTCGCGGGGCATCGCAGTCGATCCTGGCAACGTGCTCGTGACGCCCGGTGCCAAGCCGTTCCTCTTCTATGGAGTGCTCGCTACCTGCAATCCCGGCGACGAGGTCATCTACCCGAACCCGGGGTTCCCGATCTACGAATCGGTGATCCGCTGGGCGGGCGCGACTCCGGTGCCCCTACCGCTTACCGAGGAGCGTGGCTTCGCGTTCACCGCGGAGGACGTCGCCTCGCGGCTCACGCCTCGCACCAAGCTCGTCATCCTCAACTCGCCGGCGAACCCCACGGGCGGCGTGGTGCCGGCCCAGGTCATCGACGAGCTCGCCGGCGTTCTCGCCGACCACGACTGCTGGATTCTGTCCGACGAGGTCTACTCCGAGATGGCATACGACGGCAATCATCACTCGATTGCGAGTCACGAGGCGCTTCGCGACCGTCTCATCCTCCTCGACGGTTTCTCGAAGACCTTCGCGATGACAGGGTGGCGGCTTGGGTATGCGGCCGTGCCGACGCCGTTGGTCGAGCCGCTCACGCGCCTCTTCATCAACTGTCATTCGTGTACTGCGCCTGCAACCCAGCTTGCAGGTGTCGCAGCGCTCGAGGGGCCGTGGGACGCGGTCCACGCGATGCTCGACGAGTTCAAGGTCAGACGGCGCCTCGTGGTGGACCGACTGAACGCACTGCCTGGCGTGAGCTGCGTCGAGCCTGCCGGTGCCTTCTACGCGTTTCCGAACATCACCGGCACCGGCCTTCGCGCTCGGGAGCTACAGGACAGGCTCCTGGAGGAGGAGGGTGTGGCGATGCTCGCCGGAACGGCCTTCGGCGAGTTCGGAGAGGGGTACATGCGGGTCTCCTACGCGAACTCGCGGGAGAACCTCGCCGCTGCGCTCGACAAGGTTCACGGGTTCCTCGAGGCGCTCTAGGTCGTGCCGCGCATCGTCGTCACGCGCTGGATCCAGGACCCTGCGCTCGAGTTGCTCGGAACCGTCGGAGACGTCTGGGTCAATCCGAAGGATCGTGCGTTGACGCGCGACGAGCTCCTCGAGGTCGTCGTGGGTGCCGACGCGGTCGTTGCGATGCTCCACGACCGGATCGACGGCGGGCTGCTCGAGGCCGCGGGCTCGCAGCTCCGTGTCGTCGCCAACGTCGCGGTCGGATACGACAACACCGACGTCGGCGCCTGCACCGAGCGTGGCGTTCGGTTCACGAACACGCCCGAGGTCCTCACCGACGCCACCGCCGACATCGCGTTCGCGCTGATCCTGATGGCGACCCGAAGGCTCGCCGAGGGCGAGCGCCTGATCCGTGCCCGGCAGCCCTGGAAGTGGAACCCGACGTTCATGCTCGCGAGCGGGATCCAGGGCAAGACCCTCGGGATCGTCGGCCTCGGGCAGATCGGCACCGCCACGGCGCGTCGCGGCAAGGCGTTTGGGATGGAGGTCGTGTACTCCGGGCGCCGCCGCGCGGACGTGTCTCTCGAGGAGGAGCTCGACGCTCGCTTCCTCGGCCTCGACGAGCTTCTCGAGACGGCCGACGTCGTCTCGCTCCATTGCCCCCTCACCGCTGAGACGCGGCACCTGATCACAGCCGAGCGGCTGCGACGAATGAAGCCGAGCGCCTTTCTCGTCAACACGACCCGAGGCCCCGTGATCGACGAAGCCGCGCTCGCAACGGCTCTGCGCGAAGGCGTGATCGCCGGTGCGGGGCTCGACGTGTTCGAGAACGAGCCCGACGTGCACCCGGATCTCCTCCCGCTCGACAACGTCGTGATGATTCCGCATCTCGGTTCGGCGACGGTCGAGACTCGGACCGCGATGGCGATGCTCGCGGCCGAGAACGTCGTTGCCGTCCTCGAGGGGCGCGAGCCACCCACACCTGTCAACTAACCTCGCAGCATGGCGTTTCGCTCCATTCGTCCCGATGAGCTCGAGTGGATCACCCGCCCGCACGAGCCCGGCGAGCCGGCGCGGCATGTCGCCGAGCTGAGCGAGCAGGCCGGGTTCGCCCACACGCGCGCGAACATCTGGCGCTACGAGCCGGGAGCCAAGGGGCGCCGCCACAAGCACCCGATCCAGGAGGAGACATTCGTCGTCCTCTCGGGGACGCTGTCGATGTATCTCGGGGAGCCGCCACAGCGCCAGGACGTCCCGACGGGTGGTCTGATCCACGTCGAGCCGGGCACGGCTCTGCAGACGGCGAACCACGGTGACCAGGATCTCCTCGTCTACGCCTACGGGATGCCCCCTGAGCACGAGACGGCCGAGCTGCTCGATTCGGCGCTCTGACCTCTAGAGCCCGAGCAGCGCAACGCCTGCGACCACGAGCGCCGCTCCCACCAGCCTCGCCGGGGTGACCCGCTCTCCGAGGACGCGCGCGGCGAGGGCTGTGGCGACCACGATGCTCGTCTCCCGCACGGCGGCGACGGCAGCAGCGGGAGCCCGCTCGAGTGCCGCAAGTACGAGCACGTAGGCAAAGAACGAGAGAGCACCCGCAACGACCACTGTCCCGGACGTCGCCTGACGAATCCGCTCGACGCCGCGCTCCCGGGTGGCGACGATCAGAAGGTACGCGGCGGCGGCGGGGGCCATCGCCAGCTCGAGATACGCAATCGGGTCGGCGTGCAGCACACCGCGCGAGTCGACCAGGGTGTATGCGGCGATGACGCTCGCGATCGCGAGGCCGAACGCAACCCCGTGCGCCTGGCCGTCCCGTTGCACGCCACGCACGAGCAGCACCCCAGTCGCAACCAGCGTGACGCCCATGATCTGAGTCGCAGAGGTCGAGCTCCCGACGATGACGACTCCCGCTACCAGGACGATGACCGGCGCGACGCCGCGGGCGATGGGATAGACGACCGAGAGCTCCGAGCGTCGATAGGCCGCCGCGAGCGCCGCGAAGTAGACGAGCTGAAGGATGGCGGTGACCGCGATGAAGGGAATCGCCTCGCGCTCGACGTCGAACGAGAAGGCAGCAACCGGGGCGAACACGAGAACGCCGGCCGCCATTGCGACCCCAGTCGCCGCCTCGGGATCTCGTTCCCGGGCGAGGATCAGGTTCCAGACGGCGTGAACCACGGCCGCCGACAAAGCGAGCCCAAGCGCGACCGGAGCCATGCGCGCACACTAGATCTAGGCTGCACCCGATGTCCCGCGTCACCGCGCTCGTATTCGACTTCAACGGCACGCTTTCGCACGACGAGCCCGTCCTGTGCGCGGTGTATCAGGAGCTCTTCGCCGAGTGGGGTCGCCCGCTGCCGGAGGCGACCTACTACGAGCAGCTCTGCGGCCTCTCGGAGGAGGCGATCATCGCCGGCTGGCTCGGCGTCGACGGGTCCGAGCTCGAGCGGTTGATCTCCGAGCGCATCCGACGCTACGTCGAGCGCACCGCCGACGGGTCGACGATCACCGAGCCCGTACGCGCCGCGGTCCGGTACGCCGCGGATCGCGTACCCGTTGCGATCTGCTCCGGCGCATTCCGCGCTGAGATCGAGCCGGTGCTGGCCGGCGCGGGCATCGAGGCGGAGATCCGGTTTCTCGTCACCGCGGACGACGTCGTGAATGGCAAGCCGGCACCCGACGGGTATCTGAGGGTGCTCGACCTGCTCGAGGCCCACGACGACCCCGCACGTGTCGTTGCGTTCGAGGACACAGAGGCCGGGGTGGCGTCTGCGAAGGCCGCCGGCATGCGGTGCCTTGCCGTGCGCAGCACGTTGCCGGACGAGCGGCTACGGCTCGCGGACGAGCTCATCGACGGCATCGACGTCGAGGGTGTCAGCGGCCTGCTCGGATGACGTGGGTGATCGCGCATCGCGGAGCGTCCTACGCCGAGCGCGAGAATACGATCCCGGCATTCGAGCGGGCGCTGGCAATCGGTGTCGACTTCGTCGAGCTCGACGTGCAAGCGTCCTCCGACGGTGTCCTCGTCGTATTTCACGACACGACCCTCGACCGCCTCACACCGCTTCGCGGGCCACTCCGCAAGCGCTCCGCTGCGGAGCTCGCCGAGCACGGGATCCCGACTCTGGCGGTGGTGGTCGAGCTGGCTCGCGGTCGCGCGGGAGTCATGGCCGAGCTGAAGTCGCCGCATCTCTACCGGCGCCACGATCTCGTCGCACGCACCGTTGCAGCGCTCGACCCGTCCGCCGACGTCGTTCTCTCCTTCCAGCGCCGGGCCTTGCAGGAGGCGCGGCGAGCGAGCCCGAAGCTTCGCATCCTCCAGCACGTCGGCTACGGCGTGTCGATCAACAGCGCCTCGCGATACGCGAACGCGGTGGGCTTCGCGGACGGTCGCGTGACCAGGCGCGGCCTCGCCAGGGCGCGTTCGCTCGACCTTGCAACGACGGTCTATACGGTCAACGAGCACCGCACGAATGCGGGAGCTCGTCGAGCTCGGGGTCGACGGGATCTTCACCGACCGTCCAGACCGGCTCCGCGCCGTACTCCGCCCGTAGCGCGAGCCGTTATTCCTCCTCAGGGATGTGCGGCATCTCGGCGTCGGCGAGGCTGAGCAGGCGAGGACTGGCCGCCGGAAACGTCGCCGCGACCCGTGTGCCGACAGTGAGGGGTGCGGCCTGCGCGCTCGACATGTCCGCTGTCAGCGTGTGCTCACCCGAAGCGTCGGCGATCCTGACTCGCGTCACCGATCCGAGGAAGGTGTTGGCGATGACCTCGCCGACAACGGCATTTGCAGTCGGGGCGCCGTCTGCGGGCACGATCGCGACGGTCTCCGGCCGGATGAGGCACAGGACGCGCTCGCCCCGCGGCAGGCCCCGCGCCGCGTCGACCGCCAGCCGTAGCCCGTCGTAGTCGATCGCACCATCGTCGGCGACCGTCGAGACCAGCCGATTCATCGTCCCGATGAACTCGGCCACGAAGGGCGTCGCCGGGCGGCCGTACATCTCGGCCGGAGCTCCGATCTGCTCGATCTTGCCGCCGTACATGACGGCAACCCTGTCTGAGATCGACAGTGCCTCCTCCTGGTCGTGCGTGACGTAGATGGTCGTGATGCCGAGCTCGAGCTGGATCCGACGGATCTCCTCGCGCAGCTGCACGCGAACCTTTGCGTCGAGGGCGGAGAGCGGCTCGTCGAGCAGCAGGAGACGCGGTTCGATCGCAAGCGCGCGCGCGAGCGCGACGCGCTGCTGCATGCCGCCGGAGAGCTGATGCGGGTAGCGGCCGGCTGCCTGGCCGAGGCCGACGAGCTCGAGCAGCTCGAGCGCCCGACGCGAGCGGTCGGCCCCGCTCTGCTTGCGGATCCGTAGGCCGAACTCGACGTTCCGCTGGGCGGTCATGTTCGGGAACAGGCTGTAGGCCTGAAAGACCATGCCGATGTCGCGCTTGTTCGGGGGCATGTCGGTGATGTCTTCTCCGCCGACATGCACGCGCCCCGAGGTCGGCCGGTCGAAGCCGGCGACAAGGCGGAGTGCCGTTGTCTTGCCGCACCCCGAAGGGCCGAGCAGCGAGACGAACTCGCCGGTACCGATCTCGAGGTCGATGCCGGCGAGGGCGACGACGTCTCCGAACTGGCGGTGCAGGTGCTTGAGCTCGACTGTTGCCATCGTCAGTGCTCCATCCCGGGCCTCGGTGGTTGGGTCTCGTCGTCCATCAGCGAGCCGCCTGCGACGCGTTGGCTCCGCGAGTGCGACCGACAGCGGAAATCGCAAGCATCGCCATCCAGGTGATCCCGAACGCGAGCAGGGTGACGGCCGCGGCCGGGTATGCCTTGTTCTGGTTGATGTACTGCACGTAGACCGAGAAGGTGTTGAACTGAGCGAGGCTTGCAATCGTGTACTCGCCCATCACGATCGCAAGCGTCAGGAACGAGCCCGCGAGCGCTGCAGCCTTGATGTTCGGGAGGATGACGCGCACCAGCGTCGTCGGCCAGCTGGCGCCGAGGCTCTGCGAGGCCTCCGTCAGCGTGTGCACGTCGATGGCGCGGAACCCGTTGTCGAGCGAGAAGTACATGTACGGGAACGAGATGACCACGTAGGCCACGACGAGGAACCCGTAGGGCTCGCCGTAGAACCACTGCGGCGTCCACTTGTAGCTGTCGAGGAGCCCGACGACGAGGATGATGGGCGCGACGACGAACGGCACGAGTGCGAGGAAGCCGATCAGCCCACGCAGGCGCGGCACCTTGAGATGCACCCAGTAGACGGTCGGCACAAGCAGTACGAGCGTCAGCGCGATCGTCTCGAGTGCGACGATGAAGCTCAGCTTGATCGTCCGCCAGAACTCCGGGTCGCTGATGATGTAGTCGTAGTTGCCGAGCGTGCAGCACTTTCCCGTCTGGTCGCTCCGGAAGCTGTAGATCAATGTCGCGAGCAGAGGGATCACGAAGTACGCGGCCCCGATAAGCAGCCAGATGACGGCCGAGGGGGCGATCCGGCGACGCGGCGTCACTTCATCCACCTCGACGAGATCCGCTGCAGAGGGAGATAGGCGAGCATCATCAGCCCGAGCACGACGAACATCCCGAATGCGAGCGCCTGCCCGAGGTGCGGGTTGTCGAGCACGTCACCCGAGAGGAAGAACCCGATCTGGATCGGCACCAGCGGCACGCTCCCGCTCGTGAGGCCGTACGCGGTGGCGTAGGCGGCGAAGGAGTTCCCGAACAGGAGGACGACCGCGCTGAGAAGCGAGGGGAGCAGGATTGGAGCACCGACATAGCGCCAGAACTGCCACGAGCTCGCCCCGAGACCGGAAGCCGCCTCGCGCCACTCGCGGCGGAGCCCGTCGATCGCCGGGGCGATCACCAGGATCATCAACGGGATCTGGAAGTAGAGATAGACGATCTCGATGCCGGTCTTCGTGTACAGGCTGAACCCGTGATCCCATGGGTTCCATCCGAGCTGGTTCGCCATGAACTGCGTGAGGACGCCGAGGATCCCGAGCGTCGCGATGAAGGCGAAGGCGAGCGGGATTCCGGCGAAGTTGGCGGCAACACCTGAAAACGTCGTCAGTCCGGTGCGGATGGCGCGAGGCGTCCCGTCCCGGATCGCGGAGTAGGCGATCAGCAGGCCGAGGATCCCACCGACGACCGCCGTCACGAGGCTCACCTCGATGCTGGTCCTGAACTGTGTCCGGTAGGGCTCGTCGAACAGCGTCCGCACGTTGTCGAGCGTGTACCCGCCATCGGGCGACTGGAAGGCCCCGATCATCGTGTTCGCTGCGGGGAGGAGCAGGAACGCCGCCGTGTAGGCGAGGAACGGCACCACGCCGAGCCAGGCGAGCGAGAATCTCCTCTCCCGACCCGGCGCGGCGGGCCGGGAGAGGTCGTTCGGTGGAACTATCGTGCTCAGGCTACGAGCCGACCTTCTTCGGCCAGTCGGTGCTGATCGCAGCCCGCGCCTTCGTGACCTGGCTCACGCTTGCGAACTTCACCTTCGAGTAGGCGGCCGGGTTCGGAAGCGCATTGATGAGCGACTTCGGGACAACCTTCCGCGCGACCATGTCCGTGAACAGCGCGGGATGCGAGTACCCCTTCAGCCAGAGCAGCTGGCCCTGGTCGGAGTAGAGGAACTCCTGCCACAGTCGCGCCGCCCACGGATGAGGTGCGGTCGCGTTGACGGCCTGGCAGTAGTGAGCGCCGTACACGGCATCCGACGGGATGACCGTCGTGATCTTCGACGCAGGGAAGTTCTTCCCATAGGCCAGGTTGAGGTAGTCCCAGTCGATCGTGATCGGGGTCTGACCCGAGGCGATCGTCTGAGGAGTTGCCTGAACCGGAAGGAAGTTGCCGACGCTCTTCAGCTGCGCGAAGAAGTCGATTCCCGGGCCGATGTCGCTGAGGGAGCCTCCGTTGGCAATCGATGCCGAGAAGACGCCGGCAACCGCGGATCCTGACGAGAGCGGGCTCCCGTTGAGGGCAACCCGGTTCTTGTACTCCGGCTTGAGCAGATCCTTCCAGCTCTTCGGCGCGTTGCTGACGACGGCGCCGTTGACGCCGAACGACACGACCCCCCAGTAGTCGCCCACCCAGAAGCCGCGGCCGTCCTTCATCGCGCGCGGCACCTTCTTGAAGTTCGTCGTGTAGTACTTCGCGTAGAGACCTTCGTTGGCTCCTGCGATCGCGAAGGTCGGGCTCACGTCGAGGACGTCCGGTGCACGCGAGTCACCCTTGAGCGAGCGTACGGCCTCGTTCTCCTGGGCCGAGCTCCCATCGGGGTTGGCACTCGTGATCGGGATCCCGTACTTCTTGGAGAAGGTCGAGATGATCGCGCCGTAGTTCGCCCAGTCGGGCGGGAGCGCGATGGTGTTGAGGTGCCCTTCCTTCTTTGCCTCCTTGACGAACTCGGTGAGCTTGATGGTGCGGCCGAGCATGGGCGGGTCCGCGAGCGCCCGCGACCGCGCCGCGAGAGCGGCGGGGGAGAGCGAGAGAACGGTCAACCCGGCACCGGCAATTGCTCCGCGACGGAGCAGGGTGCGTCTGTCGACACGCTCCTCTTCCAGACGGCGCAGGAACTCGTATTCCTGCTCTTGGAAGTCTTCCATGTCACCTCCGTTCGAACGTTGAGGCGATCGTACGGTGAATTGTGAACATGCACAACAGCGGGAAACCAGATCGACCCGATTGTCATGATCGCGTAGGCTCGCCGGCATGGCTGATCCTTGGTCGAGCGAAGGGGCGTGGCTCCGTTGCGCTCTCCATGCGCACACCACCGAGTCGGACGGCGAGATGCCGCCTGCCTCGCTCGTCATCCACTACGAGCGCGCCGGCTTCGACGTTCTCGCGCTCACGGACCACTGGAAGATCACCGAGTCGCCGTCGACCGATCAGCTCCTCGTGATCCCGAGCGTCGAGCTCAACTGCGTGCTTCCCGGCGCACGGGACGGGCACGTGCTGGGGCTCGGCGTCACGGCCGGCCCTGAGGAGCTGCGTGAGCTTGCCGGTGGATACCCGACGCTCGAGGAGACCGGCACCTGGATCGTCGAGCGTGGCGGGCTTGCCTTTCTCGCGCACCCGTACTGGACCGGGGTGACCCCTGGAACGCTCGAGCTCCCAGACACGGTGCTCGGGATCGAGATCTACAACGCGGGCTGCGAGCTCGAGGTGGGACGCGGGCTTTCGGGCGTGCACTGGGACGAGTTGCTCGAGTCCGGACGGATGTGCACCGCGCTTGCGACCGACGATTCCCACCATCCCGGGTTCGACTCCGGGTTCGCCTGGACGTGGGCTCGGGCAGGCGAGCGCACCCGGGAGGCAGTGCTCGCAGCGCTTGCCGAGGGCTGTTTCTACGGCTCGGCCGGGCCTGTCCTCGAGGACGTTCGAGTCGCGGGCGGGACAGTCGAGGTGTCGTGCTCACCCTGTCGTGCGGTCACGCTCGTCTCCGGGAAGTCGATCGGGGCGGCGGTCAACGCCGGGCGACTCGGGTATCTGAAGGACGGGGGCATCGTCGAGACCGCCGCTTCCGGGCTGGTCACGAAGGCGACGCTGAAGGTGCCGCCGGGAGCCTCACATGTCCGGGTCGAAGCGACGGACTCCGCTGGGATGAAGGCGTGGTCGAACCCATTCCGAGTCTGACGCCGACGGTTCCCCGCGCCGACGCGCTCGAGGCGCTCGCAGCGACGCGGTTCGACCTGCTCGTGATCGGCGGCGGCATTGTCGGGGCTGCGACCGCCGCCCATGCGGCCCGCGCCGGGCTCTCCGTGGCGCTCGTCGACGCGCGGGACTTCGGCGGGGCGACCTCCAGTGCGTCGTCGAAGCTCATCCACGGCGGTCTCCGGTACCTGCGAATGGGCGATGTCCGCCTCGTTCGCGAGGCGCATCACGAGCGGCGGGTCCTTGCGGGCGTCGTCGCGCCTCACCTCGTGCATCGGATGCCGTTTCTCTTTCCGCTCTACGAAGGCGGCCCCTACCGACCGGCCTTCGTCCAGAGCGGGATCCTTCTCTACTCGGCGCTCGCCACCTCGCGACTGAACTGGCTCGTCGATCCGTCGCGGGCGCAGGCAGCGGTGCCTTCGCTGCGGACCGAAGGACTCCGCTCGTGTGCGCACTACGCCGACGCGTGGACGAACGACGCGCGGCTGTGTCTCGAAAACGTTCGTGCGGCCGCCGATGCGGGAGCCGTCGTCCTCAACCAGGCCGAGGTGGTTGCGCTGCGCCTGGCCGCACAGAGGGTCGTGGGCGCCGAGGTGAACGTCGACGGCTCGGTCGATCTCCGTAGACGCGAAGACGGTCATCAACGCCGCAGGGCCATGGGTCGACATCGTGCGGCGGCTCGAGGATCCGAATGCCGGAACGTCGGTGCGCCTGAGCAAGGGTGTGCATGCCCTCGTGCCGCTCACCGAGCCCTGGCGGATCGCTCTCACGATCGCCCAGGATCCGGTGCGGGTGACCTTCGCCGTCCCGTGGTACGGGATGCTGCTGCTGGGGACAACCGACACGGAGTTCGCCGGCGACCCCCGCACCGTCGCGGCCGAGCCGCTCGATGTGGAGATCATCCTCCGCGAGGCCTCCGTCGCCCTCGATCTCGCCTCGCTACGAAGCTCCTCGTCCGTGACGGCGTCGTACGCCGGCCTTCGCGTCTTGCCGGCCGGTGAGGGACAGAGCGTCAGCGCACGTCGCGAGACCGTCTATTCGATCGGAACCGGGGGGATGCTGAGCGTCGCCGGAGGGAAGCTCACGACGTACCGGCGGATCGCGATCGGCGCCCTGGAGCGAGTGCGTGCCGACCTCGACCTCCGCACGCTCGACACACGGCCCTTCCCGCTTCCAGGCGCTGCGGCTTCGGTCGACGACGTGAAGGTTCCCGTCGACGTCGAGCCTGCGCTTCGCACGTATCTCCACCACCTGTACGGACGGCAGGCGACGGACGTTCTCGCGCTCGCCGTCGAGCGACCGGAGCTTCTCGAGAGGGTGCATCCCGCCGGCCCTGACATTGCCGCGCAGGTCGTCCATGCGGGGCAGCGCGAGTGGGCCTTGACCGCGGACGACGTCGTACGGCGCCGGACGACCCTCGAATACCGCGGTCTTGGCGGACGACGCGACGCGAGCGCGCGTCGAGAGCCTTCTCGGGAGCCAGGGGAGCTAGGCCGGTCCCCGACGGCGGTTCCTGCGCCGCCCGGTGTCCGCCACAGGCGCTGGAGCGGCCGCCTCGGGTACGAAGGGCAGCTCGCTGCCGTCCGTGATCCCGGCGGAGACGATCGCTCGAAGCTCCTCGACGATCGCCGGGTCGGTGGTGACGGGCTCGTACGCCGCAAGGCGCGTTTCGACGTCCTCGCTGCAACGCTCGACGATGCTCTTGGCGCCGCGGCGCTCCCACGTCTCGCGGTTGTCCCGGTCGATCACCGGGCTCGTGAGCCACAGCTCCTTTGGCCAGTGGGTCGTGGTGTGCTCGGCCATGATCAGGTGGTTCTCCGCGAGGAGATGGTCGATCAGGCCCGCCACGGGAAGATCGTCGAGGACGCCGATGTCGCGCACGAGATGGAGGGCCTGCCCGCACATCTCGTCGTCGAAGACGAGCTTCGGGAGGCTGAAGACCAGGACGTAGTCGAGCATTCCCGGCCCTGAGACCGAGTTGATGCCCGCCAACGCGGCGAGGAGAGCGCCTCCGAACGTCTCCGCGCCGGCCTGGGCGTCGAGCACCTTCGCGTCGGAGAGACCCATGTAGGCCTGGGTCGGCAGCCCGAGTGCCTTTCCGACCTCGACGTACGCGACGTCGAGGTGGAGCGCCTCGATCGCTGCCATCGGGGCGCTCGCCGCCTTCATGTGGAACGTCGCCGGAGCGCCGCCGAAGATGACGGGAGCGCCGGGCTTGACGAGCTGCGTCATCGTCACGCCTGCGAGCACGTCGACCGTGTGGAACACGGTCGCTCCGACGAGCGTGACGGGCGCGATCAGCCCCATCAACGTCACGGGGACGATCTCGATCGGGATCCCTGCCTCGACGCAGTCGATGATGTTCTGGCAGGAGTCCTCGCCGTAGCGGAAGTTGCCGGTCGCGGTCACCGTGAAGATCGACATCGGGCGCGCGATGAGATCGGCACGATCGGCGCGGAAGAGCTCCATCATCCGGGCCATCCGTGGCACGCCGTGCTCGGTGAAGGCTCCCGACACGACCGGCTTCGTGGAGTTCTCGAGGCACAGCCCCAGGCGCCAGGCGTCCGACACGTCGGCGGGGACGTCGTCCGTCGAGAATGCGGTCGCGAGGTACGCGATGTTGTCGAGCCCGTGGGTCAACCGGACGTACTCGACGAAGTCGGTCGAGGTCGCGTGGCGCGTCTCTCCGGTGCGGTGGTCGGTGACGCGCAGACCGCTCGAGCCGGGGACGAAGTGGACGTTGTCGCCGCCGATCTCGGCGTGGGGGCGCCCGCCGCGGTCGTAGAGAGTGAACGACGAGGGCGCCGTGCGGACGGCTTCGTCGACGACCTCGCGCGGGAAGAGAATGCGCTCGCCTGAGGAATCGGTCTTGAGCCCTGCCTCGAGGAGGCGCTCGCGGAGCGCCGCACCGCGACCTCCATCCCGATCTCGGCCAGCACTCGACGAGCCTCGTCGAGGATCTGCGCCGTCAGGTCGTCGTCGAGAACGCGAAGTCGAGGGCGCATCGGAGGCATCATCTCGTATTCGCCGTGTTGACAGCGGCGCCGCTCGGCGTGCACGCTTACGTGGAACGACCGTTCCACATTGCGGAATGACAGCGACGCGAACAGGCACCCAGGCGATCGACCGCGCGGCGGAGCTGCTCGTTCGCGTCGTCGAATCCACGAAGCTCCCTCGGTCGGCGAGCTCGCCGAGGCGAGCGGACTGCCGAAGAGCACGACCTCGCGACTGCGTCTCGGCGCTCGAGCGACAGGGGCTCGTCCAGCGTGATACCGGACGCGCG
>CAVRVG010000011.1:0-26759 GCA_963724655.1 uncultured Actinomycetes bacterium | reverse complement strand
TGAGTGTCGTCGAGAGAGGCGACCAGGCCGCTCATGTGTGCAGCTACGGCGCTGGTAGGAGACCGGAGACTATGCCGCGATTGAGGGCTGCTTCGCGCGCAAAGTGATGTTCACGCCGCTCACGCCGCATGGCCTCCGGAGCAGGTCGGAGCAGCGGAAGAGCCACCCGGTACCGCTACTGGTGCGAGCCGCTCGATGAGTTCGACGTAGTCGAGACCAACTGCGCTCAGGTCGCCGATCGCGTCCGAATCCGCTACCGCTACCGCTTCCGCGGCGTCGTCCGGAGAAAGGGCCACCAGGCGGTAACGACCGCGATCTTCCCGTCGAGCCCGAACATCGTCATTCCGCCTGATGCTCCGAGCGATCGGCCTCCGGCTGTCTGCTCGTGAGGGCAGCGTGCTCTGGAATCGCGGCCAGCGGCTGGTGCGGGTCCGGCCGGGTGCCCGCATCCACCTCGAGCTTCTCGATTGTGGTCAGGAGAAGATCCCGGTAGGCGAGCCGCTGGCCCGGAGACAGCTCCTCGTCCGCCTCGGCCTCGCTTGCCGCCCGCCTCAGTCTTCCGTCGAGCTGCGCCCGAAGGTCCTCGGCCTCACGCCGGGCGTCTTCGATCGTCTTCTCGGCCTCTGCCTGCGCCGAGGCGCGAATCTCATCGGCCATCGCCTGGGCGTTGGTCAGCACGCGGGTCATCAGTCCGTCGTCATCCTCACGCTTTCGAGCAGCCTCCTCTAACTCGGCCGTTCGGTGCCTGAGCTTCTGGTTCTCCGACCACATGGCTTCGTAGCGCTCGGCAACGCGCAGCAGGAGGGTATCGACCTCGTCCGGGTCGTAGCCTCGCACGACGTGCCTAAAGGTCGCCGTCTCCACCTCGAGCGGCGTCGGACGCAGCACGTCTCGCGAATTCTGCTCGCCGATGCGTTCCAGATTAGCCGTAATCGAAACGCGCGTTTCGGCATTCGCTAGTGCGGGAACGCACACCGCTGAACGCGTGAACGCTTGACGACAGTCTCCCTCGAAAGGGGGGGTCTATTTCCGTAGTGGCGGCATATGCTCACACCCCACCACCTAGGGCTTCTCAGCCCACAGCATCCTGGCGGCCGGGGTGACACCGAAGAATGAGACAAGAAGCCTCCACGCTTCGTGACTACCTTCGCGTCCTCCGGCGGCGCAAGTGGGTCGTGCTCCTCGTTGCTCTGCTGGTACCGGCAGCGGCGGTCGTCGTCTCGATGCAGCAAGCCGCCGTTTACGAGGCCTCCGCCGGCGTCGTCCTGCGGTCCGAGGATGTCGCGAGTGCGCTGACCGGCGGCCTCGACTCGGGCTCGCAGGGAGACCCGGCCAGGCTCGCGAAGACGCAGGCCCGGCTGGCGAGCACTCGCGCGGTCGCCGAGCGCGCCGTCGCCCGAAGCGGACTCGCGGGCATGACCGCCGAACAGGCGCTCGACGCGACGACTGTCTCGGCGAGTACCGATGCCGATCTCCTCACGTTCACCGTTCGCGACGGCAATCCGGAGACTGCCGAACGGCTTGCCACCGCGTACGCGCGGGCCTACACCGCGTACCGTCAGGAGCTCGAGAGCGATGCGATCGTCACGGCGCGTCGTGAGGCCGAGCGGCGCCTAGCCCAGCTGAAGGCGACTGGTCAGGACGACTCCTCTCTCTATCGGAGCCTCCTGGACAAGGTCGCGATCCTCAGCACCGCCGAGACGCTCCAGGCGCAGAACGCCTACGTGATCCCCGCCGACCAGTCCGACCAGGTGGAGCCCAAGCCCGTCCGAAACGGCCTTCTCGGCGCAGCCCTCGGCCTCGTGCTCGGCATCGGGCTCGCGTTCCTGTGGGAGACCCTCGACACACGCGTGCGCTCGTCGGAGGAGATCCAGCGGCGCCTCGGCCTGCCCTTGCTGGCACGTCTCTCGGAACCGCCCCGCCGGGCTCGCATCAAGATGCAGCTGGTCACTCTCGGCGACCCTCACGGGGCGGCTGCCGAGGCCTTCCGCGTTCTCGGACAAACCTCGAGTTCGCGCTCCTCGAACAGCCCGCCACCCACACGATCATGGTGACCAGCGCCGTGGCATCGGAAGGCAAGTCGACGACCGCCGCCAATCTCGCCGTCATCCTTGCTCGGGCCGGCAAGCGCATCGCCCTCATCGACCTGGATCTTCGACGCCCTTCCCTCCACCTGTTCTTCGGCGGCGAACGGGTACCCGGCGTGACCGACGTTGCGCTCGGGCACGTTCGACTTGAGGATGCCCTCAGCCAGATCGCGATCGTCGGTGCGCAGCACGAGGACACCTGGGGATCGAACGGGAAGCGAAGCGCGAGCGTCGATGGGATGCTCGAGGTACTTCCCTCCGGGCCGATTCCGCCCGATCCGGGCGAGTTCATCACCAGGCCCGCACTCGGCGACGTGCTTCGCGAGCTCGGCGAGCGGGCCGACCTCGTTCTGATCGATGCGCCTCCCCTGCTCGGCGTCGGCGACTCGTTGACCCTGAGCGCGCGGGTCGACGGCATGCTCCTCGTGACCCGCCTCAACACGCTACGACGACCCATGCTGCACGAGCTCCACCGGATCCTCGAATCATGTCCGGCGACGAAGCTCGGCTTCGTCCTGGCCGGCTCCGAGGCCGAAGAGGGATACGGGGGCGCCGGCGACTACGACTACCTCGTCCGCGACCTGGAGCGAGTCCGCTGACCTGGTGGAGCATGACCAGCAGGGCCAGCGCCTTGGAGCGCGAGCCGTCTCAGAGGGCGCCGGACATGCGCGAGGATCTCCTGGCACGGGTGGACCAACAGACGCGTCCCCCGCTCAAGCCGAAGCAGACGGTCCCGCCCTCGAAGCGGCGAGGTTGGCTACTCCGGCGCATGCTGCTCGCGGCTGACGCAGTCGGTCTCAGCGGTGCCTTTCTCCTCACGATGATCATCTTCGCCAGCACGAGTCCAATGGATCCCGTCTCGAGCGAGGCGGAGTTTCTCCTGTTCTTCCTGACGCTGCCCGGCTGGCTCCTGCTCGCCAAGCTCTACGGCCTCTACGACAGGGACGAGGAGCGAGCAGACCACTCCACCGCGGACGACCTCGTCGGCGTGTTCCATCTCATCACCGTCGGCACCTGGATCTTCGTGGCCGGCGCACTGCTCACGCACCTTGCAAGCCCGAGCCTTCCGAAGATCGCGACGTTCTGGGGCATCGCGATCGTCTTCATCACCACGGCACGCGCAGCTGCGCGCGCCTATTGCCACCGGCGGCCGGCCTACACCCAGACCACTGTGATCGTCGGTGCCGGTGAGGTCGGCCGATTGATCGCCCGCAAGTGCCTCCACCACACCGAATACGGGATCGACGTCCTCGGCTTCGTCGACGCCGACCACCCGCCTGGCAGCGATATCGAGCCTGCCCGTGCTCGGCCCGCCGGAGCGTCTGTGCGAGATCGTCGAACGGTTCGGCGTCGAGCGCGTCGTCTTCGCCTTCCCGAGCCAGCCAGACTCGCGCACGATCGGCCTCATCCGCTCGCTCAAGGACTACGACATCCAGATCGACGTCGTGCCACGCCTCTTCGAGGTGTTCGGAGCCAACGTGGGGATCCATACCGTGGAGGGAGTTCCGCTCATCGGGTCTGCCGGCATTCCGGCTGTCTCGGTCTGCGCTCCTCCTCAAGCGTGCCTTCGATCTCACGGTGTCGAGCCTCGCGCTCGTGTTCCTCGCACCTCTCATGGCTGCGATCGCCGTGGCGATCAGGCTCGACTCGCCGGGCCCGGCCGTCTTCCGCCAGATGCGCATGGGAAGCGGCGGCCAGACGTTCCCGATCCTCAAGTTCCGCACCATGACAGCCGACGCCGAAGCGCGGAAGCCGGAGATCGCCCACCTCAGCAAGCACGCGCGGCAGGGCGGCGACCCACGCATGTTCAAGGTGCCGGACGACCCGAGGGTGACCCGGGTCGGGCGCCTCCTTCGGCAGTTCTCACTGGACGAGCTGCCGCAACTGGTCAACGTCCTGCGAGGCGAGATGAGCCTCGTCGGCCCGAGGCCGCTCATCCTCGACGAGGATCGTCACGTCGCCGAGTGGGGCCGTCATCGGCTCAGGCTGAAGCCCGGTATCACCGGCCTCTGGCAGGTACTCGGGCGCGATGACATTCCGTTCCAGGAGATGGTCAACCTCGACTACCTCTACGTGACCGAGTGGTCGCTGCTGAACGACATCAAGCTCGTGCTTCGCACACTGCCCGCGGTCTTCCGGCCACGAAATGCCTACTAGCGCCAATCACCACGTACCCGACGCGCTCGAGAGCGCGACTGCGCCCTACCCCGAGGAGCTCCGGGAGGAGTTCGGCGACGCGCTCGCCGGACGCACCGCGCTCGTCACCGGCGCAGATGGATTCATGGGCTCTCACCTCGTGGACGCCCTTGTGCATCTTGGCGCGGACGTCCACTGCTTCGTCCGTGCGACGTCGAGCGGAGCGCTCAACAACATCTCCCGGCACCGCCACCGCCTCACGATCCACTGGGGCGACCTGACCGATCGTCACTCGGTGGACCGCGTGATCCGTCGCCTGCGCGACGCGCCGGATCGGCCCTACGTCTTCCATCTCGCTGCGCAGGCGCACGTGGGCGAGTCGTGGCACAGGCCCTACGAGACGGCCATGGCGAACATCGTCGGCACCCTCAACCTCCTCCAGTCCGTTGTCGACTGGGAGGTCGAGCTCGAGAAGTTCGACACCGCGGGCACGTCCGAGGAGTACGGGAACGTGCGCGAGCATGTCCGAGGCCACCACGACTTCGACGAGAACGGCGGCGTCGTCCTGCACGAGCGTTCGCCGATCAACCCGAAGTCGATCTACGCGACCGCGAAGGTCGCGGCCGACTTCCTGACCATGAACTACCACGACGCCTACGGCGTGCCCGGCGTCGTCACGCGGATGTTCAACAACTACGGGCCCCGCCAGAACCCGCGCTACTTCACCGGCACGGTGATCACGCAGGCGCTCGAGCGTGACGTCGTCGAGCTCGGGAACCTCGAGACGATGCGCGACTTCTGCTACTGCACGGACGGGGTTCGCGGCCACCTGATGGTCGCCCTGCACGGCCTTGCCGGCGACGTCTACTGCTACGGGCAGGGGCGCAACATCTCGATGGCCGACTGGGCGGGCCTCATCCTCGGGATAGGCGTTGAAGGCGGCTACTGGCCCGACCGGGAGATCGTGAGCGTGCCCGGAGCGCTACCGCCCGGGAGCCAGCGATGTGCAGGCACTCCGGGTGGGATACGACAAGCTGCATCGCGAGACCGGCTGGGCGCCGCTCGTCTCGTGGGAGGAGGGCATCCGTCGGACGATCGCCTGGTACGCGGCAAACCGCGACCGCTGGATCGGGCGAGTGGACTGGCTGGAACCGGATCCACACCGGGTAGCGGCTCGATGAGGATTCTCGTCACGGGTGGAAGCGGCTTTCTCGGCAGCCATCTGGTTGCGAAGCTCCAGCGCGACGGCGAAGATCCGCTTGCACCGGCACACCGGGATTGCGACCTCACGGACGCCCGGCAGGTCGAGCGGCTCTTCCGCGACTTCCGGCCCGAGCTCGTACTTCATCTCGCAGCAGAGGTTGGAGGAATCGCGGCGAACCGCGCCAACCCGGGCCGCTACTGGTACGCCAACCTGCTCATGGGAGCAAACATCCTCGAGGAGAGCCGGAAAGCGAATGTCGAGAAGCTCGTCACCGTCGGCACCGTGTGCGCGTACCCGAAGCTGACACCGGTTCCATTCCGCGAGGACGACCTCTGGAACGGCTACCCGGAGGAGACGAATGCGCCCTACGGGATCGCCAAGAAGGCGCTTCTCGTCGGATCACAGGCCTACCGGGCCCAGTACGGCCTGAACGCGATCTTCGTGCTGCCCGCAAACCTCTACGGGCCGGGTGACAACGTCGATCCCGAGTCGTCCCATGTCGTCCCCGCCCTGATCCAGAAGATGATCGAGGCGACCAACGAGGGCAGCAAGGAGGTACGCCTCTGGGGTGACGGGTCCCCGACCCGCGAGTTCCTCTACGTCGAGGACTGCGCGGAGGCGCTCCTGCTCGCGGCTTGGCACTACAACCAGCCGGAGCCAGTGAACCTCGGCACCGGCGAAGAGGTTGCCATCCGCGATCTTGCTTTGTTGGTGGCCCGCCTCGTGGGCTTCGACGGGCGAATCACCTGGGACACATCGAGGCCAAACGGGCAGCCGAGGCGCCGCCTCGACGTTTCGCGAGCGGAGCGGCTGTTCGGGTTTCGCGCGCGCAAGCCCCTGGAAGAGGGCCTCGAGCGGACGATCGCCTGGCACCGGGAGGCCCACGGGTCGCGAGCGCCTGCGCTCTCGAGACCGAGAGCCGGCCAGGAGGTCTGATCACGCGCCGGATATCTGTTCTCGGCGTCGACTGCTACGCCGGTAGCCTGGAATCGGCTGCCCAAGCGATCGTCGCGAGGGCTGCTGCAGGAACCGGCGGATATGCGCTGCTTCGGGAACGTCCACGTTCTCGTCACCAGCAAGCACAGCAAGCCGCTCGCCTCCGCCCTCTCGAGTGCCTGGGCGACGTTTCCGGACGGTGCACCGGTTGCCTGGCTCGAGCGTCGGCTCGGTGCCCGGGGCGGCGAGCGCGTCGGCGGGCCCGATCGTCATGCCGCTCGTCTTCGAGCTCGGCCAGGCTGCAGGTCTCCGGCACTTCCTCTACGGCTCGACGCCGAGCGTGCTCGAGGAGCTCGAGCGCCGACTTCTGCGGGCTGTATCCCGACGCGGAGATCGTCGGCTCGTACTCGCCCCCATTCGGCCAGGCCGACCCGGACATCGAGGCCGAGGAGATCGCTCGGATCAGAGCGGCCGAGCCCCAACTCGTCTGGTGCGCGCTGGGCGCCCCGAAGCAGGAACTCTGGATGGCGCGCTGGGCCGAAGCGCTCTCGCCCGCGCTGCTCCTCGGAGTCGGCGCGGCGTTCGACTTCCAAGCCGATGCGAAGCAGCGCGCTCCCCGATGGATGCGCCGGGCCGGACTCGAATGGGCGCACCGCCTCGCGCACGAGCCGAGGCGTCTCGCCTGGCGCTACCTGAGCACGAACAGCGAGTTCGTGGTGCGCGGAGCGCTCGAACTGACCCGGCGAAGCTGGTCGGCATGAACTTCACCAGTGCATTGAGCGGAAATTGTCTCTTCACCGATTTCGAGCATGGTATTGACGCCTTCGACGACTTCGGCGCGGTCGGGCGGATTTCGCCGCCGCCACTACCGATCGAATGAGGGTGCTGCTCGTTCATAACCGGTATCGGGCCGCGCAGCCGAGCGGAGAGAACGTCAGCGTCGATACCGAGGCCCGTCTCCTCGCCGAGCACGGCTGCGAGGTTCGACGACTCGAACTCGAGAGCGACGAGATTGCGTCCTGGCCTCTGCACAAGAAGGTCACCCTACCCATCCGAGTGGTCTGGTCTCGAGAAGGAAGCCAACAGGTTCACGACGCGATCTGTCGCTTCCGGCCGGATGTTGTTCATCTCCACAACACCTTCCCGCTCTTCAGTCCAGCGGCGTTGTGGGCGGCCCGCCAATCCGGAGTTCGCGTGATCCAGACTCTGCGCAACTTCCGTCCGCTCTGTGCATCCGGGGATCTTCTTCGGAAACAGAGAGTCTGCGAGGAATGCCTCGGGCGCAATCCTGTCCCGGCGGTGATCCATGGGTGCTATCGCGACTCCCGTCTCGCCTCGGTGCCCGTTGCCGCGATGAACGCACTTCACCACTTCATCGGTACCTGGCTCAAGTGCGTCGATGTTCTCATCACTCCGTCGGAGTTCGCTCGGAGCAAGTACGTCGAAGCCGGCTGGCCGCCCGAGAAACTCGTCGTCAAATACAACACGGTCGCAGGGACGCCACTCCCTAGACACGCAGACCCGAAGGGGTTTGTCTGTGTTTCGCGTCTCAGCGACGAGAAGGGTGTCGATGTCCTTCTTGAGGCCTGGACTCGAGCGTTCCCGGACGGTGGTGAAGGACTCCAACTCGTTGGATCGGGCGATTCGGAAGCTCGTCTGAGGATCGCGGCCGCAGGTGCCCCGGGGGTCTCCTTCCGGGGACAGCTACCCCAAACTGACGTTCGACAGTTGCTGGCTCGGTGCCGGGCCGCCGTCGTGCCATCGCTTTGCTACGAGACGTTCTCGCGAGTCGTAGGCGAAGCCTTCTCCTTGGGAACGCCAGTCATCGCATCCCGCATTGGCGCCCTCGCTGAGATCGTGAACGACGGCGAGAATGGTCTTCTCATCAAGCCTGGAGACCCACGCGACATTGCACGTGGACTGACGCAGATTGCAACCTCTGATGAGCTGACTCACACGCTCGGACGGTGCGCTCGCGGCGACTTCGAGAAGAAGTTCGACCCCGCCGTGACCACAGCGCGGCTTCTTTCGATCTACGAAGCGCCTTTACCCGCGGCGGGCATCGTGCCCCCGACGACACAACCGAAGCAAGCTATGGGACCCCTGCGATGACCGCTGTTTGGCGCGTCGGAGCCTCACTCGGCGCGGCGGGCTTCGCCGTTCTCATCGGCGTGCTCGTCGCCTTCAACCCTCAAGTGGCTTTGGTGGCGGCGCTAATACTCATCTGCGCTGCCGCGCTTGCGGCTCCCGCCAGCCGCTGGGCTATTGCTGCGCTCATTGCCGCCCTGACGTTCCACGGACTGGTTAGTGTCGGCGTTCTTCCCTCCGTCGCCACCTACGTTGACATCGCGCTTGCCTGGGGAGCTCTCGCGGCTGCACTTCTGAGAACGACAGGACGGGGCGATCGACCTGACTGGGCACGGAAGAGCCTTCACGGGCTCGCGGCACTTGGCATCGTCATGGTCGTCTCTTGGGGATTCTCAGACGCGGAGCCGCTACGACCTGTGCTGTATTTCGCGCTCCTTGCCCAGCCCTTCGCATTGATCATCGCTCTGGTCCTCGACCCTCCGTCTCCTCGTGCACGACGGGCACTGCAGACCGCTCTACTGGCGCTCGTTCTCGTCCAGATCCCCATCGCCTACTGGCAGGCGACCGCGTTCGGCTTCAGGGATCCGGTCCAAGGAACGCTATACGGCGCCGGCGCCGGCGCCCACACGATGGCGGCTGTCGTGACCGTCGGTGCGATCTGGATCGCGCTGACGCGTCGATACGGATACATCTGGCGATATACCGCAGTGATCCTGCTCGCGACAATACCGTTCATCGCGGATGCGAAGCAGGTGATCTTCGCGCTCCCGGCCGTCTTGATCGTCGGTCGTTGGCGCACAGGGAAGGACGTTCTCGTGCGAGTCGCGGCGGTCGCTGGAGCGCTTGCGGCGCTGCTTTTCCTCCTTCCCGCTGGACGGACTTCCGTCAATTTCCTCGAGGAGGCCCGCTCCGGCCAGGGCGGCAAAGAGCAGGCCGCGAAGCTCGTTTGGGATACCGCAAGTCGCGATCCTGCGTCGTTGATCTTTGGGCAAGGGCCAGCCGAGACCGTCAGCCGGGCCGCGTTCATGACGACCGACCTGTTTCTCAGTTCTAGCTCGCCGCTCCGCGCTCTCGAGCTCAGACCGGCACAGACTGCCTTGCAGGCTCAGGATGCCGCTGTGAGAACATCGGGAGGCGGCTCGTCCTTCAACAGCGGACTCTCAAGCGCTCTCGGTGTCTTCGGCGACCTTGGTGTCGCCGGCCTCGTGGCGTTCTTGGGACTCCTCGGCTCCGTACTCTTGGCAGTGCGCAAAACCGTCTCGCCCGAAGGAATCGCGGCCTCAGCGGGGTTCGCTCTGTTCGCGGTGTTGGGTCTTGTGTTCGATTGGTGGGAACAGCCACCATTTTCGGTCGTCCTAGCAGTACTCGCGGGACTCGCTCTCAGCCAGACTCGTGATGATGATGGATCCCCGGCGCGAGGCGTGTCGGAGTGACGCCGCAAGGGCATCGGACATTGAAGCCGGCCCGTGGCCGTCGCACGTTCGCTTGGGGCTTTGTCGACCAGGCGTTGTCGTCAGCTGCGAGCTTGGTTCTGACCGTTACAGCCGGCCGCCTGCTCGGACCAGCGGGTCTGGGTATCATCTTCGTCGGCTTCGCCTCGTATCTCGTCGCACTCGGCATGCAGCGCGCGTTTGTCATCGACCCGCTTATCGCCACGTCCTCGACCGCGAGCGCGCCTGAACGCCTCGACGCCGACCGCTCGAGCCTTACGATTGTTGTGCTCGGCGCCTGCGTAGGTACCGGGATACTGCTGGCGATCGGCGCAAGTTCGTCGGCAGAGTTCGCGCGAGGATTGCTCCTATTCGGTCCATGGCTGATCCCGGCGCTTGTTCAGGATCTCCTGAGATCCCTCCTCTTTCGCGACGGGCGGGGACGCCTCGTCACGGCCCTGGACGCCCTGTGGCTAGGGATAATGCTCTGCCTCATTCCTGTAATCCTTCACGTCGGCGCCGACTGGGCCATCGTCGGCGCCTGGGGCTGCGGCGCGCTCACCGCGGCAGCCATGGGCCTTGCATTCTTGAGAATTCGTCCGCATCGACCCTCATCTGCGCTCCAGTGGTGGCGCGGGAGCGCGCTTGCATTAGGCCGTTGGCTTGCTGCCGCGGGTGTGATCTACACGGCCTGTTTGTACGGGACGGTCCTCCTTCTCGGACTAACGCTCGGGTCAGCCTCGCTCGGCGGGTTACGCGCAGTGATGTCTGCAATGACGCCCCTCTCGCTCATAGCTCCCGCCATCTCTCTCCCCGGCTTGCCCGCGCTCGCTCGGGCGAGCGGGACTCCGCAGCTGACGCGAGGCGGCTTGCCGCCCGTCTTGGGTGGGCTGCGAGCTTGATCGCGGCCGGATACGTCTTGGTCTTCGGACTCGCGCCTGGGCTTCTAGGACTCCTGTTCGGGAAAGCCTTTGATCAATACGCATCACTCATATGGCCCCTCGGGCTCGGACAGATCCTTGGAGCTCTTGCCATCGGCTTCGTCCTTCTCCTCAAGGCGGAGCAGCGGGGGACAGTCTTTTTCGTATCTTGCCTGGTCGCGTCCCTCGGTTTCCTTGCTTCTCCCGGTTCTCTTCGCGATCAGGTTCGGACTTGACGGCGCTGCATGGGGCTTTGCGATGGCCGCGGTCATCGGCGCTGTCATCACGATTCTCCTGGCCAGGTCGGGGTGGCTTTCGGCCCCCAGCTCCGACCCGCCTCCTCGCCGCGTTCCGGCTCCTGGTTGGTCACAATCTTCATGAGAACTTACTCTCCACCGAGTCAAGAGCCGTTCTCAAAGTCCATGCGCCCCATGCTCGCACTCGTCCTCACTCCTCTCGCCAGAACTCGCACGACGCTCCCGAATTACTATTGGACACCCATCTTTTCGGCGCTTGAAAAGGTCGGTATCTCTCTTCTTGTGCTGCAGCCTCGCCGGATAGTCATCTCTCTACCAGGCAAGCAGGGGAGGCATCGTAGCCTACGACCGCGTGTCCCCCTCGTATCTCCCCTCTTCCTGACTTCTTGCTGCGCGCTAGGCCATCGTTTATCTTGGCCGCTGAGTATGGCCCGCATACCTTCCTCGCCCTCATAGCAGCGCGTGTCATGGGATCCCACGGATTGATCTTCAAAGAAGATGCTGATTGCATGGCTCTCTCGCGACCGGCTGCTCTATCGCAAGCTCTTGACGTCACTCGCACACGGCACAGTCGTCAACACCGATGCTGCTCGACGCGATGTGGAGTCGCTTCTCGGTGCCGATCCGGCGCGTGTCCATCAGGTGTCCCTCCTGGTTCCGCCGACGATCACCGGCTGACCCACGCCGACCTGAGCCTCGCCCTCCCGACGCGCGGCCCGTCTTCCTCTTCGTCGGTCAACTGATTGAGACGAAGAATGTGAGCGCTCTCCTCGAAGCATCGGCCATCCTCAGGCAGGAGGGTCGGGAGTTTTCTGTGATGACCGTTGGAGACGGATTGCTCTCTCACGAACTCGCCCAGAGGATGAGAGGACCCTACTCTCTCCGATACGGTCACCATGTCGCCGTCGGTTCCATATGACGCGATTGGCCACGTTTTCGCGTACTGCGATGTCTTCGTCTTGCCATCTCTCTTTGACTATCGCAGTGTCGCCGTTCTGGAAGGTATGCGATTTGGCATGCCTATCATTGACTCAGCACATGACGGTAACGCTGACGACTCTGTCCGCGACGGCGTGAATGGGTTCGTCTTCGAACCAACCGATCTAAGCAGCCTGACTCGCGCTATGAGAGAGTTCATTCAACGGCCGGCTCTTATTGAGGAGATGGGTGCGAGGTCGGCTGAGGTCATTGCGGACCTCACCCCCTTGTCGGCTGCCGAAGCTCTACGGCACATCCTCCTTGAGATCGCACAGGACGATCCAAGCCTAAGACACGGGCTCCATGATGGCTCCACGCCGTGAGGGACGACTGTCAGCGGCTAACCAGCGGTGCTGCTAACCCACTCTGGTGAACGAGGCGTGAAGTCAGACGCAATTGTAGTCGCCTATCGATCAACCGAGGTAATTCAACGGTGTGTTGAGGGTCTGCGCTCTGATCCATCGATCGACCGTATCGTCATCGTGAATAACTCGTCCGGAGATGGCACGGCATCTGCGGTCGAAGCGATGGATGGACTAATCTATCTTGAGACGCCCGCAAATCTGGGCTATGGGTCGGCTGTGAACCTTGCTCGAAGTAGTATCGCCGCACCCTACGTCGTACTTGCGAACCCGGACGCCGTGCAAGATGCCACCACGACGACCATGCTGCTGCGGTTTGGTAGCGCTCACCCTCGATGCGCAGTCGTTGCCCCGAGAATGACAACGTCGAAAGGGCTCATCGATCGAAACTCACAGTATGACTTGAGCCTCGTGCGAATGACGTTCCAGGCGATTGGCTGGCCTGAGAGGCTCCAGCTCATGCGAACCCGAGCTGAGCACTTGATGGAGCATCGCACCGATTGCGTTGTTGGCCATTCGTTCTTTGTAAAGTGGAGGCGCTTGATGAGGTCGGCTGGTTCGATGAGTCCATATTCCTTTTTGGCGAAGACCAGGATCTTTGTCAACGCCTCCGAGCCACGGGTTGGGATATCTGGTTCGCTCCGCTCGGACGAGTTCGACATTCCGACGGACACTCATGGCGACAGCTGTCTGATCAAGGTTCGGCGGCTTTTTCGGCTAGCGCGTTATCGAGAGCTCAAGAAGGCCCGAGGGCCGATCGAGGCTCAGGCTTATCGCGCACTCGTCGGGGCGCGCGTGACACGCTGTTGAATCGAGGAAGGCAAGCGCACGACCAGTGATCGCGTGATCGTTGGCTCCGTACTGCCTGACGGCGGCGTACGGACGTCAACGCGGCAATGAGAGTCATTGTCGATCGAGCGGTTGACCAAATCGGTCGCACCCAGCACTGATGCTAGCCTGTCCCCGATCGCACCAAGTCGCTTCACCGGCGAGTTCTTCGTGCCCGGCGAGTCCGGCGTGCGCATAGAAGCCGACCACGTAGAGCGTTACAGGTTTGCTCAGCAGTGGGTGTATGGGCGAGATGTGCTCGATATTGCATGTGGCTCGGGCTACGGGGCAAAGCTCCTGGCCGCGAGTGGAGCATCGCACGTCATCGGGGTTGATATCTCCGAGCACGCGCTCAATGTCGCTCTTGAAGGATACGGTGGACAGGTCGTTTTCGAACTGGGGGAGGTCACTGACTACGGGGAAACGGACACCTTCGACGTCGTGACGTGCTTCGAGACCATCGAACATGTGTTCCACGCAGACACTGCCCTGCACAACCTCCGAAGAGTGCTTCGCCCGGGCGGCCTGTTGCTCATCTCCTCCCCAAACCGACCGGCCACCTCGCATCGAGCTAAAAGCCTCGCCGATCCTCCGCCCGAACAACAAGTTTCACGAGCGTGAGTACACGCCAAGCGAACTTCGCAGCGAGTTGCAGTCGGCCGGGTTCGTCGTTGACCCGTGGGTTCTGGGGCAGCGTTTTCAGCCTCGCATGCACCGACTGGCCGCCACCGCATACCGGCGGTTGCTCTCACCGCACAAGCACGCCACGTCTGAGGTCCGCCCTACACCCTGGTGGGCGATGCCACGGTACTTTGTCCTTACCGCTCGGTAGCTCAAACTCGATCCCAGCCTCCGGTTCGACGACTCAAAGCCGCTCGCGACATGGAAGTTACGTTTGGCCCGCCCCGGCATTCCGCCCGCCCTACCTATCGATGGGGCGAGTCAGCGATCTGTCCGCCTGTCCCGGTGGAGGCGGTCACAGAGGTGTGACGAAGGACCCCCTTCGCAATCCGTAGTTCCTAATCCGACGGGTCTACGCGTACGTCGCGTACCGGGTGGGCGACGGCCCCGAGGCCGAAGGCATCACGAGCGACGTCTTCGAGCGCGCGCTCAGGTATCGCGCGAAATACGACCCCGCGAAGGGAGAGCCGGTTCAGCGGCTCATCGGGATCGCGCGATCGCGTATCGCCGATGTTTGAAGCCCCCCGTGTGGAGCTCCGATCCGAACCCGTCGAACGAGGCCGGCGTCATGAGCCTGGAGCAGGATGCGGTGCGCCGAATCACGCTCTCGCAGGCGCTGTGGGATTCGAAGGCACGCGCGACAGAGAGGGCGTGAGAGCCTGGCAGTACGCGCAAGCACACTTCTCGCCTCGCGTGCAGGCCGGCCGGATCGCCGAACTCTACGAGCGGCTTATTGCTTCTCAGCGCCTGTAGTTGACCCGGGACGCTGTTTTCGCATCGCAGATCGGGGAACGCTCAGATACCCAAACGGGTGGCACGGCGTGCGTCCGACACGCATAGCCTAACGGGGGCGACGTTGGGCGCATGCGCCGCAATCCCGATCCGACTTCAAGGTGAGCTTGTCTTGTCCCGATTTCGTCCAAGCCAATCGCCGCAGTATTTCGAGTTCGTGCAACGCGAGCAGGTGTGCTCTCGGCGGACTTCTGCTCCCTCGCGCAGCGGTCGCCGGGCCGTGACGAAAGACCCGCTTCGCGATCCAGAGTTCCTCATCCGACGGGTATACGCATATGTCGCGTACCGGGTGGGCGACGGCCCCGAGGCCGAAGACATCACGAGCGACGTCTTCGAGCGCGCGCTCAGGTATCGCGCAAAGTACGACCCAGCGAAGGGAGAGCCGGTTCAGTGGCTCATCGGGATCGCGCGATCGCGTATCGCCGATGTTTCGAAGCCCCCCGGTGTGGAGCTCCGATCCGAACCCGTCGACGAGGCCGGCGCCATGAGTCTGGAGCAGGATGCGGTGCGGCGAATCGCGCTCTCACAGGCGCTGGACTCGCTGGCAGCGCGCGATCGCGAACTCGTCGCTCTACGGTATGGAGCAGACTTGACCGCGCGCCAGATCGCCGATCTGCTCGGAACACGGACGAATGCAGTCGAGGTAGCCCTCCACCGGGCGCTCGCGCGCCTTCGAGAAGTTCTGACCGCGACTGACGCGTAGTCCGCAGAACGGCGAGGCGACCCCCTTGGACGCGGAAGGCCGGGCTGTCATGCGGCCCGGCCTTCCAGCGGTTCCTAGGTTCCTACTTACTCTTCGCCCGGGTCAATCGTCATCGTCGGTGATCTTTGTGGCCGCCGTCGTGATCGTTGTGGCCGCCGCCGTGATCGTTGTGGTCGCCGCCGTGATCGTTGTGGCCGCCGCCGTGATCGTTGTGGTCGCCGCCGTGATCGTTGTGGTCGCCGCCGTGATCGTTGTGGTCGCCGCCGTGATCGTTGTCGTCGTCGTCGTCATCGTCGTGGCCGCCGCCGTTGCCGCCGCCGTTGGGGCAGGCGCCCAGGGTGTCGCCGTGGGCGAGGTGCTTCGCAACGCTCTTCTTGTTCACCCGGATGGTTTGGGGGTGCTTGCCGTCCGGCTTGTGGCACAACACGACCTTCTTCTCGTACTGATCGTCGTCTGGCTTCCCGTGGTGGTGCTCCCCATCGTGGTGCTCGCCGTGATGACCGTGTTCGTTGTGCTTGCCGCCGCCGTTCGCGATCGCGACTCCGCCGAAAGCGCCGGCGCCGATGAGCAAGAGAACGGTCATGCCCACGGCGGGCGCAAGCCTGAAGGACGGGCGAGAGACCCTAACGCGCCGAGCGGGCTGGCCCGACTCGCGAATCTCCGCTGCGAGCGACTTGACGAAGTCGGGGCGCGGCTCGGGTCGATTTGCTCGGAGCTGGCTCTCGAGATCCAGGTGGTCCCGGTGCCTCTTCCTGATCTTCCACATGCCGTACGTCCTCCCGGTCGTGTGCTCTGCCTACCCCATATACCGGTGAACGCACCAAGATCCTTACAGCCCCTTACTTCAGCGAATCCTTGATCTGCCGTACCTCGTCGCTGAGCGGGTTGAGCCGCTCAGCCTCGGCGAGCGCGTGCTGCTGCTCCGTGCCTTCGCTCACCACGGCGAGCGACAGCCAGAGATCCCAGTTCTGTCGGTCTTTCGAAATCGCCTTCAACAAACTCGTTCGTGCCGGTTTGACGTCGCCGACGGTCAGCTGCGCCTCGCCGAGAAGTCGCCAGGGCTCCGCCGACCAGGGGGCCCAGAACCTCGCGCGCTTCGCATCGGCGATCGCCGTCCCGTAGCTCGAGTCGTCGAGAGCCGCCGAGCTCCTCGAGATCGCGATGTTGCCGATCAGCCCGAAGAACGAGAAGGCGGCGAGGACGGCGATACCGGCGAGGGACGTGATGCGAAGGGCCAGAGGGCTTCGCGCCATGTCCTCCCCCTCGCGTCGGCGGGCTTCCACGATGACCGCGACACCGCAGAAGAGAGCCGCAATCGTGACCGCTGTCATCTCCCAGTCCCAGTCGACGCCTGCGTGGACGAGATAGGCGACATATGCGCCGAACGCAGCCGAGACGAGCGGCGCGTGCCGGGCGCGCACGGCCGCAACCAGCGGGACGGCCAGGGCGACGAGGAGAAGTCCGAGCCCGACCACCCCGAGCTCGCCGAGCACCTCGAGGTAGAGGGAGTGCGCGTCGCGGACATTGAACGCGATCTTGCGATGCTGGAGCCAGTACCGCTCGTAGGTTCCGGCGCCCGAGCCGACGATCGGGTGCTCCTCGAAGTCGTCGATGGCGGCCCGGTCGAGGTCGAGCCGGCCGTTCGAGGAGAGGCTGAAGAGCCGATTCGTGAGATTGCCGCTCGATGCGGGCGGAGGAGCGTGGATCTGATGCCAGGCCTTCTGCGCAAGCGTCGACGGGCTGCCGTAGCGGACGAAGCCGGCTGCGAGACAGAGGACGAGAACGAGGATCAGCGGCCGTTGCGTAGGCGAACCGGATGCTGCGGGGAAACTTGAGGTGCCGCTCCCCGTAGGCCAGGGCGAGCACGAGGCCCGCCGTCACCACGGCCAGGATCACGACGTAGAGCGCGAGGCGGTGGCCCTCACGCGTCGCGTCGGCGAGACTGGCATTCACGGTCGTCAGGGCGTCCTGCCGGGAGCCGAGCCACACGGTCAGCACGGCCGCCGGCGACAAGACGATCAGCGTCGTCACGAGCTGGAGCCTGCGGGCGTCGAGCGCGACCGCGGCGATCACGCCGATCGCGAGCGCGACCCAGGCACCTCGGCTGAAGGTGAAGAAGAACGTCGGCGCCAGGATCGCGATGCTCGCTCCCGAGAGGGCGCGCCAGTGCGGACGATGTGCCCTGGCCGCAAGTCCGAGAGCGAGGAGGATCCCGAGTGCCGCGAAGATCCCGACCGCGTTCCAGTATCCGAGCGGTTCGGCGAGCCGGTAGCCGGCGAGCCGGTCGATCGTCCCGTAGCGTTCTGGGAAGAGCCGCGTGGCGAGCCCGTAGCTCGATGCGGCGGTGATACCGAGCAGAACGCCACCCAGGAAGAAGGGAACCGATCGTCCACGGACGACGAGGAGAGCCGCGGCCGCCGCCGCCACGTACACGATCAGGCGCTGCGTCTCCCAGACCGTGCTGGTCGCGCTCCCAGACCATGCGACCGACAGGGCAGTCCAGGCGAGCAGAGCGAGCAGCGCTCCGATCAGGACGAAGTCGGCCCGTTCAAGCGCCGTCCGGCGCGAGACGACGATCCCCGCCGCAGCGACCCAGAGCAGCGCCAGCGAACTCCAACCCCAGGCAGGAGGGAAGTAGCCGCCGCTCGCCGCGGCGAGACCACCGACGGTTCCACCGCCGAGCACGAAGGGCAGCCCCTTGTCCCAGAGGCTTGCCAGGTCGATCGGAACCCGGTCTCGCCAGGTGGTCGGCTTGCTCTCGGAAGCGGCGAGGTCTGACATCGAAGCCGGGTCGCACCCGCGTCTTGGAGTCTAGATGGTTGATTCCAATGGGTCGCCCTCATTCGGGGCATCGGCTGCCCCCCTTTTGGGGCATGACTCCAACAAGGCGTATCGAGCCGCCGACCGGCCGGCGGCCAACCGACGGCGACCATCAGCCGCCGGGTAGTCCCTTCTGGTTCAGCCGGAAGAGGCTAGCCCCGTGGAGGTAACGCCGGATCGGTTTGGGGCTGCTCCGTGGCTGGGACGGCGGACGAAGTTCGACCCTAGGCGACCTCCTCCCGGAGCTCATACCAGCGCATACGCTCGCCAGGCCTCGCGGCCTCGCGACGTCCTGTTCGAGCTTGTCGGGATCATCCCGACGCGAGTAGCCTGGTTCGAGCGATTGCCGTTTCGGGCCGCACCGTTTCGTCGGCGGCAGCTTCGCGAGCGTCGGCGGCAAGAGGCGAGCGCACCTTGCCGCCCTTGACACTGCGACTGGCGCCGTGACCGGCTGGAACCCCGGCACGAATAATTCCGTTCGTGCGCTTGCCGTGCTCCGGTCAGACCATCTACGCCGGCGGAGACATTACAAGCATCGGTGGCAAGAAACGCAACCGCTCGCCGCCATCACACCACGGGCCACACGCTGGTCGCCGCCGAGGTAACGCCGCATCGCTCTATGACGAGCTAATCCGTCTCGGCCGGACGTTACGTCGGATTTGAAGTCACGAACTTCGCCCTGACGCCTCCTCTGGGCTGATGGTCTCGCCTGGGGCACCCTAAAGGCGCTTCTGCGAGGCGACACCGCGGCCGGAGGAGCGCGACCATCCTCGACATGCGACCTGTCGGATCGATCGCGTTGCTGCGGAAGACCCCCGCCGTGGCTGAGTGGACAGGGCCTCACACAGAGCCAGTTGATCGATCTCGCCCGAACCTGCGGATTACCGTGCCGAGCTCCGCTTCGCGGCCCGACTCCAGGGAGAACGTGAGAGTCCGCCTCGCTCAGCGACACCTTCCGCGTGTTGCTCGCGGCCGCCGAGCGGCATGAACCGTGGCAGCGGCAGCTCGCCGGGTGGCACGCTCGTGTCGCGCGACGGCGAGCGGCACGACCACGAGCTTCATCACCTGGCCGGTCGTCGTCGGGATCGGCGGCGGCGAAGTCCGTTCCCGGCTACCCCGCCGCCGAACGGCTCGTCCGGCCCCTCGTTGATCAGGTACAGCTCCGTCCCTGGCGTGAGCCCGGTGAAGTCGACGATCACGTCAGCCCGCTCCGCCAGAGCCCATCAGCAGCTGGTCGAGCTGGACTGGAGCCGGCAGGAAGCCGCCCTCGGCGCCGATCTGCCAGAACGGCAGCGCCGGCTGCGCGGGTCGCGCCGCGAGCGGGTCGCCGACGATCTTGAGGATCACGAAGCGGGAGTTGCAGCCGTTCAGGAACCTGAAGCGGTAGCGGCGCGGCTCCACCTCGCAGGCACGGGCCACGTTCTGCCGTTGACCACGATCGTGTTCGCGAAGAACTCCGGGTTGAAGATCGGCGCGATGTCGCTGCTCGTGGGACGTAGGGCCCCGCGAAGCCGTCGAAGAACTCGCGGCTGGCCGGGTAGAACAGCGAGCCGTCGGCGTTGAACGAGCGGTCCTGGAACGACGAGCGGGATCTCGTAGTAGCGCGTGCCCGGAGGGTCGTCCGGCGTCGGAGCCGGCCCCGGCAGCACGCCTGTCGGGCAGGTCGGTCGGCCCGCCGCGGAGCAGGTAGAAGCCCGCCGGCCCAGCGTAGACGTTGACGCGGGTCATTCCGAGCACGTGGTCGTGGAACCACAGCGTCGAGGGACCTTGATCGTTCTCGTACTGGAACACGGCGGCGCCCGGATGCCAGCGCTGCCGCCAGGTGTCCTCGAACTTCGCCCTGAAAGTGTCGTAGTAGGAACCCGACCCTCGCGAACCCCGCCGGAATGTTCCTCGCGACAGGCAGAAAGTCAGGGAGATCTCGTTCGACCACGATCTCGGCTTCGAGGACGAGCGGGCATTGACCGGCTACGAGGTACTGGTCTGGATTGAGGAGCAGGTCGCCCTTCATGACTTCGATCCGCCAAAGATGCGCGTCCACAGCGCGAACCCGCCGGGACATGAACGTCTACTAAGCGCGGTGGAGTTGCAGTCTCTCGAGAAAGCGGGTACCTGAGCGCGGTGCGACTAGTCGCGTACGCCTGATCGAATCCTCAGCATCGGTGCGTTGCTACCGGATGGGGTGATCGTGCAGCACCAGTCGGGCTGGCCACCTGCGACGTGGACAGCGGATACATGTCAGAAGGATGCGTTTATCGTGCGCGCTTACCCCAGATACTCGCCATCGGGCCAGAGCGCGGATAGTCTCTCGCCACCGGGCGGCTAGAAGATGCTGACACGCACGAGTTGTCCACCGTGAGGATCCAGCCGAACGTGTCCGGATCGATTCCTGTCGTGTCGGGAACGAGATCGAGCGCGCTGGTGAGAAAGACGTCAGTGCCGCCATTATTCGTGTACAGATAGCCTTGGTTGCCGAATCCTCCGTACGATGTGACCGGTACGACGGACTCACATCGGTCTTGGGTCGCGTTGTACTGCACGAGCGACGCAACCGTACGTTGAAGCGAATTGACTTGCTTCTGGAGCGCCTTTACCTGCCGTTGGAGTTGTGCCGGGCTTGACGCTGCGGGTGCTGCCTCCGCGCCGACACCGGCAAGTACAACGATGGCAAGTGCCGTCATGGCCCATCGCCTCATCTCAATCCCTCCTCGTTAGGAGCGGCCCCTCCTGGGGCTTCGCATGAGCCGCATGTTACAACCTTCCAGATTGAGTCCATGCCCCCATAAGGTGACGCTTCCGGGGGTCGCGGAGAGGTCGAGGACAAGAGAGGCCGGTCCTTGGCGGCTACTCCGAGTCGTGCCACATGTCGGCGGTGCACTTCCAGCTTCCGTCGTCCTGCAACCGGTAGGTCTCCAGGGTAAATCCGTCATGGGCGACGCCCTCGGCATCGGTGAAGACATAGGTTCCGACGAGGTAGCCCATATCACCGGAGACCTGCGTCTCGATCACTCCCAGGTCGAAACGGACGTCGCCGGAATCTCTCACCTCTCGCAGGAAGCGTGTGATGTTGGCGCGCCCCACGACGAGATCGTGCTGGCCGGCAAGAGCTTTGGCGTCCTCCGCGTAGAACAGGTCGCCAAGTTCCGCGATCTTGCCGCCGTTGAAGTGGACAGGCCACTGTGCTCGCAGAGCTTCGATTGCCTGCACCCCATCCGCTGCTGTCGCATCAGCCATTGCGTCTCCTCTCGATCGAGCTTGGAACGAGCGTCACAGGCACGAGCAGCCGGATCCTACGTCGCCCAACGGTTCCTCGCCTTCGACGCCGCCTACCTGGTTAGAAGCGCTCTCGCGCTGAGCGCCGCGCCGAGCGCTCCCGCATCCGCTCCCAGGCTCGTCTGCAGGATCGGAATGTCCCGCGCGCCGTCCCACCAGATATGGGCGCGAACGGCCGGGACGAGGGCATCCCAGTAGGCACCCGGGGTGGCGCCGAGCCCGCCGCCGACGACGACTGCCTCCGGATCGAGGATGTTGATCAGCTGACCGATCGCCGATCCGAGCGCATCCGCTGCCTCCCGCAGCGTCTGGAGCGCAGGGGCGATTCCGGCACCGGCCTGGTCGATCACGTCGCGAGCACCGTCCGCGTGGCCGCCCAGCTGGCGGCATCGCGAGGCGATCGCCGGCCCGGACGCGATCTCCTCGACGACGAGCGAGAACTCGCGGTTGCAGCTGGGGCAACGGCCGGTGGTGGGCCCGCTCGCAAGCACGAGAGCGCCTCCGTGTGCTCCCGCATACGGGTGACCCTCGATGACGACAGTCGAGCTGACGCCGGTTCCCACGTTCACGTAGGCGAAGCTGTGGAGCCCTCGGCCGGCACCGAGCTCGGCCTCCGCCCGCGCCGCCGCTCGCACGTCCGAGTCGAGGATCGCGGGGGCGATCACGGAGAAGCGCTCCGCCACCGGGAGGTTCTTCCACGGGATCACGCCGTCGCTGACGATGGCGCCATCCAGGGAGACGACCTCGGGAACGCCGACCCCGATCGCCCCTACGGCGAACCCGGCGCCCGCAGCAGACGCCGCGAGATCTTCGGCGAGCGCAACGGCTCGGTCGAGAATGTCCTCGCCGCCGCGTCCGAGGTCGGTCGGAATCGTCCGGCGTTCGACTACGACCTCGCCTCCGGCCCCAAGCGCAACGCCGGCGATCTTCGTGCCGCCGACGTCGAGGCCGAGGGTGCATCTCCGTTCGTCCATCTCGACCGGATTATCGACCTCTAGGATGAGCCCGGTGAAGACGATCGGTGAGCTGCTCGACACGGACGTCGTCCTCGGGGACGGCGGGTACCTGATCGAGCTCGAGCGCCGCGGTCACGTCGACAGCGGCTCGGGCCGGGAGACGGTCGGCACCGGCCGGGGGAGCGGTCAGTTCACGCCCGAGGTCGCGATCGAGGATCCGGAGGCACTCCGTCAGCTGCATCGGGAGTTCTTCGAAGCGGGCTCGCAGGTTCTCCAGGCTCTGACCTTCTTCGGGACGCGCGAGAAGCTCACGCGCGCAGGCTACGGAGCCGAGGCCGAGGAGATCAACGCGGCGGCGGTCGGGATCGCCAGGGAGGTTGCGGGCGGCGAGGCGCTCGTCGCCGGCTCGGTCTCGCGCACGCAGCTCATCGAGCGGGGTGGGGCGCTGGGCACGGCAAGGGATCACATCGCCGAGCAGATCCGATTCTTGAAGGACGCGGGCGTCGATTTCCTGATCCTCGAGACGTTCTTCCATCTGACCGAGATGGAAGTCGCCCTCGACTGCGCAGCCGACAGCGGGCTTCCGGCCGTTGCCACGATGAGCTTCCGCCCGCTGATCACCGAGTGCACCGACGGATACTCGCCGGCGGCGTGCGCCCGCGCCATGGCCGACCGTGGTGCAATCGCAGTCGGCGCGAACTGCGAGCAGGATCCGCGCAGGATGCTCACCGCGCTCAGGGAGATGCGGGAGGTCGTCGAAGTGCCGCTGGCCGCTCAGCCCGCCGCGTTCCACACGACGGACGAGTGCCACAGCTTCACCCGCCTACCCGCATTCCCGGACGACCTCGAGACGATTCAGATCTCCCGCAGCGAATTCGAGGCGTTCGGCGAGACTGCTCGGGACGAAGGAATCGGGTTCGTCGGCGGATGTTGCGGGTGTAATGCCGCGTACGTCCGCGCGCTTGCGTACGGCGTTGCAACCGCAGGTTCGTAGGGCCTCGATCCGGTTCGCGGAGGCGACATGAACACCCGTTTCGAGGAAACGCGCGGGAGCGGCGGACGTGTAGTCCAGCTGCTAGTTTCAGGGTCCGTGAGCACTGGAACGAGAACCCCGAGCGCCCGGCCGGTGACCGGCGATGCACGAGAGCGGATCCTGGCAGCGGCCTACGACCTCTTCTCCCGCAACGGGATCCGGGCCGTCGGAATCGACGCGATCATCGAGCGCTCGGGTGTCGCTCGGATGACGCTCTACCGGAACTTCGCATCGAAGGACGAGCTCGTGCTTGCGTTCCTCGAACAGCGTGGCGAGCTCTGGACGAAGAGTTGGCTCCAGAACGAAGTCGAGCGGCGCGAGACGGTTCCGGCTGCGCGGCTGCTCGCCGTCTTCGACGTCTTCGACGAGTGGTTCCGGACCGACGATTTCGAGGGGTGCTCGTTCATCAACGTCCTGCTCGAGACGACCGATCAGACGAGCGATGTTCGCCGAGCGAGCGTCACGCACCTCGCGACGATCCGGTCCTTCATCGAAGGACTTGCCGCCGACGCCGGAATCTCCGATCCGGAGGCGTTCGCCCGCCAGTGGCACATCCTGATGAAGGGGTCGATCGTCTCGGCGGGCGAAGGCGATCGCGAAGCGGCAGTCCGGGCCCGTGATCTCGGCTCGCTTCTCCTCGCCCGCGAGCTTCCGGGCTGAGAAGCGTTTCAACGTCGTCCGGTCGCTGCCGGCGTTCGCCTCACGCGCGGGCTCGCCCTATCGTGTTCAGCTAGATGGGACGCGCAGCGGCCAGCGAGATCGATCGCGCGCAGGTTCGGTTGGCGGAGCTCGTGGCCGCGCTCTCGCTCGGCATCGACCTCGGCTTCGGGCAGCCGATGGAGCACGTGCTGCGGCAGTGCCTGATCGCGCTGCGGCTGGCCGAGGGGATCGGGCTCGACGAGGAGCAGCGCGCGGTCGTCTACTACACCGCGCTGCTCATCAACGTCGGCTGCCACTCCGACGCCCACGAGCAGGCCAAGTGGTTCGGCGACGACATCGCCTTGAAGTCGATCAAGTACGACCACGAGCCGAGGAGCCTGCGGATGGCCGCCACGGGGATGCGGTTCCTCGGCTCCGGGCACCCGCCGCTGCACCGATTCCGGCTCGGGCTCGAGTTCGCGCTCTCCGGGCACCGCGAGGTCGACGACATGATCGCCCACCACGCCGCCATCGCGCGGACGATGGCGGAGCAGCTCGCGCTCCCGGACGAGGTCGTCGAGGCGATCGGCGCGGCGTACGAGCGCTGGGACGGACGCGGCTGGCCCGGCGAGCTCGAGGGCGAGGATGTCCCGCTCGCCTCCCGCATCGCGCACGTCGCCGAGTTCATCGAGGTCGCGAACCGCATCGGCGGAGTCGACGGCCGCGAGGCGGCTCGCGCGCGAGCGGCGCGGCGGGGACTTCGACCCGGCGCTGGCCGACCTGGTGGAGGCCGAGGCCGACGTCATCCTGTCGGGTCTCGACACCGTCGGGGTGTGGGATGCCGTCATCGACGCCGAGCCGGCGCTCGCCGTGGTGCTCGCGGGCGAGCGCTTCGACGCCGCGCTCGCTGGCGATCGCCAACTTCGTCGACCTGAAGTCGCCGTACTTCCTGGGGCACGCGCGGGCGGTCTCCGAGCTCGCCGCGGAGGCGGGCGCACGGTTCGGGCTGGCCGAGGCGGACGTCCGACTCGCTGCGCCGCGCCGGTCTCGTGCACGGCCTCGGGCGGCTCGGGGTCTCGAACGCGATCCTGGACAAGCGCGGACCGCTCGGCGCCGGCGAGTGGGAGCGCGTCCGCCTGCAGCCCTACCTGACCGATCGCATGCTGCGCCAGTCCGAGGCGCTCGCGCCCGTGGCCCGGATCGCCGTGCAGCACCGCGAGCGCCTCGACGGCTCCGGCTACCCGCGCGGGCTCTCCGGCGCCGCGATCTCCCGCGAGGCGCGGATCCTCGCCGCCGCGGACGCCTACCAGGCGATGCGCGAGCCCCGTCCGCACCGCCCGGAGCGCTCCGCCGAGGAGGCCGCGGCCGAGCTGCGGGCCGACGTCAGGGCGGGCCGCCACGACGCCGACGCCGTCGAGGCCGTGCTCGGCGCCGCCGGCCACCGCGTCCCGCGGCGCCGCGAGGGCCCGGCGGGGCTGACGCCGCGCGAGGTCGAGGTGCTGCGGCTGCTCGCGCGCGGGCTCTCGAACAAGGAGATCGCCGAGCGGCTGGTGATCTCGCCGAAGACGGTCGCCAACCACGCCGAGCACATCTACGCGAAGATCAACGCCTCGACCCGCGCCGCCGCCGGCCTGTTCGCGATGCAACACGGCCTCCTGCCCGAGGAGGAGTTCCCCGCGCGCGTCCCGGCCTGAGCCGTTCAGCCGGCCTGCATCGCCTGCATGTTCTTCATCATGACCGCCTCGGTCTTGCGCAGCTCCTCGGCGGGGCTGAACATCACGACCTCGGTGCCGGGCTCGTGCTTCACCGGGACGTGGCCGGGCGGCGTGTAGAAGGCGTCGCCGGCCTCGAAGACCTCCTCGCGGTCGGCGTAGCGAAAGGTCATCTTGCCGTTGACGACGTAGCCCCAGTGCGGGCACTGGCAGCGGTCGTCCGGAAGCCCCTTCATCAGCGGCGTCGCGTCGATGTCCTCGCGGAACGACGTGAAGTTCACCGTGTAGCCCTCGAGCTGGTCGGACCGATCCACCACCGGGCCGAACTCCCCGCCCTGCGTCGCGCTGTCCCTCGAAACCTTCGGCATCTCCGTCGCCTCCTTCGTCTGGTTGTGGCGGCAGGCTAGATGCGGAGAGGCGCGCGCGTCATGAGGCGTTTGACCCATCTTTGGGCCACCTCAATCGCTCGAGCAGCCGGGTGCACGCGTGCACCGTCTCCGTGTGCGGGACGGGAATGCCGAGCTTCCCGGCTATCTCGATGACGGCGCCCGTCATGCAGTCGAGCTCGAGCGGTTTCCCTGCCTCGAGATCCTGCAGCATCGACGTCTTGTGGGCACCGACTCCCATCCCGGCCTCGAGCCGCCGGTCGATCGAGACGGGGAGTGTGATCCCGAGCGCCTCTCCCAGTGCGGCGCCCTCCTCGAGGATGTCGCGGAGCACGGCGGGCATCTCCGGTACGAGTCGGAGGTCGCCGAGGGTTGCCCCGGTCAGGGCCGTGACCGGGTTGAAGGCGATATTGCCGACGAGCTTCAGCCAGACCTGCGTGCGGATGTCCTCGTCGACGGGGCACTTGAGCCCGCCGGCGACGAAGGCTTCCGAGATGCGAAGGCAACGCTCGCTGGACGTTCCGTCCGGCTCGCCGAT
>CAVRVG010000010.1:0-13906 GCA_963724655.1 uncultured Actinomycetes bacterium | reverse complement strand
GCCTCGTCGGAATCACTGCCGGCGAGCGGTCAAGAGCCATTCGAACGTCGACCCGCTTCCCGCGCTATCCCCAATCGGCACAACAGGATGAGCGTTCCGAAGAGGCACATGCCGAAATCGGATAGCGCGGCGTGACCGTGTCGAGTCCACCATTGGCGTGACGGCTCAATGCTGAATGGCAAGGCCTATGAGGGAAGAGCCCGAGTCCGCGGGACTGTTGCGGCGCTTGGCCGTGAGCGACGACGGCACGATCGGATCGATCTTCGCCGGCGAGATCACGGACCTCGAGCATTCCGAGCTCGGCGACAAGACGCGTGCCTTGATTCGACTGGCGGCCCTGATCGCCACAGAGGCGGCGGCGCCCTCCTACCAGTGGGCCGTGAGCGTTGCCCGGGCGACCGGGGTGAGTGACGACGAGGTCGCGAGCGTTCTCATGAGTGTCGCTCCCATCGTTGGCATCGCGCGCGTCGCCTCAGCTGCGCCGGTCCTGGCGTCAGCTCTCGGCTACGAGCTCGATGGGTGCGGATGAGGAGTAGACGACACGACGAGGGGCGGACATGAACGTTCGGTGACGCTCCTTGCAGCCGCCGGACCTGGCCCTTAGTGTCCTGCACGAGGCGACGCCGGGGGTCGTCCACGGTGACCACAGCCCAAGCCAGCCAGGCCCGTCTCGTCGAAGGCCGCCCGCCGGACCTCTTCGAGTCGAAGCTGCATCCGCCGACCGCCCACGCGGCGCTCATCTCCCGCGCCGCCCTCGTCGAACGACTCGACACGTCGGACGTGCCGATCACGGTCGTCGCCGCGCCCCCGGGCTACGGCAAGACGACGCTTCTGGCCGAATGGTCGCGGCGTGACCCTTCTCGCTTCGCATGGCTCTCGATCGACCGGTACGACAACGATCTCGGGCGGCTGGTGTCGTACACCGCCGCCGCCCTCGATCGGGTCGACGCCATCGAGTCGGAACTGCTGCGACCTGGCGGCCGACAGTCGGTGGCCACCGTCGCCTCGCGCCTCGCATCGGCGATGTCAGGCATGAAGGAGCCCGTCGTCCTCGTCCTCGACCACGTCGAGGCGCTCCAGAACGACGAGTGCCTCGACACGATCGCCGAGCTTGCCCTCCACCTTCCGGCCGGCTCGCGGCTGGCGCTCGGGACCCGCGCCGAACCATCGCTCCCCATGGCACGGCTCCGGGCCAGCGGTGACGTCGTCGAGGTCGGCGTCGACGATCTGGCGATGACGGGACCCGAAGGGCGCGCGCTGCTCGATGCTGCCGGCGTCCAACTCACCGACGCCGAGATGGAACAACTGCTCGATCGCACCGAAGGATGGCCGGTCGGGCTGTACCTCGCCGCGCTCGCCTTGAAGGCCGGTGGCTCGCGGGAGGACGCCGGCGTTCCGTTCACGGGCGACGACCGGTTGATGGCGGACTATCTGCGCACCGAACTGCTCGAGCGCCTCTCGGATGCCGAGGTCTCCTTCCTGACGCGAACATCCGTGCTCGGTCGAATGAGCGGGCCGCTCTGCGACGCGGTGCTCGACGGTGCGGGCTCCGGTGCGGTCCTGGAGTCGCTCGCCCACTCGAACCTCCTGCTCGTCGCCCTCGACCGGCACGGGGAGTGGTACCGGTACCACCACCTCTTCCGCGACCTGCTGCGGGCAGAGTTGCAGCGTCGTGAGCCGGTGGTCGTCACCGCGCTGCACGTCCGCGCCGCGGAGTGGTACGAGGCGAACCACATGCCCGAGCCGGCGATCGACCACGCGCAGAAGGGCGACGACGTCGACCGGGTCAATCGGCTCATGCTGCTGAACGGGCAGAGGGCGTTCGCCGCGGGACGCCGCGAGACCGTCCGGCGTTGGCTCGCGTGGCTCGACGACGAGGACCTGGTCGAGCAGTACCCCGCGGTCGCGGTGCTCGGTGCGCTGTTCTACCTCAACGTGGGCGATGCGGCCGCCGCCGAACGCTGGGCCATTGCCGCGGAACATCCATCGTCGGCGCCGCTCCCCGATGAAAGCACGGGCGTACAACGCGCGTCGCCCGATCGAGTTCTCCCTGACGGCAGCACGTTGGCGAGTTGGCGCGCCGTCCTTCGCAGCTTTCAGTGTCGGGACGGCATCGAGGCGATGCGACGTGACGTGGCGAGCGCGTTCGACGGGCTGAGTGCGGGAAGCCCGATGCGCTGCGCGGTATTCGTGCTGAGCGGACACTGCTCACTCCTCAGCGGTGACGGAGACCGAGCCGACTCGACCTTCGCCCAGGCCGTCGAGGTCGGCCTGGGCACGGCCGCCGGGCCCGCCCTGGTGATCGCCCTCGCCGAGCGTGGCTACTGCGCGCTCGACCGCGGTGACTGGCCTGCGGTGGAGAGCTTCGTCGAGGAGGCGCGCTCGGCCGTGCGGCAGTTCGGCCTCGACGACTACACGGAGAGCGCGCTCGCCTACACCTTGGCGGCACGGGCTGCACTTCAACGCGGCGATGTCGAACGGGCACGCGACGACGTCACGCGGGCGGCTCGGTCGCGGCCATTGCTCACCTACGGGCGTCCCACCTACTCGGTGCGGACGCTGCTCGAGGTCGCCCGCACCTATCTCGGCCTCGAGGACACCGCGGGAGCGCGGGAGGTCCTGCGGCAGGCGCGCGACATCTTGCAGAAGCGGCCCGATCTGGGTGTGCTGCCCGAGGAGGTCGACCGGCTCGAGTCGAAGCTCGAGACGATGCGAACGGGAAAGGTCGGAGCGTCGTCGCTGACCGCCGCTGAACTTCGGCTCGTACCGTTCCTGCCGACCCACCTCACGTACCCGCAGGTCGGCGCCCGGCTCCACCTCTCCCGCAACACGGTGAAGTCCCAGGCGATCTCGATCTACCAGAAGCTGGGGGTCTCCTCGCGCGACGAAGCGATCGAGCGGCTCCACGAGGTCGGGCTGCTCGACACGTAGACCGTTCGGTGCCGCCGATTTCATGCCATCGGGATGATGCCGACGCGCCGCGTAGGTGCTCGGATGAGGGCAAGCAAGCGCATCGTCGTTTGTGAGGTGAGCGTGGAACGTCATACGGCACGTGCTCCATCGGTGCGCGACCGGCGACGAGAGCTTCACCGCGAAGCTCTCCGGGCCGGACGCTCGATTCGCCGCGCTCGAGCCCAGGACCGACGCGCTCGTCCGGCTCAGCGCCCTCGGTGCGGTCGGGGCTCCCGAAGCACTCTGGCGGAGCGCGATCGCCCGTGCGTTCGAAGCGGGGGCCTGCGACGAAGACATCGTCGCAACGTTGATCAGCGTCGCGACGATCATCGGGCACGCCCGAGCCGCATTCGCTGCTCCTGCGATCGCGCGCGGCATCGGCTACGAGATCGACGACGCCCTCCAGAGCTGACGGGCCAGCTCGAACGTCATCCGAATCGGATGAGAGCGTTCCACAACGGCACTCGCGAATCATCCGGTGCGCAGGACGACAGCCGTGCCTCACAGGCGGATCATGCGCTCGAGCGATGGTTCGACGGATGGGGTCGCGGTGGCGACGAACACAAGCGCAGGCGAGCAGCGCGACGGCATCGAGTCCTCGCGACGCGTCGAACCGCAGCCCCACATGGTCGATGTGTCGCTGCGGCGGCCGCAGCCGAGCGTCGGTCCGAAGCGGTCGTCTGACCCCCGCATCGGGATGCGGTTCCCCCGTCCAGCTCTCGTCCCGCGGGCACGTCCCGCCAGCGTGCGCATCGTGCGGGCGTGCGTGCGGTACGCGTCGAGCGTGCAGTACCAGGGCGTGACGCTGAGCGATCTGAGCGCGGTCGCCGGTGTCTCGGAACGACGAGTGCGCGATGCGTTCAGCGAGTGGCACGGCATGTCACCAACCGCCTACCTCCGCGCCGCAGCGCTGCGCGAGGTGCGACGCCCTCTTCTCGAAGGTCCGTTCGCACGCGATCCGGTGACCCGCGCTGCGTCCGAGTTCGGGTTCTGGCACCTCAGTCGCTTCGCCGGCCAGTACCGAGCACTGTTCGGCGAATCACCGAGCGAAACCGTCGCGCGCGCAAGGACGCGTGCCGAATTGGGATAGCTGTGGCCCGGCGTGTGCCCGCCGCTCGACCGGCCTTATCGGGATCGCGTGCCGGCGGTCACTTCACGTGCGACTCCGGCCCGCCCGACGTGAAGGCAGGCGCGCCGGCCGGCCGGTCGTCGGTCGCGGTCCGCTCGATCTCGTCGGCTGAGCCCCGTGAGGCACGTACCGAAAGCGCCTCGATGGCGCGGCGACGAGCTCGGGGCGGCGTCGACGACGTGCCTCATGGGTGACGATCCTCCACCGCGTGGACCGCCGCGTGGACGGTGTCGAAGGGCTGTCCGCCGAACACGACTGTGGCGATCCCGGCCCGCTCCCACAGCGCCCATACCGGCGGCTGCACACGGGCGACAGCGAACTCGAGGTTGCGCTGGTCGTGTAGCTGGGAGGCGAGATCGATCACGGCATCGGCGCCGTCTGTGTCGGTCAGCGAGATGGACTCGGCGTCGAGGACCATCGCTTCGAGCCGCTCGGGTGCCGTGTCGATCATGCCGAGGACCGCTTCCTTGAACCGCTGTGAATCGGCGAAGAAGAGGGGCCCGTCGACCCGAAGTGTCAGGACTCTCGAGTTGGTGACGAGGCGATCGTGCAGGCCAGCATCGATGTACGAGCCGTCCTCCGGGTCACGCGCCAGGCGGCGAATCGTCGGCTTCGAAGCTCTCGCGATCAGCATGAGGAGCGAAAGCACGACGCCGATCAGGATGCCGTGGATGATGTCGACGAAGAGGATCCCCGCCATTGCGCTCGTGAAGAACATGAAGTCGGCGCGGCTCACGCGCCAATAGCGCTGCATGTCACCGAAGCCGATCAGACCGATCATCGCGTCGATGACGATCGCGCCGAGCGCGGCGGCCGCAAGATCTTCGAACAGCGAGGCGAGGAACAGCATCGTCAGCAGTACCAGCGCGGCGTTGAGTATCGATGCCATCTGCGTCCGCTGCCCGGCGGAGTCGGCCACCGAGGTCTTCGACAGGCTGCCGTCGGTCGGATATCCGCCGACGACACCGGCAGCCGATGCATGCCGCGCCTTGCGCGATGAGCTCCTGGTTCGGATCGATCGCGTAGCCGTGTTTCGTCGCCATCGCGCGTGCTGACGCAAGTGACTCCGAGTAGCCGACGAAGATCACCGCCAAGGCGCCGAGCGATGAGCGACTCGGCGTACTCCCATCCGACGCCGGGCAGTCCCACCGAGAACACTCCGTTGGGCACCGGACCCGTGACCGCGAGACCGTGAGCTGTGAGGTCGAACAACTGCACGGCGACGATCGACAGAACGACGACGATGAGTGCGCGCGGCAGCGACGGGGTACCGGTACCGCATCACCAGCAACGCCGCGAGACAGGCGGTCCCGAGCGCGAGGGTTGTCAGGCTCGTGTCGGGGAGCTCCTCGATGGTGCCCCACAACTGCCTGCATGTAGCTTCCGTCCACCTTCGGCACGCCGAGCAGCTTGTGGGACTGCTCGATGATGATGCCGATCGCGAAGCCGAGGACGAATCCGCCCATCACCGCCTTGGACAGGAAGTTCGACACCCAGCCCATGCGCGCCGCGCCGAGCGCCACGTACACGACGCCGGTCGCGAGCGCCAACGCAGCCGCGAACTTCGCGGCGTCGTCTGTTCCCAATGCGGCGGCGCCGACAAGGGGTGTGATGACAGCCCCCACCACCGCCGCCACCGCCGCGCTCGGTCCCTGGGCCATCTGCTTTGACGTTCCGAACAGCGCGTAGCCCGAAGAGCGCGGCGAATGCGGTGTAGAGCCCGTACTGGACCGGTACGCCTGCGATCGACGAGTACGCCAGGGATTGCGGGACGAGGAGCGCCCAGATCGACACGGCCGCGATTGCGTCACGGGAGAGCCACGACCGCTCATAGTGCGGCATCCACTGAAGGACAGGAAGGACGCGTGCAAGCCCCGCAAGCGTCGGCCGAGCGTTGAGTGACAAAGGAGCCCGATCGTCCTCCCCGCGCGATGGCTCGTGCTATCCGCATTCGGCAGGTGAGATCGGCTCCGAGGCGGGCACTCCGGTCCATCTGCCTGCGCAGCCCGGGCCGGGTGCCGAATGCGGATAGCGATACGACCGATCCGGTTGAGGATGAGGACGACGGCAATCCCGCACGGAGAGATCTCATGACGGCAGTCCTGCACCCGAGCGTTGACGAGCGAAGCGCGCGAGGGAGGGCCGCGCGTGAGCAGGTGCCGCGGTCGGTCCACACCGGATGGGCGCCGTCTCCCGATCGTCCGGATCCGGTCGCATTGCTCGAGGAGCAGAACACCACTCGGGAGCCCGACCTCGTCCCCATCCGTCATGGGCGGATGTTGATCTCGCCGTTCACCTTCTATCGGGGCGCCGCGAAGATCATGGCTACGGACCTCAAGGACACGCCGACAGCAGGACTGCGACGTACAACTGTGCGGCGATGCGCACCTCTCGAACTTCGGTGCGTTCGCATCTCCCGAGCGAACACTGCTGTTCGATCTGAACGACTTCGACGAGACGCTCCCCGGACCGTTCGAGTACGACGTGAAGCGGATGGCCGCGAGCTTCACGATCGCGGCGCGCAACAACGGCTTCAATCGATCCGATGCCCGTGCCGTGACGCTGCGCGTCGATCGCGGCGTATCGCACAACGATGGCCGAGTTCGCCGAGATGCGCACCCTGGACATCTGGTACGCACGCTTGTCGGAGCAAGAGCTCATGAGCGGGATCAAGGAAGCCGCGCTCGCCGTCGAACGAGCGGGCAGCAAGAAGGTCGGCAAGGCCGCGGCGAGGTCGGCCGAGAAGCAGGCACGAAAAGCGCACACCCGCGACAGTTTGCAAGCGCTGTCGAAGCTGGCCGAGCAGGTCGATGGCCGCTACCGGATCGTGAGCCAGCCACCGGCGGTGATCCCGTTGCGAGACCTGGCCCCGCGGATCGGCCTTTCCGTCGACGAGTTGGAACACGTGATCCATGAGCAGTTCCGCGCTTACCGCGAGACGTTGCAGGACGATCGCCGCCATCTGCTCGAGCACTTCGACGTCGTCGACATGGCCCACAAGGTCGTGGGCGTCGGCAGCGTCGGGACGCGGGCCTTTGTCGTGCTGCTGCAGGGTCGAGACCAGGACGACCCGTTGTTCCTCCAGGTCAAGGAGGCGACCGCGTCGGTACTGGAGGACCACCTGCCGAAGAGCCGCTACCGCCATCCCGGTGAGCGAGTGGTCCAGGGTCAGAGAATGATGCAGGCCGCGAGCGACATCTTCCTCGGATGGACGAAGGGCCACGAGGCGAATCGCCACCTCTACTGGCGCCAGTTGCGCGACATGAAGGGCTCGGCCCTTGTCGAGTCCATGGTCCCGGCCGCGCTCATGTTCTACGCGGAGGTCTGCGGTCGAACCCTGGCGCGCGCGCACGCCCGTTCGGGCGATCCGGTGGCTTTGGCCGCGTACATCGGCAAGAAGGATCGGTTCGATCAGGCGCTCGCCGACTTCTCCGAACGCTATGCGGACCAGAACGAGCGTGACTATGAAGCCTTCGCCGCCGCAATCCGCTCCGGCCGGCTGGCCGCGGTCGAGGACGTGTGATCGGAGCGATGATCCGAGGTCGCACAACGGTCATCTTGTGCCGAATCGGGATAGCTGTCGGCTACCCGACACGAAGACTACGAGCGACAACGCCGCACGGCGGCGGGTCCCCCGTACAGAGCAATGGGAGCGCACATGATTCTCGCTGACTGGCAAGTAGGTGAAGTGTTCTGGGCGATGCTTTGGTTCACGCTGTTCTTCATCTGGATCTGGCTGCTGATCGTCGTGTTCACCGACATCTTCCGCAGCCATGACCTCGGTGGCTTTGCGAAGTTCCTGTGGATCCTGTTCATCATCGTGTTGCCGTACCTGGGTGTCTTCGTGTATGTGATCGCTCGTGGTCACAAGATGAGCGAACATGCCGAAGAGGCAGCGCGAGCGCAGGACAAGGCAACGCGCGCCTACATCCAAGAGGCGGCCGGTACCTCCACCAGCGCGGCCGACGAGCTCAGCCGTCTCGCTGACCTCAAGGCGAGCGGCGTCATCGACGATGCCGAGTTCGCACAGCTCAAGGCGAACATCGTCGCCCCTGGCGCACCTTCCGGCGTGGGGTCGACCAGTGATGCTGTGTCCTCTTGAAGGTCGCGGCAGGGCGGTCGAGATCGGGATCGTGTCGACGTGACGAACGAGGGCGCGGAAGGATGAGGCCGAGCGTGGCGACCACGCGCTAGCAACGAGTCCCATACGGCAAGGAGCGCCGCAGCGATGGGTCGCACCAGGCCGTCAGTCTTCGCACACCTTGGGCAGGACATCCCGGCGGGCGCGGTGCTTGGCATCGAGAGCGTGCCCGACGGTCTCGCAACCGGGCTCCTCGCGGGGGTCAACCCGCTCGCTGGGCTCAATGCTTACATGGTCGGGACGGTTGCCGGCGCTCTCGTGACCTCGTCGTCCTTCATGGCGGTGCAGGGCACGGGCGCGATGGCGATCCTCGTCGCGGACGTCGACGCCGTGCACGACGCGACCGACCCGTCGCGCGCGCTGTTCACACTGTCGATGCTCACTGGCGTCGTGATGATGGCGGCGGGGCTGCTCAAGCTCGGGTCGGTGCTGCGGTTCGTGTCGAACGCCGTGATGGTCGGTTTCATCAACGCGGTCGGCGTGAACATCGTCCTCGGCCAGCTCGCGAACCTCACCGGCTACGACTCTCCTCAGGGTTCGCGTCTCACCCGCGCCCTCGACACGGTCCTCCACCCCGGGCGGCTCGACGGACAGTCGGTCGCGATCGGGCTCGGCACGATCGTGCTGATCATCGCCTTGGAACGGACGCGCCTCGGAGCCCTCGGCCTCGTCGTGGGCATCGTGATGACCTCTGCAGCCGCGAAGGCTCTCGGTTGGGAGGTGGCGACGGTCCAGGACCTGGGCGCGACCCTTGGCACGCTGCCGGACGCCGTACGTCCGGAGCTACGGCTCGTTCCCTCCCTCATCGTGCCCGCGGTATCGCTGGCGCTGGTCGGTCTCGTCCAAGGTGCGGGCATCTCCGCGAACTTCCCCAACGAGGACGGGAGCTATCCCGACGCGTCGCGTGACTTCACCGGCCAAGGCATCGCCAACATCGCCTCGGGTGTGCTCGAAGGGATGCCGGTCGGCGGATCCGTCTCGGGTTCGGCGGTGAACAAGGCTGCCGGCGCCCGGACGCGCACCTCACTCGTCGTCGCGGGCGTCGTGATGGCCGTCAGCCTGGTCGCCTTCGGGGATGCGATCGGGAACATCGCGATGCCGGCGTTGGCGGCCCTGTTGATCCTCGTCGGCATCCGGACGGTCAAGCCGAGGGATCTCGTCTCTGTCTGGAGAACCGGTGTCGCCCAGCGCTTCGTGCTGGCGACGACGTTCGCGCTCACGATGACCATCCCGCTGCAGTACGCCGTCGTTGCCGGCGTGGCGCTCTCGGTCGCGCTCTATGTCATCGGCCAGTCGAACCACGTCGCCCTCAAGCGACGGATCTTCACCGAGGACGGCAGTGTCATCGAGACCGATCCACCCGCCCGCCTCCCGACCAACGACGTCGTCGTCCTGCAGCCCTACGGCAGCATGTTCTTCGCCGCCGCTCCGATCTTCGAAGGAACGCTTCCCGACGTGACGCCATCGTCGCGGAACACCGTCGTCATCCTCCGACTGCGGGAGCGCAGCGACATCGGCTCGACCTTCATCGACGTCCTACGGAGGTACGCCTCCAGCCTGGAGGCTGTCGGATCGAAGCTCGTCATCGTGTCGCTGAACGAGCCGCTCGCCGAGCAGTTCCGCGTCACCGGATTCACCGAGTTCATCGGCCCGGGGAACCTCTACCTTGCTACCGAGCGTGTCGGCGCCGCCCTCGAGCAGGCTCAACGGGACGCGCGGGCATGGATCGCGACCCACAACTCGGATGATGACTCCACTGAGTGACGGTGCCGAAACTGGATAGTGCTCGGCGCTGGGGTTCGGTCTCATTGGCGGCATGAGCGAAGCGATCGACGAGCTCGGGCCGGTCGACTACATCGTCGTCGAGTTCCCGGGCAACAAGTTCAACGGCGACATCGCCCCCGCGCTGGGCGACCTCGTAGATCGGGAGCTCGTCAAGGTGCTCGATCTCGTCTTCGTCACGAAGTCAGCGGACGGCCGGATCGAGGGGTTCGAGCTCGAGGACCTCGACGAAGGCATCGCCGGTGAGATCGAGGAGCTGGAGATCGACATCGCGCACGTGTTGAGCGAGGACGACGTGATCTCCCTCGCCGGGGCCATGGAACCTGACAGTTCTGCTGCGCTGCTCGTCTGGGAGAACAGGTGGGCCGCACCGTTCGCGTCCGCGGTGCGTCACTCCGGCGGTCAGCTCGTCGCAAGCGGCCGGATCCCCGTGCAAGCACTGATCGGCGCGCTCGAGGACGAAACCGAAGGAGCCTGAGATGCCACTCGCCGCCCGTCGTGTCGCCCGCCGCGGAGTCGTCGGACCCGCGCCCGTCGCTCGCACCGCGGCCGTCGTGGGAACCGCGGCCGTCGTGACCCACGGTGTCGCCCGCCGTTCGGACCGTCGTGGGGACCGCCGCGAACGCCGCCGTCCCGGCGGTGGCCCGGGGACGCAGGCCGACCCCTCCACGGCGGGGGTGATTGATCTCGACCATGGGCTTCTAGCCCGGAACGTCCTGGAGATGCGGTCAGTTCGAGGAGGACGCGAATGAGCCAGAGTCATCTCGTGATCGACTTCCCGATCAAAGCGCCGGCCAACGCCAAGGCGCTCGCCGAAGAGCTGCCTCCGTTGATGCCCGAGTCTCGCGAGAGCGCAGGACGACCTCGGCACCGTGCACTTCTCCCGTTTCATGATCGAGGGAGACGACAAGCTTCTCTTCCTGTCGGACATCGACGGCGAGGGCGCGCAGCACATCGAGCGGCTCGTGGAGAGTGCCGGCCCGGTGTTCGACGCCATCTTCGAGCACGTGGACGACCCGCCCGCCACGCCCGTGGCTGAGTGACCCTCCAGGGCGTCAGAAGTGGCTGGGTCATCATGTCCGCGAGCCTCTCGACACGTACTTCGCCTACGAGGACGCATCGGTTCAGGACATCAAGGCGTGCGTCCGTGCGGCGGGCTTCACCGGCACCACCTTGCAGAGTCCCCTGCTGACGTACATGTCCATCAAGTCACGTCTGCAGGGCTTTGCCCTGAAGCTGGCCGCGAGGTCCATTCGAGACGACTCCTACGAAGCGTCGGATTCTCTTGGGACGCTGCATTTCGCCCATTTCGTGCCGCTTCGCGCACAACCACTTGGGCTTCTTCACGATCTTCGACGGTGACTTCGAGAATTACATCCAGGACTTCGCCGAAAAGACCGCGACGCTATTCGATGCCCTGTTTCCCCGCATGTCGATGGGTGCGCCGCCAACCCCGGTGGCGAAGAACGCTCGACGCGTTCTATGAGTGGGCGTTGGAGAACAACCATCCGCCCATCGGGTTCTACAGCGCCTATCCCGGCCTCGGGGTGCAAGACATCAGAGCCCTGCTGGCCGACGCCAGCGAGTCACCATCGGCCTCCTCTGGATGACAGCGGTGCCGGCCGGGAAGGGCCCGGGGCGACTTCGCCGGCTGCTTGACCCTCGAGACACCGACGGCGACTCGCCATCCACGGAAGAGCTCACACTCGACCTCGCGGACATCCAGGGCTTCGTCCTCCGCGGCTACCGCATGCCGATGGTGCGGCAGTTCTTGTTGACCGTAGGAACCCCAGCGCAAGCCCGACGGCAACTCGGCCTGCTCGTGAGCGGCGACGAATCCTACGTCCCCCAGATCACGACTGCGGAGGACTGGCACGTGGGGTTCGCGCCCGGACCGGGTGACGATCCCGCCGCGGCCCCGCGCCGTACCCCCGACTACTGCCTCAACATCGGCATCACGTGGCCCGGACTGCTTGCGCTTGAGATCGAGGAGCTCGTGCCCGCGCTGTCGTTCAAGTCCTTCGATGCGTTCATCGAGGGAGCCGCACCGCGGGCGGAGTCGGTGGGCGACACCGGAGCAAGTGCGCCCCAGAACTGGGTCGGCGGTTTCGGAAGCGGAGACGATCACGTCCTGGTGACGCTGCACGCCATGAGCCCGCAGACGCTGACGGGGTACGGCGACAGGTTGTGTGCCTGGCTCGCCGAGGGAGATGCGTTTCGCGAGATCTGGCGCCAGGACGGGATGGCCTTGATGGAGATGCAAGCGGGCCAGCTGATGCCGACCGCGAAGGTGCACTTCGGATACACCGACGCCATCACGACGCCCACCATTCGTGGCGGTCCGGAGAGCTACCAGCCCGATCACCAGCAGCCCTGCGAGCCGTGGCTCTTCGTGCTGCGGGCGGACGCCAAGAACTACGAGGTTCCCGAGCCGCACGAGCTGGGCCTGAACGGCAGCTTTGCCGTCTTCAAGAAGGTCGAGACCGACGTCGTGGGCTTTGAAGACTTCCTGCAGTCGAACCACGACAAGATCGATCCGGAACTGCTGGCGGCGAAGATGTGCGGGCGATGGCGCAACGGCACCCCTCTCGCCCTGTCACCGGACACGGACAGCCCTGAGGGAGGGATGTCGCCTGGACAGTTGAACGATTTCGAGTACGTGAATGCCGATGGATCCGGAGATCCGAAGGGGATCCGCTGTCCCGTGGGCGCACACATTCGCCGCGTCAACCCGCGAGGTCAGCCGGTCGCGGGCCAGGGCGTGCCCGGCGGCAGCAACAACTCTCACCGGCTGATCCGTCGCGGCCTGCCCTACGGGCCGATCTATGACCCATCGGAACCCTACGACGGCATCGAGCGCGGGATCCTCTTTCACTTCATCAACTCGAACATCTCAAACCAGTACGAGTTCGTGCAGCGACAGTGGGTCAACGACGCGGAGTTCGCAGGGGCCGTCAGGCTCGACCCGAGATCCAAGGATCCACTGGCCGGCACGCAGGACCCAGCGGAGAGCATCTTCGTCATACCCCAGGCAGGTGGGGTGCCGCCGATCGAGGTGACAGGGCTCTCGAGCTTCGTCACGACCAAGGCCGCTGCGTACCTGTTTCTGCCGAGCATCACGGCCATCAGGTTCATTGCCGACCTGGCAGCAGACCAGTGATCCTCCGGCTCTGCGGTCCGACAGGCCCACGACGATCGCCCTCGAATGGATCGAGGCACACCGGCGCTCCTGAAGGGACAGAACGCGCATGGACTTCGAGGAGTGGATGGAGCTGGTGGTGAAGGGCTTCGAGGTCGCCGGGGTCACCATCCTGGTGGCTGGGTCAGTCGCCGCACTGGTCATCGCCGCGAAAGCGCTGGTTCAGGGTCATCGTGAGGGTGTCTTCGAGCACGCCCGGCTACAGATCGGCAGGGCCATCCTCCTCGGCATCGAAGTCCTCATCATCGCGGACATCGTGCAGACGATCACGGTCGAGCCGACGGTCGAGCAGGCCCTGATCCTGGGCATCATCGTCCTGGTACGGACGTCCCTCAGCTTCTCGATCGACGTCGAGCTGGAAGGGGTGGTCCCCTGGCGAAGGCGTGCCGCCACGGCTCAGGTGACAGCCCTCGCCGTCCCGTCGCCAGCCGATCGGACCCATCATGCCGATGGAGACAACGTCGACCCCGATACCCCTGCAGATACCGGAGGTTCACACCACATCTAGACCACGAAATCGTGGTCAACGGTCACTGGCGGTCAGTCCGAACCTGCGGATGACCAGCGGAAGTCGCCGGCTGGGGAGCGGACCCGCACTCACCTACCGCGGCTTGGTGGCCGTGAAGCAGAGTTGGGTGCTCGAGAAGTAGAAGTCAGCGCGCTGGCCGAGCTGTGCTTCGGTCGGTCGCTGGGCGCCGAGTAC
>CAVRVG010000009.1:0-182215 GCA_963724655.1 uncultured Actinomycetes bacterium | reverse complement strand
GCGATCGAGCATCACGGTGTTCACGGCACTATTTCGAACGGCCGCGTCGGTCGAATCGAATGTGCCTTTCGCCGATGCCGTCACGAGACCGAGCAGGAGCGCGGTCATGGTGGCCACCAACCCCATCCCGAGCCGCACGACGTCCTGCGACTCCTTGGCGATGTGCGATTGCGGGAGAATCGAACGGATCGTCCGTCCCCAACCATGCACTGCCAAACGTGCACACGAAGGTGATCGACGCAATCGTGATGGCGTTCATGGGGCTCCTCATGGATCCAATTCAACCTGCTCTCAGCCGCGATGGTTACCCGCGATCTCGAGAGGATGCGCGGTCACCCCGGCGAGGCGGTGCCGATGGACGCGGCGTACCATCGGCACCGATTCCGCTCGATGCCCCCCAGCCGGCACGCAGCGTACGCGTCCTCGCTCTTCTTCCGCACTCTTGCTTCAGCGACGACGAGTTGGGTACGGTCGCTTCGATGGAGCTCACTACAGGCGCGGGACTGGGCGCAAAACCAGAGCCCCGCGCCTGGTCCGTTTTGTCCGGAGGAGCCGTGGACGCCCAGCCAAGGACTGACTCGAGACCGGACGCATGTCGCATGGAGCCTCTTGGCGCTTGGCTTCGCAGGACTGGCGCTGGTCGTCGTTCCGCGGCCCGCGCGCGGTCAGAGTCCGAGCGAGGCAACTCCAGCCACCATCGACAGCACGGTCGAGGCTGGCGAGGCGGACGCCGAGGTGCCCCGGCGGCGGCTAGTCAAGTGGAACGAGTACGACGGACCCGTAACGACAGTCCGACTCGGTACGGCTTCCTGGGCGACTTCGCCGCCTATTCGCAGAATGAAGAGAGCAAGCAGCAGATCCGCATGGAACCCGGCGTGGATCTGCGTGACTTTCGCCTCATCCTGAACGGGCGCTTCAAGACGGCACGAAGCATCTCGTGGACCCTGGGATACATGTACGACGGCGCGGACGACTCGTGGCGCTTCCGTAAGACGGGCGTTCAGATCGATGTACCCGAGCTGTCCGGCCGCTTCTTCATCGGTCGGGACAAGGAGGGGTACTCCATGGTCAAGGTCATGGTTGGCTACCATCCATCGGCGATCGAGCGAGCCCGATTGTCGACTTCGTACCGATCCTTGCAGACGGGGTGAAGTGGCTGGGCTACTTCCCCGGACAGCGCCTGCAAGTGACCCTCGGTTGGTTTGCCGACGCACTGGCGGAAGACGAGAAGTTCGCCACCTACGACCATCAGGTCGTGTCTCGCGTCGTATGGACACCGATACTCTCGGAGGCCGAGCGCAGAGTTCTCCACCTGGGCTTGAGCGGCCGGTCTGGTGAAGCCGATAACGATGTCCTACGGCTTCGCTCCAAGCCCGAGTCGAATCAGGCGCCGTATTTTGTCGACACCGACAAGATCCCGGCGAGTGGTGCGAGCGCGACGGGCATCGAGGCTTACTATCGGGCTGGCCCCTGGTTCTACGGCACGGAATACCACTGGCAGGCCGTCGACGCCTTGAACGGCTCGAATCCAACCTTCCACGGTGGCAATGTTGTCGCAGCGTGGCTGATCACCGGGGAGACGCGCGGCTATAACGCGCCGGGCGCATTCTTCAACGCCGTCTCGCCGGCAAAGACCGTCTTCGAAGGTGGCCGTGGAGCCTGGGAGGCCGTTCTGAACGTGTCCTATATCGACCTCGACTCCGGGAGCATTCGCGGTGGAAAGTTCTGGAGAGTGACTCCGATGGTGAACTGGTTTCTCTCGGACAATGTGCGTCTCGCGGCGGTCTATGGCTATGGCGTTCTGGATCGATTCGGTCTCCAGGGCGCGACTCAGTTCCTCCAATTCCGAGTTCAGACGTCCCTCTAGAGCGGGCGCGCGTCGTTCGTGGGCTTCTTCGGGGCTGGGGTTCTGTACGTGGCGATGATGCTAGGCACGCGGCAGGCGGCGGTGCGGGGATGGCTCCTGCTGAGCGCGGCGTGCTCCCTCTGCGCCGTGCCGGGCACGGCTTCCACCGCCGCTGCGGACCAGAAACTGATTGTCGTCAGCCGGGCTGATTCGGTGCCCGGCCGATCGTTCGCGATTGTCGGTCGCGTGTTGCAGAAGGCCCTCACGTCCTCGCTGACGGAATCGAATCAGGGCTTTGAGGAGCGGGCCGGGCAACGCCTCGTCGGTAAGGCGCGCGAGCTGGGGGCGGACGCGGTGCTCGGCATGCACGGCCTCCCGATGGATCCGGAGACGTATCCGCAGTGGGTGAGCGGCATCGCCGTGCGGTTCGTCGAGCCCGGTGCGAGCGCTCCGAGCAAACGGATGCCGTTCATCGTCGCGGTGCTTCCGATCCAGACCCCCGACTCGCTGGTGAAGAGCGCGAAGCGGCGCTCGCGGCTCGCGGACGGGTTTCGGGATGCGGCGCGCGCCAAACTCGAGACCCGCGGATACTATGCCGCCACGGACCAGCCCGCCGCGCCCGACTCCACCCAACTGGCCGCGATGAGCGACAGCACCTGGGACGCGACCTTCGGCGCGTGGACCGAACGCGTGCTCTGCATTCGCCCCGGGGCGAGTCGCGCCTCGTCGCTGGTGATTCAGAAGAAGCAGCAGCACCGAGGTCGCGGCTTGGATCTACGCGCGCTCCGCGGGGAGGGTTGTCTGGAGAAGCGAGGCCATGGGAAGCGCGCACAACGGGAAAGCCAACCCTTCGCAATCGCTGTTCGGCGGCTTCGAGACCGACGAGGTCGTGGTCGAGAAGTCGCTCATGAACGGGATTTCGCGCGTGCTGGAGAACATCCCCGCCGCGGGGGAGTGACGTCACGGTGCCGGAGGAGCGGACAGGCCTTGACACGGTTCTCGTAGTGGTCGTAGCCATTTCGGCCGGGGGGGCCCTAGAGTACCGAGGTCCCTCGACGGTTGATCCGATGAACGGGGAGGATTCAGCGTGTGACACGAGTTGACGCACCGCCGACCGCGCTGATCGGACGCGACGCCGAGACGAGAGCACTCATCGCGCGCATCGATGCCGCGCGAGAGGGTCGCGGCGGGGCGCTCCTGGTACGCGGGGCGCCGGGCATCGGCAAGACGTCGCTGCTCGAGGCGGCGCGCGCGCACGCTACGAGGTCCGGCCTCCACGTCCTGAGCACGACGGGCGTCCAGTCCGAGACCCACCTGCCCTTCGCCGGGCTGCATCAACTTCTCCGGCCCGTCCTCCACGACGTCGACCGTCTGCCGATCTCGTACGCCAAGGCCGTCCAGGGCGCGTTCGGGCTCCACGACGAGACCGTGTCCGGACCGTACGTCGTCGCCATGGCGGTGCTGCATCTGCTTGGCGAGAGCGCGGAACGCGCACCCCTCGTTCTGCTGGTGGACGATGCACAATGGCTCGACGAATCTACAGGAGCGGCTCTTGCGTTCGTGGCGCGACGCCTCGAGTCGGATCCCATCGCGCTGATCGTGGCGATGCGCGACGGCTTCGCGACTCCGTTTCTCGAGGCGGGAATCCTCGAACATTCGATCGGAGCGCTCACCGACGCCGACTCCGAAGCCTTGCTCGATGCGAGCTCGCCTGGACTCGGCGCGCAACTTCGCGAGCGCGTGCTCCGCAACGCCGCCGGGAACCCTCTCGCCTTGGTCGAACTGGTGGCCGCGCTGCGCTCGAAGCCCGACGTGGATCCGGCCGCTGCAGGCTCCGAGCTTCCGCTCACCGACCGTTTGGAGCGGGCGTTCGCGGAACGCATCACGAGCCTGTCCCCGGGCGCGCAATGCTTTCTCCGCGTCGCGGCCGCGAACGACAGCGGCGTGATCGCCGAACTTCTCGCGGCCGCGACGGGGCTCGACGGCCGCCCGGTCTCGCTCGCGGCGGCGACCGAGGCGAAGGAGGCGGGACTCGTCGAGGTCGACGGCCTCGGATTCTTGCGCTTCCGGCATCCGCTGATGCGCTCGGCAATCCTACAATCCATGACGCTGGAGGAACGACAGGAGACGCATGCCGCACTCGCGGCCACGCTGGTGGGGGACGCTGACCGGCAAACCTGGCATCGAGCATCGGCGGCTCTCGAAACGGAGGCGTCCATCGTCGCCGATCTGGAGGAGCTTGCGCGACGCGCCCAACGGCGAGGAGCGATCGGCGTGGCGATGCAGGCGCTGATCGAGCCGCACAGCTCGCCGACGATCCCGAGACCCGCGGTCGGCACCTCGCTCGCGCGGCGGTTCTGGCGATGGTCCTCGGAAGAGTGAATTCTGTGCTGCAGTTCCTCGACACGGTCGACGATGGGCACGTCCCGCCGGGGGAACGACCGTCCATCGTCACGATGCGGGAGTCGTACGGACGCAGCGCCTGGTCCGGTGCATCGCGCATCCCGGAGTTCGTCGACATTGCGGATCGGCTTCGCGCCGACGGAGAGCTCGAGCGCGGAATGGCCGCGATGTTCGTGATCGCGAATCGTTGCTGGTGGTCTAATCCGGACGAGGACGTACGTCGAGAGGTGATCGCGGTCCTGGAGCGATTCCCAGACGCGCCGGAGGATCCTCGACACCTCGCCACCCTTGCGATGGCAAGCCCGGTCGAGCACGGGGCGATCGTTCTCGAGCGTCTAGCGCGTCGTACTGCGGAGCGTCCGGGAGAGCGGGGACGCCTGGCCGACCACCATCTCGGCCTCGCCGCACTCTCGGTCGGCGACTTCGTCCGTGCCGAGCGCTGCTTCGACGCCCGCGTTCAGTTCAACCGCGCCCAGGGTCTGCTCGGCGGACTCGTCTCGGGGCTCTTGAAGCTCGCTTGGGTCAAGATCCACCTGGGCGACTGGAGGAGAGCCTTGTCCATCACCGGCGAGGCGGAGCGGTTCGGAGTCGAGTCGGGGCAGCTCGATCTCGCGGCCGGTGCGACCCTCGCCGCCGCGACGATCGCGGCATACCGCGGAGAACTCGAGGTCGCTGAACGCCTCGCGGCCGCGGGGGAGCGTGGGATGATCGGTCCCCATGCCGACCCCGGGCGGGCGATGGCTCGCTGGTCGTGGGGTGTCGCCGCGCTCGCGGCGGGTCGCCACGAAGAGGCCTATGGACAGCTGCGCCGTGTCTACGTTCCGAAGGACGACTCCTACCATCCGCACGTGCGGAGTTGGCTTCTGGTCGACCTCGTCGAGGCGGCGGTCCACTGCGGACAGGAGGGCGACGCCAAATCACTCGTGCGGGACTTGGAGCCGATCGTCGCTCGCGCAAGATGGCCGTTGCTCGTCGCAAACCTGCATTACGCGCACGCCGTGCTGGCCTCCGACGGCAACGAGAAGGCGTTTCGAGCCGAAGCGGAACTCGCGCCGTGGCCGTTTACGCGTGCGCGCCTGCAGCTCGCGTACGGCGTCTGGCTCAGGCGGCAGCGGCGACCCGCCGATTCTCGGGCTCCGCTGCGCGCGGCGCGTGATGCGTTCGACGCGCTCGGCGCCGGGCCATGGGGCGAACGAGCGCGCCAGGAGTTACGCGCTTGGGGGAGACCAGTCGCCGGCGGACCCACGACCTGGTCGATGCGTTGTCCCCACAGGAGCTGCAGATCGCCCAGCTGGCATCGGCGGGCCTGAGCAACAAGGAGATCGGCCAGCAACTCTTCCTCTCGCATCGGACGATCGGCTCGCACCTCTACCGCATCTTCCCCAAGCTCGGAATCACGGCGCGATCCCACTGAGCGCCGCGCTGCAGAACCGCTCCACGTAGTCCCCTAGCGGGCGCTGCCGGCCCGTCCGCGGCCAGGCTGGGGCGAACAGCCCTGGAGCGCAGCCCCTCTCTTTCAGTCATGTGACTCAAGCGAACGACCGCCCCGTTCGCCCATCCTCCGCGCGTCGGGAGAGGGCGGCCTCGAGGCCCCGATGAGCCGCCTCGGTAGGACTCGACTCAGTTCTGTTCCTGGCCTTTGCGGCGTTCTCGCCGGCTACGGCGACCAGTCGCAAGCGCAGTACCGACAAGGAGGCAACCCAGATGAAGAACGCAACCGCCGAACTCGAGCTGGCGCAGAGCGCCGCCAACGAAGCGATTCGCCCGTTCCGCGTGAATATCCCCGAAGCCGAGCTCGTCGAGCTTCGTCGCCGGATCACGGCAACACGCTTTCCGGAGAAGGAGACCGTCACCGACACCTCGCAAGGCGTCCCGCTCGACACGGTGCAGGCACTCGCGCGCTACTGGGCGTCCGACTATGACTGGCGCAAGTGCGAGGCGAAGCTGAATGCCTTACCGCAGTTCATGACCACGATCGACGGGCTGGACATCCACTTCATCCACGTGAAGTCGAAGCAACCGAATGCACTTCCGGTCATCATCACGCACGGGTGGCCCGGCTCGATCCTCGAGCAGATCAAGCTCGTCGGCCCGCTCACCGACCCCACGGCCTTCGGCGGCCGCGCGGAGGACGCCTTCGACGTCGTGATCCCGTCGATCCCCGGTTATGGGTTCTCGGGCAAGCCGACGACCAGCTGGGAACATGCCCGCATGGCACGCGCTTGGATCGTGCTGATGAAGCGCCTGGGATACACGCGATACGTCGCGCAGGGCGGCGACGTGGGCGGACAGGTCACGGACGCCATGGCGGTCGAGGCGCCCGCGGAGCTCGTGGCCATCCACACCAACTTCCTGTTCGCGCTCTCGCAGGACGTGTCGAACGTGATCCAGGCCGGAGCGCCGGTGCCGTCCGATTTCTCCGACGCGGAGCGACGCGCGCTCAACAAGCTGCAGGGTTTCTTCGCCAAGAACGCCGCTTACGCGATCGAGATGGCGACGCGTCCGCAGACGCTCTATGGGCTCTCCGATTCGCCGGTCGCCCTCGCGGCCTGGCTGATCGACCACGGCGACGGCGACGACCAGCCGGCGGCGACGGTCCTCGCGGCGTTGCGCACGCCGACCAACGGACAGCCCGCGGAGCGGCTGACGCGGGACGACGTGCTCGACAACATCACCCTCTACTGGCTGACCAATACCGGGGTCTCCGCGGCCCGCAGCTACTGGGACAACAAACCCCCGTACTTCGGCCCGAAGAAGTTCTCCATCCCGGCGGCGTTCACCGTCTTCCCCGGCGAGATCTACCAGCCCTCCCGGCGCTGGGCGGAGGGCGGCTACCCGAACCTCACCTACTTCAACGAGGTGGACAAGGGCGGGCACTTCGCGGCGTGGGAAGAGCCGCTGCTCTTCGCATCGGAGATGCGCGCGGCGTTTCGGTCGCTCCGGTCGGTGCAGTAAGCCGGCGGTAGCGGGTGCAGGGCGGCGCGCGTTTCGTGCGCGCCGCCCTCTCTTTTCCGACGGGTCACTGCCAGGAAAGACCGTGCTCGTCATGAACGCAACCGAGAGGCTATTCTTGGCGGGCGGGGAAGGCCCCTTCTCTCCGTGCAATGCACCCTCGAGGAGGTCCGCTCATGCCGCTTCGCCGAGCGTTTCCCGTGTTGTTCGGACTCTTGCTCGCGACGCGAGTGCTCGCTCCCCAGCCGTCCCTGGCGAGCGGATTCACGCAGACCTGGTCCGTCGCCGGATGGACCAACCTCTCGGACATCGGAAACTCCGACGCCGACGCCCAGCCCGAGGTCCTGTTCGCGAGCAACACCGACAATCATCTCGCCATCTTCGATGGGCTCACGGGCGCGATCCAGCAGGAATTCCCGCAGTTCACGGCCGACAACTGTGACTTCCGCCCTCGTCGACATCGACGGCGACGGCCGGGTCGAGCTCTTCTTCCAGCGACCGACGGCGCCGTTGTTCACCGCCTATCACTGGAACGGTTCGGGCTACGTCCCGCTGTTCTCGCACACCGACGCGATCGACACCTGGCTCCTCGCGCACGTTCGCGGCTCCGCGGCGTTCGACATCGTGGAGACGGGCAGCAACGACGTTCGCGTGCGCGATCTGGCGGGCTCGATCCTCTTCCGCGCGTCGACCGCCATCGCGGGCTGGTCGGGCGCAGTCGCCGCTCTCTGCCACGCCGACCGACGTGAACCACGACGGCGTCAGCGAGATCCTCATCAACGACTTCGACAAGACGCGTCTCGTCACCGTACTCGGGGAGCTTCTCGCAGTCCTGGGTCGCGAGTGGATGGCAGCTCGCCTCCGACGCCGGATCGTTCGACGGCGATCCGCAGTCCGAACTCATCGCGAGCCAGCACCGTGGGCGGCGGATGGGCATTGCTCGACGGACTCACGGGATCGGTCGACAAGCAGTTTCCCGGCTACACGATCTTCAACTCGAGCTGCCAGCCGCTCGCGCTCGATGCCGGGAGCCCGTCTTACCTCTTCATCTCGATCCAGCCCGGGCAGGGCTCGCCCTCGTTCACCGCCTACCACTGGAACGGGTCGAGCATCGCCACGCTGTTCACGCACACCGACCCGGTCGATTCGTGGGAGCTGGGGACACTTCCGCAACTCCACCCAGTTCGAGATCCTGGAACATCAGGAGGGCCCCGGCCTCGGCAACGACGTCCGCATCCGCGATCTTGCCGGCAACGTCCTGTTTCGAGCCTCGACCGGTATCCCCGGCTGGTCCGGCCAGTATCCGAACTACACGCAGGTCGCCGATCTCAACCACGATGGCGTCTTCGAGTTGCTCATCAACGACTACGATCGGGTGCGGCTCGCCAAGTACACGGGCACCTTCGCCCAGTCCTGGGTCGCCAATGGCTGGCGCATCGGGGAGGCTCTCGGGAACACCGATGGCGATACCCAGGACGAAGTCCTTCTGGCCAACATCGCCGACGACCACTACGGCCTGTTCGACGGCCTGACGGGCGCGCTCGAGAAGGACCTGCCGAGCTTCGCCCAGGGCAAGGCGGGCTACGTCACCGCGGATGTCGAGGGCAACGGCCGGCTCGCGCTGTTCATGTACCACTACCTGATCCCGGGACAGTCGCCGCTGTTCACGGCCTACAAGTGGAATGGCTCGATCTACGCGACGATGTTCTCGCACACCGATTCGCTCCAGGGCGCGGACATCCGCAGCCTGCGTTCTCCCGCGCAGTTCGAGGTGCTCGAAGCGGGTCCGAGCGACGTCCGGCTGCGCGACCTGAGCGGCGCGGTGATCTTTCGCGCCTCGACCGATCTTCCCGGCTGGGCCGGCCTGGACCCGAACTCAGGCACCTCCATCCAGAGCCTCGATTTCGATCTGGACGGGATCCAGGAGCTGGCCATCACGGATCTCGCGCAGGTTCACTTCGTGAACCACGACGGCATCACCGCAGTACCGGTGCCGACAGCCCGGACGACCTTCCGGCTGTCACCCAACACGCCGAATCCGTTCCATACCTCGACCTCGTTCGTGATCTCGGCGCCCAAGCGAAGGCGATGCGGATATCCGGATCTAGGCTCCGAGAACGGGGCGGTGGTGAACCAGCCCCGGTCCTTCTCCCAGATCACAGGGGGGTTCAGGCATTCCTCGATCGTCGTCCAGATCGAGAAGGACGGGGCGAAGTCATAACCCTCGACGACGAGATTCGACCCGTCGCGGATGCCGACCTCGTCGATCTCGGAGAACAGCTCGTCAGCGGCGTACCGGGCAAACACGTCGGCGGCGCCCGGCTCGATTCCGATTCCGACGAGCGCGAGTTGCCCCGCATCGCGCCAGGCCTGATCCCTTTCGAACTGGTAGTCGCCGAGCTTGATGTGGGTCTTCTCGAACGGGTGCGTCGGATGGCGTTCGGAGAGCGTCATCGCCATGTCCAGGTAGGTCACGCCGGCCCGCAGCGAGGCGTCGAAGATCGGCTTGTTGAACCGCGGGTCGGTCGCGTTCAGGACGGCGTCGGCTTCGACCTCCTGCATGAGGGCGACAAGGCCGTCTTCGTTCGACGCGTCGACCTGTGCGCCGCCGAAGCGATCAGGCTCGCCCAGACGGTCGACGATCGCCTGCGGTCGCGCGGGGTCGAGGTCGGCGAGGATCACGCGGTCGAAGAACGACCGTCGTTGGGCGATCGCTGCGAACGCCGAGCCAACGCCGCCGGTGCCGACCACGAGGATTCTCATGGGCACGTTCTATCGCATCGCATGAGCAGGCGCGCGAGCCGGAACGGGCGCGGTGTAGGCTCGCGCCACCCTTCGACCCAGGAGAGCCAACGTGGCCGTGACACAGCACAAGATGTTCATCGGCGGCGAGTTTGTCGACTCGTCGTCGGGCGAGACGATGGAGGTTCTGAACCCTGCGACCGGCGAGGTGATCGCCGAGGTTCCGTCCGGGACCGCCGAGGACGTCGAGCGCGCGGTGGCGGCCGCCAAGACCGCCTGGGGTGAGTGGCGCCACAAGACCCCGAAGGATCGAATGGAGTTGCTGCTCAAGCTTGCAGACGTGATCGACGACAACGCCGAAGAGCTTGCGCGACTCGAATCGAAGAACGTCGGGAAACCATGGTGGGTGGCGGTGGACGAGCCCGGGATCATGGCCGACAACCTGCGGTTCTTCGCAGGTGCGGCCCGAAATCTCGAGGGGAAGGCCGCGGCCGAGTACGTGGCCGGGTACACGTCGATGATTCGGCGCGAGCCCCTCGGCATCGTCGCCGGGATCTGCCCCTGGAACTACCCGCTGTTCATGGCGGTGTGGAAGATGGGGCCTGCGCTCGCCGCCGGCAACGTCCAGATCATCAAGCCCGCAGAGCAGACCCCGCTCACGATGCTGCGCTTCGTCGAGCTCGCTCAGGAGGTGCTACCGCCGGGCGTCCTGCAAGTCGTGACCGGTGACGGGGTACCCGTCGGCGATTCCCTCGTTCGCCACCCCGCGATCGCGCTCGTGTCGCTCACCGGTGACACCGCGACCGGGAAGCTGATCGCACGAAACGCCGCCGACACGGTCAAGCACGTCCACCTCGAGCTCGGGGGCAAGGCACCGATGGTCGTGCTCGACGACGCGGACCCTGCCACCGTCGCCGAGGCGCTCAAGATCGGCGGGTACTTCAACTCGGGTCAGGACTGCACCGCCTCGTCGCGCCTGCTCGTGTCCGAGCGTATCTACGACGAGGTCGTCTCGAAGACGATCGACGCGGTGGGCTCGCTGACCGTCGGTGATCCGGGGACGGATGACGAGATCGGGATGGGCCCCGTCATCTCGGCCGAGCAGCAGGAGCGTGTGTTCGGTTTCCTCGAGCGCGCCGTGGATGCGAAGGCAACGGTGCTCACCGGCGGTGGACGGCCAGGTCAAGGCGGGTTCTTCGTCGAGCCGACGCTCGTCGGCGATGTCGCGCAGGACGCCGAGATCGTCCAGAACGAGGTCTTCGGGCCTGTCGTCACCGTCCAGTCCTTTGCCTCCGATGACGACGCGATCGCGATGGCGAACGACATCCGGTACGGCCTGGCCTCGTCGGTCTTCTCCGAGAACGTGGGACGGGCGATGAAGGTCGCCGCCCAGCTCGATTTCGGCTGCGTCTGGGTCAACGAGCACCTCTTCCCCCTCACGCCGGAGATGCCGCACGGCGGGTTCAAGGAGTCGGGCTACGGCAAGGACATGTCGCTCTACTCGATGGAGGAGTACACGCGCATCAAGCACGTCTGCGTCAAGCTCGCTTGAGGCGCTGAAGGTCGTGCCGACGAACGCCGGCCCGTGCCTGCCCCCTTGTTCTCGCCGGCGCATGGGGTGTAGGCTCGCTCGCCTGCGTTGTGAACGAGTGATGCGAGGCGAGGCGACGATGAAGGAACGGGCAGGCTCATGAGCGAAAGCAGCACGCCGCAAGGTGGATCAGAGACGGGCGGGAAAGGCCTTCGCGGCGGCGCGCTCGGTCTCGTCTCGAGCGTAGTCATCGGCGTCGCCTCGACCGCTCCCGGTTACAGCCTGGCGGCCTCGCTCGGCATCGTGGTCGTCGCCGTCGGGCTCTATGCCCCAGCCGTCCTCTGGGTGACGTTCATCCCGATGCTCTTCATCGCGGGCGGCTTCTACTTCATGAACAAGGCCGACCCGGACTGTGGCACGACGTTCTCGTGGACGACCAAGGCGTTCGGGCCGTGGGCGGGCTGGCTCGGGGGGTGGGCTGCGCTGATCGCCCAGATCATCGTGATCGCCAACCTGTCGCAGATCGCGGGTGAGTACACCTTCTTGCTCATCGGGGCGGACAGCCTCGCTGCGAGTACGTTCTGGGTCACCCTGGTCGGGGTGATCTGGATCATCGTGATGAGCTGGATCTGCTACGTCGGAATCGAGGCGTCGGCAAGGTCCCAGTACTTCCTGCTCGGCGCGGAGATCGTCACCCTGTTCCTGTTCGCCGTCGTGGCGCTGTGGAAGGTCTACACCTCCGATCCCGAGAACTCGCTCCACCCGTCCCTGAGCTGGCTCAACCCGTTCAACATCCCGTCCAGCACCGCCCTGGTTGCGGGGGTGCTCGCGTCGATCTTCATCTACTGGGGCTGGGATTCGACCGTGAGCGTCAACGAGGAGACCGAGGATTCGACGCGCACGCCGGGCTTGGCCGCGATCCTGAGCACGATCATCCTCGTCGGCATCTACGTCGTGGTGGCGATCGCGGCAGTCTCGTTCCACGGGACGCAGTTCCTCGAGGACAACCAGATCGACGTGCTCGCCGCACTCGGAGGCGACGTGTTCGGCTCGCCGCTCGACAAGCTGCTGATCATCGCCGTGCTGACCTCAGCCTCGGCGTCGACCCAGACCACGATTCTGCCTTCGACGCGAACGGCGTTGTCGATGGCCGTTCAGGGCGCGTTCCCGAAGCGGTTCGCGAGCGTCCACCCGAAGCACATGACCCCTGGTGTGGCAACGATCTGGATGGCCGTTCTGTCCATCATCTGGTACGTCGGCCTGACGCTCGTGAGCCAGAACGCCCTCTACGACTCGATCCTCTCGATCGGGATCTTCATCCTCCTGTACTACGGGATGACCGGCCTCGCGTGCGTCGTCTACTTCCGCCGCGAATTGACGAAGAGCGTGAAGAACTTCGTGCTCGTGGGCGTCGTCCCGCTGATCGGCGCAGTCGTGATGACCTACATCCTCGTCAAGTCGATCATCGACCTTTCGAAGCCCGAGAACTCGGAGTCCGGCGAGTCGTGGCTCGGGCTCGGCCCGCCACTCGTCATCGCAATCGGATTCATGATCCTGGGGGTGATCCTGATGATCTGGCGCTGGTTCAACCATCGCGAGTTCTTCCAACGGAAGCTCGAGGTCGCAGACCCGGCGGTGCTCGATGCTTAAGACCATGGTGCTCGGCTACGACGACTCGCCGTCGGCCAACGCGGCGCTCGTGGAGACGATTCGTCGCGCGCCGTTGCTCGGCGCGGAGGTCTGTGTCGTGTTCGGCTACCACATGAGCGCGTTGGGCGGGCCTGCGTTCGAGGGCGAGTCGACGGACTTCAGGGGCCAGCTCGAGAAGCTGGGCTCGCGGGCGGTTGCGCGGGCCGTCAGCGCACTCGAGACCGCCGGGATCACGACGACGTCACGCATCGAGGAGGGGCGGCCGGCGGACGTCCTGATGGCGGTTGCAAAGGAGCTCGACGCCAGCACGATCGTCGTGGGCACGGTCGGTGAAAACCCGATCAGCGGAGCGCTCCTCGGCTCCGTCGTCCTCAAGCTCGTTCAGAAGTCGTCCACGCCGCTCCTCATCGTGCCGGCCATCGACGGCTGAAGCGGATCGTCGTGGGCGATCGACGCCCTCGGGGCCACTGCGAATTGCGTCTGCATTGCCCGTTCGCATTGACGCATTCCGTGTGACCTGGTAAGACCTGCCTCGCATTGCGCACTTCCTCCGACACCGACGCTGCACGTGGTTCGTCGGGGACAGGGCGCGGCGCGGTCGAGCGTGCCCGCATCGACAGTGTCGATCGTCGAATCATCGAGGCACTCCAGCGCAACGGCCGCGAGCCCTTCCGTCGGATTGCAGCCGAGATAGGCGTGTCCGAGGCAACGGTGAGGGCGCGCTACGCCCGGCTCCGCGACCTCGACGTCCTCCAGGTCACCGCCGTCACCAACCCACTCGGCCTCGGCTTCGAGGCGATGGCGATGGTCGGCATCCGCGTCTCCGGCCCGATCGAGCGGGTCGCCGACGAGCTGACGCGGTGGCCCGAGGCCGAGTACGTGGTCGCGACGGCCGGTCAGTTCGACCTCCTCGTCGAGCTGGTGTGCGCCGACCGCGGGCACCTCCTCGAGGTCACCAACCGCATCCGAGCGCTCGACGAGGTCGTCTCGACCGAGAGCTTCGTCTATCTCGACCTCTGGAAGCAGCTCTACGACTGGGGGGTCCGGTCACACGACGAGCGAGGAATGGTGAAGGTGCCGTGAGCGATGCGACCATGACCGCGGATGTCCGGCTGGTCGACATCGTCAAGGAGTTCGAGGAGGTGCGTGCGGTCGACGGCATCTCGGTCGAGATCCCGTCCGGCTCGTTCTTCGCGCTACTCGGTCCGTCCGGGTGCGGCAAGACGACGACCTTGCGGATGATCGGTGGCTTCGAGGAGCCTTCGGCCGGCCAGATCTTCCTCGGCGATCGCGACGTCGTGGGGCTGCCGCCCTACAAGCGCGACGTCAACACCGTGTTCCAGAGCTACGCGCTCTTCCCGCACCTGACGATCTTCGACAACGTTGCGTTCGGGCTCGAACGGAAGAGCGTCGCGAAGGACGAGGTCAGGAGGCGCGTCCTCGAGGTGCTCGAGCTCGTCGACCTCGCCGGTCGGGAGAATCGCAAGCCACGTCAGCTCTCGGGCGGGCAACAGCAACGCGTCGCCCTCGCGCGCGCGATCGTCAACAACCCGAGGGTCCTGCTCCTCGACGAGCCGCTCGGCGCACTCGACCTGAAGCTGCGCAAGCAGATGCAGCTCGAGCTGAAGCGGATCCAGCATGACCTCGGCTTGACCTTCGTCCACGTCACGCATGACCAGGAGGAGGCGATGACGATGGCCGACACGATCGCAGTGATGAACCAGGGGAGGATCGAGCAGCTCGGCAGCCCCACCGAGCTGTACGAGCGGCCGCGGACGGCGTTCGTCGCCGGCTTCCTCGGCAAGTCGAACCTCCTCGAGGGCGCGGTCGAGGGCGCAGGCGCCGTCCGGCTCGACGACGGGACGGTCGTGCGCGCGGACACCGGCCAGGCGACCGGGCGGGTCGCCGTCGGCGTAAGACCGGAGAAGATCTCGCTCGGCGACAGCGGCGACAACCACCTTTCGGGCTCGGTCAGCGAGAGCGCCTACATCGGCGTCGCCACCGAGTTCGTCGTCACGACACCCGCCGGCAACATCACCGTGTTCCACCAGAACGCCGAAACCGGGGGCTTCGTTCCCGCGATCGGGTCAACCGTCACCGTCACTTGGAGCGCCGCCTCGACATTCGTCGTCGCGGGGCCGACCGAGAAGGGAGTCGCATGACGATCGTCCTCAACCGCCGACAACTCGTGCAGCGCGGAGCTGCCGGCCTTACCCTGCTTTCGCTTCCCGGGCTCCTCGCGGCGTGCGGTGGAGGCGGTGGCGGCGGCGGGTCCGACGAGGTCGCCGACCTGCTCAAGTTCTCGAACTGGCAGCTGTACATCGACTTCGACGAGAAGACCAAGAAGCGGCCGACGCTCGACCAGTTCACCGCCGAGACGGGGATCAAGGTCGACTACTTCGAGGACATCAACTCGAACGCGGAGTACTTCGGGAAGATCCAGCGCCCACTCTCGCAGGGCCAGTCGATCGACCGCGACATCATCGTGCTCACCGACAACGAGCGCTTCCTCGGGTTGATGATCGACAAGGGCTGGGTCGAGGCGCTCGACAAGGACCTCATCCCCAACATCGAGAACCTCATCGACGCACAGGCCGCGCCGCCGTTCGACCCCGACCGCACGTACTCGTTGCCCTGGCAGTCGGGCATGACCGGGATTGCGTGGAACGAGGACCTGACGGGGCCGGTCACGTCGATCACCCAGCTGTTCGAGGATCCGAAGCTGAAGGGCAAGATCACCGTGCTCAACGGGATGGGCGACTCGATGGGGCTCGTCATGCTCGAAAACGGCGACGACCCGCTCAAGGTCGACGACGCCTCCTGGAAGAGCGCGCTCGATCGCGTCCAGGCTGCTGTCGACTCGGGCCAGATCAGGCGCTTCACCGGGAACGACTATGCACAGCCGCTCGCGAAGGGCGATCTCGCGGCCGCGGTCGCGTGGTCGGGTGACATCTTCCAGCTGCTCTCGTCGAACCCCAAGCTGAAGTGGGCGATCCCGGACAAGGGCGCGATGATCTGGACCGACAACATGATCATCCCCAAGGGCGGAAGCGCGGCGACGGCGTCGACGTTCATGAACTTCGTCTACGACCCGAAGATCGCAGCCCAGATTGCCGCGTACGTCGCGTACGTGCCGCCGGTCAAGGGCACCAAGGAGGAGCTGGCGAAGATCGATCCCGAGCTGGCCAAGAGCCCGCTCGTCTTCCCGTCGGACGCCGACCTGGCGAAGACGTACCAGTTCGACTCGGCGGCGCTCAACAACCAGACGTACATCGAGCAGTGGCAGCAAGTGCTCGGAGCCTGACCGGGACGGCGTGAGCTTCCTGCACCGCCACAAGGGGCTCACGCCCTACCTGCTGCTCCTGCCGGGCATCGTCTGGCTGGTGCTGTTCTTCCTGGCGCCGCTCGGCTTTCTCGGGTACCAGTCGCTGCAGTCGGGCACCTTCGACACCGGGTACACGTTCGACTGGGCGTTCTCGAACTACTCGGACGCGATCGCCGACTACCACACGCAGTTCATCCGCTCGTTCGTCTACGCCGGGATCGCGACCGTGCTCGCGTTGGCGATCTCGTATCCACTCGTGTACTGGATCGCGTTCCGCGCCGGCCGGCTCAAGAACCTGTTCCTGCTGCTGATCGTCGCGCCGCTGTTCGTCACGTACCTCGTGCGAACGCTCGCATGGCTCAACATCCTCGCGGATGAGGGGCCTGTGGTCAGCGTTCTTCGCACCATCCACGTCCTGGGGGAGGACGGCCGGCTCCTCGCCACCTCCGTCGCGGTCGTGGCGGGTATTACCTACAACTTCCTGCCGTTCATGGCCCTCCCGTTGTACGTCTCCCTCGAGCAGATCGACCCGCGCCTGCTCGAGGCAGCGGAGGATCTGTACGCGAGCAAGCGCAACGCGTTCCTTCGCGTCACGCTTCCGCTCTCCGCCCCGGGAATCGTCGCCGGCACCCTGCTGACCTTCATCCCCGCCGCCGGTGACTTCATCAACGCCCAACTGCTCGGGACCCCGCGACAGTTCATGGTCGGGAACGTCATCCAGTCCAAGTTCCTCGATGTGCTCGACTACCCGGCCGCGGCCGCGCTCTCGTTCATCCTGATGGCGCTCATCCTCATCGCGCTTCTCGCCTATGCGCGCGCGGTCGGCACCGAGAGGCTCACAGGGTAGGCATGCGCAAGGTCAGGAAGCATCTCCTCTCGATATACGCAGCGCTCGCGTTCTGCTACCTGCTGCTGCCGATCGGCGTGGTGATCCTGTTCTCGTTCAACGCTCCGAGCGGCCGGTTCAACTACGTCTGGGAGGGCTTCACCTTCGACAACTGGGTGCATTGGGACGCTCCGCCGGGCGTCCGCAGCGCCGTCATCAAGTCGCTCGAGATCGGTGTCGTCTCGACGATCGCGGCGACGGTCCTCGGGACGCTGATCGCGCTCGCAATCGTCCGCCACCGCTTCCGTGGGCGCGGCGCCACGAACATGCTCGTGTTCCTCCCGATGTCGACGCCTGAGATCGTGCTCGGCGCCTCGCTCCTGACGCTGTTCCTCAACATGAGGGTCGTCACGGGCTTCGCGACGATCTTCATCGCGCACGTGCTGTTCATCGTGAGCTACGTGGTCGTGACGGTGAAGGCGCGCCTGATCGACTTCGACCGCCACCTCGAGGAGGCGGCGATGGACCTGGGAGCCGATGCGCTCACGACCTTCCGCAAGATCACGCTCCCGCTCCTCGCTCCCGCGATCCTCAGCGCTGCGCTGCTCGGGTTCGCGCTTTCGATCGACGACTTCGTGATCACGTATTTCGTCGCCGGCCCGACCACCACGTTCCCGCTCTTCGTCTGGGGGGCTGCGCGGGTGTCCGTCCCGCCTCAGGTCAACGTGGTCGCGAGCGCAATCTTCCTCATCGCCATCGCGGTCATGATCGGCAACGTGCTCTGGGGGCTGCGCTCGCGCAAACGGGGTGGGATCGAGCCGATCGCCGAGGCGCTGCCCGTGGCGCGCGAACGCCCGCAGCAGGGGCTCGCATGAGTGCAGGCCCAGCCGACCTCCAGCAGCTGGCCCGCGATCACCTTTGGATGCACTTCACCCGGATGGGCGGCAAGGCCGAGGTGCCGATCATCGTGCGAGGCGACGGCTGCTACCTGGAGGATTCCAACGGGAAGCGGTATCTCGATGCGCTCGCAGGGCTCTTCTCGGTCAATCTCGGTTACGGCTTCGGTGAGGAGATCGGGCAGGCGGCGCTCGCACAGATGCGCGAGCTGCCGTTCTACACGAACTGGACGTACGCCCACCCACGCGCAATCGAGCTGGCGGCCGAGGTGGCGTCGCTCGCGCCTGGTGATCTCAACCGTGTCTTCTTCGTCTCGGGCGGCTCCGAAGCCGTGGAGTCGGCGTGGAAGCTTGCGCGCCAGTACTACCTCGTGCGCGGCGAGAAGCGACTTCGGGCGCACGTCGGCTCGACCCCGGAGCGTGATCACGATGCGATCTTCGCGAATCTCCGCACCCCGGCCCGACGCTACAAGGCGATCACCCGTCACACGGCGTACCACGGAACGACGCTCGGCGCGCTCTCGCTGACAGGAATCCCCGCGATCAGAGTGCCCTTCGAGCCTCTGGTTGCGGAGGTTCGCAACGTCCGCAACACGAACCGGTATCGGCGGCCGGCCGAGGAGACCGAGGAGGAGTTCACGACGCTGCTCCTGGACGAGCTCGAGCAGACGATCGAGGCGATGGGCCCCGAGACGGTGTGCCTCATCCACATGGAGCCGGTGCAGAACTCGGGCGGAGCCTTCACGGCGCCGGTCGGCTACTGGCGTGGCGTGCGTGAGCTGTGCGATCGCTACGACATCCTGCTCTCTGCCGACGAGGTGATCACCGGCTTCGGCAGGATCGGAGCCTGGTTCGCGTCCGAGCGCTACGACATCCGTCCCGACATCATCACGTCGGCGAAGGGGCTGTCGTCGTCGTACGCCTCGATCGGAGCGGTCATCGCGACCGACAAGGTCGCAGAGCCATTCCTGGATCCGTCGTCGATGTACACGCATGGGATCACCTTCGGCGGCCACCCCGTGAACTGCGCGGTTGCGCTCAAGAACATCGAGATCATGAAACGCGAGCGCGTCATCGAGCATGTCAGGGAGAAAGAGGACGTCTTTCGCGGCAAGCTGGCAACGCTGCTGGAGCTGCCGATCGTCGGCGACCTTCGCGGTGCGGGGTTCTTCTACGCGCTCGAGCTGGTCAAGGACAAGGAGACGAAGGCGACCTTCGACGATGACGAGTGCGAGACGCTCCTGCGTGGCTACATCTCGCCGGCGATGTTCGAGGCGGGCCTCATTTGCCGCGCGGATGACCGCGGCGACCCGGTCGTGCAGATCTCGCCGCCGCTGGTCGCCGGCGAGGCCGAGATGGACGAGATCGTCGGCATTCTCGGAGCCGTGCTCGCCGAGGCCGGCCGGCGGATGTCACTCGCCGACTGAGATTTCATGTCTCCCAGCGGTAAAGGTGGGGTTAGCCGCACCGACGTGAGCCCTGGACGTGTATAGCCTTGGGTTCGAAAGTCGAGCGAGGAGGCGGGACACGGTGGAAGGAACGAATGGTGCGGTGGTCGTCGCGCGCGACGTCACCCGACGCTACGGCGCCGGCGATACGGCTGTCGACGCGCTTCGCGGCGTCTCGGTCGAGGTGCCCGCCGGGAAACTCACAGCCGTCATGGGCCCCTCGGGGTCGGGTAAGTCGACGCTCATGCACATCCTCGCCGGGCTCGACATGCCGACGTCGGGGTCGGTCACGGTTGCGGGCCAGGAGATCACGACCCTCGGCGACAGCGACCTGACGAGGCTTCGCCGCGAGCACATCGGCTTCGTCTTCCAGTTCTTCAACCTGCTCCCGATGCTGAGCGCCGAGGAGAACATCACGCTTCCGCTTGCGATCGCCGGGCAGAAGCCGGATCCCGCCTGGATGGCCGAGCTCGTCGCCGCCGTCGGGCTCGGCGACCGGCTCACACATCGCCCGTCCGAGCTCTCGGGCGGCCAGCAGCAGCGGGTCGCAATTGCGCGCTCGCTCGTCTCGCGGCCCGCTGTCGTGTTTGCGGACGAGCCCACCGGCAACCTCGACTCGAAGACGGGTGGCGAGATCCTCGAGCTTCTCCGCCACTCGGTGCGCGACCTCGGGCAGACCGTCGTGATGGTGACCCACGAAGCGCGCGCCGCCGCGATCGCCGACCGGGTCCTCTTCCTCGCCGACGGCAACATCGTGCGCGAGCTTGCGGGCGGATCGACCCATGAGATCGCCCAGGCGATGGAGGACATCGGCGGACAATGACCCGCTTTGCCCTCCGGGGACTTCTCGCGCGGAAGCTCCGCACCGCGCTGACCGCGCTGGCGATCGTGCTCGGCGTCGCCATGGTCAGCGGCACGTTCGTCCTCACGGACTCGATCGACAAGGCGTTCGACGCCATCTTCGGCGAGATCTACAGCGGGACCGACGCCACGATCACCAGCAAGTCGCCGTTCGACGTCACCGACGGTCAGGGGAGCGTCGAGCCGCCGTTCGCCGACACGCTGACTGCGAAGGTCCTCGCGCTTCCGAGCGTTGCGGATGCGATCGGCGGCGTGGGCGGGGTTGCGCAGCTCATCGACCAGAAGGGCAAGGCGATTGTCTTCGGTGGCGCGCCGAACCTCGGCTTCAGCGTCGATCCGACCAAGCCGGCGTTCAACACGCTGACGCTGGAGAGCGGGAAATGGCCCGGTGCCGATGAGGTCGTGATCGACGTCTCGACCGCGTCCGAAGAAGCATTTCGCCGTCGGAGACGAGATCGAGGCACAGGCTCTCGGGCCGGTGCAGAAGTTCAAGATCTCCGGTCTCGTCCGCTTCGGCTCTGTCGACACGATCGGAGGAGCGACCCTGGCCGGGTTCGACCTCGCAACCGCTCAGCAGTTCTTCGGCAAGGTGGGGCAGCTCGATCAGATCCGGGTGGCAGCGAAGCCAGGCGTCTCGCCCGAAAAGCTCGTTGCCGACATCACGCCGATCCTCCCCTCCGGGACCGAGGTTCGCACAGGTACCGCCCAGGCGGCCGAGGATGCCAAGGACACGAACGAGTTCATCTCGTTCCTTCGCTACTTCCTGCTCGCGTTCGGAGTGGTCGCGCTGTTCGTCGGCGCGTTCGTGATCGTCAACTCACTCTCGATCACGATTGCGCAGCGGACGCGTGAGCTCGCAACGCTTCGTACTCTCGGAGCCTCGCAGAGCCAGGTGCGCCGATCTGTCGTGATCGAGGCTCTTGTGATGGGCGCAGCCGCCTCTCTGGTCGGGCTGTTCCTGGGTCTCGGCCTGGCAAGCGGGCTGTTCAAGTTGTTCGAGGCAGTTGGCTTCACCCTCCCGAACAGCGGGCTGGTGTTCACACCGCGAACCATCATCGTCTCGCTTCTGCTCGGGATCATCGTCACCCTGATCGCCAGCATCTTCCCCGCCATCCGCGCCACCAGGGTTCCTCCGATCGCTGCCGTCCGCGAGGGAGCAACGGTCCCACCCGGGAGATTCCACCGGTTCCGCACTCCGGTGGCCGCCGTCATCACGGTCATCGGCTTCGCCGGGCTGGCCTGGGGCGTCTTTGGCCCGGGGCTCGGCACCAAGTCGATCCTGCTCTTCATGATCCTCGGCACGCTGCTGGTCTTCGTCGGCGTGGCAATGCTGTCGACGCCGCTGATCCCGGCGTTCACGGCAGTCCTCGGGTCGCCGGCGCGATGGGTCCTCTTCCTCGTCACGTGTCTCGTCTGGCCTTTCTGGCTGCTGCCGTACTGGCTCCTTCGCCACGGCGCGTGGAGCGAGGGAGCGGTAGGTAAGCGAGTCCTTGCGTTCATCGCCGGAGCGATCCTCAACCCGTTGCTGCTCGTGCTGGTGCTCCTGATGTGGGTCCGGCGGGGAGTGTCGTCGTGGAGCCCGGAGTGGCCGATCGAGTTTCCGGGCGTGATCCCGGATCGTGTAACCGCGACCCTCGGCACCGACAATGCACGCCGCAATCCGCAGCGCACCGCCTCGACGGCTGCGGCTCTGATGATCGGGCTGGCGCTCGTGACGCTCGTCGCGACGCTCGCCGCGGGGATCACGCAGACGTTCCGTGGGGCCGTCAACGACCTCTTCACGGGCGACTACGCGATCACGGCTCAGAACAACTTCTCACCGATCCCGATCGCGGCTGCAGCGGCTGCGGCCACGGCGCCGGGAGTCACGAACGTCGGGAGCGTCCGCAGCGGCGACGCGCAAGCGTTCGGCAAGACCTTCTTCGCCACCGCCGTCGACCCGGGCACGAAGGACGTCATCTCGCTCGACTGGGTCGAGGGCTCACAGGACGTCCTCGCGACCCTCGGTGACGACGGCGCCTTCGTCGACGATGGCTACGCCGGCGACCACGACCTCAAGGTGGGATCGACGATCGCGGTGACCTTCGTAAGCGGGAACACGCGAACCTTCACGATCAAGGGGATCTTCGATCCACCCAGCGGGGGGTCGCCGTTCGGGCCTGTCACCGTATCGGCGCAGGTCTGGGACGAGGAGAACACCGAGCCCCAGAACATCTACACGTTCGTCAACATCACGGGCGGCGAGACCGATGCAAACCAGGCCGCGCTCGATGCGACGCTCGCGAGCTTCCCGAACGCGAAGGCGCAGACGCGCGAAGCATTCATCGACAACCAGATCTCGGGCCTCAGCTCGGTTCTCAACATCCTCTACGTGCTGCTTGCGCTCTCGGTGCTCGTGAGCCTCTTCGGGATCGTCAACACCCTGGTGCTGAGCGTCTTCGAGAGAACGCGGGAGATCGGGATGCTGCGGGCGATCGGCATCACCCGACGTCAGGTACGCCGGATGATCCGTCACGAGAGCGTGATCACGTCGCTCATCGGCGCGGTCATCGGGATCGTCCTCGGGATCATCCTGGCTTCGATCCTGATCGCACGCGTCGACTTCATCGACTTCTCGTTCCCCGGCGTGCAGGTGATCGTGTTCGCGATTGCGGCGATCCTGGTCGGCATCCTCGCGGCCATCTTCCCCGCCCGAAGGGCCGCCCGGCTCGATCCCCTGGAGGCGCTGCACTACGAGTAGCACCACCGCAATGCCCGCCACGGCTTGGCGGCAGGGCCGGGACGTGGCTACGTGCGGATCACCCGCGCAACACCGTCGGCGACCGCAGCCTCGGCGACCGCGGCCGCGACGATCGGAGCCACGTCGCGGTTGAAGACGCCGGGGATCACGTACTCGGGACCCGAGTTCGTCGTCCGGGATCACGGTCGCGAGCGCGCGGCTGGCGGCGACCTTCATCCCCTCGGTGATCTTCGACGCTCGCACGTCGAGCGCGCCGCGAAAGACCCCGGGGAACGCCAGCACGTTGTTGATCTGGTTCGGGTAGTCGGAGCGCCCCGTCCCGATCACCTTGACGAGCGATCCGATCTCGTCCGGCGTCACCTCTGGGGTCGGGTTTGCCATCGCGAAGACGATCGCGTCCGGTGCCATCGTCGCAACGCCCGCCGCCGTGATCGCGCCGGGGGACGAGAGACCGATGAACACATCTGCTCCTGCGAGCAGCTCGTCGGGCGTGCCCGTCAGGTTGTCGGGATTCGAGCGCTCCGCGAACGCGGCCTTTGACGCGTCGAGACCGGGGCGGCCGCGGTACACGGCCCCGTGACGGTCGGCGCCGGTGACGTTGCGAGCGCCCGCGTGGAGGAGAATGTCCGAGACTGCGACGCCTGCCGCGCCGACGCCGGTCATCACGATCTTCACGTCCTCGATCCGCTTGCCCACGACCTTGAGCGCGTTGACAAGTGCCGCGAGGGTCACGATCGCGGTGCCGTGCTGGTCGTCGTGGAACACCGGGATGTCGAGTGTCTCCTTGAGCCGGCGCTCGATCTCGAAGCAGCGTGGGGCCGAGATGTCCTCGAGGTTGATGCCGCCGAACGTCGGCGCGATGGCGGTGCAAACCGCGACGATCTCGTCGACGTCCTTGGTCGCCAGGCAGAGCGGGAAGGCGTCGACTCCACCGAACTCCTTGAACAGGATCGCCTTCCCCTCCATCACCGGCATCGCCGCCTCCGGGCCGATGTCGCCGAGCCCGAGCACCGCGGTGCCGTCCGAGACGACCGCGACGGTGTTCCGCTTGATCGTGAGGTTCCAGGCCGACTCGCGATCCTCGGCGATCGCGGTGCAGATCCGGGCGACGCCCGGGGTGTAGGCCATCGAGAGGTCGTCGCGCGTCTTGAGCGGCACCTTCGAGGTCATCTCGATCTTGCCGCCGAGATGCATCAGGAACGTGCGATCGGAGACGCGCTCGACCTCGATCCCGTCGACCTCGCGGACGGCGGCGACGATCCTCTCGAGGTGCTCGGCGCTCGCAGCATCGACGGTGACGTCGCGCACCTTGGTGTTCCCCTCGACGCGGACGAGATCGATCGCACCGAGTGAGGCGCCGGCCTCGCCGATCGCCTGGGCGAGACGCGCGAACGAGCCGGGCGAGTCGTCGAGGCGCACCCGCAGCGTCGCGCTGAACGAGGCGGAGAGGTGGGTCATCGCTTGATTACTCCTTCTGCGGCCAGCGCCGCGAGCTCGTCGTCGGTAAAGCCGAGGTCACCGAGGATTGTGTCTGTGTCCGCGCCGACCTGCGGGGGCGCGGTGCGATGCAGGGAGCGCTCGCCGTCGAACGAGAGCGGCAGCGCCGGCACCAGGAGCCCGTCGATGGAGGGGTGCTCGAGCGGCTGCATCATCCCGAGCGCTTCGGTCTGAGGCGAGGCCAGGATATCGGCCACATCGGCGACGGGCGCAACCGGCACGCCGGCCGCGAGGAGCTCTGCCTGCCAGTGCTCGGTGTCCGCGGTTGCGAGTCGCTCCTCGAGGATCACGCACAACGCGTCCCGGTTGCGGACCCTGTCCGGGTTCGTCACGAACCGCTCGTCGGTGGCGAAGTTGCGGTAACCCGAGCACCACGCAGATGGCGGCGAAGAGCCGGTCGTTGCCTCCCGCGATCATCAACTCGCCGTCTCTCGTTCGGAACACCTGGTACGGGGCGACCATCGGGAATCTCGTCCCCTCGCCACGCGGGACGGTGCCGTCCGCGAGGTGGCCGATGAGGTGATAGCCGATGTAGCCGAGCGCAGTCTCGTAGAGCGAGACATCGACCACCGAGCCGATGCCGGTTCGCTCCCGCTCGAGCAGAGCCGCCAGAATGGCGAGAGCGGCCCAGGTGCCCGTTCCCTGGTCGATCAGCGACGAGCCGACGCGAACACCCGGTCGATCGGGTTCTCCGGTCATCGAGATGAGCCCGCCTGCCGCTTGCATGAGAGCGTCGTACCCCGCTTCCTCGCGGAGCGGCCCGACGTGGCCGTAGGCTCCGACCGAGCAGTAGACGAGACGCTCGTTCGATTCCCGCATCGCCTCCGGCCCGAGACCGAGGTCGTCGGCGAGCCCCGGCCGCAGGCTCTGGAGAAACACGTCCGCCGTCGCTGCCAGCCGAAGGATTGCGTCACGACCGCGCGGATCGCGAAGTGAGATCGCGAGCGAACGCTTGCCCGCGTTGGCGGAGAGGAACATCGCTCCCTCGCCGTTCCAGAACGGTGGGCCCCAGGCGCGGGCGTCGTCGCCCGTCTCCGGGCGTTCGACCTTGATCACGTCCGCGCCGAGGGCACCAAGGATCTGGGCGCAGTAGGGGCCGGCGATCGATGTGGTGACGTCGAGCACTCGCATGCCGGTGAGTGGCGTCGATCCCATCCTCCGCATCATCGCCGTTCACGTCTCTGCGAGGATGCAGTCGTGTTCGCACAGATGGTCGACTGGATCTCCGGGTCCAACTGGAGCTACGTGATCATCTTCGCGATCGCCGTGCTCGACGCGTTCTTCCCGCTCGTTCCGAGCGAGTCGATGGTCGTCGTCGCCGGCTCGCTCGCGGCCTCCGGAAAGCTCAACGTCTTCGTCGTGATCCTGGTCGCCTGGGCCGGCGCGGCCGTCGGCGACAACATCTCGTACGGCATCGGCAAGTGGGCCGGAGAGCACACGGTGAGACGGCTCTTCCGCCACGAGAAGGCCCAGAAGGGCTTCGACTGGGCCGAACAGCAACTGGTGGAGCGAGGCAGCTACATCATCCTCATCGCGCGTTTCATCCCCTTCGGGCGAACGGCAGTCACGTTCACGGCCGGCTACACGCACGGTCTGCCCTGGCAGCGATTCTTCCGCTACGACCTGGTCGCCGGGGGCCTCTGGGCGACATACGCGACCATGCTCGGGTACATCGGTGGCAAGCAGTTCGAGGAGCAGCCGTGGAAGGGTGTCCTGCTCGGACTGGGGATCGCGTTCACGGTCGCGTTCCTGATCGAGTGGATCAGGAATCGCCGGGCGAAGCGTTCCGCCGTCGGGGAGCTCGAGGACGACCACGGTGCCTGATGTACGCACGGCCCACCGTGGCGTGCGTACCGTGCCTACATGAACCGCCTCGCTGCGGCGACGAGCCCGTATCTCCTCCAGCACGCTGACAACCCTGTTGCGTGGTTCGAGTGGGGGGATGAGGCGTTCGCCGAGGCGCAAGCCAGCGATCGCCCCCTGCTCGTCTCCGTGGGCTATAGCGCCTGTCACTGGTGCCACGTCATGGCTCACGAGTCATTCGAAGATCCCGCGACTGCGGCGCTCATGAACGAGCTCTTCGTCAACGTGAAGGTCGACCGGGAGGAGCGACCCGATGTCGATGCGCTCACGATGGACGCAACTGTCACCATGACCGGACAGGGCGGTTGGCCGACGACCGTCTTCCTCACGCCTGACGGTCGGCCGTTCTATGCGGGCACGTACTTCCCGCCGGAGCCGCGGCACGGCCTCCCCGGATTCGACCAGCTGCTCCGCGGCGTGGCCACCGCGTGGGTCGAGCAGCGTGACGATCTCGAGGCTCAGGCGGTTCGACTCGTGGACGAGCTCGGACAGAGCGCAAGGATCGAGCCGTCGAGAGACGCCCTCGCCGCTGACCTTCTCGACGCGGCCGAGGACGGGATCGCTCGCGTGTTCGAGCCCGCGTTCGGTGGCTTCGGCGGGGCGCCCAAGTTCCCGCCCGCCTCGACGATCGAGTTTCTCCTTCGGCGGCCGTCCGCGCGGGCAAGCGAGATGGTGGCGCGCACGCTCGACGAGATGGCCGCAGGCGGGATGTACGACGTCGTGGGCGGGGGATTCCACCGGTACTCGGTCGATGCTCGCTGGCTCGTCCCGCATTTCGAGAAGATGCTCTACGACAACGCGCTCCTTGCCTCGGCCTACCTCCACGCGTGGGCGGCAACCGGCGTGGAGCGGTATCGGGAGATCGCTGCGGGCACCGTCGACTACATGCTCCGCGAGCTGCTGCTCCCGGACGGCGGGATCGCGTCGGCTCAGGACGCGGATACCGAGGGAGTCGAGGGCGTCACGTACACCTGGACGCCTGACGAGCTCGAGGCGCTCGAGATCGACCCCGCGATTCTCGAGCCGTTCGAGCACGGTCGCTCGATCATCCGCGCCACGTTGACGCAGTCCCAGCGTGAGCGTCTGCTCGCCGAACGAGCAAGGCGGCCTCAGCCGTTCCGCGACGAGAAGGTCATCACGTCTTGGAACGGCCTTGCGCTCGCTGCGATCGCGGAGGCGGGGAGACGATTGGCGCGGCCCGATTGGATCGGTGCCGCGGAAGGAATCGCGGCGTTCTGCGCTGCCACTCTGACGGCGAGCGACGGGACGCTCATTCGCAGCTGGCGCGACGGGCGAACGAGCGGGCCGGCATTCCTGGACGACTACGCCAACCTCGCACACGGCCTGCTCGAGCTGCATCTCGCGACGGGGGATACCAGGTGGCTTCACGATGCCCATCGACTGGCGACGGAGGCAGTCGGCCTGTTCGGCGACGAGGTGAACGGCGGCTTCTTTCTCGCTCCACGAGGTCGTGACGCGTATCTGCACACGCGGACGAAGGACGTGCACGACGATCCGTCTCCCTCTGGGAACTCGATGCTCGCCTCGGTGCTCATTCGCCTTGGCCGGATCTGGGGTGACTCCACTCTCGAGCAGCACGGAGTCGATGCGCTCAGGCTTGTCGTCCCTGCGCTCGATCGGGCGCCGCGAGCGTTCTCATGGGCGCTGTGCGCGCTCGACCTTCATCTCTCGCCACCGCATGAGCTTGCGTTGATCGCCCCCCCGGACAGCGAGCTCGCACGCGCCGCTCTCGCACCGTTTGCGCCGCGCACCGTGGCCGCCTTCGGCCCTGACGAAACGGTTCCACTTCTCGCCGGCAAGACGGAGGTCGACGGTAAGCCGGCGGCCTACGTCTGCGAGCGGTTTGTCTGTCGCGCACCGGTGACCGACCCGACACTGCTGCGCTAGCGCTAGGTTTCTCTCGATGGCAACGGTTGAAGCAACAGGCGCCGAAGACGTCGCGTGGGATCTCTCGGATCTCTACGCAGGGATCGACGACCCCCGCATCGAGAGTGACCTGACCCAGGCCGAAGCGGATGCCGACGCGTTCCGCGAGCGGTACCGCGGGACGATCGGTGAGTTGCGACCTGCAGAGATCGCCGCCGCCTCGGTCGAGCATGAGCGGATCGAGTCTGCGGTGACGCGGGTCGCGTATTTCGCGCACCTCTCCTTCGCGACGAACATGGCGGATGCTGCCCGTGGCGCCCTCGTGGCGCGCATCCAGGAGCGTGCCGCGACCCTCGACACCCAGCTCCACTTCTTCGGGCTCGAATGGGCAGCTCTCGAAGCCGGGCACGCCGACGAGCTACTCGCCGACCCGGCGCTCGACCACTGGCGTCACCACCTCGCAAGTCTCCGCAAGTTCCGTCCGTACCTCCTGAGCGAGCCCGAAGAGCGGATCGTGACCGAAAAGGGCGTGTCGGGAATCTCCTCGTGGTCGCGCCTGTACGAGGAGCAGCTCAGTGCGCTCCGGGTCAACCTCGACGGCGAGGAGGTGGGGCTCGAAACCGCGATGGCGCGGCTCTACTCATCCGACCGCGCCCTCCGTCGTGAAGCCGCTGAGGGCGTCACCGCAGCGCTCGAGCCGGGTCTTCGCACGCGCACCTTCATCTTCAACACCGTTCTGCTCGACAAGTCGATCGACGATCGGCTGCGCAGTTACCCGACCTGGCTCTCCGCACGCAACCTCGCGAACGAGACGACCGACGAGGCCGTGCAGGCGCTCGTCGATGCCGCGGTCTCACGCTACGACGTCCCGCAGCGGTACTACCGGCTGAAGGCGAAGCTCCTCGAGCTGGAGCGGCTCGAGCATTTCGATCGCTTCGCACCCGTTGGGCAGGACTCGACGACGACCTCGTGGGATGCCGCGCGCGAGATGACGACCGGCGCGTACGCCGACTTCTCGACCGAGGCCGGCGACATCGTCGCCAACATCTTCGCGTCGGGCTGGATCGACGGGCCGGTTCGTCCCGACAAGCGCACCGGCGCCTTCTGTGCGACGACGGTGCCGGGCGTCCACCCGTACGTCTTCATGAACTACACCGGCGACCGGCGCTCGGTGCTCACGCTGGCGCACGAGCTCGGCCACGCGCTCCACGGGAGCCTCGCCCAGCCCCTCGGCCTCTTCAACGCCTCGACGCCGCTGACGACGGCGGAGACAGCCTCTGTCTTCGGCGAGGCACTCACCTTCCAACGGTTGCTGGCGGGCGAGACCGACCCGCGCCGGCGCCTCGACCTGCTCACCGGCAGGATCGAGGATGCGATCGCGACGACGTTCCGCCAGATCGCGATGAACCAGTTCGAGCACGCCGTCCACACCGAGCGGCGAGAGCAGGGAGAGATCGCCTCGGAGCGGATCGGCGAGCTCTGGATCGAGGCGCAGACCCGGCTGTTCGGCGACTCGGTCGGCCTCGACGGGTACACGCCCTGGTGGAGCTACATCCCCCATTTCATGGGGTCTCCCGGCTACGTCTACGCCTATGCGTACGGCTATCTGTTCGCGCTTGCGATCTACCGCCGCTATCTCGAGGAAGGTGACGCGATCGTCGGTCCGTACCTCGACCTGCTCCGCGCCGGTGGCTCGAAGTCGCCCGAAGAGCTCGGTCGAATGGTGGGGCTCGATCTCACAGATCCGGTGATCTGGGCCTCGGGGATCGATGCGCTGTCGGTCGAGCTCGACGAGGCCGAGCGACTCGCCGACGAGCTCTTCTAGCCGACGAGCTCGGCGAGCAGGCGAAGCGCCTCGGGCTGCCGCGCCTGCGCGATGAGCGTGGTCACGCCCGCCTCGCGCCACGCGGCCAGACGATCCGCGATCCGAGCGCGATCGCCGACGAGCGCAATCTCCTCGACCAGCGCATCGGGAACAGCGGCAATTGCATCGCCCTTGCGTCCGGCGAGGTAGTGATCCTGAATCGTGGCGGCGCTGTCGGCATAGCCGTAGCGCTCGGCGAGGCGGGTGTAGAAGTTCTGGCCGCGCGCGCCCATGCCGCCCACGTAGAGAGCGAGCAGGGGCTTGAGGAAGTCTCGGGCTGCAGAAACGTCGTCGTTCAGGACCACCGGGACGAGCGGCGCCAGATCCCAGCCGTCTGGTCGACCGCCGCGCAGGGCGAACCCCTCGGCGAGCGAAGGCCCGTGGACCTCGGCGCACCGGTCAGGTGAGAAGAAGATGGGCAGCCACCCGTCGGCGATCTCCGCCGCGAGTGCGACGTTCTTCGGCCCGATCGCCGCAAGGTAGATCGGCACGTCTGCCCGTCTCGGGTGGAGGATGAGCTTGAGCGGCTTGCCGAGCCCGGTCGCGTCCTCTCCTGCGTACGGGATGTCGTAGTGCGGCCCGTGATGCTCCAGAGGCTCTTCGCGACGCAGGACGGTACGCACGATCGCGACGTACTCCCGCGTCCGGGTGAGGGGCCTTCCCCACGGCTGTCCGTGCCAGCCTTCGACGACCTGTGGGCCTGAGGTCCCGAGCCCGAGCAGAGCACGTCCTTCCGAGAGATGGTCGAGTGTTGCGATCGTCGCTGCGGTCGTCGCCGGGGTTCGCGCAGGCATCTGCATGATCGCGCTCCCTACCTTGACCCGCGTGGTTCGCGCGGCCACCCAGGCGATGGGCGTCACCGCGTCGGATCCGTAGGCCTCGGACGACCAGACCGAATCGAAGCCACAGCGCTCGGCCTCCTCGGCGAGAGCGACTGCAGCGACCGGGTCGTCGTAGCCGAGCTGGAGTCCGAGCCGCATCAGCCGAACCGCGGTTCGCGCTTCTCGAGGAAGGCGGTCACGCCCTCGATACCGTCATCCGATCGCAGGCACCGCGAGAAGGCATCGCCCTCCCGCCGAAGCCCCTCCTCGAGAGGCAGATCGCGCGTCGTGCGCGCGAGCTCGCGGAGCGCAGCTACCGCCGTGCGCGACTGGGCCGCAAGCTGCGTTGCAAGCCCGAGTGCCACGGCGATGACGTCGGCCGCCGGAACGACCCGTTCGACGAGACCCCACGCGAGCGCCGTCTCAGCGTCGATCGGGTCGCCGGTGAGGTTGAGCAGCATCGCGCGGCCCGCGCCCACAAGTCGCGGCAACCGCTGCGTCCCGCCGGCGCCCGGGATCAAGCCGAGCTTGATCTCGGGCTGACCGAGCTTCGCGTCGTCCCCGCAGATGCGCACGTCGCAACACATCGCCAGCTCGAGACCGCCGCCGAGGCAGTAGCCCCTGATCGCCGCGATCAGAGGAGTGTCCGACGCGTCCATTCTGTGACCGATGCGCTGCAGGCCGCGCGCCAAGCCCGCATCGGTGTCACCTTCTCGGAGAGCGGGGAACTCCTTGATGTTCGCCCCCGCGACGAAGGCGCGCTCGCCTGCGCCCGACAGGACAATGGCGCGCACACCGGGGTCGCCGTCGAGACCGTCGAGCTCTGCTTCGAGCTCCTCCAGCAACGCAGTCGAAAGCGCGTTCACCGGAGGGTTGTCGATGGTGACGAGCGCCACGGCGTCGTGCCTCTCGGTTGTGATGAACGTTCCCATCGGCTCCTCTCCAGCTATGTGTCGTCCGTCGCCGGCGCGCCCGCAAACTGCTCGCGCAACGCAGTCTTGCGGAACTTCCCTACCGCGGTCTTGGGGATCTCGGCTACGAACTCGAAGCGCTCGGGCAACCACCATTTCGCAAACGTCGGTGCGAGGAACGCGCGCAGCTCGTCGGCAGCGACCTGCTCGCCTTCGCGGAGGACGACGACCGCGAGCGGTCGCTCCGACCATTTCTCATCCGGTACCGCGATCACCGCGGCCTCGAAGACCGACGGATGACCCATCAGCGCGTTCTCGAGCGCGACGGTCGAGATCCACTCGCCACCCGACTTGACGAGATCCTTCGCCCGATCCTGGATCTCGACGTACCCGTCGGCGTGAATCGACACGATGTCGCCGGTCCGGAACCAGCCGTCGTCGCACCAGCGATCGGCGCTCTCATCGTCCGCCTCGTAGTACGCGGACGCAACCGACGGCCCGCGCACCTCGAGCTCGCCCATCGTCAGCCCGTCCCAGTCGACCAGCCCCTCTGCTCCACGGGCCCGTACCTCGACGAACGGAATCGGCGGCCCTTGCAACGCGCGCTTGTCGAACGCGGCCTCGCCCTCGAGCCCTTCCTCTTGCCCTGCGATCCCCGAGAGCGTTCCGATCGGGCACATCTCGGTCATTCCCCAGCCGTGCGTGACGTGGAGCCCATGTCGCTCGGAGAACGCCTTGATCATCGCCCTTGGCGGCGCGGCCCCGCCGACCGTCATCGTCCGAATTGCCGAGAGGTCCCAGCCGCGCCGGCTTCGCGTCGAGCGTGGAGAGAACTCCCGCCCAGATCGTCGGAACCCCCGCGCCGATCGTGACCCGCTCGCTCTCGAATGCCTCCAACAGGCTCACCGGGTCGAGGTGGGGACCCGGGTAGACGTGCTTCGCACCTGCAAGAGTCGACGAGAAGGGGAAGCACCAGGCGTTCGCGTGGAACATCGGGACGACGGGGAGGATCACGTCGGCGGCGGTGAGTTGCAGCGTGGCCTGGACGGTGAGCGCGTGAAGCGCCAGTGAGCGGTGCGAGAAGAGGACGCCCTTCGGCCGGCCGGTCGTTCCACTCGTGTAACACATCGCCGCAGCTGAGCGCTCGTCGAGATCTTGGTACGTGAACTGGCTCTCGTCGGTCTCGGCGAGAAGCGTCTCGTAGTCGGTCGCGCCGTCCGGTGTTGCTCCGTCGCCGACCGCGATGACGTGCTCGAAGGCGCACCGCTCGATGAACTGCTCCGCCGCCGGCCAGAGCACCTTGTCGACGACGAGCACTCGATCGCCCGCGTGGGTGGCGATGTACGTGAGGTCGTCGCAGTGAAGGCGGAGGTTCAACGTGTGCGTCACGAATCCACCGACGGGTGCGGCGAGGTAGGTCTCGAGATGCTCCTGGTGGTTCCACATGAACGTGGCGACGCGATCGCCTTCCTCGAGCCCGAGCGCGCGCAGGGCAACGGCGAGTCGCTTCGTCCGAGAGATGACCTCTGCGTAGGTCGAGCGGTGCCAACTCCGATCGGGCCGGCGCGAGGCGATCTCACGATCGCCGAACAGCTCGTCGCCGCGCCGGAGGATGGCCGGGACATTGAGCTGGTAGTCCATCATCAGGCCGTCCATCTAGCCCTCACCTCCTTGAAGGAGCCCGGCTGCGATCTCGCCGTAGAGCTGTGCGGAGCCAGCTTCCCACGCACGGATCCCAAGCGCACGCGCGTACAGGCCGCGCAGCGGCGTGTCCCAGGCAAAGCCTGCACCGCCGAGGGTCTGGATCGCCTGCTCGCACGCGAGCACCGCAGCGTCGCCGGCGACGGACTTTGCGCCGGCGGCCGCCAGCTCGGTGCGTGGATCGTCCACGGCGACGCACCACGCAGCCCAGAGCGCGAGAGACCGGCCCAGCTGGAGCTGGGTGAAGACATCGACAAGAGGGTGAGCCACCGCCTGGAAGGAGCCGATCGCCTTGCCGAACTGCTGCCTCGTTCGCGCGTGCTCGACCGCGAGCTCGAGCGCGCGAGCTCCGACCCCGCAGGCCTCGAGGGCAAGCGCGGCCAACACCCTCGTGCGCAAGCGCGGCAGCGATTGCGATTCAGCCAGGCGGCGCCCGGGCTCGCCGCCCGTGACGACCCCGAGCGGGCGGGTCTCATCGTGTGTCGCCAACACCTCTCTCTCGAACCCGACAAGCTCGAAGATCCCGTCACCGCCGACGATTGCGACATTCGTGACCGTATCCAGGTTGGGAACGAGCGGGCCAAGCGAGAGCACCCAGCTCGTCTCTCCCGCAGCAACCTTCGCTTGCTCGTCCGGCGGGAGTGCGGGGAGGAGACCCGCGACCGTCGCGAGATACGGCCCCGCAACGAGAGCGCCTCCGAGCTCTTCGAAGAGGATTCCCTCCTCGATGAAGCCGAGACCCGCGCCGCCCTGCTCCACCGGCACCGAGACGCCCGTCCAGCCGAGGGCGGCCAGTTCCCTCCAGCTGGGGGTTGGCGTCGTCGCGAGGTAGGCGCGCGCCTGGGCACGAAGCTCTTCCTGCTCTGAGGTGAACGTGAGGTCCATGCTCAGCGGCTTCGGGGGAGTCCAAGGACACGTTCGGCGACGATCGAGCGGAGGATCTCCGATGTTCCCGCCTCGATCGTGTTCGCGCGGCTGCGGAGGTGATCGCGCTGCCAGGTTCCTCCGTACGGCGCGTTGTCACCGAGGAGCTGGGCGTCCGGGCCGAGGAGCTCGAGGGCGAGCGCGGTCAGTCGTTGGCTCGCCTCCGACCAATTCAGCTTGATGATCGAGCCCTCGGCGCCTGGTGTCCCGGTCTCGGTGAGCGCGGCGAGCGAGCGATAGGCGGTGATCCGAAGCCCTTGCAGCTCGGCCCACGCGCGTCCGATCACCTCGCGTTGCGCCTGGGTCGCACCGCGGTCGCGCGCAAGCGACAACAGCCGGCGAACGGTGGAGTCGAGGCGCGCCACGAGTGCGAACCCGAGCGTCGCGCGCTCGTGGAGCAGGGTCGTCATCGCCACGTTCCAGCCGTCGCCGACGTCACCGAGCACGTTTGCCACGGGAACCTCGACGCCGCTGAAGAAGATCTCGGCGTATTCCGCCGCCCCCGTGAGCTGGCGCACGGGGCGGACCTCGATCCCGGGGCTTCGCATATCGACGATGAGGTAGGTGAGGCCTTCATGGCCGAGCGAGCCCGCATCGCTTCGTGCGAGAAGAAGGCAGAAGTCGGCGCGATCGGCGAGTGTCGACCACACCTTCTGTCCGTCGACGATGAACAGGCCGCCGTCGAGTCGAGCGCTCGTCCGCACTCCGGCGAGGTCCGACCCCGCCTCCGGCTCGGAGAACCCCTGGCACCAGAGCTCGGCGGCGGAGAGGATCGGTTGGACGTGTTGGGCCCTTTGCAGCTCGGTTCCATAGGCGAGGATCGTCGGGCCTGCCATTCCGATCCCGGCATCGCCGATCAGCCCCGGCGCTTGGACCCGCGCCTCCTCCTCGAAGAACACGGCCTGATACCCAGGCCCTAACCCGCGGCCGCCGAACTCCTTCGGCCACGTGAGACCTGCGTATCCCGCCTCGAAGAGGGCGCGGTTCCACGCGCGCCGGGCATCGAGGTCCGCGTGGCCGGCGAGGTCTGCACGGAGGTTCGCCTCGAGCCACGTGCGGAGCTCGCTACGGAAGGTGGCTTCCTCTGGCGTGTCGCGGAAGTCCACGCTCCGACTCTAACCATGGTGTCGTGGCCGGGGCGGTATAGGCTCCTGCGTTCAGATGGCGCCACTTCTCTCGGTCCGCGACGTGACGCTCCGATTTGGCGGGATCGTCGCGCTCGACGGGGTCTCGCTCGATGTCGACCAGGGCACGATCTCGGGGCTGATCGGACCGAACGGCGCCGGCAAGACCACGACGTTCAACGTCATCACGCGCCTCTACACCCCGGACAGCGGGGCGCTCGAGGTCGACGGAGCCTCCATCCTCAACGCTCGGCCGCACGACGTCGTCGGGCACGGGATCTCGCGCACGTTCCAGAACATCAACCTCTTCCGCTCGATGAGCGTGCTCGAGAATGTCCTGGTCGGTGGGCACGGCCGCGGCGCTTCCTTCGGTGAGAGCGAGGCGCGCGAGGCACTCGACGTGGTCGGCCTCGCCGATCGTGCCGCCGTGCCGACGGCGTCGCTTCCCTACGGCACCCAGAAGCGGGTCGAGATCGCCCGAGCGCTCGCCGCCGCACCGCGCTTGCTCCTTCTCGACGAGCCGGCGGGAGGGCTCAACCATGAGGAGGTCGAGGAGCTCGGCGACTTCATCATCTCGCTTCGCGACCAGCACAAGCTGACCGTCCTTCTGGTCGAGCACCACATGGGCCTCGTGATGCGCGTCTCCGATCACGTCAACGTCCTGAGTTTCGGGCGCAAGATCGCGGAAGGCACGCCCGACGAAGTACGGGCAAACCCGGCGGTCATCGAGGCATACCTCGGGACGGAGGCATGACCGCGTTACTCGAGCTGCGGGACGTCGAGGCGCGTTACGGCCCGGTGCAGGCGCTACGTGGAATCTCTCTCGAAGTGCCCGAAGGAGCGATCGTCGCGGTGCTCGGCGCGAACGGCGCCGGCAAGACGACGACGCTGCGGGCGGTGTCGGGGATGGTCCGCCGCGGCGGCGAGATCCTGTTCGACGGCAAGCCGCTGCGGGGAGGGCCCGAGTCGGTTGCGCGCGCCGGTATCGCGCACGTCCCCGAGGGGCGCGGGACGTTCACCGAGCTCAGCGTGATGGAGAACCTCCGGCTCGGTGCCTACACCCAGCGAGATCGTCGGGTTGCGGCGGATGTCGAGCGCGTCGCGGGCTGGTTCCCCTGGGTGCTCGAACGTGCCGGCCAGCGTGCCGGGACCCTCTCGGGTGGAGAGCAACAGATGCTCGCAATTGCGCGCGCGCTCATGGGACGTCCACGGCTGCTGATGCTCGATGAGCCGTCACTCGGGCTCGCCCCGTTGATCGTCCGCGAGCTCTTCCGCATCGTCCGCGAGCTGAACGAGAAGGAGGGTCTCACCGTCCTCGTCGTCGAGCAGGACGCGAAGATCGCGCTCGACAGTGCCTCTGCCGCCTACGTCCTCGAGGTCGGCAAGGTCGCGGTGTCCGGAACAAGCGCCTCCTTGCGCGACGACGAGTCGGTTCGCCGGAGCTACCTCGGGTATTAGATGGTCGATCCCGAATTCACGCACTGCCGGATGAGCGCCTGCGCACACTTCGCATCGCGGCTGCCGGAACGTCCGCAAAGGCGTCAAGCCTTCTCTCCCGTCCCGGCATTAACGCTACTCGGCCCTCTCTATCTCCGCTTCGCGGGCACTCCCCGACAGCACGCCAATTCGAAACCGACCATCTGATGCAGAACTTCTTCCAGCAGATCGTGTCAGGCCTGGCCTCAGGTGGCATCTACGCATCCCTCGCGCTGGCACTCGTTCTCATTCATCGCGCGACGGGCGTGATCAACTTCGCGCAAGGCGAGATGGCGATGTTCTCGACCTACATCCTCTGGACGCTGACGACGAACCATGGCTGGGCGTACGCGCCTGCGGCCGTCGTCACACTGCTGGTCTCGTTCGGTGGGGGGGTGGGCATCCATCAGCTCGTGATCCGCCCGAACGAGAAGGGCTCGGTCCTGCGCGTCGTGATCGTGACCATCGGCCTGCTCCTCATCTTCAACGGGTTGGCGACCATGATCTGGTCAGGAGAGGTACGAGCTGTTCAGAGCCCGTTTCCGTCCAACACGATCGATCTCGGCGGGGTCGTGATCTCCGTGCAGGACCTCGGCACGATCGCGGTTACCCTCGGCACGGTCGCGATCCTCTGGGCTCTCTTCCAGTTCACCAAGGTCGGGCTTGCGATGCGCGCGGCCGCGGTGAACCCGAGCGAGGCGCGGCTGGTGGGGGTACGAGTCGCGTGGATGCTCTCGCTGGGCTGGGGTCTCGCCGCGGTGTTGGGCGCGATCGCGGGCATGCTCGCTGCGCCGAGCCTGTTCCTCGATCCGAACCTGATGGTGGCGATGCTGATCTACGCGTTCGCGGCCGCAGTGCTCGGCGGGATCGACTCCCCGATCGGCGCGGTCGTCGGCGGGCTCCTACTCGGGGTCGGTCTGAACCTGATCGGCACCTATATCGACTTCGTCGGCGCGGATCTCCGTCTCCCCGCCGCCCTCGCGGTGATCCTCATCGTGCTCCTGGTCAAGCCGGGTGGCATCTTCGGCAAGCGGGAGGTGAGCAAGGTCTGATGCGAAGCGCACGGGCACTTGTGACGTTCGGGATCCTCGCCGTCGCTGTGATGGCGCTTCCGGCGTTCATCTCGGACTTTCGCGCCCAGCAGTTCGCGTATGTCGCCATCTACCTCTGCGCTCTGATCGGGCTGAACGTCCTCACCGGTTACACCGGTCAGATCTCGCTTGGTCACGGCGCGTTCATGGCTATCGGGGGCTACACCACTGCGATCCTGATGGCCGACCACGGCGTCAAGGATGTCCTGACGATCCCGATCGCCGCGGTGGTGGCCGGGGCGGCCGGGTTCCTGTTCGGGCTCCCGGCGTTGCGCTTGGCGGGGCTGTACCTGGCGCTCGCCACCTTCGCGACTGCGGTCGCGATGCCCGCGGTGATCAAGAAGTTCGAGGGCTTCACGGGAGGTGGTTCGGGCATCAACCTCTTCGGGACGCCTGAGCTCACGGCCTCGTTGACCCCGGTGACGATCCTCGGTCAGGATCTGAACTTCAACAACTGGCTCTACTACCTCTGCTGGACCATTGCGCTCGTGCTCTACGTCCTGGCCTGGGCGTTGCTGCGAGGCCGGACCGGGCGCGCGTTCCGTGCGGTGCGCGACAGCGAGACGGCCGCGCAGTCGTTCGGTGTCAGCCTGGCGCGGTACAAGACGCTGGCGTTCGCGGTGAGCGCCGCGTACGCCGGGGTTGCCGGGTCGCTCTTTGCAATCGCGACCACGTTCGTGAACCCGGACACGTTCCCCATCTCGCTCTCGATCTTCCTGCTCGTCGGTGTCGTCGTCGCCGGCCTCGGCTCGCTGAAGGGCCTGGTGGCCGGGGCGATCTTCATTCAGTTCCTCCCCCTCTGGGCGCAGGAGGCCTCGAAGTCGCCCGGTGCGCCCGGGGTTGTCTACGGGCTTGTCCTGATCGCGACGATGTTCCTGCTTCCGACGGGCGTGGCAGGGCTGCTCGATCGACTCCGCGGGTTGCGCTCTGGCGTGGCCGCTGAGCGCGGCTAACAACAGCCGGTTACCATCGTCCCGGTCTACACGACCCAGCCTTCACCTTCCTGACCCGTCACTTCACGAGGAGACGTCACCTGATGAGAAAGCTGCTCTTGCTCGCACTCGTCACCGCCACGGTTGTCGGGACCTCGGTTCTCGGCGCGACCGCCGCAACCGATGGGAGCGCGGCCGATCCGGGCGTCACCGACAGCTCTGTTCTCCTCGGCGGGACGTCTCCACTGTCCGGCCCCGCGTCCGCCTACGCGTCGGTGGCCCGCGGCGCCGAGGCGTACTTCAAGTCGATCAACGCCAAGGGTGGTGTCCTTGGTCGCACGATCGAGTACAAGTACCTCGACGACGCGTACAACCCGGCGCAGACCGTCCAGGTGACGCGCCAGCTCGTGGAGCAGGACAAGGTCTTCGCTGTCTTCAACACGCTCGGCACCGAGCAGAACGAGGCGATTCGCGACTACCTGAACGCGCAAAAGGTGCCGCAGCTCTTCACGGCGTCCGGCGCGACGACCTGGGGCGCCGATGTCGCGAAGTACCCCTACACGATCGGCTTCCAGCCGAGCTACCAGGCCGAGGGGTGGGTCTACGGCAAGTTCCTCGCCCGGACGAAGCCGGGGACGAAGGTTGCGGTGCTCTTCCAGAACGACTCGTACGGCAAGGATCTCCTGCTCGGCCTCAAGCGGGGGCTCGCGAAATCCAAGGTCAAGGTCATCGCAGCGCAGCCGTACGAGGTCACCGCGGCCGACGTCAGCTCTCAGGTGGCAAAGCTCCGCTCCTCCAAGGCGGACATCTTCGCGATCTTCGCGACCCCGAAGTTTGCGATCCAGGGATACGTCTTCGCGAACAAGCTCGGGTGGAAGCCGAAGCTCACGATCGTGAACGCCGTCGCATCGGCGTCGAACATCATGACCCTCGCCTCCGAGGGCGGGACGAACAAGGTTGCGCCCGGCTCCGTGTCGATCGCGTTCCTCAAGGATCCGACCGATCCGAAGTGGGCGAAGGACAAGACGATGGTCCTGTACCGCGCCCTCCTGAAGCAGTATGCGCCCGGAGCGAACGCGAACGACGTCTACCACGTGTACGGCATGGCAGTCGCGTGGACGACCGTTGAGGCGCTGAAGAAGGTCGGACCGAATCTGACCCGCGAGGCGCTTGTGAAGGCCGTCTCGAACATGAACTTCTCCAACAACCCGTTCCTGCTCCCGGGCATCGCCCTCAAGACCGCCGGCAACGGCGATCACTTCCCGATCGAGCAGATGGTGCTCGAGCGTTGGGGCGGCAAGTCGTGGAAGAGCTTCGGCGGTCTCTGGGGATATCGCGCTTCGTAGCTGTCCCGCACGCGTGCACCGAGAAGGGCCGGCGATTGCCGGCCCTTCTCGTCTTGGTGACCCCACCGGTTTGCGTATGCTGAACCACCGGCGCGAGGAGACCGCCCGGGCCACAGCCAGCACGTCACCAGGCCCACGAATCACATGCCCGTCTCCGAGCTTCTCGCCACCTCCCTTGACGATCTGATGGCCGAGTCCAGGCGGCTGCGTCGTGGGGCGCTCGTCACCTACTCGCCCAAGGTCTTCATCCCGCTGACGACGCTCTGTCGCGATGTCTGCGGCTACTGCACCTTCGCTCGGCCGCCCCGTCGAGGAGAGCGCGCGTACCTCACCGAGGAAGAGGTGCTCGCGATCGCACGGGCCGGGGCGGAGGCGGGGTGCACCGAGGCGCTGTTCACCCTCGGCGACAAGCCAGAGTTGCGGTACAAGGTCGCCCGCGCCGAGCTGGCGGAGCTCGGCTGCAGGACGACGATCGAGTACCTCGCTCGTTGCGCCCGGCTTGTGCTCACCGAGACGGGATTGCTTCCGCATCTGAACCCCGGAGTGATGACGCGCGACGAGCTCATCGAGCTCCGTCCGGTTGCTGCGTCGATGGGGATCATGCTCGAGACCACCGCCGAGCGGCTCTCGGCCAGGGACGGGCCGCACTGGGCCTCTCCCGACAAGCTTCCGGCACGTCGGCTCGAGACGATCCGGCTTGCGGGTGAGCTCGCAGTGCCGTTCACGAGCGGGATCCTCGTCGGGATCGGCGAGACCCGCGAGGAGCGCATCGACGCGCTCCTCGCACTCCGCGCGCTCTCGGAGGAGCACGGTCATCTTCGCGAGGTGATCGTCCAGAACTTTCGCGCCAAGCCGGGCACCCGAATGGCCGACCAACCCGACGCGGCGATGGACGAGCACCTCTGGTCGATTGCGGTCGCGCGGATCCTGCTGGGGGCGGACATGCATGTTCAGGCGCCGCCGAACCTCGCCTACGAGGACTTCCCGCTCCTTCTCGACGCCGGAATCGACGACTGGGGTGGCGTCTCTCCGGTGACGGTCGATCACGTCAATCCCGAGGCGCCGTGGCCCGATGTCGAGCTGCTTCGCGACGCATGTCGCTCACGTGGGCTCGAGCTCGCACCGCGTCTGCCTCTCTACCCCGAGCACGTCCTCGACCTCGACCGGTGGAGTGACCATGCGGTGGCGCCGGCGATCAGGCGAGCGGCTGATTCGCTCGGGCTCGCGCGCGAGGATCGTTGGGCGCCGGGTGAGCCGGTGGCCGTGCCCTTCATCGTGAGCCGCGGCGCGGCACCGCTCGAGCTCGTCGGTGACGAGCTCGGTGAGGAAGAGATCACGCGGCTTCTGTCGACGCGGGGGACCGCGCGCGAGCGCGTGCTTGCCGCGGCCGACCGGCTGAGGCGAGAAGTCTGCGGGGACGACGTGACCTACGTGGTGACGCGGAACATCCAGTACACGAACGTCTGCTACTTCAAGTGCGGGTTTTGCGCCTTTTCGAAGGGCAAGCTCGCTGAGAACCTTCGCGGCCCTGCCTTTCTCGTCCCGCACGACGAGATTGCCCGGCGCGCCCGCGAGGCCTGGGATCGGGGCGCGACCGAGGTGTGTCTTCAGGGTGGGATCCACCCCGCCTTCACGGGCGACTACTACGCAAGCGTCGTCGAGGCGATCCGCGCTGCAGTGCCGGGGATTCACGTCCACGCGTTCTCAGCGCTCGAGGTGTGGCAGGGGGCGGCGACTCTCGGGCTCGAGCTGGAGCCCTACCTCGAACGCCTCCGCGATCTCGGCCTGGGCTCGCTGCCCGGAACCGCGGCCGAGATCCTCGATGACGAGGTGCGGGCGATCATCTGCCCGGACAAGGTGACGACCGACCAGTGGCTGGAGGTCCACGCCGCCGCGCATCGGGCCGGGTTGCGGTCGAACGTGACGATGATGCTCGGTCACGTCGAGCGCCCCGTTCACCAGGCCCGGCATCTCATCCGCGCGCGCGAGCAGCAGCGCTCGACCGGTGGGTTCACGGAGTTCGTGCCGCTGCCGTTCGTCCCGATGGAGGCGCCGATGTACCTCAAGGGCGCGTCGCGCCGCGGGCCTACCTTCGGTGAGGTTCTCCTCATCCACGCCGTCGCGCGGCTCGCATTGCACCCTCACATCCCCAACATCCAGGTGTCGTGGGTGAAGCTGGGACCCGATGGGGTTCGTCAGGCTCTTGCCTCCGGGGTCAACGATCTCGGGGGAACGCTGATGAACGAGTCGATCTCGCGGGCGGCGGGGTCCGAATGGGGTCAGGAGCTTCCGCCGGAGCAGATGGAGGAGCTGATCCGCTCGGCTGGACGCACTGCTCGCCAGAGAACGACGACCTACGGAGACCCCGACCCGGATCAGGTTCGGCGGTCGTTCGGCGCGGCACCGTTGTCGGAGCCGGTCAACCCGCCCGTGCGGGAAGCCGGGCTCAAAGCTCCGTCGCGACTCTTGCGCCCGGCAGCGCTTGCCGGACGCATGCGTTAACCATCCGCGCGGCCGCAGCGCACGTACGATGATTTGTATGAGGAGCGTCCAATAACGCCCCCGGAAGGCCGAACCGACAGCGGTTTTGTACGCCGCCTGGCTGCGTCGTTGCGTCTGCCGCTGCCCGATCCAGGCGTGCCCGTGTTCGCCGGCGTCCCGAACGCAATGCTCGCAATCCCCGTCTCAGAAGGGCCGCCGTCGTCCTCGACGGCGCCCGTGCACGAGGTGGTGGCGCCGCGTGACCGATCGGGTCGTTTCCGCCGAGGCCAAGCGTCACGGTGAGCTGTCAACGCGACTGCTCGACAACATCGAGCTGGTCGTACGCGGAAAGCGCGACCAGATTCAGCTCGTCGCCTGCGCACTTCTCTGCGAAGGGCACGTTCTGCTCGAAGACGTGCCGGGCACCGCGAAGACGGTGCTGGCGCGGGCGATCGCCCGCTCGATCGACGGCGCGACGACGGCCAGGATTCAGTGCACCCCCGACCTTCAGCCGACGGATGTCACCGGTCTCTCGGTGTACGACCAGCGTGAGCGGCGGTTCGAGTTCCAGTCGGGACCGGTGTTCGCAAACATCCTGCTCGTGGATGAGATCAACCGCGCGATGCCGAAGACCCAGAGTGCCCTCCTCGAGGCGATGGCCGAGCGCCAGATCACGGTCGACGGCGAGTCCCGGCCGCTCCCGAGCCCGTTTCTGCTCCTTGCGACCGAGAACCCACTCGACCACGAGGGTGTCTTTCCGCTCCCCGAGGCGCAGCTGGACCGATTCTTTCTCAAGGCGGCGCTGGGGTACCCGCAGGCTGCTGAGGAGCTCGAGATCGTTCGCGCTCAGCGACACGGGCATCCGCTCGACTCGCTCGCAGCGGTGCTCGACATCGAGGAGTTGCGCACGCTGCAACGCGGGGTCGAGGACGTGTACATCGATCCTCTGCTCCAAGCCTGGGTGATCGACCTCGTCCGTGCGACCCGCGAGCTTCCGGGCGTGCGCACCGGCGCATCCGTGCGTGGCTCGCTCGCGCTCGAGCGCGGAGCCCGCGCGCTTGCATTGCTGTGCGGTCGCGGGCACGTCGAACCGGGTGACATCGAGTCGCTCGTCGAGCCGGTGCTGTCACATCGGCTGCTGGTCTCGCACGCGTACTCGCTCGGCGACGAGGCCGGACCCGGGCAAGGGCTGCTCGAGCGCCTGCTGGAGCGGGCGCCCCGGCCGGCGCCGACGCTTCTCGCCGTCGACTGACGTCCCCAGATGTCAGACCTCGTCTTTCCTCTCATCCCGCTGCGCCGGGGCGCGGGGCTCGAGGTCGCGGGTCGTGCGACCCGCCGCAGGGGGAGCGGCTCCGACATCGCGAGCACGCGGGCCTACCGTCGCGGCGATGCGATCAAGCTCGTCGACTGGGCTGCGTCCGCGCGGCTGTCGACCGCCCGCGGGTCGGACGAGTTCGTCGTTCGCGACCACTACGCCGAGGACGCCGTACGGGTCGTGATCGTGCTCGATCGCGGCCCGTCGATGGCGCTCTGCTCAGAGGGGCTTCCTTGGCTGCGAAAGCCAGACGCGGTGAAGGTAGTCGGCTCGGCGATCGTCGCCAGTGCGGCAGCGACGAGCGCGCTCCTCGGCTTCGCCGAGGTGGGGGACGAGGTGTGGATCGAGCATCCGCGCCGCGATCCGACGCTTCGCCTGGCAATCGAGCGACGCGTCGCCGACGGTGAGCCTGACGGCGAGGTCGAAAGCCTCGACCTCGCGATCGTCGAGCTTGCCCGGCACCCCACCAGGTTCCCGGCAGGGACGTTCGTGTTTCTCGTCTCCGACTTCTTCCCGCCGCCGAGCCCGGATTCGATGAGGCGGGCGCTGTCCTGTGGCTGGGATCTTGTCCCCGTGCTGGTCCAGGATCCTCTCTGGGAGCGATCGTTCCCAGAGATTGCCGGGATCGCGTTGCCGCTTGCCGATCCGGCCAGCGGAGCGGTGTCGCTCGTCCGGCTGAGTCGAAGAGCAGCGCAGGCGCGCCGGGACGAGAACGAGCGTCGCTCGACGCGCCTCGAAGAGTCGCTCGACGAGCTCGGGCTCGATTGGGTCTCGGTGACAACGTCCGATCCACGAGAGATCCGGGCTGCGTTTCTGCGCTGGGCTGACGGACGTGTGTCGCGTCTGCGGGGACACCGCTGATGCGCATCCGCGCCGCTGAGCTGTGGGCCGAGCCGTGGGTGCGGCGGACGACGATGGCCCTCCCGGTCGCAGTGGCGCTCGTCGTGGCCGTGCTTGCGCTTGCCTGGCCGCAGCAAAGCCGCTCGCCGTCACCTCTCCGCGACCCACTCACCGTCAAGCGGGCGCTGTCGACCGCGAGTGCGCTCTTCGGCGACACGATCGTCGCCGAGATCGACGTCCTGACCGACGATACGCAGATCGATCCCGGCTCGGTCACCGTTCGGACGGACTTCGCGCCCTACCGCCCGGTTGACACGAAGGTCGAGCACAGCCGGCAAGGATCGGTGTCGCTGCTCCGGACCGTTGTCCGCCTGCGGTGCCTGACCGCCGCGTGCCTGCCCCGGAGCGACGGTCGGCCGTTCGAGTTCAAGCCTCTCGAACTGACGTATCGACAGGGTCTCGAGGATCGAACCGAGCGCATTCCCTGGCGGGCGCTCGCCGTCGGTTCGCGGCTCTCGAGCGACGTGCGATCGCCGGTTGGGATCGTCGATACCCCTCCCGAGCTCTCGTCCGGGTTCTCGCGCTCGCCGGATCTCGTCCGGGTCGTACTCGGCTGCCTTGCCCTGGGCCTCGGCCTCTTCGGGACGCTGCTGGTGATTCAGGGACTGTGGCCGCAGTTCCCCTACTCGCTGCGTCGCTGGCGGCAGCTCAGCCCCCTCGAGCAGTCGCTCGCGCAGGTGGAGGCTGCCTCGCGCGTCGATGACGAAGCACTCCGTCGCCGGGTCCTCGACCAGCTTGCGAACCACCTCGGTGTGGTCGATGCGCCCGAGCTCGAGTTCGAAACCCGGCAGCTCGCGTGGACGCAGAGCGCACCGACGGACGCCGAGCTCGCAGGACTCGTGGAGCGGGTCCGCGAGATGAGCGGGAGCAGGGTGTAGTGCTCCTGCAACCGGGTCACCGCAAGGATCGGCGGCGTCGGGGCTCACCCCAGGCGATCCAGAGTGTGGATGCAGTCGCGCTGGCGCCGGCAGGACGGCGCGGGCGGGTCGCGCTTGCTCTCGTCTCCGTCGCTGCGTTGCTGGTCGCGGTTCTTCTGGTTCTCGTACCGAACCGCACGCCCAAGACCCCTGCCGCGCTCGCCGGGGGAGACGGGCTGATGATCGTGATCGACGTCTCGTCGAGCACCCTGGGCTTCTCGGACACGATCGGAAAGTCGCTGTTGGTCATTGCGCAGGACCCCGAGCAGAAGGCCGGCTTGGTGCTTGCCTCCGAGAGTGCGTACGTCGCGCTGCCACCCGAGACACCGGGGTCGGCGCTGCGTGGGTGGCAGCGGATGATCGCCTACGTCAACCAGCAGAATCAGAAGCTCGCGGCCCGCGCGAAGCTCGACCGGACGCCGCTTCCAAATCCGGCGCCGGGCGACTACCCGTGGGTTGGGATCTTCACCGGTGGCACGAAGCTCTCTGCCGGGCTCTCGCGCGCTCTTCAGGCGCTTCGTGAATCGGGTCGCTCGGGTGGGCAGATCGTGCTGATCAGCGATCTTCGGGATCCTCCAGAGGATCTCCCACGCGTGAGCGCCCTCATCGAGCGAATGAAGGAGAGCGGAGTCACCTTTCGGATTGTCACAGTCGGCAACGCTTCCCGTGATTCCTCGTACTTCTCGGATTTCGGTGGCGCCGAGTTCATCACGAGCACCGCGGATGCGGTCTACGCGACCGACCAGGTCGAGGTACGGTCGACGACCCTCTCGGCCGCGCCGCTCGTTCTCCTCGGACTAGCGCTCGCATGTCTGCTGGCACTGCTCGAGCCGTTGCTGCCGTTGCGATGGCGGGCCGGCGGGACGGAGCCGTCGTGATGAGCTCCGGGGCAGCTGGAAGCGGGTTGTCGCAGGGGTTGCGCTCCTCATCCTTGCTGCCGTCTGTGCGGTGATCTTCCGTGGGGTCGGGAGCGCCGAGGACGACTTTCGCGACGCGGCGGCCCCGTGGCAGCGCGGGCTCGCACCTGCCGAGGTGAGCGAGCCTGGCGCGGCCGCACGCATCGGCGAGCATCTCCTCGGGATCGCGGCGCGGGCGGACGTTCAGCGCGCGTACGCCCGGTATCAGCTCGGGCTCGGCGACGTGATCGAAGGCACCGTGTATCCGCAGACGCAGGCGCGCTACCGCACGGTTCAGGCGTTGCGCTCGCTCCGCTCCTCGCTCGCCCGACAGGATCGCGCCCGGGTCGACGTCGCGATCGGTGCGATCCTCGCGGAGGGCGCGAAGACGGCCGGGACGCAACGTGCGACGCAGCTCGACCGGGCCGCTGCCTCGTTCCGCCGCGCTCTCGACACGGATCCTGAAAACGACGAGGCCAAGGTCGACCTCGAGGTCCTGCTTCGCTCGGTGCGAGACAAGGCAGGTATCCGCGGCCGACCCTCGCCGTCGACCGGGAGGACGCCGCAGCGGCAGCAGGATCCGAAGGGGCCGGTCGCCCCGACCGAAGACGAGGGAGCGGGTTTCTGATGCCGATCGGGGCGCTGGTGTTTCTCAGCCCGTCCGCCGCGCTGGTCGGTCTCGCATTCCTCGTCCCACTGGCGATGCTGGTGTGGCGGGAGCGCGTCGGGTCGCGCGCACGCCGGCAGCTCGGGCTACAGCGTCCGAGCGGGGTGCGAGTGCTCGCGCGGCCGCTCGCACTCGTCATGCTCGGTGTGCTCGTGGGGGTCACCGCGGCGCAGCCTGCGATCAGGCGGAGCGCCTCGGTGCCCATGCGGGCGGACGCCGAGATCTATCTCACCTTCGACGTCACGCGCTCGATGCTCGCGCGTCGAGCGCTGGACGAGCCGGTACGGCTCGAGCGGTCGCGAGCCCTTGCGCGCGAGATCCACGCCGGCCTCCTCGACGTCCCCACCGGAGTGGCGACGCTCACGAACCGGATGATGCCGCTGCTCTTCCCGACCGGCGACGAGCGCGGCGTCTCCGCCGTGCTCGCGAACTCGGTGAGGATCATGCAACCGCAGCCGGCGCGGCTCACGGCCCCGCGAGCAACCCAGCTCGGCGTGCTCACCCTCGCGGCCGACCGCAGCTACTACAACCCGGAAGCCAAGCGGCGGGCGCTGGTCGTGTTCAGCGACCTCGACACGGACTACTTCAGCCTCGAGGCGACGTTGAAGCTTCTGCGAGCTCACGACATCGAGCCGTTCGTCGTTCGGGTGGCGGCGGCGGGAGAGCAGATCTTCGACCAGAAGGGGCAGCCGCTGGCCTATCACCCCGCGAGCACGGTCTCGGTCGCTCAGCTGCGCCGCGCGGGGTGGCACGCGTTCGAGGAGAACCAGGCTCAACGCGCCGTCTCGGAGATCCACGGGTATCTCGGCACGGGCGTGATGCGCGGAAACGGGCTCATCCAGTCGCAGCGGAACATCACGATGTACTTCGCGCTGCTCGTCTTGGCGCTGGTCGCCGTGCTCACCGTTCCGGGGCTTCGCCTGGTCGGCGGCGCTACCCGAGCGCGAGTGCCTCGGCCAACGTGAACCGGCCGGCAAGAAGCGCGCTGCCGCAGATCGCCGCCTCACAGCCGAGGCCCGCGAGCGCGGTGAGGTCGGCGAGCGAGGACACTCCCCCGGCGGCGATCACCGGGATCCCGATCGGGACGATCTCCGCGAGGAGCTCGAGGTCGGGGCCGGCGAGCGAGCCGTCCCGGCGCGTGCTCGTGACCAGCAGGCGCGACACGCCTGCCTCGGCACAGAGGCGCGCAAGCTCGGCCGCCGTGATCGACTCGGTTCGTGTCCAGCCTTCCACCGCGACGTTCCCGTCGCGCGCATCGACCGCCACGACCAGCGCTTCGCCCAATGCAGGGACTGCCTCTTCGAGGAAGCCGGGGGAGAGCGCGGCTGTGCCGATCATCACGCGATCGGCGCCGGCTGCGAGTGCCTCCCGCGCGAGCGTCACGGTTCGGTAGCCACCTCCAACCTGGAGTGGAAGCGGCACAGCCGCCGCGAGCCGCTCGACCAGCCCTCGGGACGGAGTGCCGTTGAAGGCGCCGTCGAGATCGACCACATGGAGCCGCCGCGCGCCCTCGCCTGCAAACCGTCGCGCCAGCTCGACAGGGTCGCCACCTTCGATCGTCACCTGCTCGCGCTTGCCCTCACGGAGGCGCACGACGCGGCCTTCGAGAACGTCGATGGCGGGAATCGGTTCGAGTTGACGTGTTAGCACGATAACATGCTATCATGATCGCATGGTCACCGTGAAGAGCCCCCCTTCAGCCCATCCCGTCGAGTCGGTTCCTGGTCTCGACGACCTCGCCGAGACGATGCTCACCCTCCGCACGACCGAAGAGATGTCGCGCTTTCTCCGGGATCTCTGCACGCTGCCGGAGCTCGAGGCGCTGACCCACCGGTGGCAAACCGTCCTCCTGCTCGAGGAGGGCGTTCCGTACCTCGAGATCGCCGGACGCGTTCCGACGTCAACGGCGACGGTCACGCGCGTATCCCAGTGGCTGCGGAACGGCACGGGCGGCTATCGCACTGCCCTCGATCGCCGGGGCAAGCGGCGATGAACGCCGCGCTTGCGAAGCCGGGGGAAGACGGCCGCCTGACGGTCGCTGTGCCGTCGAAAGGGCGCATGGCCGAGCCGTCGCTACGACTGCTCGCCGATGCCGGCTTGTCGTTCGAGGCGACGGAGCGCTCTCTCGTCGTCCCTTGCGCCAATGCGCCGGTCGACCTCCTCCTCGTGCGGACCGACGACATCCCCGAGTACGTGCAGGACGGCGTCGTTCACCTGGGGATCACCGGTGCCAACCTCGTTGTCGAGACCGAGGCGAAGGTATCGACGCTGGCCGATCTCGGCTTCGGGCGCTGCGTGCTCGCCGCAGCAGTTCCCGCCGACTCGCCGGCAGATTCGCCGCAGGCTCTCGAGGGTCTACGGGTCGCCACCAGCTATCCGGTCTCGACGAGGAAGCTGCTCGGGGAGCTCGGCATCGCGTGCGAGCTCATCACCGTGAGCGGCTCGGTCGAAGCCGCACCGCGACTCGGTCTGGCGGACGCGATCGTCGATCTGGTCTCGACTGGGTCGACTCTCAGCGCGAACGGCCTGCGCCGCGTCGGCGACCTGCTGCCGTCGCAGGCTGTGCTGATCGGGGGCGAGTCGAGCGAGGCGCGCTCGGAGGATGTCGCACGGCTTCGATTGATGCTCGCGGGCGTCGTCGCCGCACGCCGGCGCCGGTACGTGATGATGAATGCGCAGGCCGTCGATCTTCCGGCGATTCGCGAGATCCTGCCGAGCATGGGTGCGCCTACCGTGCTTCAGCTCGCCGAGGAAGGAGAGATCGCGATTCACGCTGCGGTCGACGCGGACGACGTCTGGACGCTCCTGCCCGCGCTCAAGCAGGCGGGTGCGTCCTCGATCCTCGTCCTGCCCGTGGAACGGTTGATCGCGTGAGGGCACCGCTCCTCGATGAGGCGATCGCAACCGTGACGCCGATCGTCGCGGACGTGCGCGTGCGGGGGGACGCGGCGCTCCTCGACTGGACGCAACGCCTCGACGGGCCACGCCCTGACGGAATTCGAGTGAGCGCCGACGCGATCGACGCGGCCCGCGTCGAGGATGACGTCCTCGAGGCGCTTCGCAGGATGATCTCGGCCGTTCGATCGTTCACCGAGGCGCAGCGTCCATCCGACACGTCGGTCGAGGCAGCACCGGGGATCGTGTCGGAACGCCGCTGGGTGCCGGTCGGGGCAGTCGGCTGCTGCGTACCGAGCGGCCGCAACCCGTTGCCTTCGTCGCTCGTGATGACCGCGGTACCGGCGCTCGCGGCAGGTGTCGGACGTGTGGTCGTCGTCACGCCGAACCCTGTCGCTGCGACGCTGGTGGTGGCGCGCGAGCTCGGGCTGGAGGAGATCTACTCGGTTGGCGGCGCTCAAGCGGTGGCGGCGCTCGCGTACGGCACGGAGACCGTTGGCTCGGTGGATCGCATCGTCGGCCCGGGGAACGCGTACGTCACAGCGGCGAAGCTCCTCGTCTCGTCTCACGTGGGGATAGATCTGCCCGCCGGCCCGAGCGAGGTCGTCGTGATCGCCGATGACAGCGCCGATCCCACTCAGGTGGCAGCCGACCTTCTCGCCCAGGCCGAGCACGGCGACGAGAGCGAGGCGATCCTCTTCACCCCGTCGGTCGCTCTGCTCCAGGCCGTCGAGCCACGGGTGGCGCTCCGAGACAATGTCCGGCTCGAGCTTGTCGAGTCGCTCGATGATGCGCTCGCTCGCTCGGAGGAGTACGCCCCCGAGCACCTCGAGCTGCATGTTGTCGAGCCCGAGCCGTTGCTCGCGCGTGTCCGCAACGCCGGCGCCGTCTTCGTGGGCTGCTCGTCGGTCATCGGCGACTACGCAGCCGGCGCGACCCATGTCTTGCCGACCTCCGGGCTTGCCCGCTCGGTGGGTGGTCTCGGGATCGAGGCGTTTCTCAAGCCGGTTCAGGTCGTGCGAGCGAGCCAGGAAGGGCTCCGGTCCGCCGCCGCGATCGTCGGGCCGCTCGCCCGCGTCGAGGGTCTTCCACTTCACGGTGCCGCGGTGCCGGCATGAGCGTGCGCGACCTTGCACAGCCGGTAACCGAGGGCTTCGCCCCCTACACCTGGGCGGCCTCCGTCTCGTCCGTCGCCGAGCGGCACAACCTCGATACGGCCCGCATCCTGAAGTTCGACCAGAACACACCGCCGTTCCCGGGGGTACCCCAGGTGCCGCTGGCGGAGAGCATGGCGCGGCTCAACGAGTACCCGGAGGGGACCTACCGCGAGCTCCAGGAGGCTGCCGCGTCGTACTGCGAGCTCAGGGCTGAGAACGTCGTCGTCGGTGCCGGCGCTGACGATCTCATCCTGCTGCTTGCCGGGACATTCCTCGGGCCGGGCCGGCGCGCCTCGCTCGAGGCGCCAACGTATGCGCTGTACCGCATTGCGACGCAGCTGCGCGGTGCGGCGGTCGTCGCGGCGCCGGCCGAGGCGGACCTCTGCTGGATCTGCAACCCGAACAATCCGACCGGGGTGGTGCTGCCGGCCGCCGATGTTGCCGCGCTCGCACGCTCTCAGCCGCAGTCGATCGTGGTGTGCGACGAGGCGTACGTCGAGTTCGGTGGCGAGACAGCGGCGCCATGGGTCGACGAGCTGCCGAACCTCGTCGTCGTGCGAACGCTGTCGAAGGCGTTCGGGCTCGCCTCGTTGCGAGTGGGGTACGCGCTCGCCCACTCGGACACCGCGGCGCTGCTCACGGAGCGCCGTCCGCCGGCGCCGATCTCCGGTCCGTCGTCGCGCATCGCGGCCGCCGCCTTGCGTGAGCCCCGTCTCCAGGAGGTCGCCGACACGATCGCGGAGCGCGAGCGGATGCGCGCCGCGCTCTCCGCCGCCGGGTACGAATGCCCTGCCGTCGCAGGGAACTTCGTGCTCGTCCGGACCTCTGAGCCGCTGGCCGAGCGGCTCGAGGAGCAGGGGCTCATTGTGCGTGCTTTCCCCGACGCGATCCGCATCACGGTCCGCCGGCCGTCGGAGAACGACATCTTGCTGCGCGCTCTCGCCGCCGAGCCAGGCCCATTGCCGGGCCGCGAGGCGACGGTCGTCCGCACCTCCACCGAGACGGCGCTGCGGATCACGCTGTCGCTCGACGGCGCCGGTCGGGCGCGCGTTGCGACCGGGATCGGGTTTCTCGACCACCTGCTGACGCTGCTCGCTTTCCACGCCGGCTTCGATCTCGATCTGCTCGCTGGAGGCGACGTAGAGGTCGACGAGCACCACACGGTCGAGGATGTCCTCGCGTCGCTCGGCACGGCGCTCTCGCAAGCGCTCGGCGCACGTGAGGGCGTCACCCGGTACGGGTCGTCGTTCCTGCCGATGGACGAGGCGCGCGCGATCGCAGCGGTCGACCTCGTTCGCCGCGCACACGCCGAGATCGACCTACGCTTCACGGGCGAGCGGGTGGGCGCGCTTGCGGTGTCGCTGCTCGGCCACGCGCTCGAGCGCTTCGCCATGGAGGCCGGCTGCACCGTCCACGTCGAGGCCTCCGGGACAGATGATCATCACATTGCGGAAGCCGCCTTCAAGGCTCTCGGTCAGGCGCTGCGGCAGGCGGTCGCCGTGACCGGCGGCGGGGTCCGCTCGACCAAGGGCCTCGCATGAAAGTCGTGCTCGCCGACTACGGGGCCGGCAATCTTCGCAGCCTCTGCTCTGCCCTTGCGCGCGCCGGTGCGGAGCCGGAGGTGACGGTTGATCCTGCGGTCGTGCACGCGGCACCGCTCGCGGTGATTGCAGGGGTCGGGCACGTCGAGAGCGCTGCAACGGGTCTTGCGCGCACGGGTCTCGACGAGGCGCTCCGCTCCCGCGCGGCGGAAGGACGCCCGGTCGCAGGGATCTGCGTCGGGATGCAGCTTCTGTTCGAGGAGAGCGACGAAGGCGGTACAGGCCTCGGGCTTCTGACGGGACCGGTTCGTCGGCTCGAGGCGCGTCGCGTTCCGCACATGGGTTGGAACAACCTCGTCGTTACCAGGCCCTCGGTGATCCTCGACGGGGTGGACGGCGAGGATGTCTACTTCGCCCACTCGTTTGCGGTGGCCCCGCTCGAGACGGACGTCGCTTCGGCAACGGTGCAACACGACGGCGCAATCGTTGCAGCCGTCGACCACGGCCCGCTGGCCGGGCTCCAGTTTCACCCAGAGCGCAGCGGCGCGGCCGGCGCCCGCATTCTCGAGAACCTCGTGCGATGGTCAAGAAGCGTCTGATCCCGTGCCTCGACGTCAAGGGCGGACGGGTCGTGAAGGGCGTCAACTTCGTCGGTCTCCGAGACATGGGTGAGCCTGTCGAGCTGGCAACGCGGTACTCCGAGCTGGGCGCTGACGAGCTGGTGTTTCTCGACATCACCGCCACGCTCGAGGAGCGCGGCCCGATGCTCGAGTTGATCCGGCGCTCTGCCGACGAGCTGACGATCCCGTTCACGGTCGGCGGCGGCGTCACGTCGGTCGCTGACGGACGCGCGCTCCTGCTCGCGGGCGCCGACAAGGTCGCCGTGAACCGAGCCGCATTCGACGACCCGTCGATCCTCACCCGGCTCGCCGACGAGTTCGGATCTCAGGCAGTGGTCTGTGCGATCGACGCGCGCGCCGGGGAGGTCGTAACGCATGCGGGTCGCACCCCGAGGGGTCGCGATGCCGTTGACTGGGCCGACGAGGCGGTTGCCCGAGGGGCGGGTGAGATCCTGCTCACGTCGATCGACGCCGACGGCACCCGCGCCGGGTACGACCTCGAGCTGACGGGCTCGGTCGCGGCCGCCGTTCGCGTCCCCGTGATCGCTTCGGGTGGCGCGGGAGAGGCACGTCACCTGGCCGACGCGTACGCGGTTGGCGCCGAGGCAGCCCTGCTCGCCTCGATCGTCCACGAGCGCCCCGAGCGCCTCCCCGAATTGAAAGCCGAACTGAAGGAGCTGGGATGGCCGATCCGACTCTGACCCCGGTCGTTGTGCAGGACGCCGAGACCGGTGACGTGTTGATGCTCGCCTACGCCGATGAGGAGGCTGTCCGCCGCACGCGCGAGAGCGGGGAGGCGTGGTTCTGGAGCCGCTCGCGTCGTGAGCTGTGGCGCAAGGGCGCAACCTCGGGAAACACCCTGGCCGTGGTGGAGATCCGAGACGACTGCGACGGCGATGCGCTTCTCTACCGTGTCCGTCCGGCAGGGCCCGTGTGTCATACCGGAGCCGAGTCGTGCTTCGCTCCCTGGTTGTGGCGCGTGATCCGCGAGCGACAGCAGACGCGACCCGAAGGCTCCTACGTCGTCGGACTCCTCGATGCGGGGGGCTCTGCGGCCGCGCAGAAGGTTGGCGAGGAGGGGGTAGAGGTGGCGCTCGCGGGAGCCGGTGAGAGCGACGAGCGGCTGATCGAGGAGCTCGCGGATCTGTGGTTCCACAGCTACGTGCTTCTGGCGGCGCGGGGCCTAGGGCCGCACCAGGTAGAGCGTGAGCTCGTGCGAAGGCACGCTGAGGGGTAGCGGTGGAGATCGAGCCGTTCCTCATCGAGCGCTGGTACGAGCGCTACGAGTTCACGACGGAGCTGATGCTCTCGTCGAGTGACTGCGAGAGCTGGACGGTCGCTGAGCTTCTGGCGCTGGAGCCGGACGCAACCGAGCGGCTCCTCGGGCTGCGGCTCGGGTACACAGAGACGCCGGGGTCACTCGAGCTCCGCTCCGCGATCGCCGCCGGGAGCGCTCGGTGCGACCCGGACGACGTCGTCGTGCTCGCCGCGGCCGAGGAGGGAATCTTCGTGGCACTCCACGCACTCCTGCGTCCAGGCGACCACGCCGTGATCGAGACGCCCTGCTACGCATCCGCGCTCACCGTCGCGCGATCGACGGGCGCGGAGGTCTCGGAATGGAAGCGCCGCTTCGCCGACGGTTGGGCTCACGATCTCGATGCGCTCGAGGAAGCGATTCGACCCGAGACCAAGCTTCTCTACGTCAACAGCCCCCACAACCCCACGGGAACGCAGCTGTCCGCCGACACGTTCGCCGCAGTTGTAGAGCTTGCGCGTGAGAACGATCTCATCCTCTTCTCGGACGAGGTGTATCGCGGGCTCGAGCACGATGCTGCGACCAGGCTCCCGCTCGCCTCCGATGTCTACGAGCGGGCGCTATCGCTGGGTGCGCCGTCGAAGGCGCTCGGGCTTCCCGGGTTGCGACTCGGCTGGCTCCTCACCCGGGACGAGAGCATCCGTCGCGCTCTGATCGATCTCAAGCTCTACACGACGATCTGCTCGAGCGCCCCGAGTGAGCTGCTCACCGCGCTTGCGCTGCGGCACCACGATCGTTTGCTCGACCGCAACCGCGACCTCGTCCTCGCCAATCTCGAGCTTGTCACGGCGATGCTCGGCCGGCAGCGCGAGCGGTTCACCTGGGTTCCGCCAACCGCGGGTCCGATCGGGTTTCCACTGGTCTCCGCGACGGCAGACACCCAACCGCTCTGCGAAGAGCTCGCAGCAGGTGAATCGGTGCTCCTGCTTCCGGGGAACGTCTACGGCGAGCCGCAACACGTCCGCATCGGGTTTGGCCGAGCCGGCATTGCCGAGGCGCTCGAACGACTCGAGCGGTTCCTGTTGCGCTGATCTCGGCCGCAGGCTCAATCCAGGTGGCGCCGGGCCGATGACCGGTTGTGTCTCCCCGAACCGCCTCGCGCGCCGAAAGTCCCGAGCTCGAACAAAAATCGCATCCTCGTGCGCGGGCGAAGACGTCCCTTCGGCTCGGCGACGACCTCCTCGCGCAGGGTCTCATCACCGAGGCACAGCTCGACTGGGCGCTCGAGGCTCACGAACGAACGGGCGAACGACTCGGGCGGATCCTGCTCGCTGCGGGGCTGGTCGACCGTCGAGCGCTGCAGCGCACGCTCGCGCGCGCCTGGAGCCTCCCCTTCTTCGATCTCCGTGAGTCGCCGGCCGAGGCTGCGGTCGCGGAGCGATTCCCGCGGGAGCTGCTCGTCCGCGAGGGTTGGATCCCGCTCGCTGTTCATGGAACGACGCTTGTCGTAGCGACGTGCGAGGAGCCCGGGGAAGAGCTGCGCGACGAGGTCCTCGGTCGCGCGCGTCGCGTCGGCCTTGCGGTCGACACGATCCGCTTCGTCGGCACGACGGAGTGGGACATTCGCTACGAGGTCCGGCGCGTCTTTCGCGCCCAGATCCAGAAGTCGGCGTCGTACGAGCTGCTCGAGCAGGATGCGAGCCTCTCCGCCGTCACCTCCCTGGTTCTCTGGCAGCGGCTTGCGTTGATCGTCGCCGGAGTCACGGTTGCGAGCCTGGCGCTCACGGTGCCGCGCTATCTCCTTGCCGGAGTCGTCATCGCTCTCTCGCTCGGATTTCTCGTGTCGGTCCTGTTCAAGCTCGTCGTCTGCGTGATCGGTAGTCGGATCCCGCGACCCGAGCTTCTTCACGTGATCGACAGCGAGCGGATCCCCGACAACGAGTTGCCCATCTACACGATTCTCGTTCCGATCTTCGGTGAGGCCAACATCGTCAGTGGGCTGATCGACAACCTGCGGGCGATCGACTATCCACCCGAGAAGCTCGAGATCCTCCTGTTGATGGAAGAGGAAGACCTCGAGACGATCGAGGCCGCGCGCGCGGCGCGCCCTCCTGAGATCGTCCAGTTCATCCTCATCCCAGAGGGCATCCCCCAGACCAAACCGCGCGCGTGCAACGTTGGGCTGCTGTTCACCCGCGGCACGTACCTCGTGATCTACGACGCCGAGGATCTGCCGGAAGCAGGCCAGTTGCGAGAGGCGGTGCAGGCGTTCCGAGACGGCGGCGACGACATGGCCTGCGTTCAGGGTCGACTCAACTACTTCAACGCGTACGAGAACGTGCTCACCCGGATGTTCACGCTCGAATACTCGTACTGGTTCGACTACATGCTCCCGGGCCTCGACAGGCTCGGTCTGCCGATCCCGCTCGGCGGAACCTCGAACCACTTCAGGGCCGACCGCCTCCGCGAGCTTGGTGGCTGGGACGCGTTCAATGTGACGGAGGACGCCGATCTCGGGCTGCGCGCGAGCGCCCTCGGTTACACGGTGGGGATCATCCCTTCGACGACCTGGGAGGAGGCCTGCTCGCAGGTCTGGCCCTGGATCCGCCAGCGCACCCGCTGGATCAAGGGGTACATGCAGACCGCCCTCGTCCATACGCGGCATCCCGTTCGCTTCGCGCGGCATGCCGGCCTGAAGGGGACGCTCGGGCTGATCCTCCTGGTGGCAGGGACGCCGTTGACGTTTCTCGCCGCGCCGATCCTCTGGCTGTTCACGATTCTCTGGCTGGCCGGGGCAGGGCTTACCGACCAGGTGCAGATCCACTATCTCTTTCCCCATCCGATCGATGTGATCGCGCTCGGCTGCTTCATCGCCGGAAACGCATCGGTGATCGTGCTGAGCGGGTTGGCGGTCCTGCGGAGAAGGCTCTTCCGCCTCCTGCCGTTCGCCGCGCTTGCTCCTCTCTACTGGATGCTCCATTCGTTCGCGGCGTGGCGCGCGTTGCATCAGCTGATCCGCAATCCGTGGCTCTGGGAGAAGACCCCGCACGGGCTCAGCGGCGTGACCGCGACCGCCGGCGTCGTCGGTGTCGGCGGGCCAACGGGCGCGAACCCGGAGATCGTGAAGCGTGGGTGAGCTACTGCATCGTGGAGCAGGGTGGGATGACTATGGTCAGCGCGTCCCTCGCGCGTTGCGCGCCGCCCGAATCGAAAGAGAACCGACATGCAGCCACCGGACATTCAGCGACCCGACATTCAGCGACTCGAGGGCATCTCCCCTGACGAGCTCCGCGGGCGACGCGAGCGACTCTTCGAACGGCATGCCGCGGACGGCCTGACCGGGGTCGTTCTCTTCGACCAGCAGTACGTCCAGTACTTCACGCGGTTTTCGTTTCTCGCGACCGAGCGTCCGGTGGCGTACATCGAGAGCGCTGAAGGAGAGAGGGCGGCGTTCGTTCCCGAGTTCGAGGTCGCGCGCGTGCGCGCCGAGACCGACTTCGATCGGGTCGACTCATACCCCGAATACCCTGGCGTCGAGCACCCGATGCGAATCCTCGCGAAGGTCCTGGTCGAGATGGGGATCACCGGCGCGATCGGAGCAGACCAGGACGGGTATCCAGGGATCCTGGGCTATGAAGGGCCGGCACTCAGCCACGTCACCGGTGCCGACGTCGTCCTGCTCGCGCCGACGATCGAGCGGTTCATGGTCCGCAAGAGCCCGGCGGAAATCGAGCTGATTCGCGAGAGCTCGCGCTGGTGTGAGCATGCCCACCGCCTGCTGCAGGAATACTCGCGCCCCGGCGCCACGGAGGCGCAGGCGAGTCTGCGGGCGGGATACGAGGCGACCCTGGCAATGCTCGAGGCGCTCGGCCCGTCCTACGACGGGCAGCTCGGGTCGCAGGACGGCGCCACCGCCGGCTACCGCGGTCAGGTCGGCGAGCGAAGTGCGTGGGCGCATGCGGTCGCGCACAACATCGAGTTCAAGCCGGGCGACATGCTGGTGAGCGAGACGGCGGCGCCGGTATGGGGCTACAACAGCGAGCTCGAGCGGGCGATGGTGGTGGGGCCGCCGACGGACGAGCAGCGGCGGCTCTTCGAGCACACGGTGGCGGCGCAGCAGGTGGCATTCGACGCTCTCCGACCCGGAGTGACCTGTGCCGCCGTCGACGGCGCTGTGCTCGCGTACTTCGAGGCGAACGACATTCTTTCGTTGTGGAGCCAGCACACGGGGCACGCCATCGGCCTCCGCAACCACGAGCCGCCGTTCCTCGACGTCGGCGATCACACCGTGATCGAGGAGGGAATGGTGTTCACGATCGAGCCGGGCGTCTACGCCGCCGGCCTCGGCGGGTTCCGGCACTCGGACACGGTCGTCGTCACGCCCGACGGGATCGAGATCCTGACCGACTATCCGCGCGACCTCGAGAGCCTTACGATTCCGCTCTAGCCAGGGCTCATCGTGCTCCCGCAAGGGCGATGTCCCGCTCCGGCAAGCCCACGCCACGCGGCCCCATCGGGAGGCATCGTGGCGTGAGGAGCCGACCCGACCCCGGTGCCTGCTCCGCGCGCCTGTGGAGCAGTTGGCACGGGATCGGTGCAGATTCGACACAATGGACATCTGGCGGGACCTCGATTTCGCCACTAGCATCGATACCGTGGGGTGGAGGTCGGTGGCCCTGGATACTGTGTCCTCGGCAGACGCGGCCGCCTTGGCTGGTTGGCCGGGCCAGTGGCCGATGGGTCGAGGAACCTGCCGATGTCTCCTTCCGTATGTCGTGCGAGTAGAGTTCCGCCTATGAGCAGCTTGCGCGCCTGGTGCGCACACGTTCTGCAGCAAAACGGCTGAGCCCCCACTTCCCGCTCAAGCGTCCTGGGAAGTGGGTAGGTGACGCGCATCCGCCCCTGCGAGGGGTTGTCGGCTGCGCGCTCCTTCCCGCACGATTCGGAAGGAGGTGCGCGATGCCAATGCCGCATCGCACGTTTGCTCAGGTGGCCAAGCGCCGTCTGGTCGGCAAGGTCGGCAGCGAGCGGGTCGCTGCGATCAATGCGCTGCTCGAGGAGCTGCCGAACTATCGCAACGGTCCGTTCGCGGACCTGAGGAAATGGCTCCAGGGAGAGCTGGTCGAAACGCGCGTGCGCTCAAAGGTCGTGCACCGCGACTCCCTGCAGGTGCGGCGTGAAGGCGCTGCACAGATTGCGCTTGTCGGCCCGCCGAATGCCGGCAAGTCATCCCTCTTGCAGGCCCTGTCTCAGCTTCAGATCAAGACGGGCGACTACGCGTTCACCACGTTGCGCCCTGTGCCCGCACTTACGCGGATTCGCGGCGTGCTCGTGCAACTGGTCGAGATTCCCGGTTTGATCGCAGGCGCGGCTGCGGATCGCGGAGGGGGGAGGGCGTTGCTCGGAGTTCTGCGAAACGCCGACGGGATCGTCTTCTGCCACAGCGTGACCGCGTCTGTCGATGAGCTGCTGGTGGTCCGAACCGAGGTCGCGGCTGCTGGGATCGAATTGCCGTCGATCCTGGCTGTCACGAGGTCGGACGAGGGGGACGACCAGGCGGTAGCGCGAATCGCCTCCGCTGAGCCCACTTTGGACGCTCTGGCGGTGAGCGTGCTCGTCGACTCGAGCCTCGATGAGCTGCGTGAGGCTATCTGGCGGCTCACCGGCTTGATCCGCGTCTTTCTCCGTCGCAGCGGCGAGATCGACGAGGAGCCGCTGGCGCTCGAGCCGGGTGCCACGGTGGCGGATGTTGCCGACGAGATCCATCACGACCTCGGAGTCGCATGCCTCGGCGCACGTGTGTGGGGCCTCTCGGCAAGGTTCGAAGGTCAGCGGGTCGGTCGCGGACACGTCGTCGTCGACGGCGACATCGTCGAGATCGTGTCCCGGTGAGCGCCGTCGTCTTCGTGTGCGTCAGTCGCCGTGCAGGCCCGCGAAGTCGACCTCGAGGAAGTCGGTCACCTCCGGGAGCCATCGCCCATTGACGAAGCCGACGTGGTCCGGGTGCTCGTTGTAGGCGGCATAGGCAGCCTGATCCGCGAACTCCATCGAGATACCGAACGTGAACCCATTCTTCGGACTGACTTCGCGGACGACTTCGAACGCCTCGACCCCGGGAATTGCGCCGAGGCGCGCCGCGGCTACGAGAAAGTCGGTCTCTTCGTCGGAACCCGGCGCATGACGCAGCGTGAACGAGACGGTGTGCCGGATTCGCGGATGAAGGAGCGGTGCCATCGATGCGAGAATACTTGGCACTAGGCTCCACCGGATGGGTGGCGTGCCGATGGGAGGGCTCACGAACTGGGCGGGCAACCTCGTGTACGGCGCGGAGCGCCTCCACGAGCCGACCTCGCTCGTGGAGCTTCAGGAGGTCGTCCAAACGAGCCGGGCGGTGAGGGTGCTCGGATCTCGTCACTCGTTCAACGACATCGCCGACACCGCCGGCGACCTCGTCTCGCTCCGGCGGATGCCACGTGTCTTCGATCTAGACAGGGTGGCCGGCACCGTCACCGTCGACGGCGGGGTGCGATACGGCGAGCTCTGCCGTCCACTCCATGCGGCCGGGTTCGCCCTGCACAACCTCGCCTCGCTTCCCCACATCTCGCTCGCGGGCGCCTGCGCGACGGCGACCCACGGGTCCGGCGACCAGCTCGGGAACCTGGCGACCGCTGTCGTAGCGATCGAGGTCGTCACCGCCGAGGGAGAGGTCGCTGCGTTCTCGCGGGCTGCCGATCCAGACGTCTTCGACGGTGTCGTGGTCGCACTTGGCGGCCTCGGTGTCGTTACGAAGCTGACCGTCGGCGTTCAGCCGACCTTCGAGATGAGACAGGACGTCTACGAGAATCTTCCGCTCGCTTCCGCACTCGAGCATCTTGACGAGCTCACGGCTTCAGCAGACAGCGTGAGCCTCTTCACCGAGTGGCGTGATCCGAGCTTCGAGCAGGTCTGGCTCAAGCGTCGGGTCGAAGAGCATGATCCCTTCGAGCCGTCGCCGACGTTGTATGGCGCAACCCGTGCCACCATTCCGATCCATCCCATCAGGCGCATGCCACCCGACGCGTGCACCGAGCAGCTCGGCGTCGCCGGCCATTGGTACGAACGGATGCCGCACTTTCGGATCGATCACACACCGAGCTCCGGGGCCGAGCTGCAGAGCGAGTACCTGATCCCGCGTCAGCACGCGGTCGCTGCGCTCCAGGCTCTGAGCGCCATCCGGGATCGGCTTTCCCCAGTCGTTCTCGTCTCGGAGGTGCGCACCGTCGCCGCCGACACGCTGTGGATGAGCACTGCCTACGGTCGCCCGTCGGTTGCGCTCCATTTCACCTGGGTGCCCGACTGGGAAGCCGTTCGTCTTGTGCTCCCCACCGTGGAGGCGACGCTCGCCCCGTTCGACCCACGACCGCACTGGGGCAAGCTGTTCACGATGTCGCCGGATGCGGTTCGATCGTCGTATGAGAACCTCCCGCGATTCATCGCGCTGCTCGAACGACTCGACCCGCAGGGGAAGCTTCGGAACCCGTTCGTCGAGCGGTGGGTCGGCTGAGGAGGCGGCCGCGTTGGTCGCGGCCGCAACGTTCGTGCCTCCGAGTCAGATGTCGAACTCGCCCGCAAGCAACCGGGGCACAAGCTGATCGAGCAGTCGCAGCGTCATCCCCCAGAGCACGTGCCCGTCAACATCGATCCCCTCGACGAGCAGGCCGTCCGGATGGTGGCTCGAGGTGAACGGAAGCATCGCGCGTGCCGTCGCGTCGCCGAGAGCCTCGACCGGCGGCGTGAGAATACCCGCGACCTCGGTGGCGTCAAGACGCCACGCAGTGTCTGACGGGATACGGCCGAGGAAGCCATGCACGCGGAAGCCGGTCGCCACCGTTTCGATTGGCTCGAGCACCGCAAGAACCTCGACGGCGTCCGGGTCGAGACCCACTTCTTCCTTGGCCTCTCGAAGCGCGGTTTCGAGGAGATCGGCATCGCCCGGCTCGGGCTTTCCACCCGGGAACCCGAGCTGGTTGCCGTGCCGCCCGTGATCGGAGCGGACGACGAGCAACGTTCGCAGCACGTCGTCGCCATCGCGAAACACGGGCGCGAGAACCGCTGCGTCCTCCAGGGTCATGCTTCGGCGCGAAGGAGATCGTCGACCAGCTCGCGTCGCCGGATCAGGGTCGCCTCGCCGTCGCGCACCAGTACCGCCGCTGGGCGCGTGACCCCGTTGTAGTTCGAGCTCATTGCGAGCGTGTACGCACCCGTCGCCGGCACCGCCAAGAGGTCGCCACGGCGCGGAGACGGAAGGGCGACATCGTCGATCAGCACGTCGCCCGACTCGCAGTGCATCCCGGCAATCGAGACAACCTCAGCGGCCGGTTCGTTCGCCCGCCCGGCGGAGATGGCGGTGTAGCGTGCGCCGTAGAGCTGCGGACGCGGGTTGTCCGACATGCCGCCGTCGATGGTCACCCAGGTTCGTTGGGGCAGGCGCTTCACGGCGCCGACCCGGTAGAGCGTTACGCCCGAGCGACCCACGAGGCTCCGTCCCGGCTCGAGCCACACCTCCGGCTCGGGGAGACCGGCCTCGGCGAACGCAAGTCGTGCTGTCTTGGCGGCCGTTGTCGCGAGCTCGACGGGATCGCTCACCTGTTCGTCCGGATGATGGCGGATTCCGAAGCCTCCACCGAGGTCAGCGACCTTGGCCGTCCATCCGAGGTCGCGCTGACATCGGGCTGCGAACGAGGCGAGTCGCACGATCGTCTCGGACTGCGCGTCGAAGTCGGCCAGTTGCGAGCCGACATGAACGTGCAACCCCTGCACCTCGAGCCCAAGCGACAGCGCCTCGCCGAGCAGCTTCGAAGCCTGGTCGGGAGGAAGCCCGAACTTGGAGCCGTGGTGCCCCGTCCGAATCGCCTCGTGGGTGTCGGCGTCGACGCCAAGCGTCACCCGGATGAGCACCCTTTGCACGCCCGCCGCCGCCGCGAGCTCGGCCTCGTCGGGTGCGTCGAGCACCACCGTGGCCCCTTCGGAGCCCGCCTGCGTGAGCAGCACGTCGTCCTTGTTGTTGCCGTGGACGACAAGCTCGGTCCCGTTGAGCCCGGCCGCGCGTGCGAACGCCAACTCCCCCGCCGATGCGACATCGGCACCCACGCCCTCGTCGCGCAGCAGCCGCAGCACCGCCACGTTGGGGAACGCTTTCGTCCCGAATGCAAGGCGCCCTCCGCCGATTGCCGCTCGGAGAGCGCGCGCTTGTGACCGCAGCGTCTCCTCGCAGTAGACCACGAGTGGAGTGCCGAAGCGTTCGGCGAGCTCGACCGCTCGCAGATCTCCGATCACGAGCTCGCCGGCGATGGAGGTTCGCGCGGAGAGGGGAAGCACGCCAATCATCGCGCCGACGCTACCAGCGTCGAAACCGCTTCGCGCTCCTGCGCGAATCGCTTGCAATCAGTTGTCCGCCCGACCGTTGAAGGGAGAAACCATGGCGCACGCCGACTGGATGAAAGAGGGATACGCGCGCTACTCGGCACGCGACCTCTCGTTCGCTATTGCGGCAGGGATGCTCCCGGCCGAAGCGCTTGCCGCGGGCTGAGACCGTCCGGCAGCTGGATCCGGGTCGAGGCGCGATGTGCGCGCCTCGACCCGGGACGTCCTTCCGGCGCTTTGTCCGGCCTGCCTACGCCACGGTCACCGCGTAGAGGCTCTTCATCTCCTCGAGTGACTTCGCCGCGTAGTCACCGGCATGACCGGCCTGGCCGAAGTCGCGCATTCGCTCGGCGATCAACACCTCCATCGCCGTGCGCGCCGGCTTCAGGTAGTCGCGCGGATCGAACTTCTCGGGTGACTCGGCAAACACCTTGCGAATCGCGCCGGTGACTGCGAGCCGCGAGTCGGTGTCGACGTTGATCTTCCGCACGCCGTGCTGGATCCCGACCTGGATCTCCTTCACCGGAACGCCCCACGCCGGCTTGAGCGAACCGCCGTAGCGGTTGATCTCGTCGACGAGCTCCCGCGGGACGCTCGACGAGCCGTGCATCACGAGGTGGGTCTCGGGGAGACGTCGATGGATCTCCTTGATCAGGTCCATCTTGAGCACTTCGCCGTCGGGCTCGCTCGAGAACTTGTACGCGCCGTGCGATGTGCCAATCGCGACGGCGAGAGCGTCGAGACCTGTCTCCTCGACGAATGCGACCGCCTCGTCGGGATCGGTCAGGTGAACCTCACCCGAGCCGTGACCGTCCTCGATCCCGCCGAGCGTGCCGATCTCGCCCTCAACCGTCACCCCACGCGGATGCGCATACGCGACGACCTCCTTGGTCACCGCGACGTTGTATTCGAATGAGGCCGGTGTCTTGCCGTCGGCCTCCAGCGAGCCGTCCATCATCACGCTCGTGAACCCGAGGTCGATCGCCGAGATGCACGTCGCCGGCTCGTTGCCGTGGTCGAGGTGCAGCGCTACAGGGATCTCGGGATAGAGCTCGGTTGCGGCCTGCATGAGGTGCCAGAGGAACAGGTCGTTGGTGTAGGCGCGCGCACCGCGTGAAGCCTGGATGATCACGGGAGAGGCGGTCTCGCGCGCAGCCTCCATGATCGCCTGGATCTGCTCCATGTTGTTGACGTTGAAAGCTCCGACGCCGTAGCCGCCCTTTGCGGCCTCGTCGAGGAGTTGGCGCATCGAGACGAGCGGCATGTCCTCTTCCTTCCCACGTGGTTCGGTTGTCTGGCCCCCAACGGTACTACCGGCCACGCCGCCACGGATCAGGTCTTTCTCGCAATTCCGTTCGGACATCTCCGCTTCCGTGTCGATGAATCCGAGGTGGTAACGTTTGCCGAGATGGCGCAGCTTCTTACGTGACCCAGGGAGCAACGCGGCGAGGCCGCGTCGTTTCCCCTTGAAGCCTCTCATCCGGGAGGCTTTTTCATTGGTGGAGGAGAAGAACACAGTCGTGGAGCCGTACGACCCGCAAGCAATCGAGGAGAAGTGGCAGCGCGTCTGGGAGGACGAGCGAGCGTGGGAGGTGCCGAATCCCGACGACGCCGCCCGTGCCGGAGCGCCAAAGAGCTATGTCCTCGAAATGCTCCCGTACCCCTCGGGGAGCCTTCACATGGGTCACATGCTCGTCTACACGATTGGCGATGTCGTGACCCACTTCCGCCGACGCAACGGCTTCTCCGTGCTGCATCCGATGGGCTTCGACGCATTCGGGCTTCCCGCCGAGAACGCTGCAATCCGCGAAGGAGGCCACCCTCGGGCGATCACAGAGCGGAACATCGACTCGATTCGACGCTCGATGCAACGAATCGGCTGGTGGATCGACTGGTCGCGGGAGCTCTCGACCCACTCGCCCACCTACTACCGCTGGCAGCAATGGCAGTTCCTCCGCTTTCTCGAGCGCGGGCTCGCCTACCGCGCAGGCGCACCGGTGAAGTGGTGCCCGAACGACCAAACGGTGCTCGCAAACGAGCAGGTGCTTCCCGACGGGACGTGTGAGCGCTGCGGCGCAGAAGTCGAGTCGCGTGTGATGGAGCAATGGTTCTTCCGGATCACCGACTACGCCCAGTCGCTTCTCGACGACCTGGACACCGTTGACTGGCCGGAGTCGATCAAGGCGCGCCAGCGGAACTGGATCGGCCGCTCCGAAGGTGCCGAGGTCGTCTTCCGGATCGAGGAGTGGGACGAAGAGGTGGAGGTCTTCACGACCCGTCCTGACACCCTGCATGGCGCGACATTCTTCGTGCTGGCTCCAGAGCACGAGCTCGTCGCTCGAATCGATCTGCCCGAGGTGCAGGCGTACGTCAGGCGCGCCGCCGCGAAGAAGACCGAGGAGCGCGCGGCCGCAGCTGAGAAGACCGGTGTCTTCACCGGCCTGCATGCGATCAACCCGGCCAACGGCGAGCGCATCCCGGTATACGTCGCCGACTACGTGCTGGCCGACTACGGGACGGGCGCGGTCATGGCCGTTCCGGCGCATGATGGTCGCGACTTCGAGTTCGCCCGTGCATTTGGGCTGCCTGTCCGCCAGGTCGTGCAGCCTGTCGGCGGCGAGGTCGACGAAAGCGAGCCCTACGTCTCGCATTCCGAGGGCGAGGTGCTGGTGAACTCGGGTGACGTCGACGGCTTGCCTGCGATCGAGGGCGGCCGTCGGATCGTCGAGCGGCTCGAGTCAGAGGGTCTTGGCCGACCTGCGATCAACTTCCGCCTCCGCGATTGGGGCTTCTCACGGCAGCGGTACTGGGGATGTCCGATCCCGGTCGTCTATTGCGACGCCTGCGGGATCGTGCCCGTGCCGGATGATGAGCTGCCCGTCGTCCTTCCAGAGGTCGAGGACTACAAGCCGCAGGGCCGGCCGCCGCTTGCGCAGGCTGAGAGCTGGGTCAACGTTCCCTGCCCGCGTTGCGGCGGCGCTGCTCGTCGTGAGACGGAAACCATGGACACGTTCGTCGACTCGTCCTGGTACTTCCTCCGCTACTGCGACCCGGTGAACGACGCGGCGCCGTTCACGCGGGATGTGGTGGACTACTGGAACCCGGTCGATCTCTACATCGGCGGCGTCGACCACGCGACGATGCACATGATCTACGCCCGGTTCTGGGTCAAGGTGCTGAACGATCTCGGGTACGTGGGCTTCCGTGAGCCCTTCGCCAGCTTCTTCTCCAACGGGTGGGTGACGATTGGGAAGAGCAAGATCTCGAAGCGCTCGGGTGCGGCGGTGGGACCGGACGTCTTCGTCGCCCGGTACGGCGCCGATTCGGTTCGGCTCTGCATCCTGTTTCTCGGCCCGGCGAACGAGGACATGGAGTGGACGGAGGAGGCCGCGGAGGGAATGGCTCGATTCGTGCGGCGACTCTGGCGCGTCGTCACCGAGGTCGCGGAGGGCGCGAGCGTCGGGGAGCCCGAGAGCGGTCCGCTCGCCCGCAAGGCACACGCGACGATCGCGAAAGTGACAGACGACGTCGGGCGCCGCTTCGCGTTCAACACCGGCATCTCCGCGGTGATGGAGCTCGTCAACGAGCTGTCGCGGGACACCGCGAGCTCCGACGCACGCTTCGCGGCCGAGACGGCGGTTTCGCTCATCCAGCCGTACGCACCTCACGTGGCAGAGGAACTATGGGCTCGGCTCGGCCACGAGCGCCTATGGGAGCAGCCGTGGCCGGTCGCAGATCCGCAGCTTCTCGTTCGCGAGGTGGTCGAAATCGCCGTCCAGGTGAATGGCAAGCTCCGCGACAGGCTTCACGTCGCGCCTGACACGCCGGATGCTGAGCTGGTTGCCCTCGCGCTTGCATCCGAAAAGGTGCGCCAGCATCTTGCTGGCGAGCCCCGAAAGACGATCGTCGTGCCGAACCGGCTCGTGAACCTGGTCGCGTAGCAGCAGCCGGCGCGGTCGCACTTTCGGCACAAAGCCGTCGCACACTCGTGACACCTTGGCAGCGACGCTTGCTAGGTGATCACCCTGACCCGCAAGCAGGTCGTGATGCTTGTCGTGCCGATCTTTGCGCTGCTCGTGGTGGCCGGATCGAGACTGTCAGCATCCGGGTCGGCGGACGTGCAGCCGCCGGCGAAGCCGCTTGCCTTGGTCGACTCGGGTCCAACCGGTGGTGCGCCGCGGCTGGTTGTCCACGTCGTCGGCGCTGTTCGCCACTCGGGGCTCTTTCGCGTCAAGGAAGGGGCGCGAATTGCCGACGCAATCGCACGCGCGGGCGGGCCAACCAAGCGGGCTGACCTCTCCGCGGTAAACCTTGCGGCTCCCCTCGTAGACGGCGAGCAGGTGCTGGTACCGCGGCGGGTCGTGCCGGGTGAAGCTCCACCGGCAGGTGCGACGCCCACCGCGGGGCAGAAGGTGAGCCTCTCGAGCGGGACACTCGAGCAGTTCGACGAGCTTCCCGGGATCGGGCCGGTAACTGCGCAGAAGATCATCGACTGGCGCTCGACCCACCCGCTCAGCTCCGTCGACGATCTCGATGCGATTCCAGGCATCGGCCCCGCCCGCGTGGAACAGCTTCGGGAGCTGGTGACGCCGTGAACGAGCGCATTGCGCGCAACTGGCCAGCTCTCCTCGTTGTCTCGAGCTGTGTCGGGATCGCGCTCGCGAACTGGATTCGGGTGCCCGTGGCGGTACTTCTCGCGCTCGGCGTGGCCTTCGTTGCGCTCGCCCTTCGCGAAACGGCTGGCGGGCGCCGGCTTGTGTTTGCGGCGTCGGCCTTGCTGATCGCCGGCCTGTGGTGGGGAGGGCTCCGAACCGGTGCGCTCGAGGAGAGCGTGTTGGGATCCCACCTTGGCGAGACGGCTTCGGCGCGGGTGGTCGTCACAGGGCCGGCTCGCCGCTCGGAGTTCTCGCTTCGTGTACCTGCACGGGTGGTGCGCTTCGGAACCGCCGCACTCGCCGAGCGAGTGCTGCTCCAGCTACCGCCGGAGCGGGCGCCTCCGCAGGGATCAGTGCTCGAGTTGCGCGCGCGACCGGTCGCGCCGCGAGGGCCTGAGACCGGCTTCGATGAGCGCGGATGGCTTGCCCGCCAAGGAGTCCACGTGGTGCTCCAAGGGCGAGACGCGCGGATTGTCGGCCGGCGGGGCGGGATCGGTGGCGTTGCCGACCGGCTGCGCGCGCACGTCGAGCGCACACTGGCAAGTGGCACGAATGGCGAGCGCCGCGCCGTGCTGGTTGGGATCGTGCTCGGCGAGGACGAAGGACTCACGACAGAGCTTCGCGACTCCTTCCGGGCAAGTGGCCTCTTGCATCTGCTGGCGGTGTCGGGTCAAAACGTGGTGATCACGGCCGTGGGCGTCGTCAGCGTGGCCCGCGTTGCAGGAATCGGCAGGCTCACCGGCGAGGCAATCGCGATCATCGCGATCCTGGGATACGCGCTCGCCGCCGGCTGGCAACCTTCGGTCGTTCGCGCGACCGTTGCCGGCCTCATCGCGTCGCTTGCGTGGCTCACATCGAAGCCGCGAGACCGATGGCATGCGATGGCCCTCGGCGCGCTGGTGCTGCTCGCCTGGACACCGGCTTCGTTGCTCGATCCCGGGTTTCAGCTCTCCTTCGTCGCAGTCTCGGCAATCTTCCTTTCGGTGGCTCCAGTCATGCGGTTCTGGGAGGGTTATCCGGTTCCCGCGCAAGCTGGCTGAGCTACTGACGCTCGCTGCCGTGTGTGGCGTGGCCACCGCACCGATTGTGTGGCTGCACTTCGGCGTGATTCCGGTGTGGACGATCCCGGCGAACGTGCTGGCCGAACCGGCGATGGTGCCGCTGATCTGCCTTTCGTTGAGCGCCGCTGTCGTCGCACCTTTCTCTGCCTCGGCAGCGGCCTCGCTCGCCTGGCTTGCTGGATGGTGCGCGGCGTGGATCACGTTCGTGGCGCGGCTCATCGGTGGGCTGCCCGGGGCACAGGTCGGCTCCGGTAAGGCTGTCGCGGTTCTTGGCGCAGCCTTGCTCGCCGGAGTCGCGCTCGCGTGGGTGCCGCGTCTACCGGCGTCGTTCAGCAGCGGTTGCCCTGATTGCGGTTGCCCTGCTTGGAGGTGTCGGTTGGCTCGCGTTCCGCGACCGGCCCTCGTGGGAACCGCCTTCCGGGCTCCGCATCTCCTTCCTCGATGTCGGTCAGGGTGACGGAATCCTCGTCGAGGCACCTGGAGCGTCGGTACTGGTGGATCAGGGACCTGTTGAGGCGCAGGTGGCGCGGCAGCTTCGACGGCTTGGGTTCCGGTCGCTGACCGCCGTGCTGCTCACCCATCCGCACCCCGATCACGTCGGCGGGACGGCCGACGTGCTGCGAGGTCTCCGAGTTGGGATGTTGCTCGATCCGCGGCTCGCGATGTCGTCCAAGTCCGAGGACGCGGCGATGGCTGTGGCGCGAGACCAGCACCTTGCGGTGGTCGAAGTTCGTGCAGGCCGGCACTATCGCGTCGGCAAGCTTCGGCTTGACGTGTTGTGGCCCGACGGCGCGGGGCTCCGGAGCGAAGATCCGAATCTCCTGTCCGCGGTGGTCCGTGTCACCTACGGCAAGATCGACGTTCTTCTCACCGCCGATGCGGAGTCCGTTGTGACAGGGCCGTTGCGGGTCCCGCCGGTCGAAGTGCTCAAAGTTGCCCACCACGGCTCGGAGGATGCGGGGCTTCCCAGCCTCCTCCGCCGTCTCCGTCCGAGAATCGCGGTGATCTCGGCGGGCAAGGGAAACAAGTACGGGCATCCGCGTCCTGAGACGATCGCGGCGCTCGGCGCCTACCCGGGGCTCAGGGTGTACCGCACCGACCTCGACGGTCGGATCGTCCTCGAGTCGGATGGGCGGACGTTCTCAGTGACGACCGAGAGGTAGATTCAGCCTGATGAGCACACCCGAGTTGCAGCCGGTGTATCTGATCAGCGGAACCGATCGACCGAAGGTCGAGCTCGCGCTCCAGCGACTGCGGAAGCACTTTGACGAACAGTCAGTCGACCGGTACCACGCCTCGACCGTCGACGGGGAGACGATCGTGCAGTCGTGCAACGCCGGCACGCTGTTCGGAGACGCGCGCCTCGTCATCGTCGAGGAGGTCGACGGGCGGCCCGACGACGACGGACGTCTTCGGGCGACCTGGAAGGCACCGGATCTCGAGGCGGTGCTCGCGTATGTCAGGTCGCCCGCGCCCGGCACGGTGCTGTGCCTGGTGGGCACTGCCGTCAAGAAGGACTCACCGCTCGCCAAGGCAGCTGCAAAGGTCGGGACGCTTCTCTTCTACGACGTCACCAAGGGCAGGGCGGCGCAGTGGGTAACCGAGCGGTTCAAGACACGTGGCGTGAAGGCGGAGCCCGAAGCGTGTGCCTTGCTCGTGCAGCTCGTGGGCGAGAAGAACCTCCATGCTTTGGCTGAGGAAGTCGACAAGCTCGTTGCCTGGGCCGGCGCCGACGCCGTCGTGGAGGAGCGGAACGTGGCGGAGCTCGTCGCGCCCGTCGCCGACACGCCGATCTTTGCAATCACTGATGCGTGGGGACGGCGCGAACGGGGGGCGGCCCTCGAGGCGATGGAAGCGACTCTCGATCGAGCGGCGAGACCGCGGCGCGACGAGGTCTCGCGAATGGCCGGCGCCCTCGGCTCGCACCTCGGGAAACTTCGCCAGATAAAGCTGGCCGCAGCGTCGGGAGAGCGACCGCGCGAAGCAGCGACGCGTTTGAAACAGCACCCCTTCTACGTCGAAAAGCTCTTCCGTCAGGCGGAGGGTTTCACCGAGAACGAGCTCGACGAAGCGACCCTGACCCTCGCCGGGCTCGATCACGCGTTGAAGGGAGGGAGCCGGCTCGCCCCGGAGCTCGAGGCTCAGAAGGCACTTGCAGCGCTATCGCGCGAGCACGGCCGACAAGCGGCGGGTTTGGCGGAAGGTCGCGGCGGCGGAGGCTAGACGCCGGCGATTGCGCGCGCTGCCTGCGACTTCTTGCGGGCGGCTGTGTTCTTGTGCAGCGCACCGCGGGCCACCGATCGGTCAACGAGCTTCACGTAGGCGCGATGCGCGGCGGCAATCGCGTCCGCGTCGCCGTCGGTGACGGCTTCGTTCAGGCTCCGCTCGAGCGTCTTGACCGTGGAGCGGTAGCGGAGGTTCTCGAGCCGTTGACGGCTGGCGCTCCGGACGCGCTTTTCCTGTTGCTTGATATTTGGCATACGTAAGGGAGCCCACGACCTGTGCGGGCCGCGGGATGGTAGCAGAGCGCGCGTGTCCATTCTTGCCCCTTGACCGACCGCCAGACTCCGGCGAGTCGTACGATGGCTTCCGTTCCTGGGGGCCACCACTCCTCCGCCCCGCTGTCGACGCTATCAACGAAACACGCACAAGGCTGTCACGACTTTGTGCCGAATGTGTGCCAATTGACCGATCCACTCCCTGACCCGACGCCCGCCCGTGAGCACCGGCGTCATCTTGCGCGCTCGACGGCCGTCTTCGGGATCGCGACCGGGCTCTCGCGTCTGCTTGGCCTCGTCAGGGAGATCGTCGCCGCCTATGCCTTCGGGGCTTCGGGCCGGATCAACGCCTTCACCGTCGCCTTCGCGATCCCGAACCTCGTGCGGGCGCTCGTCGCCGACTCGGCGCTGTCGGGTGCCTTCGTCCCGGTGTTCAGCGAGCTCCTCGAGAAGGGGGAGCGCGTCCGCGCCTGGCGCGTCGCCTCGACCATCCTTTGGCTGATCCTCCTCATAACCGGTGCCATGACCGCGATCTTCGTCCTCATCGCACCGCTGGTCATCGGTCTCTTCGGCGACCCTGGCGGCGATGTTGACCTCGCGGTCACGCTCTCGCGCATCCTCTTCCCGATCGTCGTCTTGCTCGGCCTCTCCGGGATCGTGGTGGGTGTTCTCAACTCCTACGACCACTTCACCGTCCCGGCTCTGACGCCGGTCGCCTGGAACCTCGTCATCATCCTCGGGCTCGCGATCGGCGTTCCCACGGCGAACGGCGACGAGGCAGAGCTCTACTGGTACGCCGGAGCGATCGTCGTCGCCACGTTCGTCCAGCTTCTGCTGCCGCTGCCGTGGCTGCGTGGGCTCGACGGGCGCTTCCGTCTTGCGTTCGACTGGCGCGACCCTGCGGTCAAGAAGTTCCTCACCCTGATGTTGCCCGTGACCCTGGCGCTCGGGCTGATCAACATCAACACGCTCATCGGGATGGCGTTCGCGTCCCGGCTGATCGACCCGGAACTCGCTCCCCGCGCGATCGATCTCGCCTTCAGGCTCTACATGCTCCCGCAGGGGATCTTCTCGGTCGCCGTCGCCACCGTGCTCTTCCCGACGCTCGCACGGCTGGCAGCCCGCCGTGACATGAGCGGCTTCGGGCAGACCCTCGACACGGGACTGCGTCAGATCGGCTTTCTCCTCATCCCGGCCGGAGTCATCTCCGCGGTGCTGGCCGAGCCGATCGTACGTCTCGTCTACGAGCGCGGGGCGTTCACTCCCGACCAGACCCCGGTCGTGGCGGGCGCCCTCGCCGCCTTCTCGATCGGCCTCGTCTTCAACGGCTGGATGCTGATGCTCAATCGCGCCTACTACGGCCTGCAGTCGAACTGGGTGCCGACGCTCGTCGCGCTCGGAAACCTTGCCTTGAACGCGCTTCTCGACCTCGCCCTCTATCGCGTCGGTGTCTGGGGTATTCCGCTCGCGACCTCGATCGCGAACCTCGTCGGCGCAGCTGCCCTGCTCATTCTCCTGCGACCGCGCGTCGAGGGCATTGACGAACGCGCCACAGTCGTCGCCCTGGCGAAGATCGTCGCCGCCTCGGTGGTGGTCGGCGCCGTCGCCTTCGCTGCCTGGTGGCTCGTCGACGACCTTCTGGGACGGACGCTGCTGGCGCAGATCGCCTCCGTCGGACTCGGGCTGGGCGCAGCCGCGGGGGTGTACCTCCTCGCCGGGCGCACCCTTGGGATCCGCGAGATCGGGTCGCTGGGCGCACTCACGCATCGGTCTCCGTCGACGCGTCCGGCTGGGTGGAACGACGAAGGAACTCCCTGAGTCGCACCGGCGAGTCGGGTCACTAGAGTCCCGAACAGGAGGAGCCCAAATGACCAACGAGCAACCCGCCGCGAACAAGCCCCCGGGGGTCGCCGGGCAAAGGCGCGCGATCCAACGCGCCCACGAGCAGGAGTCGCCCCGCGGCCGCGACGCCGGTTCTGCTCGCGGGCGGCAACCCACAGATCGCGAAGGCCGACGGCGACGCCCCCGTACAGGCCTACATCGCGGCCATGCCGGGTTGGAAACGCGACGTGGGGCGCCAACTCGACCGGCTCATCGTGCGCACCGTGCCGAATGTGCATAAGGCCGTGAAGTGGAACTCACCTTTCTATGGGATCGAGGGCCAGGGCTGGTTCCTCAACTTCCATTGCTTCACCGCTTACGTCAAGGTGGCCTTCTTCCGCGGCACGTCGCTGCGTCCGCTACCCCCCGGCGAATCCAAGACCAAGGACACGCGCTACGTCGACCTTTACGAGAACGACCAGCTCGACCAGGAGCTCTTGGCGAGCTGGATCCGGCAGGCGTCGGAGTTGCCCGGCTGGGTCCCGTAGCGTCGGGCTTCTCGACCCGAGCAAGCATGGCCGACCTCTAGACGCGGTCGACGTGGAAACGACTATTTCCAGGGAAAACCGCACCGCGGCTACGATCCGCGGACCTATGGACCAGAGCCGCATCCGGAACTTCTCGATCATCGCCCACATCGATCACGGGAAGTCGACGCTCGCCGACAGGATCCTCCAGCTCACCGACACCGTTGCCGATCGCGACATGCGCGACCAGCTTCTCGACTCGATGGATCTCGAGCGCGAGCGCGGGATCACGATCAAGGCGCAGGCGGTGAGGGTGCACTGGAAGGGGCACGAGCTCAACCTCATCGACACCCCCGGGCACGTGGACTTCACGTACGAGGTGTCACGCAGTCTCCAGGCTTGTGAGGGGGCAGTCCTCGTTGTCGACGCGGCGCAGGGGATCGAGGCACAGACCCTTGCCAACGCATATCTCGCGATCGAGAACGAGCTCGAAATCGTCTCGCTCGTCAACAAGATCGATCTCCCGTCGGCCGACCCGGACGGAGCCGCGGCCGAGGTGTGCGAGCTGCTCGGCGGCAAGCCGGAGGACGTGTTGCGGATCTCGGCCAAGACGGGGCTCAACGTCGACCAGGTGCTCGACGCGATCATCGAGCGGATCCCGGCGCCCGAGGGCGACCCGCAGGCTCCTGCTCGCGCGCTCATCTTCGACTCCTCCTACGACCAGTACCGCGGCGTCATCGCCTTCGTGCGTGTCATCGACGGCCAGCTCCCGACAGGGGCTGCGCTGCACGCGATGGCGATGGGCACCAACTTCGACGCCGAGGAGCTCGGGTACATGGCCCCGCAGCGGATGCCCGTCGCCGCACTCGAGGCGGGGGAGGTCGGCTACGTCGTCACCGGGCTCAAGGATGTCTCACGGCTTCGGGTGGGTGACACGCTCACGACCCGGAAGGACGGAGCCAAGGCGCCGCTCCCCGGGTACAAGGACGTCAAGCCGATGGTGTTCTCCGGGCTCTTCCCGTCCGAGTCCGACGACTACCCGGAGCTCCGCGATGCGCTCGAGAGGCTGAAGCTCAACGACGCTGCCCTCTTCTACGAGCCGGAGACCTCGACCGCGCTCGGATTCGGGTTCCGCTGCGGCTTCCTCGGGCTCCTGCACATGGAGATCGTCCGCGAGCGGCTCGAGCGCGAGTTCGACCTCGACCTCATCGTCACCGCTCCGAACGTCGCCTACAACGTCAAGCAGCGAAACGGCGACTGGCTGGAGGTGCACAACCCGGCCGAGATGCCGCGCGAGGTCGACGAGGTGCAGGAGCCGTACGTCAACTCCCAGGTGATCGTCCCGAAGGACTACGTGGGTGCGGTGATGGAGCTGTGCACCGAGCGACGCGGGCGGTTCGACCACATGGAGTACCTCTCACCCGAGCGCGTGATGCTGGTGTACGAGCTCCCCCTCGGCGAGATCGTGCTCGACTTCTACGACCAGCTCAAGTCGCGCACCCGCGGGTACGCGAGCTTCGACTACGACCTCTCGGGCTTCCGCGACGGCAACCTCGTGCGCGTCGATGTGCTTGTCGGCGGCGAGATCGTCGATGCTCTCTCCTTGATCATCCACCGCGACTTCGCCTACGACCGCGGGAAGCTGCTCGTCGAGCGGCTCAGGGTCGAGATTCCACGCCAGATGTTCGACGTCGCCATTCAGGCCGCCATCGGGTCGCGCGTGATCGCGCGCGAGACGGTCAAGGCCCGCCGGAAGGACGTGCTCGCCAAGTGCTACGGCGGTGATATCTCCCGCAAGCGCAAGCTGCTCGAGAAGCAGAAGAAGGGCAAGAAGCGGATGAAGCAGGTTGCCGGCGTCGAGGTTCCGCAGGAGGCGTTCCTCGCCATCCTGAACCTCGATTCAGACAAGAAGAAGTGACCCCGGGCCGCCCGGATGACGACTGGCGTCCAGCACCTCTACGTCCATCTTCCCTTCTGCGCGCACCGGTGCGGCTACTGCGACTTCGTCACCTCCGTCGGACGAAACGATGAGCACGACCCGTACGCCAGGGCGCTGCTTCGCGAGCTCGACCGCGAAGGCTCCGTGCTTGCCGACGGGCTGGAGACCGTGTTCATCGGAGGGGGAACTCCGACCTACACCGAGCCTGTAGCCCTGCGTCGGGTTCTCGGTGCGCTACCGGCCGCCGACGAGGTGACCGTCGAGGCCAACCCCGAGACCGTCACCCCTGCCCTTGCGGCACTGCTCCGGGAGAACCGCGTAACGCGGATCTCACTCGGCGCGCAATCGTTTCAACCTCGCCTGCTCGAGACCCTCGAGCGCCAGGCGACGCCCGACCACGTCCGTCGGGCGTTCGCGATCCTTCGGGAAGCAGGATTCGACAACATCTCGCTCGACCTCATCTACGGCATTCCTGGACAGACCCCCGCGGATCTCGAGGATGACCTCGAGCAAGCGCTCGCGCTCGGGCCGGAGCACCTCTCGGCCTACGAGCTCGAGGCAAAGCCCGGCACGCGTTTCACCCATGCCTGGGGGGCCGAGCTCGAGCGGCAGGCCGAGGCGATGGAGGACTACGTCGAGCGCGTCGTCGAGACCCTCGTTGCCGCCGGCTTCCGCTGGTACGAGACCGCGAACTTTTGCCGGAGGGAGCAGCGTGACCTCCGAGCCACCCACAACCTGGGGTACTGGTCGGGTCACGACTACCTCGGGATCGGCGTCGGCGCGGTGTCGACGGTGGACTCGCAGCGCCGTCGCAACGCGCCTTCTGTCGGACGCTATCTTGCGGCGCTCGGCGCGAACGAGCGCGCGCCACACGAGGTCGAGGTGCTCACTGCGGACACACAAGCGGTCGAGCGCCTCATGCTGGGCCTACGACTCGATGTGCCCCTTGCACTCGATGGGCTCGAGCCGCTGATCGATGCCGCCGAGTTGACGCGCCTGACCGATCGGGGCCTCGTCGAGCAAGTCGGTGGCGGGATCATGCTCACGCGTCGCGGGCGGTTGCTCGGTGATGCGGTCACCGCCGCGTTGCTCGCGGGATAGCCCGAGCTACCATCATCGGATGGAGCTGAGCACCCGCAAGCGCGAGATTCTCCGTCGCGTCGTCGAGGAGTTCGTCGCGACGGGACAGCCGGTCGGATCGCGGGTGCTGGTCGAGCGCTCGGAGCTCGACGTGTCGTCGTCGACCGTCCGCAGCGAGCTTGCCGAGCTCGAGACCCTCGGGCTCCTCACGCACCCGCACACCTCGGCAGGTCGCATTCCGACCGAGAGCGGCTACCGCCTGTTCGCGGAGAGCCTCGTCGGCACGATCGAGGGTCGCCCCGACCCGTTCCCGGTCGATCTCACGACGATGCGCAACGAGCTCGAGGAGGCGTTGCGGCGCACGACCGAGACGCTCTCCGACGCGACCCACTTGCTCGCACTCGTCTCGGGGCCGTCGATCGAAGCGGCCGCCGTCCGCCACGTCGAGGTGCTGCAGCTCCAGCCGCGCGTCGTCATCGTCGTCGTGATCACCGCGTCCGGTGGGATCTCGAAGCGGGTGTTCGAGCTCGAGGAGCCTGTCGATCCAGGGATCGTCGAGTGGGCTCGGGCGTATCTCAATGAGACTGCCGCCGGCCTCCGCCTCGGCGCGAGCACTCTTCGGCGTCGCCTCGAGGACCCGACGCTGTCGCCGCGCGAGCGACGCTTTCTCGACACGATTCGGCCCGTGTTCGCCGACCTTCTCGGGCAGGACACGCAGCTCTTCGTCGGCGGCGCCGCGAGCATGCTCGGCGAAGCGCGTGGAGAAGAGCTCGAGGCATGCCAACACCTGCTCGAGGTGCTCGAGCGCCGCCACGCGGTGCTCGCGGTTCTCTCCGAAGCGCTCGACCCGAGGCGGACCGTGGTGCGCGTCGGGCCGGAGCTCGATGGGGAGGAGCTGCGGGACGTGTCGTACGTGCGCTCGACGTACGGGCTTTCGACCCGCTCGCTCGGCGCTGTCGCGCTCATCGGGCCGCTCCGGATGGATTACGAGAAGGCGATCAACTCGGTGCGCGCGGCCGCGTTCGAGCTGTCGCGGCTCGTCGAAGAGGTCTACGAGGACGTTTAGCTCAGATGGTTGATCCCGAATTTCCGCACGCCAATCCGAAACCAACCATCTAGTGGCAACCGCCGAACGTGACTACTACGAGCTGCTCGGGCTCGACAAGGGAGCCACCGACGAGGAGATCAAGCGTGCGTTCCGGACGCTTGCTCGCGAGCTGCATCCCGACGTCAGTGACGCACCCGATGCTCAGGAGCGGTTTCGGCAGGTGGCCGAGGCGTACGAGGTGCTCTCCGATCCCGAGCGCCGACGCACGTACGACCGCTTCGGGCACGCCGGTCTACGCGGAGGTGGGTTTCAGCCGAGCGAGTTCGATCTTGGCAACCTGTCGGATGTCTTCTCGGCGTTCTTCGGGGAAGGGCTCTTCGGTGGAGGGAATACGGCGCAACGGTCTACGCGAGGCGCAGATCTCGCGGTCGCCACGCAAATCAGCCTTGCCGAGGCCCTCACCGGGGTGTCGGTCAAGGTCGACGCTCGCGTAGCGAAGCACTGCGGTGAATGCGGCGGGACCGGTGCCGCGGAGGGCTCCGAGATCACGGTCTGCCCAGGGTGTGGCGGGGCCGGACGTGTTCGGCAGGTCGCACAAAGCGTCTTTGGTCAGGTGATGCGCACCGGTGCCTGCCCGCGTTGCGACGGCTCGGGTCGCGAGATCGAAAGCCCCTGTCAGCGTTGCGACGGGGACGGGAGGACGATCGAGGACGTGGTGCTCGAGGTCGACATCCCGGCAGGTATCCACGACGGTCAGCGGATCAGGATCCGTGGGGACGGGCACGCCGGGCCGGGCGATGGGCCTGCAGGCGACGTCTACGTCCACATCGGTGTGGCACCGCTCGATGGGGTCGAGCGCGATGGCAACGACCTCGTCACCATCGCGGATCTCACGATGACCCAAGCTGCGATCGGAGCGACCGTCGAGGTTGTGACGCCCGAGGGGCCGTATGCGATAGACGTCCCGGCCGGCACCCAACCGGGTCATCTACTCCGGGTCCGGGGACGTGGGATGCCCTCGCTCGACACCGGGCGTCGCGGAGATCTTCTGGTGCATGTCGGCGTTCGGATTCCGCGCAGGCTCACCGCCGAGCAGCGCACTCACGTCCTGGCGCTCGAGGACGAGCTCGGAACCGAGCCGTATGCCGGCGACGAGGACGAGGGCTTCTTCGCACGGCTGCGCGGCGCCTTCCGCTGAGTCGCCGTTTTGAGCCGGCTTCTTCGCATTGCGATCGAGGTACCCGAGGCGCTCGCCGACTCGAGTGCGGCTCGGCTCCTCGAGCTCGTGCCCGGAGGGCTCGAGGAGATCACGAAAGCGGAGCTCGTCGAGCTCGCGGTCTACGTCGATCCCGGAGAAGAGACGCGGATCCGGTCGGTGTTTCCGGAAGCGCGCATCACCGAGGTTGCGCCGGGATGGGAGGACGGCTGGCGGGCATTCCACCGCTCGATCGTTGTCGGAGGTCTCTGGATCGGACCGCCGTGGGAGGTCCCGCCGGAAGGCTCGCCCGCGGTGATCATCGATCCCGGGCTCGCATTCGGAACAGGCGCGCACGCGACGACCCGTCTCTGCCTGGCGTTGCTCGCGCGACAGTCGCGCGGATCGCTGCTCGACATCGGCTGCGGCTCCGGCGTGCTGGCGATCGCGGCTTCGCACCTCGGCTTCGACCCGGTCGTTGCAGTCGACAACGACCCGGTTGCGGTGGCCGTGACGCGCGCGAACGCGGAGGTCAACGGGGTGAGCCTCGACGTGCGGCTCGCCGACGGCGTGACGGGGTCGATGCCGCGCGCCGACGTGGCCGTCGCGAACGTCCTCCTCGCACCAGTGGCTGCCATCCTCGCCCGACTCGACGCAGCCGTCGCGATCACGTCCGGCTACCTCGTCGGGGAGCAACCTCGGGTCGAAGGCTGGGCTCCGATCGACCGCCTCGAGCTGGACGGCTGGGCGGCCGACACCTTTCGCCGCAGGACGTAGCCCAAGGTCAGAACGCTCTACGATGCCCGGATGGCGACGTTCTCGGCGCGATTCCTGGGCTGCAAGGTCTCATTCGCAGATGCGCAGGCGATCCGTGAGCGCCTGCTCTCCGATGGGCATCTCGAGGTTGAGCGCGGCGGCGAGATCGAGGTCGTCAACACCTGCTGCGTGACGCACGAGGCGGTCTCCAAGTCGCGCCAGGCGGCCTCGCGCGCGTCTCGGAGCGCGAAGACCGTGTACCTGACGGGCTGCGCCACGAACCTCGACGGTGCGCTTCGTGGCCTGCCCGAGAACGTCGTCGTCACGGGCACCACGGGCGATGAGGCGGCAGCCTTCGTCGCCGGCGATGTCGGTGCAATCGGCTGCGTGCAAGCCGAGCATCGCCTCGATCGGGTTCGCGCCTTCGTCAAGATCCAGGACGGCTGCTCATTCTCGTGCGGCTTCTGCGTGATCCCGCTCGTGCGCGGAGCAACGCGCAGCCGCACGGCCGCCGCGGTGCTCGCCGAGATCGAGCGGCGCGTCCTCCAGGGTCATCGGGAGGTCGTGCTCACGGGTGTGAATCTTGGCTGCTTCCGTGATCGACCGGCCGGTTTCACCCTTGCCCGGCTCATCCGCGAGGCCGGCGCCATCGACGGGCTCGAGCGCCTACGGCTCTCCTCGATCGAGGTGAACCACGTCAACGATGACCTGTTGGCCGCGATGCACGAGACACCGTCTGTGTCACCCCACCTCCACGTGCCGTTGCAGTCCGGCGACGATGGAGTGCTACACGCGATGGGCCGACGCTACACGGCGGCTCAGTACATCGCACGGGTCGCGCCGCTCGTCGAGGCGTTCAACCTCACGACCGACGTCATCGTCGGCTTCCCGGGCGAGGACGAGGCAGCGTTTTGCGAGACGCTTCGCGTCGTCGAGAAGGTGGGCATCACCAAGGTGCACGTCTTTCCGTACTCGCCACGACCCGGAACTCGGACCGCTGACGACGATCGCGTTCCAACCGCGGTAAAGCGCGAGCGCGGCGCGCGGCTGCGCTCGCTGTCGCACGAGCTGTGTCAGCGGCGTTGGGAGCGAAAGGTCGGGACAACCGAGCGGATCCTCGTGGACCGCCCGGGTCGCGGGTACGGAGACGACTATGTGCCGTGGCTCGTCGACGCCGAGCCGGGAACGTTCGTCGACGCGCTGGCGCACGATGTCGCGGACGAAGGGGTGCTCGCGCGTGTCGCCTGAGCCCGCGTCGAACCCCGAGTGTCTCTTCTGTCGACTCGTTGCCGAAGGGCCGCACGTCCACGCCCGCGATGGATTCGTAGCGATCCCTGACATCTCCCCAAAGGCGCCCACGCACCTGCTCGTCCTCCCGGCCCGTCACGTCGACACGTTCCGTGACGTCGACCTGTTCCCTGACGACGAAGCGGCCCGAATGCTCCAGTTCGTCGCGGAGACGGCACGGCTTGCCGGGCTCGAGGACTACCGGGTCGTCGTCAACGTCGGTGCAGGGGGCGGTCAGACCGTTTTCCACCTGCACTGGCATGTTCTCGGGGGCGGCGGTAGCCTGCCCGGGTTCGAATGAACCTTGTCGCAGAAATCGAAGAGGAGCTCAAGGCCGCGCGGCTCGGTCGCGTTGCCGATCGCCGCGACGCGCTCGCGTTGCTGCTCAGCGCCCTTCGCTCGGCCGAGAAGGACCTCCAACGCCCGCTTTCGGATGACGAGTCGCTCCAGGTTCTTCAGCGCGAGCGGAAGAAGCGGGTCGAAGCCATCGAGGCCTATCGGGCTGCGGGGCGAGAGGAGCAGGCCGAAGGCGAGGAAGACGAGCTCGACGTGATCGAGGAGTTCATGCCCGATCAGCTGTCAGACGATGCGATCGACGAGATCGTCGATGACGTGATCGCGGAGGTCGGTGCCACCTCGCTGCGTGACCTCGGCCGTGTGATGGCAGACGTGATGCCCCGGGTGTCCGGTCGTGCCGACGGCTCTGTGGTCAGTCAGGTCGTTCGCGAGAAACTCGCGTAGCTCCGCACGCGCGGGTTCCCAGGATCGCCGAGATGCGGTGCCGATTGCGCGCGAAGCGCAGATAGAGGGCCTCGGTCAGCCGGGGAAAGGCGGCGGCGATCGCGGCCAGGGGTCGTCCGCCTGGCAGCGCGCGGGCAACAACGGGGACAGCGGCGCCCGAGGAGTGCCGGTCGCCGAGCTCGTCGATCGCATGGAACGAGGAATAGCGCTCGGCCGGCGTGAGGTCGTGCAGCCAGCGCTCACCCTGGGGAGATCCGATCGCGGCGACGGGGACTCCAAGCTGCTCGACCCTCATCGCGAACGCCGTGCAGATGCCACAGTCCTCGTCGTACAACACAAGCTGCGCCTTCATGCACGAAGGGTACTGCGCTGGTCGTCGCTGACCACCCCGCATGCACCTTGCGCGCTCGGGTCGCGCGATCTCCTGCGCGCCTCCGGCTCCGTATCCGGCGACGCTTACACTGGATCCGTGCAGGATGTGATCACCGTTCCGAACGAGGTTGCTGCAGAGCTCGCCGGCGTCACCGACGGGGTGCTGGCGACGTTGCGCGAGCGGCTTGGATGCGCGATCTCGCTCCGTGGCAACCGGTTGACGCTCGACGGAGAGGACGACGACGTGGTTGCCGCCCGCGCTGTCGTCGACGAGCTCGTGGAGCTTGTCGAAGGAGGCCACACGATCGGCCCGGAAACGGTCGGAGCGGTTGTCGTGGCTCTCGACCAGGCCGAGCACATTCGCGACGTCCTCGAAGACGTGGTGTGGTCCCACCGTGGGAAGAAGATCGCGCCGAAGACGGTCACGCAAAGGCGATACGTGGAGGCGATCCGCGGCTCGACCGTCACCTTCGGTATCGGCCCGGCCGGTACCGGCAAGACGTATCTCGCGATCGCGCTTGCGGTCTCCGCGCTGTCGGAGAAGAGGGTTGGGCGGATCATCCTCACCCGGCCCGCGGTGGAAGCCGGCGAGCGCCTCGGTTTCCTGCCCGGTGACCTCGCGGCGAAGGTCGACCCCTATATGCGCCCGCTGTTCGACGCGCTCTACGACACGATGGACCCCGACAGGCTGAACGCGTACATCGATCGCGGCACGATCGAAGTTGCGCCGCTCGCCTTCATGCGGGGCAGGACGCTGAACGACTCGTTCATCATCCTCGACGAGGCGCAGAACACGACTCCGGAGCAAATGCAGATGTTCCTGACGCGGCTCGGGTTCGGGTCTCGAATGGTCGTCACGGGCGACGTGACGCAGATCGACCTTCCGCGAGAGCAGGCATCCGGGTTGATCCAGGTGAGGAACATCCTCACGTCGATCGACGGCATCGGCTTCGTCGAGTTCGGTCACGAGGATGTCGTGCGCCACAAGCTCGTCCAACGGATCGTGGAGGCGTACAAGCGCCACGTCGACGAGACAGGCAACGCTCGTCGCCACTGATGGTCGAGGTCGAGGTCGACAATCGCAGCGGTGCCGCGGTTGCCATGACCTCGGCGGTCGAGCTGGCGCAGCAGGTTCTGGCCGCGGAGGGCGTCGAGGAAGGCGAGCTCGGTCTCGCCTTTGTGAACGAAGAGGAGATGCGCACCCTGAAGCGCGACCACCTGGGCGTCGATGAAGCCACCGATGTGCTGTCGTTCCCCATCGACGGGCTCACCGAGCTCCCCGTGGGAGAGCCACGAGCACTTGGCGACGTCGTGCTCTGCCCTGCGGTGGTCGGTGACGAGTGGCGTTGGCCACTCGTGCACGGCCTTCTCCATCTCCTCGGGTTCGAGCACGGTGACGAGATGAAGGCTCGCGAGCAGATGCACCTGAGAGAGGCCCGATGATCACCCCGCGCCGGCGCACTCCTTCGATCCTCGACAGCTTCAACTACGCCTTCGAGGGGATCATCCACGTGCTCCGCACGCAGCGGAACATGCGGATTCACTTTCTTGCCGCGGTTGGCGTGCTGGTCGCCGCACTCGCCTTCGACGTCTCGCGGCTCGAGTTGATCGCTCTCTTCCTCGCGATCTCGTTCGTGCTCATCGCCGAGATGGTCAACACCGCGATCGAGGCGACCGTCGACGTCGCCTCCACGTCGTTCGACCCCATGGCCAAGCTTGCAAAGGACATCGCCGCTGGGGCGGTGCTGATCGCGGCGGTCAACGCGATCGCGGTTGGCTACCTCGTCTTTTCGGGACAGGTTGCCGAGAAGAGCTCGAATCTGCTCGACAAGCTCTCGCGCGCTCCCGAGGAGCTCACGGTTGTCGCCCTCGTCATGACCGTCGTCCTGGTCATCGGGCTGAAAGCGCTGTCGGGAAGGGGAACGCCTCTTCGCGGCGGTTGGCCCTCCGGCCACGCAGCGGTGGCCTTTGCCGCCTGGATGGCGGTGACGCTCATTCTCGACGACTCGGCGCACCAGTTTCTCGTCTCCTCGCTCTCGTTCGTGCTGGCGGGGCTCGTCGCCCAGACGCGGGTCGAGGCGGGAATCCACTCGACCGCCGAGGTGGCCGTCGGCGGCCTTCTCGGCGCGCTCGTTACCCTGGGGATCTTCCAGGTGTTTGCTGCATGACCGACGATCAACTTCTCGAGGCCGCCGACGCGATCGCGGATCGTGCCTACGCGCCGTATTCGCAGTTCCACGTCGGCTGCGCGGTCCTCGCCCGTGACGGGCGCGTGATCGAAGGCGTCAACGTCGAGAATGCCGCCTACCCACTCGGCGTGTGCGCCGAGCGGACTGCGTTCTCGCGTGCGATCGTCGAGGGCTATCGGCCCGGAGATTTCGTCGTCGCGGCAATCACTGCCTCACCGTGCGGCGGGTGCCGTCAGTGGCTCGCCGAGATGCAGGTCGAGCGAATCGTGTTCCGTAACGGCGGTCGAGTCGTCACGATGACGATCGACCAGCTTCTCCCGGAGCAGTTCGAGCCGTCTCAGCTGCCCGGTGAGACCGCGGACGCTTCGTGAAGGCCGGTCTCGTCGCGGTTGCGGGCAGACCGAACGTCGGCAAGTCGACCCTGGTCAACGCTCTGATCGGTGACAAGGTCGCGATCACCTCGCGCGTGCCGAATACGACCCGGCGACGCATCTTCGGCGTCGTCGAGCACGCCCGAATGGCAACTTGTCCTCGTCGATCTTCCCGGGTTTCAGAGGCCCATGGACACCCTCACCGAACGGATGCAGAGCACCGTCGACAGCTCGTTCGCCGACGTTGACGTGGTCATGCTCGTCCTCTCCGCCCGGGACCGGATCGGCGCGGGCGACAGCTTCATCGCGAAGCGGGTGTTCGCGCTCGGCGTGCCCGTCATCATCGCCCTCAACAAGATCGACCGGCTGAAGCACGGTCACGTGGCATCGCAGATGAAGGTTGCCGCTGCGCTTGGCGACTTCCACGCCCTTCACCCCGTCAGCGCGCTCGTCAAGGACGGCATCGATGAGCTCCGAAACGACCTGGTCGCGCTTCTGCCGGAGGGGCCGGCCCTGTTTCCCGTGGATCAGACAACCGACCTCATGCTCGACGAGCGCGTGGCGGAGGTGATCCGCGAGAAGGCGTTGCAGCTGACCCGGGAGGAAGTGCCGCACGCATGCACCGTCGAGGTGGAGGAGATCGAGGACAACCGCGTCCGCGCGATTCTTCTCGTCGAGACCGAGTCGCAGAAGGGGATCCTCGTCGGGAAGAAAGGGGCGATGATCCGGGAGATCGGCGTCCGCGCGCGCCCCGAAGTCGAGGCGTTGGTCGGGAACTCGGTCTTCCTCGAGCTGGTGGTGAAGGTCAGGCCGCGGTGGCGCCGGGATCCGAGGACGCTCGAGCGCCTTGGCCTCTAGCTAGCCGGTCGATCGCGGCGAGTAGTGGCGCGCGAGCCAGCGCGCAATTCCGTCAAGTCCTGGGAAGAGCACTCTCTCGGTGATGTTGGCCTGGTCGAGCTTGTCCCGCGTCTCGCGCTTGATCGCCGCCGGGATCTCGATCCTCCTGCAGAGATCAGGGTGCTGCTCCAGCCACTGGTCGAATCGTGCGGTGGCGCTCGACATGAACGAAAACGCCGCGAACTGATTCGTGATCCGCTCGTCGAGCGACGGCGGCTCGTAGAACACGACGAACTCGTCTCCCGTCGCGAGGCCGCCGAGCTCGGTGAGCGTCGTTGCGGCCCGATCGATCATCTCCGCCGTGAAGGTGTTCGACCCTTCGTCCGAGAGGACGTGGCGAAGCGCAGCCGGCAGCTGCGATGAGGCACGCACGTAGTCGACTTCCCAGACGACCCCGTCCTGCTCGAGAAGCTCGGCGTTCTCGGTCGCGAAGTGGAGTGCGACGTACGGTGAATGCGACCAGTCGAGAAGCCGTGTCGGTAGCCCATGGTGCTTGGCGAGCGCGAGCCAGTGCCAGGTCGACTCCCGCGGCACGGCGCCGCGGTGGGCGTACTTGCGGAAGTTGCGCAGGAGGTGCCGCTCGAGGTCGGCATATTCCCCGCCGAGGCGCTGCAGGCTCGTGGTCAGCTCGTTCGACGACCTCCCTTCGCCTCGGTAGACGGCGTCCGAGCGGAAGCGTCCCAGATGCTCGTTCCACATTCCTCCGAAGAGGAGCTCTTGAAGCTGTGTCCAGCTCTCGGCACGCTCGATCTGCATCGTCTTGCAGTCTCCCAGTTCGAAACGACCGTTGCGCGGCGAGCCCTGTTGACGTCACCGTCTACACTCGCAACGTGTCGCAGAGCGCTGTTGCCACTGCTGGTTTCGAGCTTCCGTCAGGGCACCGGCTGCCTCGCGTTGGCGCGATCGACGCGGTCGCGCTCGAGGCGCGCGCGGCCGAGCTGGCGAAGCGGTCGATCAAGAAGGACGCGAAGCTCTGGGCGCTCGAGCTCGCGGTGCGGATGATGGACCTGACCACGCTCGAGGGCGCGGACACTCCCGGGAAGGTCGCCGCTCTGTGCTCGAAGGCGGTGCGTCCCGACCCCGAGGATCGCAGCATCCCCTCGGTGGCGGCCGTCTGCGTGTACCCGAGCCATGTCGCCACCGCACGGGCGCGGCTCGTGGGGACGGGCGTCAAGGTGGCATCCGTGGCAACGGCGTTTCCGTCAGGGCAGGCGCGCCTCGACGTGAAGCTCGCCGATGTTCAGGCGGCAGTCGAAGCCGGAGCAGACGAGATCGACATGGTCATCGACCGCGGCGCGTTTCTCTCGGGGCGGTACGGCCTCGTGCTCGACGAGATCGTTGCCGTGAAGCAAGCAGCCGGGGCTGCACACCTGAAGGTGATCCTCGAGACGGGCGAGCTCGGCACCTACGACAACGTCCGTCGTGCGTCCCTTCTCGCCATCGCCGGCGGCGCGGACTTCATCAAGACCTCGACCGGCAAGGTCAGCCCGGCCGCGACGCTGCCGGTGACGCTGTGCATGCTCGAGGTGATCCGCGATGTCCACGACGAGACCGGACGGGTGATCGGGATGAAGCCCGCAGGTGGCATCCGGACGGCAAAGCAGGCGATCCAGTATCTCTGTGTGGTGCACGAGACCGTCGGGCCAGGCTGGCTCACACCTGACCTGTTTCGCTTCGGTGCTTCGAGCCTCCTGAATGACGTGCTCATGCAGATTCGAGCCCAGCGCACCGGCAGCTACCGCTCACCCGACGAGTTCACGATCGACTGATGGGCGAGCTCGAGACACACGGGAGCACTCCGGCGCCGACGTCGTGGGACTACGCTCCGGCGCTCGAGGGCCGTGGGATCGTGAGCTTTGCCGAGCGGTACGGCCTCTACATCGGCGGCGAGTTCGTCGAGCCCCGCTCGAACGAGTGGTTCACCTCGACGTCGCCTGCGACGGAGGAGTCCCTGGCAGAGGTTGCCCAGGCGGGAGCGGCCGACGTCGACGATGCCGTTGGCGCAGCGCGCGTCGCGTTTGACGAGCGTTGGTCCGGTCTACGGCCGGCAGAGCGCGCGAAGTTCCTCTTTCGCATTGCCCGGATCCTCCAGGAGCGTGCGCGCGAGCTTGCCGTCGCGGAGTCCCTTGACGGAGGAAAGCCGATCAAGGAGTCGCGCGATGTCGATCTGCCCCTTGCGGCCGCTCACTTCTTCTACTACGCGGGGTGGGCTGACAAGCTCGAGTATGCGTTTCCCGGCCGCACCGGACGCCCACACGGCGTGGCCGTCCAGATCATTCCGTGGAACTTTCCCCTGCTCATGCTTGCCTGGAAGGTCGCGCCGGCGCTTGCGTGTGGAAACACCGTCGTGCTCAAGCCCGCTGAGACGACGTCACTGACCGCGCTTCTCTTCGCGGACGTCTGCCGCCAGGCGGGGCTTCCGGCCGGGGTTGTCAACATCGTGACCGGCGACGGCGCAACCGGCGCCCACCTCGTAGAGCATCAAGGCATCGACAAGGTTGCGTTCACCGGCTCGACCGAGGTCGGCAAGCTCCTCCAGCGACAGCTGGCCGGTCGCGGGATTCCCCTGACGCTCGAGCTCGGTGGCAAGGCAGCGAACATCGTCTTCGACGATTGCGCGCTCGACCAGGCGATCGAGGGGATCGTCAACGGCATCTGGTTCAACCAGGGTCATGTCTGCTGCGCCGGCTCGCGGCTGCTCGTGCAGGAGTCGATCTTCGAGCCTCTCGTTGCAAAGCTGAAGCGCCGGATGGGCACCTTGCGCGTGGGTGATCCACTCGACAAGAACACGGACATCGGGGCGATCAACTCCGCCGCTCAACTGGCGCGGATCCGCGAGCTGGTCGCGAGTGGGGAGGAGGAAGGCGCGGAGATCTATCAACCTCCCTGCGAGCTGCCGGAGCGCGGCTACTGGTTCCCACCGACGGTGTTCACCGGGGTTGCGCAGAGCTACCGGATCGCGCAGGAGGAGATCTTCGGTCCGGTCCTGTCGGTGCTGACCTTCAGGACACCGGACGAGGCAGTCGAAAAGGCGAACAACTCGATGTACGGGTTGTCGGCTGGGATCTGGACGGATAAGGGCTCGAAGATCCTCTGGATGGCAGAGCGGCTGCGTGCTGGCGTCGTTTGGGCCAACACGTTCAACCGCTTCGACCCAGCTTCGCCGTTCGGCGGCTACAAGGAGTCCGGCTTCGGTCGCGAAGGCGGAAGGCACGGCCTCGAGGCGTATCTGAGGTTCGACCCGTGAGTCGCCTTCCGGTGGCGAAGACGTACAAGCTCTTCGTCGGAGGCGCGTTCCCGCGCTCCGAGTCAGGGCGGACACTCGAGGTCGAGGGCCACAACGTTGCCTGGGGATCGCGAAAGGACGCGCGCGATGCGGTCGTCGCCGCCCGGAAGGCCTTTCCCGGTTGGGCGGCCGCGACCGCGTACAACCGCGGTCAGGTGCTCTACCGACTCGCGGAGACGATGGAGTCGCGGGTCGACGCTGCTCGCCGCCGTGTGCTCCGGGCGTGACGAGGTTGAGGTCGCCGATCGATCGGGTCGTTTGGTATGCAGGCTGGGCGGACAAGCTCACCCAGGTGATCGGGTCGGCGAACCCCGTCGCCGGCCCGTACTTCAACTTCACCGTCCCCGAGCCGACCGGTGTCGTCGCGATCCTCGCACCCGACGAGCCCGCCCTCGACGGCCTCGTCTCACGCCTCGCACCGGCGATCGTGGGTGGCAACGCGATCGTCGCGGTCGCGTCCGACCTTCATCCGCGCGCTGCGCTCGAGCTCGCCGAATGCGTCGCGACCTCCGACGTGCCGGCGGGTGTCGTCAATCTCCTCACCGGTCGGAGGGATGAGCTGGCTCCCGGGCTCGCTGCGCACATGGACGTGAACGCGATCGACGTCACCGGTGCCGGAGCCGAGACCACCGAGCTCGAGCGGGCGGCGGCGGAGAACGTCAAGCGGGTGATCCGGCGGCGTGAGGACAGGAGCCCCTGGGAGATCGCCGCGTTCATGGAGCTCAAGACGATCTGGCACCCGATCGGAGTCTGAGCGCTCCGTTCGCTTCGGTCGCTGCAAGAAGCGCAAACTGCGAGGTTGCGGTGGGGCACCCCAACCCACCACCCACTGCAGATTCTAGTCGGTTTGTTGTCGTCTTTGGCGACGAAAGTGTGCCAACTTCGTGCCAGTTGTGTGACAGCTCAACGGAGTGGTGTGATGCGGTGAACCGAGTGCCTGCGCTCAGGCTTCGTTGCCGAAGGTCTCGTCGATGAACTCGCGTGCCCTGGTCAAGCGCTCGCCCTCCTTGCCTTCCAGCAACAGCCATGGCGACCCACTCCTCTCGGCCCGGCTGACGTACTCCTCGTGCATCCAGCGGCGCTGGTCGTCGAATTCCCGAATCGAGTCGTGCGCCCACGGGACGTCGAGCCCGCACACGAGGAAGAGGTCGTACCCCCGTGACACGAGCTCGGCGAACTCGCTCGAGGGTGTCTCCGAGGTACACGCGGTGGAAGACATCCGTCGTGAACGCGTCGGTGTCGCAGAACAACAGCCCGGTGGCGTAGCGCGGCGAGAAAGTCCTCGTACCAGCACTGCATGCGAGCGATGTGGGTGAACTCGGCGCTCGTCCACGGCGCGTCGAGCGTCGCGACCGATCTCGGTGTACGGGCGTCCGTACTCCGGGTTCCACAAGGTCCGGTACGCCTCCGCCAGTCCCCTCGCCAGCGTCGTCTTTCCGGTCGACTCGGCCCCGAGGAGGCACACGCGGCGAACGGGAGCGGACATCACCGCGAGCCTACGGCATCTCCCGAGCGAGGGCTGGTTGTAGCATCCAGCCGGTGACCAAGCGCAAGCTGAGCCACGCGATCGCCGAGGGCGAGCGGATTTCACTGTTGTTCGAGCTCGCCGATGCCATCGGTCCAGAGGCGGCGAGTGCGCTCGGTGCGGAAGGGATCGTCGTTCGTCGCTCCTCTTTCGAGCGCGGCGACCTTCTGCTCCCGGTGCTCGCCTACGGGACGACACCGAGCGCGGCTGCATCGTTCGGCGCCGATGCCGTGGTCGTGTTCGCAGGCGCCGATGAGGACGAGCTGACGGCGCTCGCCGAGCAGGCAGAGGAGTTCGAGCTCGAGCTGGTCGTCCACGCGGCCGACGAGGACGATCTCGCGAGAGCGCTCGAGCAGCTCGATCCCGAGATCTTCCTCCTGTCGAGCGGACCGGACAACGACGACCGGGAACCGCTCGAGCGCCTCCTGGCGTTGCTGCCCGACATCCCAGCCGGGAAGCTCGCGATCGCCGAGCTGTCGGCCGCGACCCGCACCGAGGTCGAGGAGCTCGAGCGCGCCGGTGTCGACGCGGTCATCGTCTCGGGAGACCTCGTCGAGCTCGCGGGCGATTCGACCCCCGAGGTGTGATCGCACGCGCTTGGAGCGACGCCGGCAAGCCCGACCAGGCTGCCACTCGCCCGACGAGCGGCGAGTTGCTCGCTCTCGCCGGAATCCTCGTCGGAGCGGCCGGCCTTCGCGTGGTGGGCTCGCGATACGGTCTCCCAGAGCCACTCCTCAACCCTGACGAGGCGAACATCGTCCCGCGGGCGTGGGATCTCGTGCATGGCGGCGGTCTCGACCCGGGATGGTACGACTACCCGAGCCTGCTGATGCTCGTCCTGGCACCGACGCAGGTGCTCGTGGGCGATCCTTCCTACGGCGCGGCGCGCGTCGGCGCGCTGCTGATCGGCATCCTCGGGGTCCTGGCCGTGTGGTGGCTGGGTCGAGTGGCGTACGGGGCTCGCGCTGGGATCGTCGGTGCGGCCGCCACCGCAGTCGCCACCACGCACGTCGCGTACTCGCGCATGGCGGTTACCGACGTTCTCCTCACCCTGCTCGTCACGGTGACGCTTGCGCTTCTCGTCACCGACCGGCTGGAGTGGGCTGGAGCGACCGCGGGGTTGGCGGTCTCGGCAAAGTATCCCGGCGTTGCGCTGCTCGTCCCGCTGGTCATCGCCTCGTGGGGCTCGTGGCGTCGTGGCGTCCGCGCGCTCGTGCTCGGGGTGGCTGCGTTCGCGGTCACGTCTCCCTTCGTGCTGATTCACGGGGGACGCGCCTGGAGTGACATCTCTCGTGTTCAAGTCACTCGCTCGGCTCGGCTGGCTCGGGCTCGAGGACGACCCCGTTACCCCGGTCGCGTTCCTCGAAAGGCTGTGGGAGGGTTTCGGGCCGCTCCTCGCAGTCTCGGTGGTGTGTCTCGTCGTCGCGTTGAGACGACGCAGCCGCGCGGATGTCGTGCTGCTCTCCTTCGTTGCCGCCTACTGGGTTCAGCTGATGCCGATCGAGGCCCACTTCGACCGCTACACCCTCCCGCTCCTCGCTGTGCTCGCTGTGCTGGCCGGGAGCGTGCGGGCGCTCGTGCCGGTCGCGACTGCCGCACTCGCATTCCCGCTCGTCTGGTCGATCGGTGATGCCAGAGGGCTCCAGGGACGCGACGCTCGGCTTGCGGCGCAGAGCTGGGTCATCGCACACGTTCCTGCCGGTGATCGAATCGCGGCCGACTCGTCGACGCCGTCGTTTCATCGCGGCGCTGTTCTGGGCCTGGAGCTACCCGGTCCCGGCCGACCATTCGATGCCAACCGCAACGTCGAGACCCTTCGTGCCCGTCAGGTTCGCTGGGTCGTCACCACAGGTGCGATCGTCGATCGGCTGAAGGCGCAACCCGATCTCTACGGACGAGAGCTCGCGTTCTACCGCGACCTCGACAGGGAGTCGCGGCTCGTGTTCGAAGCGGACGGAGACGATCCAGGTCTTGCCGGCCCGTGGGTGAAGGTCTACCGGCTGCCGGCGTAGCTCAGCCGCTCGAGGATCACCGCGACCCCGTCCTCATCGTTCGCTTGGGCGACCTCGTCCGCGACGGCGAGCGCCGCAGGGTGTCCGTTTGCGACCGCGACGCCGAGCCCCGCCCATTCCAGCATCTCGACATCTGTCACGTGATCGCCGAAGGCGATCACGTCCGTGCGATCGATCCCCAGCTCGCTCGCGAACTGCGCGAGCGCTGCACCCTTCGTCACGCCGGCGGCCATCATCTCGACGAACGCCTGTCCTGTCAGCGTCACCGAGGCATCGCCCCGTGCTGCCTCTCGAGCAACCGCGAACGCAAGCTCCTGCGCTTCACCTTCGGCCCGCGCGAGGAGCTTCGTGAACGGCTGCTGCCAGTCGAGCACATCACAGGGAGGGAACGAGCCTTCCGGTCGCGGCCACCAGTGCGCCTCGCGGAGCGCCTCGTATCCGGGCTCGCTCCCGAACCGCAGCTCGAGCTCCCACCCGAAGACGATGCCCGGCACCTCGGGCCCGCAGCGCCAGGGCGATCCGGTGCCCCACCTCGGCCGGAAGCGCGGTGTGGCGAATGATCTTTCCGGCATCGAGATCGAAGACCGTTGCCCCGTTTGCACAGATTGCCCAACCACCGATCCCAGCCTCTCGCGCGAGGTCACCCACCGAACGGGGCGAGCGCGCGGTGACGATCACCACCGTCGCGTCCGCCTTGCGAACCGCCTCGATCGCGTCGCGCGTCCGCTGCGACACCGAGCTGTCCGACCGAAGCAGCGTTCCATCGAGGTCGACGGCCACGAGTCGAAACGAGCTCGATGCCATGCCTTAGCCGAAGAAGGTCGTCGCGATGTCCACGAGCTCGTCGGGCACACCACGGACCTCCGCGCAGGCCTCTGCCGAGCGGCACCCCGACCATCTCGGTCCCACGCAGCGCTACGAACTCTCCAAAGCGGCCCTGCGCGGCGATGTCCACCGCCGCGACACCGAACCGAGTCGCGAGAACACGATCGAAGGCGGTTGGCGTTCCGCCGCGCTGGAGGTGGCCGAGCACCGTCACCCGGGTTTCGAACCCGGTCAGCGCTTCGAGCGCCGGCGCGATCCGGTAGGCGACTCCGCCGAGCCGTTCGAAGCCGAACGCGTCGAGTTGCTCCTCCGCTGCCGCGGTCCCGGGGGGCGGGTGGACGCCTTCGGCGACGACGACGATCGAGTAGGTGTGGCCGTGCCGGTGCCGCTTCTTCAGGATGTCCGTGACCTGCTCGAGGACATACGGGTGCTCGGGCACCAGGAGCGCGTCCGCACCGGCGGCGATCGCCGCGTAGGTTGCGATCCAGCCTCGCGTGCGACCCATGACCTCGACGACCATCACCCGGTTGTGCGACTCGGCCGTCGTTGCCAGCCGATCGAGTGCCTCCGTGGCGACGCTCACCGCCGTGTCGAAGCCAAAGGTCACGTCGGTGCCCGGAATGTCGTTGTCGATCGTCTTCGGTACCCCGACGATCGGGAGGCCCTCTTCGTGAAGTCTGAGCGCCGAGCGGAGAGTTCCGTCGCCACCGATCACGATGAGGCCCTCGATCCCGTTCTGCTCGATTGTCCGCCGGCAGCTCGCGTAGCCATCTCCGTGGACGTACGGATCCTTGCGTGAGGTGCCGAGAATCGTTCCGCCCCGTGCGAGGATCCCTCGCACCGCGTCTCGGTCGAGAGGCTGCGTATCACCCTCCATCAGGCCGTCCCAACCGTTGCGGATCCCGACGATCTCGATCCCGTGCTTCTCCGTCGCGCGCGTCACGACCGCGCGGATGACGGCGTTCAGGCCGGGACAGTCTCCACCCGCGGTCAGGACACCGAGAACCTCCATGGCGCCGAGCTTAGATCACCCCGCGTGGGGGTGGGGCTTGCCTCCCGCGCGCTCTGGGGTGCCGGACGACCATCTGGCTAGTACAGGAACATCGGCTTGCCCGTCACGTGACGGACCTTCGGCCGATATGCCTCCGCGTCGTACAACTCATCGATGTCGACACGCTTGACTCCCTCGCGGGTCGCCGAGAGCGGCGCGGTCGTGTACGAGCCGTTTCGAAGGGCCACCAACCGTCCCGTCGCTCCCTCGAGCGCGAGATCGGCGGCCATGACCGCATAGTTCGTCGCCACCATCAGATCGAGTGAGTCCGCCGCGCCCGAGCGCATCAGATAGGCGACCTGCTGGTAGATGATGTCGTCGCCGGTTCGCTCCTTGAGCAGCTCCCCGAGGATCTGACCGATGCCGCCGAGCTTGCGATGCCCATACGCATCCTCGTCACCCGACAGGATCATGTCGCCACCTTCGATGGTCGCGCCCTCCGAGATCGTCACCATCGCGTAGTTCGACGGGTTGGCGCGCTTGTCGCCGGAGAGGAGCTTGGCGAGTCGGTCGACGTCGCACGGCACTTCCGAGATCACTGCCCGGTCGACGCCGGCAAGGTACGCCGTGATCAGCGACGTCTCGCCGCTGTAGCGCCCGAACAGCTCGACGACCGCGATGCGTTCGTGCGAGCCCGCGCTGGTGCGGAGGTTGTGGATGAACTGCACCCCCCGTGAGACAGCGGTCGAGAAGCCGATGCAGTAGTCGGTGCCGTGGACGTCGTTGTCCATCGTCTTCGGAATCGCGATGACCGGAACACCTTCCTCATGCATCCGGAGCGCGTACGAGAGCGTGTCGTCGCCGCCGATGGGGATGAGGACATCGATCCCGAGCGACTCGACCACACGCAACGCGTGATCCGTGAAGTCGAACGGGCCGTCGCCGACGTTTCGATGTGCGAGGTGGGCCGGGACGTCTGCGGGTCGCACACGCCCCGGGTTCGTGCGGGACGTATGCAGGAACGTGCCGCCGCTTCGGTCGATGGTGCGGACGACGCCGGGATCGAGTGGCAGAAACCACCGTGCGGCCGACTCGGGATCGTCGAGGTCGTGGCGCAGAAGCGGAGCCCAGCCGTTCCGGATCCCGATCACCTCGTGACCTTCCTCCGCCACCCGGTTGACCACTGCCTTGATGCAGGGATTGAGCCCCGGCACGTCACCGCCACCCGTCAAGATCCCGATTCGCACGTCGCGCTCCCTCGTCGTTGCTGCCGTATTTGTTCGGGAAGCCTACTTATCTCGCACGCCGTGACCCTCCGCGTGCTGGAACAGCTCAGGTGCCGAAGGTGGGACTCGAACCCACACGCCCTTGCGGGGCACTCGATTTTGAGTCGAGCGCGTCTACCGATTCCGCCACTTCGGCCTGCAATCAACTCCGACAATCGTACGGCCTGGCGGAGGGGAGGGTGTCGAACCTCGCGTTAGGGTGTTCCCTCTGGTGCAGTTGTGTCCTAAACTCCCCGGCACGCAAGGGATGCCCGCGAGGTGACCGCGGCTCCATCGGTCAATCAGGAGGAGGAGGACAGCTTGACGCTGAAGATGAAAGGGACGCTTGCCGCTGGCTCACTCGTAGCCGCGCTGGCGCTCGTTGCCGCCGGTTGTGGTGGCGATGATGGCGGCGGAGCGGCGCCTGAAGCATTGCCGTCGTCGTCGTGTACGGCAATCGAGTACGAGGGCGACGGGGACCCGGATTACATCGTGGCGTCCGATTTCCCGCTGCAGGGTTCGTCGCGCACCCAGACCGAGCAGATCGTTGCAGCGATTCGGCTCGAGCTGACAAACCGCGAGTGGAAGGCCGGCGACTACAACATCGGCTTCCAGTCGTGCGACGACGCGACCGCGCAGGCGGGCAAGTGGGACTCGGGCAAGTGCTCGGCCAACGCGAACGCCTACGCCGCGAACGACAAGGTGATCGGCGTGATCGGCACGTTCAACTCGGGCTGCGCCGGGATCGAGATCCCCGTGCTCAACGAGGCGGCCGACGGCGGGATCCCGATGATCTCACCGGCGAACACGTATCCCTGCCTCACGGTGAACCTGCCGGGTGGTTGTGACACGACCGAGCCGGACAAGTACTACCCGGCGGGCACGCGCAACTACGCGCGCGTCGTTCCGGCCGACGACTACCAGGGCGCGGCCGTGGCCGAGTTCGCCCAGTCGAAGGGCACCAAGAAGGTCTTCATACTCAACGACAAGGAGGCCTACGGCCTCGGCGTCGCAACGACCTTCCGCAAGGCGGCCGAGAGTCTCGGCATCGAGGTCGCGGGCTTCGAGTCCTGGGATCCGAAGGCCGCGAGCTACGAGGCGCTGTTCAAGAAGATCCAGGGCACCGGGGCGGACGCAGTCTTCCTCGGCGGCCTGATCGACGAGAACGGTGCGCAGGTGATCAAGGACAAGGTGGCCGTGCTCGGTGCCAACGACGGCGCAGTGAAGCTGTACATGCCCGACGGGTTCACCACCCAGTCCACGATCGACGAGTCGGGAGGTGCCGCGAAGGGCTCGTTCCTGTCCGTTGCAGGCGTGCCGATCGACAACTTCCAGGGTCCTGCCAAGGAGTTCATCGACGCGCTCCTCGCAGGCCCGCTCTCGGGCAAGAAGATCGACCCGTACGCGATCTACGGCGCGCAGGCCGCACAGGTCCTGTTCGACGCGATCGCGGCGTCCGACGGAACACGCACGGACGTGATCGCGAAGATGTTCGAGACCGAGGTCACCGACGGGCTGCTCGGCTCGTTCGGGATCAGCGACAACGGTGACCCGGAGAACGCCGCCGGGGCCGTGGTCGGCTTCACGATCTACGAGGCGACCACAGAGCTCGCCAACCCCACCGTCGTCTCGCCGAAGCCTGAGACGGTGACTGCCGCCGGCGCCGCCTAGGCGACACCGGAACGGAACCGCCGCCGGGCGGTGGAAGGGCCTCGCCCTTCCACCGCCCGGCATTTTTCTTTAGAGTCGCGCGGCATGCCGAACGCGAGTGAACTGCTGAAACGGCTCCGTAGGTCGAGCATCGTCGACCTGATCGGGCTTGCGCTCCTCACGCTCCTGCTGCTCTGGCTGGTGCTCAAGTTCTTCGACGACCCGACGCGGTTCGTCAACGTCGGCGTGATCGGGTTCACGAACGGAGCCGTCTACGGGCTGGTGGCGCTCGGTTACACGCTCGTGTACGGGATCCTCCAGCTGATCAACTTCGCCCACGGCGACGTGTTCGCCCTGTCGGGTCTCGTCTCGAGCACCATCATCGTGTCGGTGCTAGGACTCGACGTGGGCGCGAGCGTCATCTGGATCATCGGCGGGCTGCTGATCACGCTGGCGATCACTGCACCGACGTTTGCGTTGTTCAACGCGGGAATCGAGAGAGTCGCCTACAAGCCATTGCGAAGCGCGCCGAGGCTGGCACCATTGATCACTGCCGTCGGCGTGTCGTTTGTGATCCAGAACCTGTCGCTCGCCCTCTACGGTGTCGACTTCGAGTCGGTCCCGAATTTCATTCCTCGGACCGCTGCAATCTCGATCGGCGATGTCACGATCCAGTGGAACAAGCTCGCGGTCATCGCGATCGTCGCTCCTGTGCTCATGGTGCTCACCTGGTTCGTCCGCTCCACGAAGCAGGGGAAGGCGATGCGTGCCGTCGCTCAGGACACCGAGGCTTCGGCGATGATGGGAATCGACGTCAACCGGACGATCTCGGTGACCTTCTTCATCGCCGGTTCCCTCGCGGCGGCCGCCGGGCTCGTCTACCTGCTTCAGTTCAACATGCGCTACGACACCGGCTTCGAGCTCGGTCTGATCGCGTTCACGGCGGCGGTGCTCGGCGGAATCGGCAACCTCACGGGGGCGGTCGTCGGCGCGATGGTGATCGGGCTCGTGCAGGCGTTCAACGAGGGGCTCGACGGCACCCCGGGCAGCGACTGGACCCGCTCGATCGTCTTCGGGATCCTCATCGCCGTTCTCGTCTTCCGACCCGAGGGAATTCTCGGGGAGAGGACACCCGAAGGTGCCTGACGCCGGCGCCCGCACGAGTGGTCTCGTCGACCGGTTCAAGGCCGACCGGACCTGGTGGATAGCGGCCGGGCTGCTCGTCCTGGGCCTCGTCTACCCGCTCATCATCGACAGCCTCAAGACGCTGCCGCTGATCGGCGATTTCCTGCCGCGAACCGACTCGATGGTCGTCATGGTCGTGTTCACGATGATGGCGCTCGGGCTCAACGTCGTCGTCGGCTACGCAGGGCTTCTCGACCTCGGCTACGTCGCGTTCTATGCCGCCGGCGCGTACGTCGCCGGCTGGTTCGCCTCGCAGCAGTTCGAGCAGGTCACGGCGCACCTCGGCTCGACCGTCCACAACAGCGTTCCCGGTATCCACCTCTCGATGTGGCTCATTCTGCCCCTCGCCGGCATCTTCACGCTTGCTCGTCGGCATCGTGATCGGCGTGCCCACGCTGAGACTTCGCGGCGACTACCTCGCGATCGTGACGCTCGGGTTCGGCGAGATCGTGCCGCAGTTCGTGCGTAACGGAGACTCGCTCGGTGGGTTCGATCTCACGCACGGAACGTTCGGCATCAGCCCGATCGACTCGCTCGGCTTTGGCTCGTATGCGTTCCGGACACAGGACAGGGGCGCGGAGCTCTACTACTGGACTGCCATCGGCTTGCTTCTGTTCACGATCTTCTGCTGCGTGCGCCTCCGGGACTCGCGGCTCGGTCGGGCCTGGATCGCGATCCGCGAAGACGAGACCGCGGCGGCCGCGATGGGTGTTCCCCTGATGCGCACGAAGACGTGGTCGTACGCGATCGGCGCCTTCTTCGGTGGCGTCGCAGGCGCGTTCTACGCGAGCTTCAAGGCCGGTGCCTTCCCGGCGGACTTCTACTTCAACGTCTCGATCTTCCTGCTCTGCATGGTCATCCTGGGTGGGATGGGCTCGATCTGGGGCGTGCTCGTCGGTGGGATGATCCTCGGCTACCTGAACATCGAGGGGCTCGCCACCATTGGCTCGAAGGTCCAGAACGCGGGACTCGACTTCGACCCGACGAAGTACCAGTTCGGGATCTACGGCGTGATCATCGTGCTGATGATGCTCTTCCGACCGACCGGGTTGATCCCCGAGAGACGTCACAAGATCGAGTTGGAGGAGGGTGTTCACGACACCCCGTTCTACGATGTGCAGCACGAAGGCACGCTCACCGATCGCGACGGGTCGGACGACTGATGGCCGACAACCTCCTCGTCGCCACGAAGGTCCGCAAGGAGTTCGGCGGCCTGGTCGCCACCGATGACGTCGACTTCACGATCCCGCGCGGCTCGATCGTTGCGTTGATCGGGCCGAACGGTGCCGGGAAGACGACGTTCTTCAACCAGATCACCGGGGTGTACGTCCCCACCTCCGGGTCGATCGTGTTCGACGGGAATGAGGTGGTCGGGAAACCGCCCCACGCGATCGTCGAGCTCGGCGTCGGTCGGACGTTCCAGAACATCCGCCTCTTCGCCCAGATGACCGCCGTCGAGAACGTCCTCGTGGGAATGCATTGCCGCCTCAAGGGCGGGATCCTCGGCTCGATCCTCGGAACCCGCAGGGTGAGAGCCGAGGAGAAGGCCGCCTACGACCGAGCCCGCGAGCTCCTCGTGTACTGCGGCCTGCCGCGCCGGCACGAGGAGTACGCCGGAACGCTTCCCTACGGCGATCAGCGGCGCCTCGAAGCTGCGCGGGCGCTCGCAACCGACCCCAAGCTGTTGCTGCTCGACGAGCCGACCGCCGGAATGAATCCCCAGGAGACAGCGGACTTCACCGCGTTCGTCCGTCGCGCCCGGGATGAGAAGGGCCTCACCGTGCTGCTGATCGAGCACGACATGAAGGTCGTGATGGGCGTGTCCGAGCGGATCACGGTGCTCGAGTACGGCGCCAAGATCGCCGAGGGGTCGCCGGCCGAGATTCAGGTGAACGAGCGTGTCATCGAGGCGTACCTCGGGAAGGGAGCTGCCGCGTGAGCGACGGCGACATCCTGACCCTGGAAGACCTTCACGTCTACTACGGCGCGATCCACGCGCTCAAGGGCGTCTCGATCCGGGTCGGCGCGGGCGAGATCGTCACGTTGATCGGCGCGAACGGCGCGGGAAAGTCGACGACCCTGCGGGCGATCAACGGGCTCAACCGGCCGAGGCAGGGAACGATCCGGTTCGACGGTCAGGACATCACGGCCGCGACCCCGCATTCGATCGTCAAGAACGGCATCGCCCAGAGCCCGGAGGGACGTCGCCTCTTTCCCCGGATGACGGTGATCGAGAACCTCGAGATGGGCGCCTTCCAGCGCACCGACAAGGAGAACTTCGCGGGCGACATGGATCGAGTCTTCGAGCTGTTCCCCCGCCTCTTCGAACGCCGGACACAGAAGGCCGGGACGATGTCCGGCGGCGAGCAACAGATGTGCGCGATCGGCCGCGCGCTCATGGCTCGTCCCCGGCTGCTCCTTCTCGACGAGCCGTCGATGGGGCTGGCGCCGATCTTCGTCGAGAAGATCTTCGAGATCGTGATCGAGATCAATGCGCAGGGCACGCCCGTCCTCCTGGTCGAGCAGAACGCTCTGATGGCGCTCGATGTCGCGAACCGCGCCTACGTGATGGAGACGGGCCAGATCACCCTCGAAGGGCCCTCCGCCGAGCTCAAGACGAACGAGCGCGTCCAGAAGGCGTACCTCGGGTTGGACTGAGCTCTGAGCGCCTGCCGGCGCGCTCAGGCTGAAGCCTGAACCGGTGGGGGCACGATCGGAACATAGGGCGGCGTCAGCAACACGCCGAACCGACCGCCGTCCGAGAGCCCCAGCGCCATGTCCACGGCGGTCGCAAGGTTGTGGCTTGGCACGAACCCGAGCGAACGAGCCGCGCTCGCGTCGCGGCAACCGGCGACAATGATGCGACCGGCGCGCTCGCGGGCAGGACGGCACGCGTCCCAGTCGGCGAACGGCAGCCGCGGGTGCGGAGCCCGTCCCGCGCGGTACGCGGACAGGGCCCGCCGATCGCGACCCGCGACGGCTTCTGCCTCGCGGATTCGGGCGCCGGCCGGACCGTCGCGAAGCGCCGCGAGCAACGCGCGGTACGGGGCCTGCGGGCCATGGCCAATCGTGCGGGAGAACGGGTGTAGAAGGATGATCGTGCCTCCTTCGACGAGCGGCGAGCGGTCGCGCCAGAGTCGCATCGCAAGTCCGAGGCCGATCGCCGACGCGGTCACCGGATTCGGTGCCTCGCGGGGCCGGTGCGCGTCCTTCCACGGAACCGGCACCACGATCGTGTCGAGCGGCTCCTCGAGCGTTGCCGCGCGAAGCGAAATGCCGCGGAGGAGCGCCTCGGCGTGAGCGACCGAAGGCGGGCCGGCCATGACCGCGACGGGTGAGAGCTCGTGGGCGCCCTTCTGAAGCGCAGCGCGACGGACGGCCTCGGGGGCGGCGTTCAGAAGCCGCCGCAAGACCGAGCCGGCGAGAGCTGTTCGCGCCTCGGGATCCCAGGGGTAGCCGTGGTACGGCCCTTTCGCCTGGGGCAGATCGAGGAGCACCGAGACGCCGAGTACGGGATGAAGCCGGGTGAGGGCGTCTTCGATCGCGCAGGCGAGCGCCCACCCACGCGCGGTGTGCGGTTCGAGCAGGGACTCTGCGTCGGCAGCTCGGAGCGCGCCGACCGAGCACGCACCAAGCAGCGCTGCCGGGCCTCCATGGAGAACTGTCTCGGCCGCCGTGACCGTGACCACGAGGTCGGTCTCGATGAGTGCCGGATTGACGCGAACCGCAACCTCTGCGTCGGTCTCGAGTCGCACGAGGTCATCCGCCTCGCAGTCGTGAACGACGAGCGTGCCGCGGAAGTCCCGCGCCCGAGCAGGACGCAGGAGCCAGTCCAGCTGCTCACGCCCCGCCCGGCGTTCGAGCCCTCCGGCGACGAGCAGCGTCTGGTGCTCGGCGGGGATTCCCGCTGCTGTCAGCTCGTCCAGAACACAGGCCAGCGCATCGCGTCGCGGATCGTCGATCGTCCCCGGGAGTGGCAGCAGCGGCGGCTCCACGACGACGGTGACGCGGCCGTCCCGCGTCGCAAGCTCGGCAAGCGGGCGTCCCGACAGCGGGTATCGCATCGCTTCGGCGACGGCCGGGCCGATGTCGCTGAGCGTGTCGAGCGGGGGCGGCGGGACGAGCAGCTGCGCCTGCGACGGGAACGTCGCCACCACCACACGCGAGCCGGAGAGTACGGGGACGCGCATCTCAGGCTCTAGGCGATCGTCCGGTGCAGCCTGAAGAAGGTCGGCACGAAGCCGAGCTGCGGCCAGATGCGAGACGAGAGCAGATTCGTCATCCGCCAATCGACGACAACGGTTGCGTGACCTGACTCTCGGGCCCAGACGAGCACGGCCTCGCCGAGAGCTCGCCCGACCCCGCGGCCACGCGCCTCGGGCGCGACTGCTGCGAACCCGAGGAAACCCGCACCGGGCGGGCGCGCGAGACCTTGATGCAGCGACGAAACATCGATGGGACAAGCGATCGCGGACCCCACGACGACCCCGTCCAGCTCGGCGACCAGCGGGGTGAACCGCTCGTCACCCCAGTCCTCTTCCCACTCGGCCTTCGCCTCGGAGAGCGTCGGTGATGCCTGTCGCACGAACACCGGTGAGAGCTCCTGGTGGGCGGGGAGGAGGAGGTCGAGCCTGGCGAGCGCATCGAGATCGCTACGCGTTGCCTCTCGGATCCGAACGTCCGATGGCTGGAATGCGCGCGCGTCGGCGGCAGGTGCGTCGCGGATCGCGTGGACATGCTGATGACCGAACCCGAGGCGAAACCAACTGTCGACGAGGTCGCTCTCGCTCGCGGGAACAACGACCGTGTGGGCCGATCGTCCAGCAGCGACCCATTGCTCAGCGAGAAAGCCGTAGAGGTCGCGAACGTCTTCGGAGCTCGAGGCAGCGTGGCCGGCCGCGTCGATCCAGACGTTCGGGCCCCACGTCGCGTCGTCCTTGTGGATCCCGACCATGAACCCGACGACGCTCCCATCGCGCAGTGCGACGCCACCCGACGCACTGTCCTGTTCCCAGAGCGCGCGGATCTCGAGCCGCGCCGCATCGTGATCCTCGAAGCTCGGATCAAGGGCCGGAAACGCGACCCGGTGCCGTGCGTGCCGCTCTGCCAGGAGGCCGGCTGCGGCGTCGAGGTCGTCATCGACGAAAGGGCGGAGCTCGAGCCTGGACCTCATATCGGGACGGTACTGGCACTTTCTGCCTCATGCAGCACGTGCCCGTAGACTCGCCGGCGTGGCACCGAAGACGCCTCACCGGTGACGAGCTCGTCCTCGATGATGGCCCCGTCAAGGGCGCCGAGCTGTTTCTCGTCGACGGAAACAACCTCGCCTACCGCGCGTTCTTCGCCCTGCCGGAGGAGCTGCAAACCACGGACGGACAGCCGACGAACGCCCTTCTCGGCTTCGCAAACATGCTGTTCAAGCTCCTCTCCGACTACGCGCCGCGCGGGGTCGCGGTGGCGTGGGATACGCGACCTGTCCATCGCACTGAGATCGCCGAGGCGGGGGACGTGGTGTACAAGGAGGGACGCCGCCCGATGCCCGACCTACTGCGCGAGCAGTTTCCTCACTTTCGGCCCATCGTCGAGGCGTTCGGCTACCAGAACCTCGAGTTCGAGGGCTGGGAGGCCGACGATGTCATCGCCACCCTGGCGACGGAAGCAGATGCAGCCGGGATCAAGACGTGCGTCGTCTCCACCGACCGTGATGCATTCCAGCTTTGCAGCGACAACGTCAGCCTGATGATGACCCCCCGCGGGGTCGCGGACGTGCAGGTCTACACCCCGGAGCGCGTTCAAGCCCGCTACGGCATCCGCCCCGATCAGATTCCGGACTTCATGGGGCTGAAAGGCGACACCTCGGACAACATTCCGGGGATTCCGGGGATCGGCGACAAGACCGCAGGCCAGCTCGTCGCACAGTATGGATCGCTCGAGTCCGTCATCGAGCACGCCGGTGAGCTGTCGCCCGCCCGCTCGAAGAGCGTGGTCGAGTTCGCCGAGCAAGCGCGCATGTCGAAGGTTCTCGCGACCATGCGACGCGACCTGGAGCTCGGCGTCGACCCGGGAGACCTCGTCTCGAGCGCCCCGGATCGCTCGACGATGAAGGACATCTTCCGTCGCTTCGAGTTTCGGTCGCTGCTCGGTCGAGTCGACACCCTCGACGAGGCCCTGCCCGCGGCCAAGCCGGCGGATGCCGGCTCGCTCAGCGTCACGTGGCGTGAGGGCGCTCTCGAAGCAAGCTCGCAGGACGCCGCGATCGCCTTTGCCGACGGACGCGCCGCGGTCGCGACCTCGGCCGGCGTGGTCGTCTCACAGGCAGCTCTCGGTGACGTGCGGCAAGCGCTCGACCCGTCGAAGGTCAGCTCCCACGACACGAAGATCCTACGGCTGGGTGCGGCACCGGCCGACGACACGCTACTCGCCGCCTATCTCGTCGATCCAGGCCGGTCGGGCTACGCGCTCGACGAGCTCGCGGTCGAGCACGGGCTGGAGCTGGTACCCGACCCGGCGACGGAAGAGTCGACCGCAAAGCTCGTGTGCGCCGCGGAAGCGACCCGGCGGTTGGCCCCGATCCTGCGCGAGAAGGTGCGCGAGCGCGGCGCCGAGCAGCTCTACGACGAGATCGAGCTGCCGCTCACCGTGGTACTCGGAGAGATGGAGGACTACGGCATTCGAATCGACACGTACCGGATGGGTGAGATCACGGCTCGCCTCACCGACCGGGTCGAGGAGCTCGAGGCGAAGGCGTTCGAGTCGGCGGGCGAGGAGTTCCAGCTCGGCTCGACCCAACAGGTCGCGAAGATCCTGTTCGAGAAGCTCGGGCTGCAGCCGGGGCGCAAGGGCAAGACGGGTTACTCGACGGATGCGCGCGTCCTTCGTGACCTGCGCGGGAAACACGCCGTGGTCGAGCTGATCGAGGAATGGCGCGAGCTGACCAAGCTTCTCAACACCTATCTCGTGCCGTTGCCGACCCTTCTCGGCGATGACGGTCGCTTGCACACGACCTTCAACCAGGCGGTTGCGGCAACCGGCCGGCTCTCGACGACGAATCCGAACCTGCAGTCGATTCCGGTGCGAACGGAGCTCGGCGCGCAGATCCGGTCGGCGTTCATCGCGACCGAGGGAACGCGACTGCTGACGGCCGACTACAGCCAGGTGGAGCTGCGGATCCTCGCGCACGTCTCGGGCGAGCCCGTGCTCAGCGAGGCCTTTGCGCGGGGAGAGGACATCCACGCCGCCACCGCAGCCGAGGTGCTCGGCAAGGATCGCGCGACCCTCACCCGCTCCGAGCGGGACGTCGCCAAGATGGTGAACTTCGGGATCATCTACGGCATCTCCGCCTTTGGTCTCTCGGAGAACCTCGACATCCCGAAGGACGATGCGCAGCTCTACATCGACACCTACCTCGCCCGGTTCCCGCGCGTGCAGGCGTTCATCGCCAGGACGGTCGCACAGGCGGCAGCCGATGGGTTCGTCACGACGCTCCTCGGCCGGCGCCGGCCGATTCCGGAGCTTCGCGCGTCAAACCGCCAGACGCGATCGCTCGGCGAGCGGCTGGCCGTCAATACGGTGATGCAGGGGACCGCAGCCGACATCATCAAGATTGCGATGGTCCGGATCCGCGAGCGGTTGCTTCGCGAGGGGCGGGCTTCCCGGCTTGTTCTCCAGGTTCACGACGAGCTACTGCTCGAGGTGCCGGAGATCGAGACGACCGCGATCCGTGAGCTCGTGCGCGAGGAGATGGTGGGCGCGTACCCGCTCTCACCGCCGCTCGCGGTCGATGTCGGGGTCGGTGACACCTGGGCGGAAGCGAAGGGCTGAGGGACTCCCAGAGCCTCCAATCCTGGGGATTCGGATTGCGAATCCCCCGCTATACTCCCCGATCCAATGACCAACGAGACCATCGAGAAACCTACGAGCCCTGAGGCCGGCGTCTGGACGACCGGGCCTGACGGGGACCTTGTCCCTGACTACGAGAGCACCTTCCCGACGATCAACGAGGGCGAGGTCGTTCACGGCACCGTCGTCCGCGTCGACAAGGACGAGGTGCTCGTCGACATCGGGTACAAGTCCGAAGGGGTCATCCCGGTCTCCGAGCTGTCGATCCGACGCAACGTCAATCCCGCAGACGAGGTTTCGGTCGGCGAGGAGATCGACGCGCTCGTCATGACGAAAGAGGACGCCGAGGGTCGGCTCATCCTCTCGAAGAAGCGCGCCCGGTTCGAGCTCGCCTGGAAGGCGATCGAGGCTGCGGCTGAAAGCGGAGAGGCCGTCAACGGCCGCGTGATCGAGGTCGTCAAGGGTGGTCTCATCCTCGACCTCGGCGTGCGTGGCTTCCTTCCCGCGTCGCTTGTCGACATCCGCCGGGTCCAGGACCTGGACGAGTTCATGTCCAAGGAGCTGCGCTGCAAGGTCATCGAGCTCAACCGCTCACGCAACAACGTCGTGCTCTCCCGGCGCGCCGTCCTCGAGGACGAGCGCAAGGAGATGCGCCAGGCGATCCTCGACCGGCTCAACCCGGGCGATGTCGTCGAGGGCGTCATCTCGAACATCGTCGACTTCGGCGCGTTCGTCGACCTCGAGGGGATGGACGGCCTGATCCACATCTCCGAGCTTTCCTGGTCGCACGTCAACCATCCCTCCGAGGTGCTCGAGATCGGCAAGACGGTCGAGGTCAAGGTGCTCGACATCGACCGCGAGCGTCAGCGCATCTCGCTCGGTCTCAAGCAGACCCAGGCCGATCCGTGGCAGCAGGTGCTCGACCACTACGGCGAGAACGATGTCGTCGAGGGGCGCGTGACGAAGGTCGTCACCTTCGGCGCCTTCGTCGAGATCCTCCCCGGTGTCGAAGGCCTCGTCCACATCTCGGAGCTTGCGAATCATCACGTCGAGAACCCGCGTGAGGTCGTCTCACAGGGCGATCCGGTCAACGTGCTCGTCCTCGAGATCGACGGCGAGCGCCGTCGGCTCTCGCTCTCGCTCAAGCGCGTCGAAGAGGGGATGACGCCGGTACCGCGCGCAGACGGCGGAGAGTCCGTGTTCGCGACGCCCAATCTCAGGCTCTCGGAGGAGGCGTTCCCTGCCTCCGCGCAGCGAGCTCGATGACTCCATGCCCGGTGACGATCCCGGGCCGTTCGACGCCGCAGCGCTCGTCGATGACGAGAACGACGCTCCGGCAGCCGCCGACCCGACGCGGCCGAGGCTGACGAGGTTGTCGAGCCCGAGGTCAGGGAGGCTGAAGCTGAGGTTCGTCGAGGCCCGAGGTTGTCGAGCCCGAGGCCGAGGTTGTCGAGCCCGAGGCCGAGGTCGTCGAGCCTGAAGTCGAGGTTGTCGAGCCCGAGGCCGAGGTTGTCGAGCCTGAGACGAGGTTGTCGAGCCCGAGGTCGACGAGGCCGCCGCCGAGGAGACCGAGGCCGCAGCCGAGCCGGTTGCAGAGGTCGACGCGGATGACGCCGAAGCCGCGGCCGACACCGACAGCGTAGACCGCTCGCAGTCGCGATCACCGGAGGAATCGGCGCGGGCAAGTCGACCGTGCTCGCCGCGTTTCGGGCCCACGGAGCGGCGACCGTGTCGAGTGACGAGATCGTCCATCATCTTCTCGCGAGCGACGCTGACGTGCGCGACGCGCTCGTCGATCGCATGGGGGCGGAGGTGCTTGGCCCCGACGGCTGGCCCGAGAGGAAGAAGATCGCCGACCGGGTCTTTGGCGACCGCGCGCTCCTCGAGTGGCTCGAGCAGCTCCTGCATCCCCTGGTCTCGAGGGAGTATCTCGCCTGGCGCGAGCAGCTCGGTCAACTCGACGATCCTCCGAAGGTATGCGTGACCGAGGTCCCGTTGCTCTTCGAGACCGGGGCGGAGGAACGGTTCGATCGGGTCATCGTCGTCACTGCTCCACGTCAACTGAGAGAGCAGCGCAGGCGCGTGCCGCTCGACAACCGAGACGAGCGACTGCTCCCCGAGCGGGAGAAGGTGGCTCGGGCCGACCATCATTTCGTCAATACGGGAACCCTCGAGGAGCTCGACGCCTGGGTCGCGGGATTCCTCACCGAGCTTCACGTCGAGAGTCGCTGACTCCCCCGTTTGTGGGGTTGGGTGATCCCCCACCGCGGGCGATAGATGTGTTGAGCACGGAGTCGTCCCTATGCTGTCACGTCTTTGCCGCATCCACCTACCGTCACGCGCGCACGCGGCTCAGAGCCCGCGGGCGGAGAGTGGGTTCACGCTGATCGAGATCCTCACCGTGCTCGTGATCCTGTCGGTTCTTTCGGCCATTGCGGTGGGCGAGGTCTTCAAGTACACCAACCGCGCGCGGCAGAGCACTGCACAGTCAAACCTGCGCTCGGCACTCATTGCAGTGGCGACGTACTACGACGACGTTGGGAGCTATGCAGGGATGACGGCGCCGATGCTCCGCTCGTACGACGGGGGTCTTGCGCCTGGAATCACGGTGATCTCGGCGACCGCGAGCACGTATTGCATTCGGTCGCGGCAAGACCTCGTCGACTACTACAAGGACGGGCCGACAGGAGCGATTTCCCAAACGCCCTGCACGTAGTCCGTCGCGTTCTCTCTAGGCTTCCCCCATGCGGAAGCTGGGTGTCGTCGGCGTGGTTCTTGCTGCGATCGTAGGGGGTGCTCGGCTGGTGGGTCGTCTCAGCTGAGCCGGACTGGTATTCGCGGGTGCGGTATCCGCTTCGCTACGAGGAGCTCATCAACGCGCACTCCGCGACCTACGACCTCGATCCTGCTCTGCTGGCGGCGGTTGTCTACACCGAGAGCCAGTTCAACCCACGCGCAGTGTCCGGGGCAGGTGCGATCGGGCTCATGCAGCTTCTCCCGGAGACAGCGAAGGGCATTGCGATCCGGACAGGCGGCGACGGCTTCGTCGTCTCCGATCTCTACGACCCGGAGCTCAATCTCCGTTACGGCTCGTGGTACCTGCGCAACCTCCTTCGACACTATGACGGGGATGTCCGCACGGCACTCGCGGCCTATCACGCCGGCCCGGGCAACGTCGACCGATGGCGTGAGGACGGGAAAGGCATCGTCTTTCCCGAAACACGGGCCTACGTGGAGAAGGTCGAGCGGCTGCGCCGTGTCTACGCGTCCGCGTACGCCGGGGAGCTCCACTCCCCGTAGAAGGCTGCTCTACCGAGCGGAGCGGCGGGGTCGCGCCAGGGAGGAGGCAGTCATCCTGGTTTGCCAGACGGTCTTCTCGAGCATGTGCTCCCACAGATTGCGAAGCATGCGGTCGATCGGCGGCACGAGGACGGCGCCGCTGAAGTCGAGCGTGCCCGCTGAGAAGACCCGGGCCCCGCGGATGTCTCGTAGTAGGTCATGTGCGCATCGGTGCCGGGGCCGTAGAGCGCCGGGATCTCGGCGACGATCACCGTCCCCGGCGGTGACGATGGTGTCGTCTGATCGATCTCGATCCCGAAACCGCCGATCTCTTCGCCGATCAGCGACCCGTTGCGAAGCCCGGTCCCCTCGAACAGCCATGGAACGCGATCTGCGCCTCTCACGATGAACGGGCGCTGGAAGGTGCCGTCGTCGTTCGCTCGGTACTGCGTGCCGAGCAACGCCGCCTCGGGACGGCCGAGCTCACGCCACTTTCTGATGCGGCGGATTGCAGACCCTTCTCGGGTCACCTTCCAGTAGACGTTGTTGGCCGAGAGGAAGATCAAGCGGCCGCCGAGGTTGCGGTATCGCTCGAGGACGTCGTAGGAACGCTCGGTGACGTATTCGCTGTGCCCCGGGTAGACCACCAGGTCGTATCGGGCGCGCAGCTCGTCACCCGTCGTGAGCAGATCGACATCGTCCTCGGACAGGAAATCCGGCTCCAGCCCGTTTGTCGCGAGCCACCTGAGGAACGGGAGGTCGTAGCGTCGGTAGCGGGGTGGCACCCCGCGATCGAGAAAGGGCCGGTTGAGCCCGACGGGAGGGTTGCCCCCGGCGTACCAGGTGTCGCCCCATCCGTCCCCGTCGGCGTCGTAGAAGTTGTATGCCTGCCAGGTATTCGTCGGCATCACCACGGCCTGGCGGGAACGCGAGTTGGAGCTCGGCGACAGGACAAACGGAGCAAATCCCACCCGGCCGTCCGGCGTCTCGAGACGTGCCGCGTAGAGACCCGTCGGCCACTCGCCGGGTTGAACGCGCACCGTCGCCGGCGCCGATCGCTTGCCCGTCCAGTCGAGACTGACCGCCTCGGCCATCGGGAGCCCCGTCATCTCGTCGTTGCGCCCAGTTCCCTCCGGCTCGTGTCCGCAGCGAAGAAAGGTGAGGGAGAGCGACGGGGTGTCGGCGAGGATCGTGAGCGGCATCTGCTCGAACTGGTCGAACGATCGTTGGGCGAACGCTGCCTCCACGCCGAGGACCCGGACGACCGGCGCGATCGCCCGGTCCGGGCTGCTCGGCCGACTCGTTCCGTACGTACGACGTCTCCCGTTTCCCCGCACGGTGAACCGCATCACGTAGGAGCCGACCGGCGTGTCCGCGGTCGGGCTCCCACGGGAGCTCGTGGTCGCCCGCCGGCAGAGTGCCGGTCCAGACCTCGGTCGCGGCTTGCGGTCCCGTGCGTACCGCGGACATCGTCACGTGCGCTCGTTGATCGAGCCTGAACGAGACGATCGCGCGATCACGGCGTGCGACACCTGGGGAGACGGTCGCGTAGAGATCGCGGTCCCCACGGTATCGCCGTCCACCGTTGCGCACGGCGAACCGCGCCGCATGCGGTGCGCGTAGGCGTGCCGCGAGAGCGGATTCGGAGAGTCCGAGGGCGCCGAGCACGGTTGCGACCGTGCCGACGAAGTGCCGCCGTGTGACCCGTCGCTCCACAGCGTGATGGTACTTCCCGGCCCGTCGACCGAGATCAGGGGCTGGTCACAGCCGATCCGTCTCCCTGAGCCAACGCATTGCGAAGAACCCCCACAACGGCGGGATGTAGAACGTTGCCGTGCGGTAGAGGATGGCGATCACGAGCGCGACCTCGTCCGGGAGGCCGGCGGCCACAAGCCCCACCGTGAGCCCGAACTCCGCGACGCCGATCCCACCGGGGACGGGCACGAAGCTCGCGAGGAGCGAGACCGAGATGTTGATGAGGAGGAGGTCTGCGAGGCTGACGTCGTACCCGAATGCCTCCGCGAAGACACCGAGCGCAATCGCGAAGAGGATCTCCGTCGCAAGGCTCCCGCCGATGAGGAGCGTGAGCTTGCTCCCGGAGCGAAGCGCTCCCAGGGTGGCTCGGATGTCGGGCCACCACAGTCGGATTCGCTCGACGATGCCTTGCCTGACCCGCCGCACGAGCGTGAGCGCGACGACGGCGAGCAGGACGACGACGACGAGCGCGACGAGCGCTCGCACCGATGGGCCGCCAGGCGTCTCGAGGTGAAAGTCGAGCGTGCCCGCCGACAGCACGAGCAGGAGCAACAGCAGGAGCGCCTGGATGACCGTGCTGGCGAACGAGTCGATCGCTCCAGCGGTGACAGCGGTCGTCGGGGCGATTCCCTGGCGCTGGAAGAATCGGATGTTGATTGCCATGCGCGCAAGGTTCGATGGAAGCGCGAGGTTCATGTAGCCGGTCGCGAGTTGCATGACGTAGACCGGCAGGAACGGGAGCTTCGCGGGCACCGAGCCCAGCGTCGCGATCGCCTGGGTGACTCGAGGAAGCTGCGCGAGGACGAGCCCGAACGCGATCCAACCCCAGGCGGCCTCTTGGAGGTAGCTGCGAAAGGAGGCGTGATCGAGGCCGGTGAGCCCGCCCACGAGCGTCGAGACCGCGAGCGCGAGCAACGCGACCTGGGCGACGCTCCACCAGGTGACCCGGCGGAGCTTGAGCGGCTCGGCGAGCTCGACGCCGGCTGCCTCACTCGCCTGTCGCCGGAGATCGTCGACATCGATCTCGGCCGCCCGAAGCGCGCGCCGTAGGGTGGGGCCGAATGCAGCCCACTGGAGGTAGGGCAAGACCGAGGCCAGCCCCTCCTGCCCGATCACCTCTCGTGCCGACGTCACCGCCGGCTCGGAGCCCGCGAGCGCGGCGGTCGTCGCGAGGAGCTGCGCGCGATCCATCAGCAACTGGTCAGGTCGCGGTGCAATCGTTCCTCGCTCGAGCGCGACGAAGCCGACCTCGTCGCCGATCACGCCGACGGTCTCCGGATCGATGCGGTTGTGGGCGATGTTCGCAGTGGCGAGTAACGAGAGCGCCTGCCAGCTCTGCGTGAGACGTCGATCGCTGCTCCAGTCAGCGCTGACAGTGGCCGCTTGCGATCGTTCGTGGAACACGAGCAGCGCGTCCCCTGACGAGGACTCTGCCGCGATGACGACCTCATTGGTTGCGACGCCTGCCTGCGCCGCCAGAAGGGTCACGAGAGCCTCGTGCTCGACCGCGTCGAGGCGGCTCAGTCGCAGCCTGGGGCCGTCGCCGCGGTACATGACCGTGCGCCAGAGCCTCTCGAGGAGGTGGGTGTCGTACGCGTCGCGCCCGTAGACCTTGACGAGCAGCATCCGGCCGTCGACGTCGGTACCCCGCGCGACGAAGACACCGGCTGCCTGTCGCGCGGTCGGCTGGAGCGCTTCGATCGGAATGCCGAGCTCACGGAGCGCCGAAAGAACGTCATCCGGGCTCGGGTGTCCCGCCGAAGTTCCAAGCGCGAGCCGCGTGACGGTGGCGGCGACCACCGCGACGACAGTGGCGGCGAGACTTGCACTCACGGGCGCGTCTTCGGAGAGAATCGCCCCGATCGTCCCGAGGACGATGATCCAGCGGCCGGCCCGTTCGAGGGGTCTGACCAGATGCGGCCCGACGGCGAGGATCAGCGCGGCGCAGAGAGCGACCCGTAGGACGGGAAACGACTCGACGTCCGCCTTCAGAACGGAGTCTGCGAGATCGGGCCACTGAGCTTGGGCGATTCGCGCTGAGACGAGGCTGATCGCGCCTGCAATGGCGAGAGCCGCAAGAGCCGGGAGCCACACCGCGTGACGGCGCATGACGAGCGCCAGCGCGACGAGCGCGAGAGCCCAGAGGCCGAGCAACTCGTAGAAGGCGACCCACACGGGGTCGAGCGGGCCAGGGAGTGTCTGGAGGAAATCGTCGAGCTCGCGCTCGAAGCGCGAAGGCGGGTACGCCACGATGAGCGCCACGAGACCAAGCAGCGACGGGACAAGCAGGAAGACGTCAGTCGCGCGTCGGAAGCGCTGCTGACCTGCGGCAGCGGAGAAGATCCGCAGTCGGGCGGAAGCACCTGGGGCCGCACCGAGCGCGGGCAGAGGCGTACTCGGTCGCTCCACCGCCATACCCTGCCACGTAGCGGCGACGGCCGGAAGTACTCGAGGTCGTCTTGACATCACTGCCGACCTCCGCGAGAATCGCCGGGCCTGCGTGGGGCGTGTGGCGACGCGTCACCCGGAACCAGCCGTCTATCTGGAGTTCTTTTGCCCGAACCGGTCGTCGCTGACGTGCTCGCCAAGACGGTTTCCGCGCTGATGCCAGAGCTGGAAGCCGAGCTCGCCGCGCTGGTCGCGATTCCGTCGGTGTCTGCAGCCGGCTTCCCGGAGTCGACGAGACCTGCGCTCCTCGAGGCATACGACGCGGTGGTGGAGCTGCTCAGGGAGGCAGGCGTCGAGCAGCTTCGAGCGCTCGACCTTCCTGAGACGGCGCCAATCATCCTCGGTGAGATTCCGGCGCCCCCGGGTGCCCCGACGGTGCTCCTCTACTCGCACTACGACGTCGTCGGGGCGGGCGACGAGTCGAAGTGGGAATCGCCGCCGTTCGAGGCGGTCAAGCGAGACGGCGCGATCTTCGGGCGTGGCTCGGCCGATACCAAGTCGAACATCCTGGTGCACGTCGGCGCGCTTCGCGCCTGGGGCGGCAAGCCGCCTGTGGGAATCAAGATCGTGATCGAGGGTCAGGAGGAGGTCGGCAGCGCGCTCACCCTGTACCCGCCGTCGCAGCCCGAGCTGTTCGAGTCTGACGCGATGATCATCGGCGACATGGGCAGCGTTCGCCCCGGAACGCCGACCCTGACCCTCAGCCTTCGCGGTATGGCCGCCGTGATCGTCTCCGCGACGACGCTGGCCGGGCCAAAGCACAGCGGTCAGTTCGGTGGCGCAGCACCCGACGCGCTGCTGGCACTGATTCGCGCACTTGCGACGCTGCACGACGACAACGGGGATGTCGCCGTCCCTGGGCTGCTCCGTGAGGAGTGGACCGGTGCCTCGTACAGCGACGACGAGTTCCGTGACCTCGCGGAGATCAAGCCCGGACTTCCCTTCCTCGGCACCGGCGGCCTCGGCGAGCGCGTCTGGTCCGGCCCTGCGCTTACGGTGACCGGGATCGACGTTCTCTCGGTCGAGCACGCGTTGAACGCGGTCGTCCCGCACGCGCGCGCGAAGATCAGTGCCCGCTTTCACCCCGAGCAGGATCCGCAGGAGGGGCAGGCGGCGCTGATCAAGCATCTCGAGTCGCTTCGACCGTTCGGGATCACTCTCGAGGTCGAGGCGGCCGAGACAGGCCCGGGGTTTGCCGCCAAGACATCCGGACCGGCCTACACGGCCGCAAGGAAAGCGTTTACGTCGGCCTGGGGGACCGAGGCGGTGAGCATCGCCACCGGTGGCTCCATTCCGCTCGTCAGCGCCCTGTCGGAGGCGGTCCCCGACGCGGAGATCCTGTTGCTCGGCACGACCGACGGCTTCGCGAACATCCATGCGCCCAACGAGCGCGTCCTCGTCGACGAGTTCGAGAAGGCCGTGCTCGTCGAGGCGGAGTTCTTCCGCCACTTCGCGGAGGCGACTACGACAACGTCAGGAGACAGCGAGCTCATGAACCTGCCCCGTCGGCGACTCCGGCCGAGCCCCACTGGGCTGATGGTGCGGATCCTCGGGGCGATCGAGCGCGGCGGCAACAAGATGCCGAACCCGGCGATCCTGTTCATCTGGCTCTGCGTGGGCGTGATCGTCCTCTCGGTCGTTGCTCGCCTGGGTCGATATCAAGTCACCTACGAGGTCGCCGAAGCCGCCGCCGATCGCCGTCGAAGAGGTCGTCCAGGGCGGCTCGACGCAACCGTCCGGCGGTCTTCCGGACGCGTCGGTCCAGGAGGGCGAGTACGAGATCGTCACGGAGACCGCAGCCATCCAGAGCCTGCTGTCGGCCGACGGGATCCGCTTCATCTTCACCTCGTTCGTCGCGAACTTCCGCAACTTCGCCGCGGTCGCGATCATCCTCGTCGTGATGATCGGCGTCGGCCTCGCCGAGGCGTCAGGCCTGATCGGGGCGCTGATCCGGAAGCTCGTCGCCAAGTCGTCCGAAGCGTTACTCACGCCGATCATCGTCTTCATCGGCATCCTCTCGAGCGTCGCCTCCGATGCCGGGTATCTCGTGCTGATACCCCTGGGCGCAGCTGCGTTCAAGAGCGTCGGTCGCAACCCGCTCGCCGGGATGGCAGCCGCCTTTGCCGGCGTCGCTGCCGGCTTCGGAGTCAACTTCCTGATCACGCCCGCTCGACGGTGTCCTGACCGAGATCACGAACGACTCGATCGCCCTCGTCGATCCGAACCGCTCGATCGACCTGGCCGCCAACCTGTACTTCGGGATCGCCTCGACGATCTTCCTCACGATCGTCATCGCGTTCGTCTCCACGCGGATCGTCGAGAAGAGCCTCGGCACGCACGACCCGTCGCTCGAGAGCGACGACGCGTCGCTCGACGCCGACAAGGCGCCTGAGGTGTCGCCGGAGGCCGAGGCGAAGGGCCTCGCTACGCGCTCATCGCACCGCGGCGGTGATCGGTCGTGATCACCCTGCTCACGGTGCTCCCACGCGCCGCTGCGCGACCCCGTCACGGGTGACATCATCGGCAGACTCGCCGTTCATGGACAGCCTGATCGTGATCATCACGCTGATCTTCTTCGCTGCGGGCCTCGCCTTCGGGCGCGGCGCCGGGACGATGCACCACGAGCGATCAGGTGCTCGCGTCGATCACGAAGTCGTGGGCCGGCCTGGCGGCGCTGCTGTTCCTGTTCCTGCTCATCGCGCAGTTCATCGCGTACTTCAACTACTCGAACATGGCGCAGGTCGCCGCGGTGAAGCTCGGCGACTGGCTGGAGTCCGCGAACATCGGCGCGCTGTGGCTGCTGATCGGGTTCGTCTTCGTCACCGCGCTCGTCAACTTCATCATGCCGGCGGCGATCGCCAAGTGGGCGATCCTCGCCCCGATCTTCATCCCGCTCTTCCTGCGCCTCGACGTCGCGCCGCAGACCGTGCTCGCTGCGTACCGTGTCGGCGACTCGCCGTCGAACGTGATCACGCCGCTGATGGCCTACTTCCCGCTGATCGTCATCTTCGCGCAGCGCTACAAGAAGGACGCCGGCATCGGCACCGTCGTCTCGATGATGCTCCCGTTCGTCGCTCGTTCTGACGCGTCGTGTGGACGCTGTTCTTCATCGGCTGGTACCTGCTCGGGATCCCGCTCGGTCCGGGCTCCTCGGTGCACCTCTAGAGCGCGCCGTCCAATAGGGCTTCGTCACCGCGACGATGGATTTGCAAAGACGTCGCCGTACGGTCATCGCGTCCGGATCCTCGTGGGTGACGCATGAGTAACACCACGATCACCTTCCTCGTCCTCGCCGCGACGGTCGGTGTCTTCATCTGGGATCGGATCCCGGTTGCGATCGTCGCGGTCGGCGTGGCGCTCACGCTCTGGGCGACCGGCGTCCTCGGCCTACGAGCAGTCGCTTGCCGGCTTCGGTGATCCAACCGTGCTCTTCATCGCCTCGCTGTTCGTCGTCAGCGAGGGCCTCGACGCCTCGGGGGTGACGACGTGGGCCGGGCAGGAGCTGATCGCCCGCGCCGGCGAGAGCCGGACCCGGCTGCTCGTCCTCATGCTGCTGCTCGTCGCCTTCCTGACGGCGCTCATCTCCGTGAACGGCTCCGTCGCGGCGCTCGTCCCGGTCGTGGTCGTGCTCGCGGTCCGACTCGGTCGCTCGCCGTCTCAGCTCCTGATGCCGCTCGCCTTCGGCGCTCACGCCGGCTCGCTGCTCGCGCTGACCGGCACCCCCGTGAACGTCATCGTCTCCGACGCCGCCGACGAGGCCGGGCGTCGGGGCAGATCGGCTTCTTCGAGTTCGCGCTCGTCGGCGCTCCCGCTCCTGGTCGGAACGATCGCGATCATCGTGCTGTTCGGCGAGCGCCTGCTCCCGTACCGCAACCCTCGCGTGATTCCCACGGACTTCAGCAACCACGCGCGGACGCTCGTCGAGCAGTACACGCTGTCAGAGGAGCCGGACACGCTGCTCACGCGTACGCTCGGGCGTCGCTGAGGTCTTGATCCCGCCGCGTTCGGGCCTCATCGGCGAGACGGTGTTCCCCGGGATGGTCACGGAGAGCGGCGACCTCGTCGTGCTCGCAGTCCAGCGCAGGGCGAGGATGCTCCCGGCGAGACGTACGCTCCTCGTCGGCGATACCCTTCTACTGCAGGGCAGCTGGGGTGCGTTCGAGGAGCACCTCGGCGATCCTGACGTCCTCGTCGTCGACGAGCCGGACGTCGTTCGGCGGCAGGCCGTGCCGCTCGGGCCTGGCGCGAAGCAGACGATCGCGGTGCTGATCGGGATGGTCGCGTTGCTCGCCACCGGCGCGGTGCCGCCCGCCGTCGCCGGCCTGCTCGCTGCTGGCGCGATCGTGCTGCTCGGCGTGCTCACGATCGGACCAGGCGTACCGGGCATCTCGTGGACGACGGTGATCCTCGTCGGCGGGATGATGTCGCTGTCGACGGCAATGGTCTCGAGCGGCGCGGCGGAGCAACTTGCGGAGGCGCTGGTCGACGTCGTCGGGGACCTCGGTCCGCACGCTGCTCGTCCTGGGCGTCGTCCTCCTCACGTTCGTCCTCGGCCAGCTGATCAGCAACATGGCGACGGCGCTGATCGTGATCCCGATAGCGATCTCGGCGGCTGGCGAGATCGGATGTGTCCGCCAAGCCGGTGCTGATGGCGGTAACGGTCGCCGCGGCCGCATCGTTCCTCACCCCCGTGGCCACGCCGGCGAACCTCATGGTGATGGGGCCGGGTGGGTACCGGTTCGGCGACTACTGGAAGCTCGGCCTCCCGCTGCTCTGTCTCTTCGGCGTGGTTGCCGTCGGTTCTCGTTCCGATCTTCTGGTCGTTCTGAGATGATTCGCATCCGAGGTCGCCCGATGAGACACTTGCGCTGCGGACCGACCGCTGCCACTTCAGCCGATGCGACGACGACTCATTCTCTCTCTGCCGCCGTCGCGGCGCTCGCGTGCATCCTCGCGCCCGCGGCCCTCGCAGACCGCGCGGACGAGACCGCACTCGCCGAGAAGCACGCACCCGTCGTGCGGCTCGTCGAGCAGACCGAGGAGTGCGGCCCCGGTGAGCCCTATCTTCCGGCCGACGTCGACGTCGTCCTGAACGAGCCGACGGTTGCGCTGCGTGGCCCGTGGAGCGCAACCGACCTGGTCAAGATCGCACCGGTCGCCCTCGATCTCGTCAACCGGTTCGAGTACCACCTCGATTACCCGGGGAACGCGCTCGATCCCGGGTGCGACTACGAGAAGTGGTTCCGACACATCAAGGGTCGGTCGAAGCCGACGGTGTACGCGCACGTCGCGACCGATCCGGGCTACCCCGGTGAGCTCTCGCTCCAGTACTGGTTCTTCTACGTCTTCAACGACTTCAACAACACGCACGAGGGCGACTGGGAGATGATCCAGCTCAACTTCCACGCCAGCACTGCCGCCGAGGCGCTGACGCACGGGGCCCTTCGAGGTGGGCTACAGCTCACACGAGGGCGCCGAGCGTGCCGAGTGGGGTGGCGACAAGGTCGAGATCGTCGACGGCACCCATCCGGTCGTGTATCCGGCAGCAGGCTCCCATGCCAACAAGTTCACTGCGGCGCTGTACCTCGGGAGCTCCGCCGAGGCCGGGCGTCGGGTGCGACGACACCCGGAGCCCGCACAACGAGCTGCGACCCGTCGTGAAGACGATCCCGAGCGATCCCGCGGCGGCGAAGGCGGCGTATCCCTGGATTTCGTTCCTCGGCCGTTGGGGTGAGCTGCAGCCGGCGTTCTACAACGGGCCGACGGGGCCGAACCTGAAGGGGCAGTGGACCGAGCCGATCGCCTGGGCCCACGAGGACTGGCGCGACCGGAGCTACGCCGTCCCGACGGGCGGCGTGTTCGGCACGAGCGCGACCGACCTCTTCTGCACCGGGGTTGCCGCGGGCTCCAAGGGCCTCACTCACCTGATCAGGAGCCCGGTCTTGACCCTGATCCTGCTCGGTCTCGTCGTAGGGCTGTTCGTGTGGATCACGGTTCGCATGACCTGGACGCCGGTCGCTCCGACGCGTGTCGGTAGACGCCGAACGGCGGGCCAGATCCTCTCGGGCTCTGCCCGGATGTACGTCAAGCGCGCGCGTCTCTTCCTCGGAATCGGCCTCGTGCTGATCCCGTTCGCATTCGTGACGACGCTCCTGCAATGGGTCTTGTTCACCATGTTCGACCTCGTCGGATCGGTGACAGGGTCGGCGGCGGGCGCCTTCGCGTTCGTCGCGGTCGTGATCGGGGCGACCCTCACCCTGCTGGGGCTCGGTCTCGTTCAGGCCGCGACCGCCTGCGCCCTCGTCGAGATCGACGCAGGACGGCAGGTCGGGCCGGTCGAGGCGTACCGACTGGCCGCCAGGAGGCTCCGGCCGTTACTCGGGGCGATTGCGCTCTTCGTGCTGGTCTGGACCGTGCTCACCCTGACCGCCGTGCTCATTCCCGTTGCGATCTGGCTCGCGGTCCGCTGGTGCCTGCTCGCTCCCGTCGTCGAGCTCGAGGGGCTGTCGAGGGCAACTGCGCTCCGTCGTAGTGCGCAGCTCGTGCGCTCGCGCTGGCTGCGCGTCGGCTGCACTGGTCGGACTCGGTGCCGCCGTCGCGATCGTCGACGGGCCCGCTTCTCGGGGTCCTCCTGATCTTCGTCACCAATGCGCCGCTCGCGTTCCTGAACATCGTCGCGGGCTGCGTCTACGCGCTCTCGATGCCGTTCGTCGCGCTCGTCACGTCGTACGTCTACTTCGACGCGAGAGCGAGGCTCGAGCTCGAGCCGGTCGACCGGCGGGAGGAGCTCCCGGCAGAGATCAACCTCGGGCCTGCCTGACCTCCGACGGCTAGCGCCCCGACCGGTCGACGGAACACACGTTCGCTACGGTAGATTTGCGGGGTGCCACCGCTTCGGGTCACCGCCGACTACCGCCCGCTGGGCGACCAGCCGCGAGCCATCGCCGAGCTTTCGGCGTCGCTGCGGGAGGGGAATCGGGCGCAAACCCTCCTCGGTGCCACCGGGACGGGCAAGACCGCGACGATGGCCTGGGTGATCGAGCAGCTCCAGCGGCCCGCGCTCGTGATCGCGCACAACAAGACCCTGGCGGCGCAGCTCTGCAACGAGTTTCGCGAGTTCTTTCCGTCGAACGCGGTCGAGTACTTCGTGTCGTACTACGACTACTACCAGCCGGAGGCGTACGTTCCGCAGGCCGATCTCTACATCGAGAAGGACTCTTCGCAGAACGACGACATCGCGCGGCTGCGGCTTGGTGCAACCAGCTCGCTGCTGACCCGGCGTGACGTGGTCGTCGTCGCGTCGGTCTCGTGCATCTACGGGCTCGGGTCACCCGAGGAGTGGCGCGATCGCCTGCTGTATCTCGAGGTGGGGGAGGAGCAGGATCGCGACGCAGTGCTCGCCAAGCTGATCGAGAGCGCGTACGTCCGCAACGACACGGTGCTTGCCCGCGGGCGCTTCAGGGTCAAGGGCGATGTCCTCGAGATTCAACCCGCGAATAGCGAGACCGCGTATCGCATCTCGTTCTTCGGCGACGAGGTCGAGCAGGTGTCCCATTTCGATCCGCTGACGGGCGAGGTCTTCGCAAAGCTCGACAACATCGCCATCTGGCCGGCCACCGAGTACGTGACCTCGAAGCCCACGGTCGACCGTGCGATCGCCGACATCCGCGCCGAGCTCGAGACGCAGGTGAAGTCGTTCGAGGAGCAGGGAAGGATGCTGGAGGCGCACCGGATTCGCCAGCGCACGGAGTACGACATGGAGCTGATGCGCGAGCTCGGGTTCTGCTCGGGCATCGAGAACTACTCGCGCGTGCTCGAAGGCCGCGCCCCGGGCACCCATCCCTTCACCTTGATCGACTACTTCCCCGACGACTTCGTGTGCTTCATCGACGAGTCACATCAGACGGTGCCTCAGATCGGCGGGATGTACGAGGGTGACCGTTCGCGCAAGCAGACGCTCATCGACTACGGCTTCCGGTTGCCCTCGGCGCTCGACAACCGGCCGCTGCGCTTCGACGAGTTTCTCGGGAAGGTCGGGCAGATGGTGTTTGTCTCGGCCACGCCTGGGTCGTACGAGCTCCGTCAGTCGACCGTGATCTCGGAGCAGCTGATCCGCCCGACCGGGATCATCGACCCGGAGGTCGAGCTCCGCGCGACCCGCAACCAGATCGATGATCTCCTCTCCGAGATCCGCCGTCGCGAGGAGGTCGGCGAGCGCGTGCTCGTGACGACGCTCACGAAGAAGATGTCGGAGGATCTCACGGACTATCTCGTCGAGGCCGGAGTCAAGGCGCGCTACCTCCACTCGGAGATCGACACCCTCGAGCGGATCCAGATCATCCGCGAGCTGCGTCTCGGCGACTACGACGTCCTGGTCGGCGTCAACCTCCTCCGTGAGGGCCTCGACCTACCCGAGGTCTCCCTGGTCGTCGTCCTGGACGCCGACAAGGAGGGTTTCCTGCGAGGGAAGACCGCTCTCATCCAGACGATCGGCCGTGCCGCCCGCCACTCGAACGGCAGGGTGCTTCTCTATGCCGACAAGGTGACCGAGGCCATCCAGGGCGCCATGGAGGAGACCGAGAGGCGTCGCGCGGTCCAGCTCGCGTACAACGAGGAGCACGACATCACCCCGACGTCGATCAGCAAGGGCGTCTCGGATATCGGCCAACTGCTCGTGCTCGATTCGCCCACCGTTCCCGGCCGGCGTCGACGCGGTAAGCAAGAGGTCGAAGGGATGACCCAGGAGGACGTCGAGAAGCTCATCATCACTCTCGAGGAAGAGATGTTCGCCGCAGCCGAGGAGCTTCGATTCGAGTACGCGGCCAAGCTGCGCGACGAGCTCAAGGATCTCCGTCGCGAGCTGAGCGCGTTCGCCGAGGCCGACCTGCGCTCGACGCGCCGCGAGCTCACGAAGAAGGCGTCACGTCCGTGAGGCGTCGGTGGCCGGCACGACGGCGGTGCCGCGCGGTCGTAGGCGGACAGGTGCAACCCGCCGTGCCCAGCGCGTCGACTTGACGGCGAGCCAGAGCGCCACGACGTCGAAGACCACGTAACCGCTCGCGACGCCGCTCGGCGGGTTCCCCTGCGCGAGCCCGAGACCGGGGACAGAGCTTTCCCAGCGCCACGTCCCGATTGCGGTTCCGTAGAGCTCGAGCGCCATCACGACCAGGAACACACCCGCGTAGACCGGTCGCCGTGTCCAGAGCAAGACGGCGAGTAGCGCGGCGCAGCCGAGAGCCCCGGCGGTATCCCGAGCCGGGAGCACGGTGAGCCCCGCGATGCCCCAGCCCGCTGCTCCGACCACGGCGGCGCCGAGGAGCACGTTCTGATGCCGCTTGGTGAGTGCTGCGATCGACACCCCGCAGAGGAAGACGAGCCCATGGCCGGGCGGGACGAATGCCGGGAGGTTGTCGAGGCGGTAGGAGTAGAGGCCCCAGACGAGCGAGCCCATGATCTCCCCGACCGTCGCAACGACGACGAGCGCGAGCGTTTGGATCCTGACGGCTCGAGGGTGAAGTGCGAGCAAGCCTCCCAACACGACTGCTGTCAGCAGCCCGAGCGCGAGCTGCCCGGCGAACCCGGCCCGTCCCTCGACGAAGAGCCCTCCAACCGTGTAGGGCAGCGCGATCGCGAGAGTAACGGAACCTGAACGAGCCATCCGCCGTTGTTCGCAGCGCGGGTAGGTATCGGTTCAATGGCAACCGCGCGTTCTCGGCGCGGCGGGCTGTTACGTTCAGCCGGGAAGGTGCTCGACGGGCTCCTGCTGGAGTGCCCGTCCGCACCGGAGGAGAACCTCCCGGAGGTACGCCGTCTCGTCCGTCCCGAGGTCGGTGAGCATTTCTCTCTCGATGTCGTCGACGGCGCGGTCGCAGCGTTCGAGCGCCTGTACGCCGGTGCTTGTGATCTCGATGCGGATGACCCGCCCGTGACCCGGTTCGGCGCGGCGGTGAACGTAGCCGCGGTCGACGAGCAGCTTGAGCACCTCGCTCATGGATTGCGGCGTGACGAGCGAGCGGCGGGCGAGCTGCGCGTTTGAAAGGCCATCGCGCGCCCGCAGCACGGACAGTGCGGTGTACGCGGGCAGCGTCAGGCCCGTCGGCTCGAGCCCTGCCGAGAGACGGCGCCGCAACACCCGGTCGAGACGGCCGATGACGTAGCTCAGCCGCGGCTCGGTCATAGGCCCGAGATGCTAGAGGCTACGACCGTTGGTAGGTCTGGAGGCCTGGCTTGATTCGCTTCTCGTCGAGAAACTGCCCAAGACCCTGCTCGCGACCATTCTCGGTGTCGAGGTACTGCGACTGCTCCAGCTTCGCGTAGAGATAGTCCTCGGCCTGGTCCCAGCTCATCTCCGCGCAATGCTTGTAGCCGAGCTTCGCCGCCCTGAGCACCACAGGATTCTTGTCGAGAAGCTCGCGGGCCAGCTGCTCGACCTCGGCTCGGAGCTGCGCGAGTGGGACGCTCGAGTTCACAAGACCCATCTCGGCCGCCTGCGTACCGCTGAAGGTCCGGCCGGTCATCACGTAGAGCAGACCGGCCCGGGTGCCTACGCTGTCTGCGAGTGCCTTGCTGACAACGCTTCCCGGCGGAATGCCCCAGTTGATCTCCGACAGGCCGAAGGTCGCCTCGTCGGCGGCGATCGCAAGGTCACACGCGACCAGGGGAGTGAACGCACCGCCGAAGCACCAACCGTTGACCATCGCAATCGTCGGCTTCGCATAGGTCCGAAGCATGCGCCACTGCCACATCGCGGCGTCGCGCCGTACCCTGCGCTGCACATGCTCCGGGCCGCCGTCGACCTCCCGGAAATACTCCTTGAGATCCATTCCGGCCGACCACGATTCGCCGGCACCGGTGAGCACGAGGACGCCGCAATCGTCGTCGGCGTCGAGCGTCTCGAGGATGTCGATCATCTCCACATTGAGCGTGGGGCTCATGGCATTGCGCTTCTCGGGTCGGTTCAGCTCAACCCAGGCGATGCCCTCATCGACCTCGACGTTCACGGTCGTCCATCGGTTCGCGTAGCCCACGGTGCCGTCCTCCCGGTCGAGTGCCTTCCCCACTTATATCAGGCAACCTGATATTCGGCTAGCACACGCACGAGTTGAGTACTCCCTGAGCTGGAGCTCGTCGACGGGCGCCGCTACCGCATCAGGGGCAGTCAGTCGAGAAGGCGTACGACCTCGCTGGTGCTCGAGATTCTCAGTCGAAGACCACGACTGCACGCCCGCGCAATCCGCCGGCCTCCATCAGCCGATGCGCGTCCGCAGCCCGCTCGGGCGGGAACGTTGCGGCGACGCGCAGCTCGAGCACACCCTCTCCCGCGAGCTGGCTCAGCTCCCGAAGCCACTCCGTGCGCTCGAGCACGTCGCCGACCCAGACGGGGTGGATCGCGATGCCGTCCTCGATCTCAGCTCCATCCCAGGTCCTGACGAAGACGAGTGCGCCCCCTTCTCGGATCGCCGGGAAGATCGCACGGCCGAGCAGCGCGGTGTCGAAGACCGCGTCGACGCCTTCGGGAACCGCGTCGCGAACAGACGCGACGAGGCCGTCGCCCCGTGGCAACACGACCTCGGCACCGAGCCCGAGCACGAACTCCCTGTCGGCTGGGCTCGCGTCGGCCAGGACGCGAAGCCCCGCGCGCTTCGCGAGCGGGATCGCATAGGAGGCGAGCAGGCCTGCGCCGCCGGTGACGAGCAGCGTCGACGCCGGAGGGAGGTCGAGGAGCTCCAGGCCACGCAGCGCCGTCAGGCCGTTCATCGGCAGCGTCGACGCCTGCTCGAACGTGGCGCCTGCGGGGAGCGGGACGACGGACGTCGCCGGCGCGACGAGAAGCTCTGACTGTGCTCCGCCTTCGGGGCGTCGCGGCGAGACCACGACCATCACAGCCTCGCCGACCGCGAGAGCATCGACGTCCGGGCCGACCGCCTCCACCGTCCCGGCGGCATCCCACCCCGGCACCCACGGGGGCGCCACACCCTGGATCCCGCGCTCACGGAATGCGACGTCGGACGGATGCACAGCGGCAGCTCTGACTGCGACTCGAACCTCGCCGCTCCCCGGGTCCGGGACGTTGCGCTCGATGACGCCCACGACGTCCGGCCCTCCCGGTTCCGCGATCGAGACCGCTAGAGCCATGGGAGCAGCTCCGCCACGCTGTCGATGGTCAGGTCCGGCCGCTGCGCCTCTGGAACGCGAGTCAGGTCGAGAGAGGCGCTGATGCCACTGCGGACGAGGATCGTCTTCGAGCCGCCGAGTCGGCCGAGCGCCACCTCCAGGCGGACGTCGTCACCGACGACTGCAATCTCCTTCGCCGGCAGGCCGAGCCGTCGCTCCATCTCGCGCACCGCTGCGCGCGAGGGCTTGCCAACGACGATTGGCCGCGCACTGCTTGCCTTCGCGATAGCGGCGGTGACCATTGCGCCGCGGCTCAGAATCGGTCCGTTTGCGCCCGCATAGGCCGGAACGTAGCTGCCGACGAGCAGGCGCGCACCTGCGATGACGGCGCGAGCGGCGAGCTCGAGCTGGTCGAAGTCGATCTCGTCGGTGTGCGCGACGAGCACCGCGTCGATGTGCGCGCCGTTGCGACCGTCGACAAGGTGAACGCCGGCCTCTTGGAGGTACGCACGTGCTGCCTCGGTCGCGAAGGGAAGGACGCTCGCTTCCCTGCGGAAACGGTCGAGGTACGTCTGCGCAGAGCAAAGCGGCGTCAGGACCTGCTCGTCTTCCACCGGTAGCCCGACCGCTCGCAGCTCGCGCGCGAATGCGGCGGGCGGCAGGTGGCTGCCGTTGGTGAAGAGCGCGTACGGGCGCCCGGATGCGGCGACCCGCTCGAGCACCTCCTGCGCGCCGGGGATGACGTGCATCTCGTCGCCGGCCCGGTGGACGACCGTGCCGTCGATGTCGAAGACGAAACCGCGGACGTCCTCAAGAGGCACGGCGCCACACCACGAGATCGTCGCCCTTGCGGACGCGGAGGTATGAGATCGAGCGCCGCCGCTCGACCTCCCGCAGGAGGCGGACGAGCGGGTCGCCGCCGGTGATGGGCGCGCGCACCGGTCGTTCGGCGATCGTCGGCGAGGCGCGCATCGCGTCAACCTGCTCCCCCGGCATCGTCAGCCGCAACAGGAGCTCCTCGTCCGAGATCCGGTCGCCGAAGCGCGCGCGGGCTCCCTCGAGGCTGACCGGCTGCGCGTTACGCAACCCCTCGACCTTCGGAAGCGACAGGACGCGGTCGACCACGTCTGGATCGGGTGGCGCGGCGAAGTCGCCGTAGTGACCCAGGAAGTAGCGCACCGTCTCGTCCGAGACGTTGACCCAGCGCTCGGGGTCGATCACGTTGCGCGTCGCCTGGTAGGCGACGAGCTGGGAGACCGGCGTGACGAGAATCGGGTATCCCATCTCCGCCCGCACGCGCACCACTTCGTCCAGCACGGCGTCGTAGAGCTCCGGACGGCCGATCTCGCCCAGCATCCGCCGCGTGGTGGTCACCATCCCGCCGGGTAGCTGGTGGTGGTAGTAGGCGGCGTCGTACTCGCGCGGCATGCCCGGTGGCAGGCCCTTCACGCGGACGAGCTCGCGGAAGTACTCGCCGGCGTGGCCGAGTGCTTCTGTATCCAGCCCGTGCTCGTACCCCTCCGCCTCGAGGTTCCGCAGGGTCGACTCGACCGTCGGCTGGGACGTCCCGTTGCCTGCCGGACCGATCGCCGTGTGGAGCACGTTGAAGCCGGCTTCCAGCCCTGCCATGTAGACGACCGGCGCGAGCCCGATCGTGCAGTGGCTGTGCAGCTCGATCGTCCGCCCGGTCGCGACGAAGTGCGGGGCCAGGTCGCGCACGGCGTCGGTCGTCAGCAGGCCGCCCGGGTCCTTGAGGTAGAAGCGGTCGATGTCGGCGCAGTCGGCGAGCGCCGCCACCCGCTCGGTGTAGTAGGCGTGGGTGTGCACCGGGCTGATGGAGTAGGTGAGCCCGACCACGATCTCCTCGACACCTTCCTCCCGCGCCATCCGGGCGACGCGACGGAGCGCCTCCGGGTCGTTGGCCGGCTCCGCGAACTGGAAGCGCCGGATCCCGTTGCGCACGACGCAGCGGAAGGCGAGCCGCATGACCTCCTCGTCACACGGCTGCCAGGCGATGAAGCGCATCCCGGTCGTGATGAAGTTGAGGAGCGTATTCGGCATCGCCGCCCGCATCAGCCGGATCAGCTCCCACGGGTCCTCGCGATGGAACCGCACCGACACCGACATGTGCGTGCTCGAGGTGAAGTCGAGCGCGTGATAACCGACGCGCTCCAGCGTGGGCGCGATCGCCAGGGTGTCGCCTGCGGTCAGGCCGGTTGCGCCCCAGAGGCTCTGGTTGCCGTCGCGGGTCGTCGTGTCGACGATGTCGACGACGCGCGTCATCCGGCCTCCACGCGGAAGAGCAGCTGACCGTACTCGACGGGCTGCGCGTTCTCGACGTGCAGTGCGGCGATGGTGCCCGCGATCCCGGCGGGTACCGAATTCATCATCTTCATCACTTCGATGATGCAAACGATCGTGTCGGGCTCGACGCGCGTGCCGACCTCGACGAACGGCGGCTCGCCGGGAGCCGGGGCACGGTAGAAGGTGCCGACCGTCGGCGAAACGATCGCGAGCCCGTCCTCCGGGCTCGCAGGCGCGGCGGCCTGCACGGCCGGCCCGGGCTTCGAGGCACGCCGTTCAGGCTCCGGCACGGCGATGGGAGCGACACCGCCGCGCACGAGATGCAGGGACAGGCCGTCCGTCTCGATCCGGAGCTCGTCGAGATCGGACTCGTCGATCATCCGCAGGATCTCGCGGACGTCGTCGTCGCTCAGGGCCATCGGCAGCTACCTCTTGGTCTCGCCGGCGCCGAACATGCTCATGACGAGCGCCATCGCGGAGTCGTGACTCGGCTGCGGGCCACGCTGCGGAAGCGCGGTCACCGGCCGCGACTGGACGATGAACAGGCTTCCCGGAAGGTCCTGTCCTCTCGCGATCGCCCATTCGACGTCCTGATGGGAGCCGAAGTAGCGCTCGATGCGTCGGCCGAGCTCGACGAGCGCATCGAGCGCCGGCCGGTCGAGGCACGGGGTATCACGTCGCTCCTCGGGCACGTCGACCCGGACTGCGCCACGGCCGCGTGTGTCGGGCACGTATTCGACGTCCTTGGCATGGACGTGCTCGCGCACGACCTCACCCGTGACCTTGCTGACCAGGTAGTCGTCGGGCGTCACCTCACCTCCGACCACCGAGAGGCCGAGCCCCCAGCTCGCGTTCACGGCCACCATGCTCGGGTCGCCGGTCACCGGGTTGCAGGTGAACATCACGCCCGACACCTCGGCATCCACCATCAGCTGGACTGCGACGCCCATCGCCGGCTCTCCCGGCGCCTGCGCGAGACGGGCGCGGTACGCCATCGCCGGCACGCCGTAGAGGCTCACCCAGCAGTTGCGCACGGCGTCGCATACGTGATCAGCGCCGTGTACCCAGAGGTAGGTCTCCTGCTGCCCCGCGAAGGTTGCATCCTGGCTGTCCTCCCCGAGCGCGCTCGACCGCACCGCGACCGGTGGCTCGTCGATGCCGGCCTGCTCTGCCAGCTCCGTGTAGCGCCGAGCGACCTCTTCACGGACAGCGTCCGGCACCGGCGCAGACCGCATCGCCTCGCTGATCGCATGCGACGCCGCGCCGACGGAGTCGACGTCGTCCGGTGACATCCGTGTCGTCTCGGCGGCGATCATGCCCTCGAGCCCTGCCTCGTCGACGAACGCATGGAATGCCGTCGTGGACACGGCGAAGCCGGGAGGGACGGGGATCTCCGCCGCGATCAGCTCACCGAGGCTCGAGCTCTTGCCCCCGAACGATGCACTGTGCTCGTGGCGCAGTTCGGCCAGGCGAAGGGTATGAAGCGCGCTGCTCACTCGAGGATCGTCACCGTTCCCGCCGTGCCGTCGACGCGGATGCGCTGGCCGGTGCTGATTTGCGAGGTCGCGCGGCCGGTGCCGACCACGGCCGGTAGGCCGTACTCGCGGCAGACGATCGCAGCATGGGACATGACGCCGCCGATATCGGTGACCGCGGCCTGGATCTTCGAGAAGATCGGTGCCCAGGCGGGAGACGTGATGCTGCAGACAAGGATTTCGCCGTCGCGGACGTCGCCGATCTCGCGGGCTGTCTTGACGACGCGGGCAAGACCTTCAACGACTCCCGGCGAGGCTGCCGTGCCGCGGAGTTCGGAGCCGCCCTCCTCGTTTCGCGCCCATTCGTGGATTCGTTCGGTCGTGACGCCCCAGAGCATGATCAGCGCGGGATCCATCATCACCTCGGGCACGGCGCCGACCGCCGGAGGCGGCGTCCAATCGGCAAGCCGCTCGAGTAGCTCCCTCCGCTTCGCGACGATCGGTGGCCAGTACTTCGGGCCGCGCGGCTGTCCACCGGTCGCCCACGTCAGCAGGAGCTCGTCGATCGCGGAGCTCACCTCGAGGCGGGACAGCTGGAAGATGCCGTCGCGGTCGTCGAGGAAGCCGTGCGCCACCAGGAGGTCGCCGAACTCGCGGATCTTGTTCCACCAGCTCGTCAGGAACCAGTAGTCGCAGATGAACTTGTGCTCCTCGACGTACGGAAAGACCGTTCGCGAGAGAGCGAGCAGCTCGTCGAACCCCTTCCGGGCATCGTCGCCGAGGAGCTCGGCGTATTCGGTCGCAAGGCGATCGCGCTCGAGCGCGATGTGATCCGTTGGGCGCTCGATGTTCTCACCCGCGTTGAGCGCAGCGACGTAACCGATCAGCGAGGCGTAGGGAATCGTCGGATCGTCGAACCAGGAGCCGTACGTGTGGTAGAGGCCGTCACCTGTCGCCATATGGAACCACGGGTCCTTGACGCTCTCGAGCTCCGCGAGCCAGGCGCGGCCGGCGTCGCTCTCGGCCAGGTCGGCGTCGATCTCCTGCGGCGAGCGACCCTCGGTGAACGCCGCGTCGACCCCCGTGTCGATCGCGAGCCGCGCCAGTCTGCGGAGCTCGGCATCCGGTTTGAAGAGAAGGACGTCGAGCCCGGCGACCATCTGCGCGATGTGCTGATCGGGGATGTCCGGCAGGTTGGCCTTGCAGAGCTCGGCGAAGGTCATGTAGGCGCCGTAGCCGAGGAGCAGGAACTCGAAATGGTTCTGCCACATCAGGTCGTGGAGCCTGAGTGCCCGCCGGTATGCGTCGAGGACGGCGCAGTAGCTCGTCTCCTGATCTTCGAAGGCGATCTCGATCGGCTCGTACTCGTGGAGCTGCGGCACCTCCAGCGCATCGAGCTCCTCGATCAGCGCGTCCATCTTCGTGCGCCACTTCGCGTAGAGGTCGTCCCAGTTCGCGTAGTAGTACCCCGCGCGCTCCTGGAAGAACCCGGCGCGCTCGGCGATCTTCGCGGGGTCGGTGACGGGGTTTCCGGAGATGTAGATGTAGCCGTTGATGCAGCGCCAGTCGATGCCCATCGCCGGCGGCACTGCGAAGACCCGGTTCTGCCAGGTGGCGAGCGCCTGGTATGCCGTGTCGATGCAGATCGCGTCGAAAGCGGGCATCGGCACCGGGAAGTGCATCGAGTTCCAGAACCAGAAGCGCTGCTCGTCGGCCTCGCGCCGGTCATCGTCGAAGCGAGCGTAGTACGGATACATCTCTTCCCAGCCCTCGGCTCCGGCGGGCGTCTCGATCTCGTAGGGGCTGGGGAATTGGTTGCTCATCCGGTCTGCATCTCCAGTCTCGTGAGCATGGCGAGTGTCAGCATCGCAGAGGCGCGACGCTGACGCCAAGAGAGCGTTCGCTAGCCGACGTTCTCGCCGGCGCCGGCGTCCCGATAGGCGGGATCACCACTCCAGTGCTTGATCGCGGCGGAGTGGTCGACCTCGGGCCGAGCGCGTCGAGGGCGGCCTGGAGCCGATCGTGCACGGTGTCGGCGACGACCGCCGGCTGACCGAGCCCGTGCGCCAGCGTGGCGGCGATCCCGACATCCTTCGTCATCAGCGCAAGCGAGAAGCCGGTGTTGAACTCCCCCGTCAGCACCGCCGTCGGGAGCGTGAAGTGGGTGCTGAAGTTGCGCCCCGTCGAGACGTTGAGGACGTCGAGGAACACCTCCGGGTCGAGCCCGTAGCTCTCGGCCACCAGCAGCGCCTCGCAGGCTGCGGCGAACCCGCTCGCCCCGACGAAGTTGTTCAGCGCCTTCAGGGCGTGCCCTGCGCCCGAGCCCACCGGCGCGGAAGATCCTGCTTCCGAGCACCTCGAGCACCGGAGTTGCCTCCTCCGCGTCGGCGTCGTCGTCGGCTCCGACCATGATCGTGAGGCTGCCGTCGACCGCGCCGGGAACGCCGCCCGAGACCGGTGCGTCGATCAGCCGAATGCCGCGCTCGTCGAGGCGCTCGCCGAGCTCGAGGGTCTCGAGCGGCTGCGACGAGCTCATGTCGATCACGAGCGTCCCCGGCTTCAGGTGCGGTGCGAGGACGCTGTCGTCACCGACGAGCGCTGCGGCGACGATGCCGCTGGTCGGAAGCATCGTGACGACGACGCTCGCTTCGCCGAACGCCGCCGGAGAGTCGTCCTCGATCCCGAACTCGGCGCTGAAGGCGCCGGTGACGTCTGAGTCGAGGTCGTATCCGATCGTCGGAAAGCCTGCGCGAACGAGGTTGGCGGCCATCGGCCGGCCCATCCTGCCGAGGCCGACGACTCCAACCAGGGGCTCAGACGGCGGGCTCATCGGCACCCTCCGCGACGATGGCGCCAAGAGTCCGGAAGCCGTCGACGGCCGCCGGGAGCCCGCAGTACATGATGCTCTGCACGAGCACCTCGCGGATCTCCTCGACCGTGAGCCCGTTGGCCAGGCCGCCTCGCATGTGGATCCCGATCTCGTGGCTACGACCCATCGCGACCAGCATCGCGATGGTCACGAGCGACCGGCTCTTCGTGTCGAGCACGTCGCGCTGCCAGACGTCGCCGAAGCATTGGCGCGTCACGAACTCCTGCAGCTTGTCGTCGAGCTCGGTCACGTTGTCGAGCTGGTCGTCGGTCACCTCGCGCGCCGAACATGCTTCGTCGGAGCGCAACTCCCGCCTCGAACTGCTCGTCACGGATCACGTGGTCAACCTCCCGAACGATCGCGGAGAATGAAGTCGGCGGCTCGCTCGCCGATCATGACGCTTGGCGCGTTCGTGTTCCCCGACGGCACCGCCGGCATGATCGATGCGTCGGCGACCCGAAGGTTCTCGAGCCCGTGTACGCGAAGCCTCGGGTCGACGACGGCGAGTGAGTCCTGACCCATCTTGCACGTCCCGACGGGATGGTGGTACGTCAGGAGCTGCTCGCCGATGTACGTTCGGAGCTCGTCGCCCGTTACGTCGGCGCCCGGGGCGAGCTCAGCGCCGCGGATCGACGCGAGCGCGGGCTGCGCGGCGATCTCGCGGCAGAGCCCGATTGCCGCCTCGATCGCGCGCAGGTCCTGCGCCTCGCTCAGGTAGCGGAAGTCGATCGCCGGGGCAGCCTCGGGGTCGTTGCTCTTCAGCCGGACGTGGCCACGGCTCAGCGGCCGGATGACGCCGGGCAGCATCGAGAACGCCTGCTCGGTGAGCTCGCGTCCGCGAACCGGAAGGGAGATCGCAACCATCAGCGGCTGGAGATCGGGCGCGGTCATGCCCTCGTCGCTCTTCGCGAAGAAGTGCGCCTCCATGACGTTCGCCCGATGGGGCGCGAGCGGCTCGGTCGCCTCGAACACGAGCGGCACGAGGAAATGGTCGTGGAGGTTCTCGCCGACACCGGGAAGATGATGGTGCGGAGTCACGCCGACCCGCTCGAGGTCGGGGGTGTTTCCGATGCCGCTGAGCTGCAGCAGCTGCGGGGAGAGGTAGGCGCCGGCCGAGACGACCACGTCGGCGCTCGAGTGCAGCTCCTCGGTCTCCGTCCGCGGTGGAGATCGCCACCCCGGTGCATCGCTTCCCCTCGAAGAGCAGGCGCGTCGCGCGCGCGTTGGAGAAGACGGTGAGCTGCGGATTGTCTGCAATCGGAGCGACGAAGGCCGTCCACGAGGTGACGCGGACACCATCCTTGACGTTGAGGTGCGCCATGCCGGCCCCGAGGATCTCCGCCCCGTTGCAGTCCTCGTTGAGGGGCACCCCCGCCTCCGCGGCTGCTGCGAGCAGGAGGGGGGTGAGCGGGTGCGGCTCGTGGTTGATCGAGACCCTGAGCGGGCCGCCGACGCCGTGGTACTCCGACTCGCCACCCTCGAAGTCCTCGGACTTGATGAAGAACGGCAGCACGTCCGCGTACGACCAGCCCGGGGCGCCGTTGTATGCCCAGTCGTCGTAGTCGCTGGCTGCGCCGCGCACGTAGATCATCCCGTTCAACGCGCTCGAGCCGCCGAGCACGCGTCCCCGGGGCAAGGGCACGACGACGCCTCCGGCGTGCTCCTGCGGTTCGGTCACGAAGGCGTAGTCGCAGCTCGCTCTCCCACAGCTCGAACAGTCGCGACGGGGTCGTGATCCGTGGGTCGTCTGCCGACCCACCGGCTTCGACAAGGGCGACGCTCCTGCCCGCGTCGACAAGCCTGCGCGCGACGACGCATCCGGCCGACCCGGCGCCGATCACGATGTGGTCGAAAGAGTCGTCTGTGGACACGATCAACACTGCCTCTCGCACACGATGTGCTCCTTGGTCATGAAGGGACCGCCGTGATCGGCAATGCCGTCCAGTCGGTCACGTCAGGGTGAATCCTTGATACCCGTCGGCTGCGATCTCGTCGCACCGCTCGCGGTAGGCGCCCACCCCGCCGACGTACACCATGAAGACACGTGGCTTGCCAGGGATGTTGGCCCCGATGTACCAGGAGTCGGCACGGGGGAAGAGCGTGCTCTGAGCCACCTCATCGACGTGGGCCAGCCATGCACCTTCGGCGGTCGCGCTCGCCTCGGCCAGTTCGAGGTCGTGGTCGCGCAGGTAGCCGATGAAGTCGCTGATCCATTCGACGTGCTGTTCGATCGACACCACGACGTTGCTGAGCACAGAGGGACTGCCCGGCCCTGTGACGATGAACAGGTTCGGGAAGCCGGCGGGCGCGAGACCGAGGTACGCGCTCGGACCGTCCGCCCATTTCTCCTCGAGCGACAGACCGTCAATCCCCCGGATCTCGATCTTGGACAGTGTCCCGGTCATCGCGTCGAAGCCGGTGGCAAAGACGATGCAGTCGAGCTCGAAGTGCGCATCCCTGGTCCGGATCCCGGTCGCTGTGATCTCCTCGATCGGCGCGTTGCGCACGTCCACGAGGGTGACGTCATCGCGGTTGTAGAGCTCGTAGTACTCACTGTGTTGACAGAGACGCTTCGAGCCGATCGGGAAGCCCTTGGGCTGGAGGAGTTGCGCAACCGTGGGGTCGTCGACCGCGTCGCGGATCCTCTCGCGGAAGAATTCGGCAACGGTGTCGTTTGCCGCCTCGTCGACGAGCAGGTCGGTGTACGCGAGCAGCATGCGCATCCCGCCGCCGCTGTCCCAGCGCTCCTGATACGCCCTCTCTCGCTCCGTGTGGGCGACCGCGAGCGCGGACTTGCCGGTTCCCTCGACCGAGACACCCAGAAGTGATTCCCGCGCTGCGCGACGGAACTCCGGATAGCGCGTCTTGAGCTCTCGCTCGAACTCCGGGTCCATCGGCCCGTTGCGGGACGGAATGCTGAAGTTCGCCGTTCGCTGGAACACGGTGACGTGCGCGGCGTCGTCGACGATCTCCGGGATCAGCTGAATCCCCGTCGACCCGGTGCCGACCACGCCGACCCGCTTGCCGGTGAAGTCGACGCCCTCCTGCGGCCAGGCGGAGGTGTGGAACCACTCACCCTCGAAGGAGTCGAGCCCTTCGAAGTCAGGGATCTGGGCGGTGGAGAGGCAACCGGTCGCCATCACGCAGAACTGCGCCGTGTAGCGCTCGCCGTCGGACGTTGTAACCCCCCAGCGGCGGCTCGCCTCGTCAAAGATCGCTGCGGTCACAGGCGTCTCGAGCTGGATGTCGGGCCGAAGGTCGAAGCGGTCGGCGACATGCTCGAGGTAGCGCAAGAGCTCGGGCTGCCCGGGATAGCGCTCGCTCCATGACCAGTCCTGCTGGAGCTCCTCGGAGAACGAGAACGAGTAGTCGACGCTCTCGACATCGCAGCGCGCGCCGGGGTAGCAGTTCCAGTACCAGGTGCCGCCGACCCGTGGCGCGGTCTCGAAGACACGCACTCTCATCCCAAGCTGGCGCAGCCGGTAAAGGGCGTAGAGCCCAGCAAACCCCGCGCCGACGACAATTGCGTCGAAGTAGTCGGGTCGGGCCTGCTGGGTGTCTTCCATTGGCCGCTACCACACCCGGTCGGAGGTGACCGCGGCCTTCGCCTGGCGCGGCATCTAGCTCATCCTCAGCACGGGCTTGATGGTGTCGCCCTGCTCGGCATCGTGCGCGGCTTCATTGATCTGGTCGAAGTCGTAGTTGACCATGAACCGGTCGACGGGGAAGCGGCCTGCGCGCCAGAGCTCGAAGAGGCGCGGTAGGAACAACTCGGGGATGCTGTCGCCCTCGACGATCCCACGAAGCGTCTTGCCGAGGGCGAAGAACATGTTCACGTCGAGACCGACTTCTGACCCACCGGGCGGAGCCCCGATCACCCCGCACACGCCCACGGGAGCGAGGCTGTCGACGGCGGTGCGGAGAACAGACGTGACTCCGCTCGTCTCGACGCTGAAGTTGGCACCGGCTCCGGTGATGCGCGAGATCTCCTCGCTTACATTGGTGACTGAGGCATCGATCGTGTGCGTCGCGCCGAGCTCACGTGCGAGCTCGAGTCGAGCCGGCCGCACATCGATACCGATGATGGGGGCACAACCGGTGATCGCACCCGCGATGATCGCCGAGAGCCCGACGGCGCCTGTGCCGAACACGGCGAGGGAGCTTCCAGCCGGTGGGCGCAGAGAGTTGAAGACCGCGCCGGCGCCCGTCTGGATGCCGCACCCAAAGGGCGCCGCGATGTCGAACGGGACCCAGTCGGGAAGCTTCACGACGTTGCGCGCCGTGGCTACCGCGTGCGTCGCGAAGCTGGACTGGCCGAAGAAGTGGCCGTGGACAGGCCCCGCGTCGCGTGAGAGCACGCTCGTGCCGTCCGGTCGGGCCGCGGCAAAGTTACGCCCGAAGAAGTCATGGCAGTAGGTGCTCTGGCCGCCAAGGCACGTGACGCAGCGCCCGCATGAGTTGAAGCTCATTCCGACCCTGTCGCCTGGAGCCACTCCCGAGACGGCCGAACCGACCGCGCTCACAATCCCTGCACCCTCGTGGCCGAGCACGGCGGGGAGAGGGGTTGGAAGCCACTGGTCGCGAACGATCAGGTCGGTATGGCAGATCCCGGCGGCCCCGACCTCGACGAGCACCTCGTCTGACGCGAGCTCTCCGAGCTCGAGCTCCTGGATGACGAACGGCCCGCTCTTCTCTTCCGTGACCGCCGCTGTGATCTTCATCGGGACCTGCCTCCCGCTGCTCGCCCCTGGCAAGGCGCCCGATGCTAAACGAAAGCCACGGTCGAAGTGCGTCGCTCCTCCGAGCCGAGCGCATATCATCGCGCGATGGCCGACTCTCCGCTTCAGGTCCTCGACGCCGACACGGCGTCGATGGTGGAGGGCGTCTGCGATGCGATGGTGCCGGGCTCGGCTCGGGTTCGCCCTGCGGTCTACATCGATGCCCTGCTGGCACGGATGGACGAGGGGACGCGCGGCGCGGCAATCGCGGCCTTCGCCGCCCTCGCGGACGGAATCGAGGAGCGTGTCGGAACGCCGGACTTCTTCTGGGTGCGCGCGCTCGCGATCGAGGCGTTCTACAGCGATTTTGTAGCGCCGGGCGTCGAGGCGACCGGCGCCTGGGAGGAGATCGACTTCAACACCCCGCTGGCCACCCGGCTCGCGAAGGACTGGTCATACCTGGGGATCGTCGGATGAGCGAGCGCTTCGATGTGGTCGTCGTCGGCTCGGGCGCCGGCGGTGGCGTGGTCGCCGGTGAGCTTGCCGATCGCGGTCGCACTGTCCTGCTCCTCGAATGCGGGCCACACCGTACGGCCGCCGACTTCACACGCTGGGAGGCAAAGGCAAATCACGACTTCTGGTGGCCTGTCCGCTTCGCTCCGATCGACGGAGGCGCCCGCGGCGTCGTTGCGCTCCTCGGCGCCCGCTGCGTCGGTGGCACGACGACGGTGAACACCAAGGTCGCGCTCCGCGTCGCCGACCACGACTACGTCAAGTGGCACGCTGCGAGCGGGATCGCGGGTGCCGACGGGGGCGCCTTCGGCGCCGCCGACCTCGACCCGCACTACGACCGGGTCGAGGCGCGCCTGGGCGTCCGTGAGCGCGCCGACTGGAAGAAGAGCGTGTACACGGTCGAACGAGGCTTCCAGGCTCTCGGCTCGCACCTCGAGCCCGTGCGCGCCTACACCGACGCGAACTGCATGAGCTGTGGCTCGTGCTTGCAGGGCTGCCCGACGAACGCCGGTAAGTCGACGCTCAACACCTACATCCACGATGCCTGGGCGACGGGTCGCCTCGAGTTGCGTGCAGGGGCGAACGTCGACCGCGTCGTGATCGAGGACGGCGAGGCTCGTGCGGTGGAGTACGTCGACGCGGATGGGGAGCGCCACCACGTGGAGGCGGGAGTCGTGGTCGTCGCAGCCGGGACGCTCAACACACCGCAGCTGCTGCTGCGATCGGGTCTGCCGGACAGCCCGAGTAGCCGGCTGATCGGCCGCAACCTCGGTTTTCATCCGGTACGGCTGGTCTACGGGCTTTTCGACGAGCCACAGGACGCGCACATGGTGTATCCGATCTCGGCCCACTCGATGGACCATCAACGCGACGAGGACGGCGGCTTCGTGCTCGAGGCGTCGACGATTCAGGATCCGATCAGCTTCGCCACGACGCTCGAGGACGAGAACGGCCCGTTGTGGGGTCAGCCGCTCGTGGATGCCGTCCGCCGGTTTCGTCACTGGGTCGGCGTGCTCGCGATGGTCAACGACGACAACAACGGAGTCGTCGCGCTCGATGAGGACGGGCGGGAGACGTTCAGTGCGAACTTCGAGCCACACGAGCACGAGCGTCTCGACGCAGCGCTCGCGTTCTCGCGGGAGGTGCTCGAGGCCGCGGGGGCGACGACGGTGTGCTGGACGGGGATCGCCTCGACGCACGTGCAGGGAACGTGTCGGATGGGCAGTGACCCGGAGCGGTCGGTCGTCGATGCCGACGCGCAGTCGTGGGACGTCAAGCGGTTGTATGTCGGTGACGGCTCGCTCGTCCCACGCACGATGTCGGTGAACCCGTCACTGACCATCATGGCGCTCGCCGACCGGCTCGCCGCCCATCTTCACGCCGATCCACACGGCTATCTCTCGTGAGCGAGAAACCGCGCGACCTTGCGCACATCTCCCACGTCGAGCTCTTCACCCCCAGGCCGGACGAAAGCCTTCACTACTTCACGGAGATCCTCGCGATGGCGGTTGAGGGGGAAAGCGGCGACTCGGTGTACCTGCGGTGCTTCGGCGATTACGAGCGGTCATCGGTGAAGCTCACTGCATCGACGACCTCGGGTATCGGTCACCTCGCCTACCGGACGAACAGCCCCGAGGCCCTGCAGCGGCGGGTCGACGCGCTCGAGGCCGGAGGAGTCGAGGGCTCGTGGCTCGACGGCGACCTCGGGCATGGGCCGGCCTTCAGCTTCTGCGACCCGGACGGTCACCGGCTCGAGCTGTTCTACGAGTCCGAGCGCTACGTTGCACCGCCCGAGCGGAAGCCGTCGCTCAAGAACCAGCCCGACCGCTATCCAGGGCACGGAGTGGGCGTGCGGCATCTGGACCACGTCAACTTCCTCGCACTCGATCCCGGGGCCAATCGCGTGTTCTGCGAGGACTACCTCGGGCTGCGGCTCACCGAGCAGATCGTGCTCGACGACGGGGCCGAAGCGGGTGTCTGGCTCGCGTCGAACCAGAAGTCCTACGACGTCACGTACACCCGCGATGCGACCGGAACCGCCGGGCGGCTCCACCACATCGCCTTCTTCGTCGATCAGCGCGAGGACGTGCTGCGCGCCGCTGACATCTTCCTCGAGCACGGGATCGTGATGGAGTCGGGCCCGCACAAGCACGCGATTCAGCAGACCTTCTTCCTCTACACGTACGAGCCCGGCGGCAACAGGATCGAGGTGTGCGCGGGCGGGTTCCTCGTCTTCGATCCCGATCCCGTGCCGGTCGTCTGGACGCAGGCAGAACGGGCGAAGGGGCAGGCGTGGGGGATGCAGACCGTGGCGTCGTTCCACATCAAGGGGACGCCGCCCGTGCCGCAGGAGGAAGAGCTTCTTGCCCGAGCCGACCACTGAGCCGTCCGCTTGGGCCCGTGAGCTCGTTCGTGGGGCATACGACCTGCACGTCCACGTCGAGCCGGATCTCGCTGCGCGACGGATCGACGACCTGGGGCTTGCACGCCGCTTCGAGGAGGTGGGACTTGCGGGCTTCGTGCTCAAGTCGCACTACGTGCCGACCGCCGAGAGGGCGGCGGTGGTTCGCGGAGCGGTGCCGGGTATCGATGCACTGGGAGCGATCACGCTCAACGCCGGCGTCGGCGGGCTGAATGCGCAGGCGGTGGAGATAGCAGCCCGCGGAGGGGCGCGGATCGTGTGGCTTCCGACGGTCGACTCCGAGAACGAGGCGAGCGAGGCTGGGCCCAAGCCGACGAAGCAACCGGTCTGGCAGAAGATCCAGGACGAGTTCGCGGCCGTCGGCGTCGCAAGCGAGCCCGTGCGACTGACGGAGGACGGCCTGGCGGCGGTGCTCGAGGTCGTTGCGCGCCACGAGCTCGTGCTCGCGACCGGGCATCTCGGGCGGGCCGAGATTCGTGCCGTGGTCGCCGCCGCTCTCGGGGCCGGAGTCTCCCAGGTCGTCGTGACGCATCCGGACTACCCGACCCAGGGAGTCCCCGTCGACGAGCAGCGAGCGCTTGCAGACGCCGGCGCCGTGCTCGAGCGGTGCTTCGCGCCGATCCACACGGGCAAGGTCTCGTGGGAGCAGACCTTCGTGGCGATTCGCGCAACCGGGCCCGAGCACAACGTGCTGTCGACCGACCTCGGCCAGGTGACCAACCCACCCGTCGAGGACGGGCTGGCGTTGATGGCGGACAACCTCCTCGGGGCGGGTTTCTCCGAGCGTGAGATCCGTACGATGGCGGTCGTCAACACGAGAAAGCTGGCCGGTGCCTAGAACACTCCTCGTCGTAAGTGCTCACTCAGCCGACTTCGTCTGGCGCGCTGCTGGTGCAATCGCGACCTTCGTCGGGGACGGCGGTACCGCGCATGTCGTCTCGCTCTCGTACGGTGAGCGCGGAGAGTCGGGCGAGCTGTGGAAGGAGCCCGGGCAGACCGAAGCGCGCGTGAAGGAGATCCGCCACGACGAGGCGCAGACCGCCGCGGCCGCGCTGGGCGCCGACTTCCGAAGCCTCGACCGCGGCGACTACCCGCTCGTCATGGACGCGGCAGCCGTCGACCAGCTCACCGACCTGATCCGCGAGCTCGAGCCACAGCTGATTCTCACCCACGCCGCCCGTGATCCGTTCAACTTCGACCATTCGGTCGCCTACGAGGCAACCGTCCAGGCGCGCCAGCTCGCGAGCGGAGCCGGGGTCGCGAGCGCCTTCAAGACGATTACGCCGCCCGAGCTACTGCTCTTCGAGCCGCACCAGCCCGAGCTGTGCGGGTTCGTCCCTACGACCTTGCTCGACATCACTCCCGTGTGGGAGAAGAAGGTGGCTGCGATGGAGGCGATGGGCGCCCAGGGGTATCTCAAGCAGTACTACTCCGAGCGCGCCGAGCATCGTGCGAATCACGCGCGGCGGATCTCGGGACGCAGCGAGATCCGCTATGCCGAGGCCTTCCAGCGCGAGATTCCGATCGTCGTCGACGCGCTGTGAGCGACTACGCAACGCTTGCGAGGCTCGGCGTCGCAACCGTCCACGAGGCGGCCGGTCGGATCGGCATCGTCGACCTTCCCCTCACGCAGGTCGTTCCGGGCTCTCGGGTCGCCGGGCCGGCGAGGATCGCACTGTGCGCACCGGGGGACAACTCGATGGTCCATGCAGCTGTCGCGCATGCAAAGCCGGGAGACATTCTGGTTCTGACCAGTGCAGACCCGGCGCCGGTCGCGTTCGTCGGCGAGCTGCTCGTCACTCAGGCTCAGGTGCAGGGCGTGGCCGGGATTCTCGTCGACGGTGCGGTGCGCGATCTCGACGAGTTGGTCGAGATCGGGCTTCCGATCTGGACGAGGTTCGTGCGCGCGCAGGGGGCAACGAAGGGTGAGCTGGGTGAGCTGGACGTCCCGGTCGTGATCGGTGGCTCCGAGATCCGGCCGGGCGATCTCGTCGTGATGGATTGCGATGGAGCGATGGCGCTCCCTGCAGGGCGTGTCGACGAGGTGCTGCCGCTTGCGCTGGAGCGCGCAGAGCGCGAGCGCGCGATGCGGGAGCGGTACGCAGCCGGTGAGCTCTCATACGACCTGAACGGGTTGCGCGAGGTCGTCGAAGGCCAGGCCTGATGCAGGTCGCGGTGCTCGGCCTCGGTGAGGCAGGCGGTAGGATCGCCGCCGATCTCGTGTCGGCAGGGTGCGTCGTCCGTGGCTGGGATCCGGCCCAGGCGCCGGAAGGAATCGAGAACGCGGCGAGCGGTGGAGCAGCCGTCCGGAACGCCGACGTGGTTCTCAGCATCAACACGGCAGCGGTTGCGCTCGCAGTCGCCGCCGATGTCGTCCGGGAGCTCCGGAGCGACGCCGTCTACGCGGATCTGAACACCGCTTCACCTCAGCTCAAACGTGAGCTGGCAGAGGCGCTTCCAGTGCGGTTCGCGGATGTCGCCCTGATCGGTGCCGTCCCGAGCAAGGGTCTTGGGACACCGGCGCTCGTGTCAGGAGGGGGCGCAGAACGGTTCGCCGAGGCTTTCGTCCCGCTCGGGATGCCGGTGGAGGTGGTAAGCCAGCAGCCGGGAGACGCCGCCGGCCTGAAGCTGCTGAGGAGCGTCTTCATGAAGGGAGTTGCTGCCGCCGCTCTCGAGAGTCTCGAGGCGGCGAAGGCGGCCGGCGTCGAGAGGCGCATCCACGCCGACATCGCGGCGGTTCTCGGTGAGCCGCTCCTCGAGCGGCTGGTCACGGGATCGCGCCGGCACGCCGTCCGCCGCGTCGATGAGATGAAGGCCGCGGCCGCCTACCTCGAGGAGCTCGAGATCGAGCCACGCGTTGCGCGCGCGGCGCTTGGTTGGCTGGAGCAGCTCCGCTAGCCGACCTCGACCCGCACGAAGCCGTAGGCCTCGAGCGCGGCGAGCGCGATGCCCGGACGGTTCACATCGCCTCCTCTCTAGTCGCCCAGACCCAGTAGCCGAATGGCGTTCTCCCTCAAGATCAGGGGCCGCACCTCGGGCTTGATGTCGAGCTTGTCGAAGTCCGCAAGCCACCGCTCGGGCGTGATGAACGGATAGTCGGTTCCGAACAGCACCCGTTCGCGTAACAGCGTGTTCGCGTGCTGGATGAGCAGAGGTGGGAAGTACTTCGGTGACCAGCCGGAGAGGTCGATGTAGACCTGCGACTTGTGCAACGCGACGGAGATCGCCTCGTCCTGCCAGGGGAACGAAGGGTGCGCGAGGACGATCTTGAGGTCGGGGAAGTCGACGGCGACGTCGTCGACGTGCATGGGGTTGGAGTACTTGAGCCGGATCCCACCGCCTCCGGGGAGGCCGGAGCCGACTCCCGAGTGCCCGGTGTGGAACAGCGCTGGGAGGCCCGCTTCCTGGATTACCTCGTAGAGCGGGTATGCCATCCGGTCGTTGGGAAAGAACCCCTGGACGTTCGGGTGGAACTTGAAGCCGCGCACGTTGTGCTCGGCGATCAAGCGTCGCGCCTCGACGACACCCCGGCGGCCCTTGTGCGGGTCGATGCTCGCAAACGGGATGAGCACGTCGGAGTTCTCGTTTGCGACTGCGGCGATCTCCTCGTTCGGAACTCGTGTTTGGCCGGTCGTCGACTCGGCGTCGACCGTGAAGACGACCGCCATCATTCGCCTCTCGCGGTAGTAGTCGACGAGCTCCAGTGCCGTCGGTCGCACCGACTCGCTGCGAAAATGACGCACTGCGGCATCGCGCAGCTCATCCGGCAGCGAGTCTCCACCTGCGGCGGACATCTCGACATGGGCATGGAAGTCGATTGCGACCGCCTCGCTCAGGGAGAGCCGCTCGCTCATGCGGGCTCCCCGGTTGCGATTGCGGCGAACAGGTCGAGTGCAGTGGGATCGAGAAGCGAGTCACGGCTCGCGACGGACTCGATCGGGGCGCCACGGAGAAGGCGCTTGACCGGCGTCTCGAGCTTCTTTCCCGTCAGGGTGCGCGGAATCGCCGGCACCGCGCGAATCGTGTCCGGGACGTGGCGTGGCGAGAGTTGCGAGCGCAGTTCTCGTCCGATTCGGGCGCGCAGATCGTCGTCGAGAGCCAACCCCTCGGCAAGCACGACAAAGAGCGCAAGCTCGCCGAGGCCTCCTTCGTCGTCCTCGAGGTGAACGACGAGGCTGTCGGTGATCTCCGGAAACTCCTCGACGACGCTGTAGAACTCGCTGGTGCCGAGACGCACGCCGCCACGGTTGAGGGTTGCGTCGGATCGACCCGTGAGAATGCAGCTTCCGCGCTTCGAAAACCTGATCCAGTCTCCCTGGCGCCAGATCCCCGGGAACATCTCGAAGTAGGAGCTGCGGTACAGCGAGCCGTCGGTGTCGCCCCAGAGCGCCACCGGCATCGAGGGCATCGGCTTGGTGATGACCAGCTCACCGAGCTCGCCCACGACCGTCTTGCCGTGGGCGTCGAAGGCGTCGGCTGCGACGCCGAGCAAGCGCCCCGAGATCTCACCCTCATAGACCGGCAGCAGCAGCGAGCCGCCGACGATGCCGCTGCAGACGTCCGTTCCCCCACTGCCGTTGAGCAGCATGACGTCCGGACCGAGCTGTTCGTAGACGTAGCGATACCCCTCGGGAGGGAGCGGCGAGCCGGCGGTGCCGAAGACCCGGATCGAGTCGAGGTCGAGATCCTTTCCCGGCTCGAGACCCGCCTTGCGCGTCGCCATCAGGAACGTCGGGCTCACACCCATGAACGTCGGTCGCGTCTCCTCGGCAAGCCGCCACTGCCAGCCGAGGTCGGGCCACACAGGGTCGCCGTCGAGCATCACGATCGACGAGCGAACGACCAGAGCCGCAATCAGCGCGTTCCACATCATCCACGAGGTCGTCGAGAACCAGAACAGGCGACCGCCCGGCTTGAGGTCCCAGCTGAGCGCGTGGGCCTTGAAGTACTCGAGCAGGATCCCCCCGTGCCCGTGCACGATCGCCTTCGGCCGGCCCGTCGTCCCCGACGAGAACAGCACGAACAGCGGGTGGTCGAACGCGACCGGCAGAAACTCGAGTGGCCCAGGCTCGGATAGCAACTCCTCCCAGGAGAGCGCGTCCGGAACCGCATGCTCGCCGTAGCTGACGCCGACGACGTGACGCAGAGTGGGGAGGGCGGCGCGGATCGTGGCCAACTCATCGCGGCGGTCGATCGAGCGATCGCGAAAGCCGTACCCACCGACGGCGAGCAGCACCGTCGGCTCGAGCTGCCCGAGCCTGTCGATGACGCTCCGCGCGCCGAGCTCGGGCGCGCAGCTCACCCAGACCGCCCCAAGGCTCGCCGTGGCGGCGAATGCCACCAGCGTCTCGGGGATGTTCGGCATGTAGGCGGCGACCCGATCCCCTGGCACGACACCGAGCCGAATGAGTCCTGCGCGTGCGCGTGCGACCTGCTCACGGAGCTCCGAGAACGTGAGCTCGATTGGGTCGCGCGTCTGCGAGTGGGCCACGACCGCGACCCGGTCGAGATCCTCGTCTTCGCCCACGAGGTGCTCCGCAAAGTTCAGTCGCGCGCCCGGGAACCACGTCGCGCCCGGCATCTCGGCTGAGTCGAGCACAGTCGTGTACGGCGCATGAGCCTTGACCTCGAAGAAGTCCCAGATCGACGCCCAGAACGCCGGCAGGTCCGAGACCGACCAGTGCTGTAGTGCGTCGTAGTCCGCAAACGTCAGTCCACGCTCGCGCTCGAGCCAGGCGAGGTAACGCCCGACCTCGCTGGTCTCGCGGATGTCCGCAGGAGGCGTCCACAGCACGCCGCCCCCGTCTGTCGTCACGTCGGAGCCAGGCTCGTTCATCAGGCTGGCGCCAGCCGGTGTCCCATGCCGAGCGAGATGTCGCGTGCTGTGCGGGAGACAGCCGGGCCGTAGCGCTCGATCAGCTCGTCCATCGCAACCATGGTGCGGTGGACCGCGAGGTTGAGAGCCGCGACGGCCTCGTCTGCCTGCGAGTGGATCGGGGCCGCAATCGAGCGCAAGCCGTAGGCGAGCTCCTCGTCGTTGACTGCGATTCCCGACTCGCGGATCCGTTGGAGCTCGTCTCTGAAGGCCTTGGGATCGGTGAGCGTGTTCGGCCCGCGCGGAGCGAAGTCGATCTCCTCGATGAGCTCCTCGATGCGCTCTTCGGGAAGGAAGGCGATGATCGCCTTGCCCATCGCGGTGCAGTAGGCAGGAAGCCGGGCTCCGACGTGGAGGTTCAGGTCGATGTCGCGCTGCCCCGGCTGGGCCGTGCGACACCGCTCGATGTAGACGACGTCGACTCCGTCGAGGATCGCAAGGTTGACGGTGTACCCCGTCTCGTCACTCAGCTGGCGAAGGTGCGGCGCCGCGATCTCACGTAGGTCCATCGAGTTGATCGCCGAGAACCCGAGGTCGAGCACGCGCGGGCCGAGGCGGTAGCGCTTCGAGTCGTGATCCTGCTGGAGATAGCCGAGGCGCGCAAGCGTCGCGATGTAGCGGTGCGCAGTGCTCCGACTCAGCTCGAGGTCGCGAGAAAGCTCGCTGACGCCGATCAAGGGCCGATCGGAGTTGAACGACGAGAGGATCGCGAGCCCGCGCTCGAGCGACTGCGACGTGCTGGTGGTTCCGTTCGAGGACGGCATGCTGATGATCCTACCCCTTTGCCGCGGTTCGTTCCACCAATTGGGACACCGTCTTGACAAACGGGCAGCCGACTGGGAGAGTCGAGTCAGATCGCCCAAGACGCGGGCGTAAGCGTGCTCGGGATCGTTAGTCTCGCACAGCAATTGGCGTTGGTTTCGACAGAAGGAGTCGCTCGCTCATGAGTCCCCAAAGCCTGGGTGATCTTCTACAGACCGTCGATCCGGTCGATCTGGCTCGCAACTCGCAAATCGGGCCCTATGTGTATCCGGGGTACGCGAGTGAGTTCACGAACTGGCGCGACGAGCAGCACACGTGGCGTGAGACCTGCTGTCTCTTCGACCAGTCGTACCACATGACGGACATGTACATCAAAGGGCCCGACGCCCTCAAGCTCCTCTCCGCGGTCGGGGTCAACAGCTTCGAAAACTTCGCTCCCGGAAAGGCGAAGCAGCTCGTTGTCTGCAACACCGACGGGTACGTGATCGGCGACGCGATCCTCTTCTTCCTCGAGGACGAGTTGCTCAACCTCGTCGGTCGGCCCTCGGCGCACAACTGGGTGCAGTACCACTGCGAGACGGGTGGCTACGACGCGACCTGCGAGCGCGACGAGCGCGCCGCGGTCAACCCGAACAACCGCAAGGTCTATCGCTATCAGATCCAGGGGCCGAACGCGCTCAAGGTGCTCGAGAAGCTCAACGGTGGGCCACTTCCCGAGACCAGGTTCTTCAACATGGATTGGATCACGATCGCGGGACGCCAGGTGCGGGCGCTGCACCACGGCATGTCGGGCGTTCCCGGCCGCGAGGTCTTCGGCCCGTGGGACGACGGTGCAGACATCAAAGCGGCGATCCTGGAAGCCGGCGCCGAGTTCGGCATCGTCCACGTCGGCTCGCGCGTCTATGCGACGAACACGCTCGAGTCGGGCTGGATCCCGTGCCCGCTCCCGGCGATCTTCACCGGCGACGATCTGAAGGCGTACCGGGATTGGCTGCCGGCGAAGGGCTACGAGGGCACCGGTTCGCTCGGGGGGAGCTACTACTCCGACAACATCGCGGACTACTACTTCACGCCGTACGACCTCGGTTACGGCCCGTTCGTGAAGTTCGACCACGACTTCATCGGGCGCCAGGCGCTCGAGGCAATGGCCACGAATCAGCCGCGTCAGAAGGTGACACTCGCGTGGAACGGTGAAGATGTCGCGCGCGCGATGGGCACGCTCTTCCAGAAGGAGAACCGGGCGAAGTACATCGACCTGCCCCTCTCCAACTACTCGACGTGGCCGAACGACCGGATCATGAAGGACGGCAAGATGGTCGGCCGTTCGACCTTCTCCGGCTACAGCTCGAACGAGTCGTCGATGCTGTCGCTCGCGGTCGTCGACAACGATGTGGCCGAGCCGGGCACCGAGGTCACGCTCGTGTGGGGCGAGGAGGGCGGCGGCTCGCGCAAGCCGGTGGTCGAGCGACACGTGCAGACCGAGATCCGCGCGATCGTCTCACCGGTGCCGTACGCCGAAGTCGTTCGCGCGTCGTACCGGCCGGGATAGTCCATGCCGGTAACGCCCGAGCTGCTCGGCCTCTACTGGACGGTTTCCGGTCCCGTCGTGGTGCACTTCGGGCGTGAGTGGAGCTACTTCAGCTGGGCCGACCGCTGCGCCGAGGCGCGGAAGGTCGGGTTCGCCGGGCTCGGCATCTGGCACGCGGATCTCGAGCACGTCCTCGAGACCGAGACCCTCGCCGAGATGAAGCAGGCGATGGATGACAACGGCCTCACTCAGCTCGAGCTCGAGTTCCTGATGGACTGGTTCTTCGACCCGGGCGACGAGCGACGGGCGGCCTCGGACAAGACGCGCGACCTGCTCTTCGACGCAGCCGCCGCGCTGGACGCGCACCACATCAAGGTGGGGAACATCCCCGGCCATCCCGCATCGCTCTCGCAGCTCAGTGAGCGCTTCGGCGAGCTGTGTGACGCGGCGGCGGAGCGAACCGACGCGAAGGTCGTGTACGAGTTCATGCCGTTCGACACGAACGTGCGGAGCCTCGACGCCGTCCTCGAGGTGGTCGGCGGCGCGGCGCGGCCGAACGGGGGCATCGCAATCGACACGTGGCATATGTCAAAGCTCGGCATCGCGCCCGACGACCTCCGTCGGATCCCTCTCGAGTACATGAGCTGGATCGAGCTGAGCGACGGAAAGTTCGCCGACATGGACGACCCGATCGACGAGGTCATCAACCACCGCAACCTCCCGGGAGAGGGAGAGTTCGACGTGCGGGGCTACGTCAAGGTCTGCCAGGATCATGGTTACACGGGGCCTTGGGGTGTCGAGACGCTCTCCGAGGAGCTTCGCAACAACACGATCGACGTCATCTTCCGGCGGGCCTACGAGGCAACCGCCGCCCAATTCGCATAGGAGGAAGCTCAACGTGAGCACACCGGGAGGAAAGGATCTCGACCGCGACGGCCTCGTCTGGATCTATCACCAGATGCTGCGCATTCGAGAGTTCGAGGAGCGGGTCAAGCGGACGTTTCTCGACCACCCCGGCGTGATCCGGGGGCACACGCATCTCGCCGACGGCGCCGAGGCGTCGATCGTCGGCTCGATCGCCACGCTCGGCGCCGATGACCAGTTCTTCACGACCTACCGCTGCCACGGCGCACCGATCGCACGCGGCTCCGATGTGAAGGCGATGATGGCCGAGATCTACGGCCGCAAGGACGGCCTCTGCAAGGGGCTCGGTGGCTCGATGCACCTGACCGACGTCTCGAACGGCTTCCTCGGCACCTCGGGGATCGTGGGCGCCGGGATCCCGCACGCCGCCGGCGCTGCGTGGGCGGCGCAGATCGCCAAGCGCAACCAGGTCGTTCTGTGCTTCTTCGGTGACGGAGCCTCGAAGCAGGGCGCGTTCGCGGAGACGCTCAACATCGCGTCACTCTGGAAGCTGCCGATCGTGTTCATCATGGAGAACAACGGCTACAACGTGCACACGCGGACGGAGCAGGAGGACGCCAACCGCGCCAGCGGTGAGGATCTCTCCGTCAAGGCGAAGGCGTACAGCATGCCCGGAGTGACGATCGACGGCCGCGATCCGGTCGAGGTGTACGAGACCGTGCGGGCGGCGGTTGCTCGGGCGCGCGGCGGTGACGGCCCGACCCTGGTCGAGTCGCAGATGTACCGCCTCTCGGCGCACGGCAACATCATCGCGCCCCCCGGCGTGCCGCTCCACTTCCCCGAGCACGAGGCGGTCGAGAAGTTCGGCAACCCGGAGGAGTACGAGGCCGCGAAGCAGGGCGACCCCGTCCCCGCCTTCCGCGGACGACTGGTCGCCGACGGCACGCTCACGGCGGAGGCGGCCGACGAGCTCATCGCCGCCGTGCAGGAGGAGATGCAGGCGGCGGTGACGTTCGGGCTCGAGAGCCCCTTCCCGGACGTCGAATCGGCCCTCGAATACACCTACGCCTGAGGAGGCGATCGCTATGGCACACGAACTGCCCTTCATCGCCGCCATCAACGAAGCGATCATGCTCGAGATGGAGCGAGACGAAACCGTCCTCTACTTCGGCCAGAACATGGCAACGACCGAGAACGAGCCGTATGTCGACGCGTTCGGAAAGGATCGTGTCCGCGTCACCCCGATCTCGGAGACCGCCGAGATCGGCATGGGCATCGGCGCCGCACTCGCCGGCTACAGGCCTGTGGTCGAGCTGTACATGGCCGAGTTCATGCTCGTCGCGATGGATCAGGTTGTGAACGAGGGCAACCGCTTCCGCGGGATGACGGGCGGCCAGGTCAAGGTTCCGCTCGTACTCAAGGCCGGCTTCGGGTTCACAGCCGGGTGGGCAGGCCAGCACACCGGCACGATCAGCGCCCTGTTCATGGGCGTCCCGGGGCTCAAGGTCGTCGTCCCCTCGACGGCGGCCGATGCGAAGGGTCTGATGGCGACCGCGATCCGCGACGACAACCCCGTTGTCTACCTGCACAACTACCTGCTCACGCTCGAGCACGGTGAGGTGCCGGACGGCGAGTACCTCGTGCCCTTCGGCGAGGCTGCGATCCGTCGCGAGGGAACCGATGTCACGATCGTCGGAAACGGCTGGACCGTCGACCGAGCGCTCGGCGCTGCAGAGATCCTCGCCGCGGAGGGGATCTCCGCCGAGGTGATCGACCCGCGTACGCTCAACCCGCTCGACATGCCGACGATCCTCGAGTCGGTCGCCAAGACCGGGCGGCTCGTGCTCGTCGATCAGGCGACGCGGCACGCGTCCGCCTCGACGGTGATCGCCGGTGAGGTGGCCGAGCACGGCTTCGCGTCGCTCAAGGCTCCGATCGTGCAGGTCACGGCGCTCGACGCGACGGTGCCGTACAGCGAGCCGCTCGAGGCGCACGTCATGCCGAGCGACGAGAAGGTCGCAGCGGCAGTGCGGCAGGTCGTCGGCACCGCCGCAGTCACGGCGTAGTTGGGAACTTCTGCGCCACTCGGTGGTGAGGAGGCGCTTCGCCTCCTCACCACCATGTGGCAGATCCGGCTGTTCGAAGAGCGAGTCGGGCGGCTCACGCGCGACAGCGAGGTTCACGGCCTCATCCATCTGAGCACGGGTCAAGAAGGGGTAGCGGTTGGAGTCTGCGCGCAGCTTCGCGACGACGACGCGGTGTACTCGGGCCATCGTGGTCATGGTCACGCGATCGCGAAGGGCGCGCCGCTCGACCGGACGATGGCCGAGCTGATGGGTCGCGACGGCGGTCTGTGTCGGGGGCTCGGCGGCTCGATGCACCTGGTGGACGTCGAGCACGGGTTCATGGGCGCGACGGGCGTCGTCGGAGGGACGATCCCGATTGCTCTCGGTAGCGCCCTCGCGGCCCGGCTGCGAGGTGACGACTCGGTGGCGGTCGTGTTCTTCGGGGACGGTGCGGTTCAGGCGGGGCACTTCAACGAGACCGTCAACCTCGCGACGCTGTGGAAGCTCCCGCTCATCATGGTGTGCGAGAACAACGGCTTTGCGGAGTTCACTCCCCGCTCGGCGCACACGAACGTCGAGCGCGTGAGCGACGTCGTTGCCCCGTACGAGGTCGAGCGCGCGACCGTCGACGGCAACGACCTCCTCGCGGTGTGGGAGGTGTTCGGACGCTACCTCGCCGCCGCTCGCGCGGGCGGAGGGCCATTCCTTCTCGAGTGCCTGACGTATCGCCTTGGTGGTCACTACGAGGGCGACGCGGCGAAGTACCGCGAGGCGATTGCCGATGCCGAGTGGCAGGCGAAGGACCCGATCCTGCGGCTTCAACGACATGGGCTTGCAGAGGGCTGGTTCACGGAGATACAGCTGGCTGCCGTCGAGTCCGAGGCATTGACTGCTGTCGAGCAGGCAGTGCAGTTCGGGCGCGAGAGCGACTTCCCGCCCGTCGCGCTGATCGGCGAGATGGTGTACGCGGATGCCTGAATCGACCTACATCAAGACCATCACCTCGACACTGGCGCAGGCGATGCGCGCCGACGAGCGCGTGTTCGTTCTCGGCGAGGACGTCGCGGAAGGTGGCCCGTACACGGCGACGGTCGGGCTTGCCGAGGAGTTCGGCACCCACCGCGTGATCAACACGCCGATCAGCGAAGCTGCGATCACCGGCGTCGCGGTCGGTGCAGCCCAGTCGGGCATGCGCCCCGTGCTCGAGATCATGTTCATCGACTTCATCACGCTGGCGCTCGACCAGCTCGTCAACGGGGCCGCTAAGGCGCATTTCATGTCCGGTGGCCAGCTGACGGTGCCGATGGTGCTGCGCACTCAAGGTGGTGCTGGCTATCGGGGCGCGGCACAGCATTCTCAGAGTCTCGAGAGCTGGCTCACCCACGTACCGGGTCTCAAGGTCGTGATGCCGAGCCGTCCGGTCGATGTCGCCGGGCTCCTGTTGAGCGCGATTGCCGACCCGAACCCGGTCGTCTTCATCGAGAACAAGACGCTGTACTTCCGCAAGGGCGACGTACCCGAGCCGGCCGTGCCCGTACCGATCGGCGAAGCGGTGACCTTGCGCGCCGGGAGCGACGTCACGGTGGTCGCGCTCTCGCGTCTCGTCGACGATGCGCTCAGCGGCGGCCGATCGTCTCGCGGACGAAGACGGGACGGAGGTCGAAGTGATCGATCCGCGCACGCTCGTTCCGCTCGATCTCGACACGATCGTCGAGTCGGTGAAGCGAACCGGCCGGCTGATCGTCGCGCACGAAGCGGTGGCACATGGTGGATTCGGCGCCGAGATCGCTGCGCAGGCTCAGGCAGCGGCATTCGACTATCTCGACGCGCCGATCGTTCGCGTCGGAGCACCGTTCAGCCCGATCCCCCTCAGCCCGCCGCTCGAGGACGCGTATCTCCCCGGCCCAGACGAGATCGTCGCGGCGGTGCGGAAGACGATCCAATGACAAAACAGCGAACGAAAGGTGCGTGACATGACGAGTGCAGAGGTCGCAAGGAGCTTCTACAACGCGATCGAGTCCGGAGAGATTCCGACGGGCTTGGCGTTGATCGCGCCCGACTGTGCCTGGACGGAGTCGGCAGGATGGCCGTACCCTGGCACGTTTCACGGTCCGGACGCGATCCTCGAGGGCGTCTTCGCCCGGCTCGGAGCGGAGTGGGACGGGTTCGCGATGACGGTCGATGAGGTGCTCGACTCGGGCGACAGAGCGGTGGGCGTCGGCACGTACTCCGGCGTGTTCAAGGCCACGGGGAAGCCGATGAAGGCGCGGGTAACGCATGTGTTCCGGGTCCGCGACGGGCAGATCGTGGAGTTCGAGCAGTTCACCGACACCCTCGCGGTTGCGACCGCGACGGGAGAGCGCTGATGGCGACGTTCGTTCTCGTCCACGGAGCCTGGCACGGAGCCTGGTGCTGGCACGACATCGTTCCGCTCCTCGAGTCCGAGGGGCATCGCGTCCTCGTGCCGGACCTCCCGGGCCACGGCGACGACCACTCGCCGGTCGCCGAGATGACGCTCGATTCGTACGCTCGGAGGGTTGCCGAGACGATCGAGCAGGCCACGGAGCCGGTCGTGCTCGTCGGGCACAGCATGGGCGGGATCGTGGTCACACAGGCCGCTGAGCTCGTGCCCGACCGGGTCGCGCGCCTCGTCTACGTCACCGCGTTTCTTCCGGCGGACGGCCAGTCGCTCGTCGATCTCGCCGGCTCGGTCGAGCATGGCGACAACGTGCAGCCGAATCTCGTCATCGACGAACACACTGGCACGTGCGTCGTCGCGGACTCCGCGCTCGTCGACGTCTTCTACGGCGAGTGCAGCGACGAGCAGGCAGCGGACGCGATCGGCAGGCTCGTGCCCGAGAGCCTCGCGGTCGTGGTCACCCCGGTCCACGTAACCTCGGCCGGGGCCGGACGGATCCCGCGCGCGTACGTCGAGTGTCTCCGCGACGGTGGGTTGACGATCGCGCTGCAGCGTTCCATGCACGCGGCGCTTCCCTGCGACCCGGTCGTCGCGATCGAGGCCGACCACTCGCCCTTCCTCTCGCGACCACGGGAACTCGCCGACCACCTCCTCGCGCTGGCCTGATGGAGAGCGCCCTCAACGACCGTGTGGCGATCCGGGAGCTCGTCGAGAGCTGGGCTGTCTGGCGGGATGCCGGCGACTGGGAGCGATTCCGCACCGTCTGGTTCGACGACGGCCGGATGATGGCGACCTGGACGCAGGGGACGGCGGACGAGTTCATCGCGATGAGCCAGGCGGGGTGGGCGAAAGGCGTGAGCATCCTGCACTTTCTCGGCGGGCAGTCGGTCGACGTCACAGGAGATCGCGCGGTCTCCCAGACCAAGATGACGATCTCGCAGCGGGCGGAGGTCGACGGGGTCGAGGTCGATGTGGTCTGCACCGGGCGGTTCTACGACTTCCTCGAGAAGCGGGAAGGCCGCTGGGGTCTCGTCCTGCGTCAGCCGATCTACGAGAAGGACCGGATGGATCCCGTTGATCCCTCCGTTGTACTGAAGCTCGATGCGGATCTTCTGGGACAGTTTCCAGCCGGTTACCGTCACCTCGCCTATCTGCAGACCCGCATCGGCTACGACGTCAAGCGCGACATGCCGGGGCTGCAAGGAGCCGAGGTCGAGGCCCTCTATCGGAGCGGCGCCACCTGGCTCGGTGGTGGCGGGCTTGACCGCTAACCGCATGGATAGGCTGCCCTGATGGCGGTGCAAACGGTTCGCGAGGCGACGTTCGACGTGTGGCGCGAGCGCGGCCTGACGACGATCTTCGCGAACCCCGGGTCGACAGAGATCTCGCTGCTCACCGACCTTCCGGATGATCTCCGCTTCGTGCTGGCGCTCCATGAGAGCTCCGTGATCGGCATCGCGACGGGGTGGGCATTGGCACGGCGCGAACCGGCGCTCGCGATTCTGCACACGACTGCGGGACTCGGAAATGCCGTCGGCGCCATTGCCACGGCACGGGTCAACAGGGCACCGCTGGTGATCGTGGTCGGGCAACAGGATCGACGGCACCTCGCTCATGAGCCGTTTCTTGCGGGCAAGCTGCTCGGTCTCGCGGGTGAGTATCCGGTGTGGGTCGATCAGCCGGTGCGCGCGCAGGACGTTCCTGGTGCCGTAGCGCGCGCATATAACGAAGCGCTCACCGCGATGGGGCCTGCGCTCGTGATCGTCCCGATGGACGACTGGGAGGTCGAGGCGGATGTCGACCGGCCGCATGCGGCGGCAACGCGCGTCATTCGCTCGCGGGCGGTCGACAGCGACTCGATCGCGCAACTCGCAGCCTTCCTCGCCTCGGCCGAGAGCCCCGCTCTGGTCGTGGGCGCCGGTGCAGACGAGCCGGCTACCTGGGAGGCGTTGGTCTCATTGGCAGAGCGGCTGGGCTGCGCTGTGTGGCAGGAGTCGTTCAGCGCCCGCGCAGGCTTCCCCCAGGATCACAGGCTGTTTGCGGGTCATCTACCTGCCGATCGCATCCGGTTGCGCGAGACGTTGTCCCCCTACGACGCCGTGCTCGCGGTCGGTGCGCCTGTCTTCCGGCAGTACCCCTACATCCCTGGGCCCTTCGTCGAGGCCGGCACGCGCGTCGCGATGGTGAGCCAGCACGAGGCGGAGGTGCATCGAAGCGTGGTGGAGCTGGCCGTGCTCGCCGATCCCGGCGCTGTCTGCGCGGAGCTCGCGCGCACCGTCCCGGCCCGGAGCCCTGAGCCACCGGTGCCGTTCACAAGCCCTCCGCCGCCCGAGCCTCCCGCACCGGGTGAGCCACTCCGCGTCGGGCACGTCCTCGCCGCGCTCGCCGACCGGCTCCCGCGAAACGCGATCGTGATCGAGGAGTCTCCCTCGAGCCGGCCCGAGCTCCTGGCTCGCCTGCCGGCGCGCGAATCGGGCGGCGCGCTCAGTCCTGCGATGGGTGGTCTCGGCTTTGCGATCCCGGCCGCAACCGGTATGCGGCTTGCGCAGACCGAGCGTCCGGTCGTCGCGATCGTGGGTGACGGCTCTTCGCTCTACGGGTGTCAGGCGCTGTGGAGCGCCGCAACCTACGGCTCAGGCGTGCTCCTCGTGATCCTCGCAAACGGCGGGTACGCGATCATGGACCGACTTGCCGAGCAGCACGGCGGTGCCCCCCCGTGGCCGAGCTTCGAGGTGGACATCGTCGGCCTCGCCACGGCGTTCGGCTGTCCCGCACGACGGATCACCGAGCACGGCGAGCTGATCGAGGTTCTCGACGAGGTCGTCCCCGGCCTTGCCGCGCGCAGCGAGCCGCTGCTGCTCGAGATCGCAGTGGCCGCGGACGCGACCTTCGCTCCCTGATCAAGGGGGACGACGATGTGGAGAACGGTCCCGGGTATGGCTTTAGCCGTCCCCGGTGTTGCGCGCAGCTCTCCCACACGGAAGAACGCTGTCCTTGGCTTGCGCTCCGACGCGCGCCAGTCGAGGCCGACCGGGGGCGGCTAAAGCCACGCCCGGGAGCCAGCCGCCGGCCGTGAGGCGCGCTACCTCGCAAAGAACCGCCCTGCGTTGGCAATCATCATCTCGTCGATCTGCGCCTGAGTCACTCCGGCCTCGAGCAGCGCGGGGAAGATGTGTTGCGAGATGTGCAGGTAGCTGGGCTTCTCGTTCGCGAAGTTCGGATCACCGACCATGAAGTCGTAAAAGCATCCTCCGTCGTGGCCGAGATGGATCTGCGACGTGTATCCCTCCGCCACCATCGCCGCGAGGGTCTTGACTCGGTCGGCATCCGGGTTGAAGAAGGGGATGTTGAAACGATCGAAGCCAAGCGCAGCGCCGGAGTCTCCGAGCTCACGCAGGTAGTCGAGGTCGTTGCTGTCGCCTGCGTGTGCGATGACGATGCGCTTCGGGTCGACGCCATGCTTCGTCAAGGCGTCGAGGGCGATCAGCCCGGTCTTCGCGGACGCGTTCGTATGCACCATCACCGGCACGCCGGTCTCGACAGCTGCCAGCGCCGTCGCCTCGAGGATTCGCGGGACATCGCCGATCAACCCGTGTGCCTCCACACAGCATTTGAGGAATGCGGCCTTCACGCCGGTGTCGTCGATCCCGACCCGAACCTCGCGGACGAAGAACTCGGCGATAGCCTCGGTCGGCCTGTAGCCGAAGAAGTTCGGTAGCTGAAGGAACGCGTAGATGCCCGACGCGACGATGAGGTTGAGGTCGACCTCGGCGTTGATCCGCTGGATGCGTGGGAGGTAGCGCCCGAGCCCGGGTGCGGTCGGGTCGACGAGCGTCGTGATTCCGGCCTCGCGGACCGCACGGAGCTTTGCGATCGCGTCGGCAACGCGCACCTCCTCGTCCCAGTAGCTCTCGCCCCACACGTGCGCGTAGTTCTGGAACGCCTCGGGCTCCATCACGAAGATGTGCTCGTGCATGAGGGTCGGGCCGAGGTCAGCGGTGTCGATCGGGCCGCGAACGGTCTCAACGGTGCTCATCGGGCGTCTCGTCTCCTGTCGGTCGGGTTGGAAAGTCAATCACGCTGGAACGCCTCATGGTGCGTCACACTGTCTCACCGCGGCGGGCAAGTGCGAACCCGCTGTAGCCGTCCGCCGCGATCGATTCGCAGAGCTCGCGATAGACACCGACGCCGCCGAGGAAAGGCAGGATGACGCGTGGCTTTCCGGGGACGTTGATCCCCGAGTACCACGACGTGCAGTCGCGATGCAAGGTGAAGTCGCCGATCGCGCGGGCGCGCTCGACCCACTCGCTCTCGGCCTCTCCCGTCGCCTCGATACGCGTATACCCCTCGTGCGTCAGAAACGCGAGGCAGTCCGTGATCCATTCGACGTGCTGTTCGATCGAGACGAACATGTTGCTCAGCACCGACGGGCTCTGTGGGCCAGTGACCGTGAAGAGATTCGGGAACCCCGCGACCATGAGGCCCAGATACGTGCGGGGACCGTCGGCCCATGCCTCGCGGAGCGTGTTGCCGTGAAGCCCGACGATGTCGATGGCGAGCAGGGCACCGGTGAGAGCGTCATAACCGGTCGCGTAGACGATCGCGTCGACGGCGTAGCTCGAGGACTCGGTCTCGATCCCTTCGGCGGTGATCCGCGTGATCGGATCACCTGCGATATCGACCAGCGTGACGTTTGGTTGGTTGAAGATCTCGTAGTACCCGCTGTCGATGCAGAGGCGGCGCGTGCCGAACGGGTACCCGCTGGGAATGAGCTTCTCGGCCACCTCCGGATCGCGCACGATGTCGCGGATTCGATCCGAGACGAACTCCGCGGCAGTGCGGTTGGCCTCGTGATCGAGCAGGACGTCCGTGTAAACGGCCAGGTAGCGGAACGGGCTCCCGTCGTCGTAGATCTCCCAGTAGGCGTCCGAGCGCTCCTCGTCTGAGACCTCGAGGGCCTTCCTCCCCGTCGTCGGCAACAGGAGCCCGTCGACAGTGCGGCGGGCGGCCGCGCGCAACGTGCCATAGCTCTCCTTCGTTCGCGCGATCTCGTCCGCCTCGAGCGGGCGATTGTGCGCCGGCATGCTGTGGCTCGCGGTGCGCTGCATGACATGGAGCGTGCCGGCCTGCTTTGCGAGCTCGGTCGCTACCTGGATACCCGACGAGCCCGTGCCGATGAGAGCGACGCGCTTCCCCGTGAAGTCCACACCGTCCTCGGGCCAGTCCGTGGTCGAGTAGCTGTCTCCTGCGAACTCCGTGGCACCGGGGATGTCGATCGGCTTGGGTTGGGAGAGAGCGCCGGTTGCCATGACGCACCAACGGGCTTCGAACACGGCTCCCGTGTCGCAGGTGACGGTCCAGAGATCGTCGGCACCGGAGAACCTCATCGACGTCACGCGGGTGTTGAACGAGATGTCCCGGCGGAGCCCGAAGCGATCTGCGACGTGCTTTGCGTACTCCAGGAGCTCCGGCTGCGATGGGTAGCGCTCCGTCCAGTTCCACTCCTGCTGCAGCGCCTCGTCGAAGGAGTAGGAGTAGTGCAGGCTCTCGATGTCGCAGCGCAGCCCCGGGTAGCGGTTGCGATACCACGTACCACCGACCTCGGGCTCGGCCTCGACGACGTGCGCGCTCAGGCCGATCTCCCTCGCGTGGTGCAGCGCCATCATGCCCGCCCAGCCAGCGCCAACGATCAGCTGGTCAAGGCGTGTCGGGGTGTCGATCGCTGGCTTCTTCACAGTCCCAGCTCTCGAACGGCTATCCCGCTCGCGGCACAGGTGACGCCGGCGACTCGATCCTTGAGGTCGTGCATCGCGCTGTCTCTACGAGGTCATCGCGCGGACGGCGTCGGACATCGACTTCGTCCCGCCGTGCGAGCTCAGGCCGCCGTCCACCGGGATCTCGGTGCCGCTGACGTACGACGACTCGTCGGAGATCAGGTACACGACGAGTGGTGCAACTTCGTCTGCGGTTCCCGTGCGTCCGAGCGGCGTCTCCATGATGTTCGCGTGGCGGAACGCGGGCGAGGCCGAGGCGGTCATCGGTGTCTCGATGTACCCCGGGCAGATCGTGTTCACCCTGATCCCGCGTGGCCCGAGCTCGAGGCTGGCAACCTTCGAGAGACCGCGGAGCCCCCACTTGCTGGTGGTATACGCAACTCCGAAATGCGCGGTCAGCCCCGCAACCGAGCTGACGTTGACGATCGAGCCCCCGGCAGTCATCAGGGGCGCCACGCGTCTGGATGCCGAGGAGCGGGCCGGTGAGGTTGATCGAGATGACGCGGTCCCAGTCGGCGACAGAGACTTCCTCGAGCCGGTCTCGAAACGGGACGCCCGCGTTGTTGACGAGACCGTCGACACGGCCGTGCTCGCCTGCGAGCCACTCACCGAGCGCAGCCCAGTCACCCGCGCTCGCGACGTCGACACGCCGGTAGGAGATCGCACCGGGAGCGCCTTCGAAGACATCGGTCGAGTCGTGGACGTCGGTTGCGACGACGGTCGCGCCCTCGCGGGCGAGCAGCTTGACCTCGGCCTCGCCCTGACCGCTCGCGGCGCCGGTGACCACCACGACCTTCCCGTCGACGCGACCCATCTAATTCTCCTTCCGGAACGGGTCCGTGCCGTCCCAGCCGAGCGTCGCCTCGTAGATCGACGTGTAGAAGCGATCCTGCGCCTCGGAGTACTCGACCAGCTCGATCATCCCGGGAAAGTCGCGGGTTGCATCGACGTAGGCGACCCGCGACCCCGAGGGCAGCTCGTCGGAGAACGCCTCCGGATACCCGTGAGCCTGGTGGCGGGCGAGATCGTCGTCGAACGTCGCGCTCACGACCCCCCAGTGGTGGAAGCCGTAGCGTCGCGGCCCGCTGCCCTCGTGGAAGACCGAGGGGCCGTCGTCGTGCTGCTCGATGAGCTCGATCATCGTGTTGCCCGAGAAGCTGCGCGCGAGGCTGAAGGTCGGCGAGTGCGGCTGACCGCGCAGCCGAGCGGTCGGCGGCGAGAACCGGTCGCGGAGCGACCAGGGGCCGAGCCCGAGGCGCGCGACGTAGTCGCCCATCGCGTGGTGGATGTCGTCGACGACGTACGCGTACTGGAAGATCGACCCCGTTGCGCACGCCGAAGCCGAGCATCGTCATGTCGCGGCCTCGAGCGGCGAGCGGCGGGCGCGTTCGACGAGCTCCTCGGGATAGAAGCCGTAGTGCTCCAGGCTCTGCAGCATGCGCTCGCGGGCGACGACGAAGTCGAGGACCGCCGGACGCCCCTCGACGTTCGCCGCGAGCGCGCGCTCGAGCGACGCCCCGACCTCAGCCGGATCCTCGACCCGCTCCCCGAAGCAGCCACACGCCTCGGCGATCTTTGCGAAGTCGGGCTGGACGCCGAACTCGGTCGCGATGATCCGATTGCCGAGCCGATGCTCCTGGATGTCGCGGATCGACCCGAGAGAGCCGTCGTTGAAGATGCACCAGGTGACGCCGAGCCCGTACTCTGCCGCGACCGGAAGGACGTTCATCACCATCTGAAACGAGCCGTCGCCGACGAACCCGACCGCCGGCCGCTCCGGGTAGACGAGCTTTGCTGTCGGGAGCCCGGCGGAGGTGAAGCCCATCCCGTAGAAGCTCGACGGGACGATCAGCGACCGTGGCTCGAACACCTTGAAGAACGGAGAGCCGCCCGCGATGTGCTGCGTGATGCAGCCGACGTCGACTGCAACCGTCGTCTCCCGGGGGAAGATGCGACGGATCTCGTGGATCACCCGCACGGGGTGGATGGGAACCACGTCCGTGTCGGCGACGCGCGGCGAAGTCTTGCTCGATCACGTCGAGCTCCGAGCGGATCGCGCCGACGCGCTCATGCTCGGCGAGAACGGGCGCAAGCGAGTCCCTCCCACGACGTTGGAGCTCCGCGAGAAGCTGTTCGAGCGCCGTCCGCACGTCGGCGACGATCCCGATCGTCGCCGGAACGCTGCGACCGAGCTCGCCGGGCTCGATGTCGACCTGGACGTACGCCGCCTCGGGGGAAGGAACCGTGCCCGGTCGCCAGTTCGTCTCCATCTCCTCGAACCGTGTCCCGAGCCCTACGACGACGTCCGCTTCGGCGAGGAGGCGCTTCGACAGGCGGTTGCGGTGGGTGCCGAGCCCGCCGGCCGAGAGTGGATGGTCGTCGGGGATCGAGCCGCGACCGGCGAGGCTCGTCAGCACCGGGATCGCGAGGTACTCGGCGAGCTCGCGGAGCTCGGCAAAGGCGCCGGAGGCGACGGTGCCGCCGCCCGCAATCAGGAGCGGACGCTCGGCGTCGAGGAGGAGATCGGCGGTCGATGCGACCAGCCCGGGGTCGGCGGAGGGCCGCTCCGGCGCGCCCGCGGGCACGTACCGTGCCGCGGTGACGTCGGCATCGAGCAGGTCGCGAGGGATGTCGATCAGCACAGGCCCCGGCCGCCCGCTACGTGCGATCCTGAATGCCTCGCCGACGGCGTCGGCGATCTCCTCGGCGCTGTCGACCCGTACCGACCACTTGGTCACAGGAGCGAAGATGCGGTGGGTATCGACCTCCTGGGCCGCGCCCCGATGCGCGTTGAAGGTGGCGCCTCGCCCGGCGATCGCAACGATCGGCAACGATCCGACGTAGGCCTCGGCAATACCCGTGAGGAGGTTCGTGCAGCCCGGGCCTGCGGTCACGAGGCAGACCCCGGGCTCGCCCGTCAGCTGCGCGTACGCGGCCGCCATGCTCGCCGCCGTCTGCTCGTGTCGAACGAGGATGTGCTTGATCTCGGGCGTGTCATAGAGCGCGTCGTAGATGGCGAGGACGTGGCCGCCAGGCAGGCCGAAGACGAAGCGCACGCCTTCCGCACGCAAGATGTCGACAACCGCACGACCCGCCTTCATCGTCTCCATCTGCCGACTCTACTTCGTTCACCTGCCTGGTCGGCGGAGTGACTTGACGGCTCCCGCTGAGACGCGGCGGACTAGGATCATCGGCGTCATTCGAATCGGCAAGGAGCTGACGTGAAGGTCGCAATCATGCGCGAGTATCACCGGCCGCTGGAGTTCGACGAGCGACCCGTTCCGGAGCCCTCGGGGCCGGCAGATGTGCTGATTCGCATCGGCGGCGCCGGGGTCTGCGCGACCGACCTTCACGCGATCGAAGGGCTCATGGAACCCGCGGGTGTGACGCTGCCGCGCGTCCTGGGGCACGAGAATGCCGGCTGGGTCGAGGAGGTCGGAGCAGGGGTGACCACTGTGGCCAAGGGTGATGCGGTGCTCGTGTATCCGCCTCACAGCTGCGGGCTCTGCCTTGCGTGCCGCCGTGGGAACGACATGCATTGCGCCAGACACGAGTTCACGGGGCTTTCGGTCGACGGCGGCTTTGCCGGCTACGTCGTCGTGCCCGAGCGCTCCCTGATCAAGCTGCCTGACGGCATCGCCCCCGCGGATGTGGCGCCGCACTCCGATGCAGGGCTCACCGCATACCACGCTGTCCGCAAGCTGGCGCATCTGGCCGAACCGGGGACGACAGCCGTTGTGATCGGGGTCGGCGGAGTCGGCCACATCGCGATGCAGCTGGTGCGTGAGCTCGGCTCGAGCTCGATCGTCGCGATCGACTCCGATCATCGGCGGCGGGCGCTCGCGACCGAGCTTGGCGCCGACCACGTGTTGGATGCTGCCGGCAGCGCCGATGCGGTGCGCGAGCTCACCGACGGACGCGGCGCCGACCTGGTGTTCGACTTCGTCGGCATCGACCAGACGCACGCGGACGGGACGGCGATGCTCGCGCGGGGCGGCACCTACTCGATCGTCGGTTACGGCGGGATGGTCTCGTTCCCGTCGGTGGCGCTCGTCGTCGGTGAGAACGCCGTCGTCGGCAATCTCGTGGGAACGTGGATCGACCTGTGGGAGCTGCTGCAGCTCCACGCAGCCGGACGGGTCATCTTGAAGACCGAGAGCCACCCTCTCGATGCGGTGAACGATGTCCTCGACGCGCTCCGCGAGGGCGAAGTCACCGGTCGAGCGGTCCTGATCCCCTAAGCCTTCTGCACGTCCAGGCAGTTTCGCCTCAGGCGAAAATGCCCTAGGCGAACGGCTTCGCGGCCATGTTGAGCACGATCAGGATGAGCAGCACCGTGTCGAAGCGGAAGATCATGAAGAGACGCTTGACGCGTGCCGCGACCTCGGGGGATTCCGGGCCGTGGGCCTGAGCGGCCTCGTCGATCCGGCCGAGCTCTGGACCCACGAACCCGACGCCGACGACTGCGGCGATCGTCCAGCCGATGAGGCCGAAGATGACCCAGAACTGCCCCCAGTCGAGGTTGCCCTCGCGCATCAGTGCGATCCCGAACGCGATGACGACGAACAGCGCAGGCGTGTAGACGCGCGTTCCGACCCAGGCACCCATCTTCCCCAAAGCGGCGAGAGTCGCGCCGTCCTGTCGACGCTCGAAGACGATTCCGAGTGACGTCAGGGTAATGTCGCCGCCGACCCAGATCACAGCTGCGATGACGTGGATCGCGGTGTAGATCTGGTAGGTCGCAGGTGCGAACGACAACAGGACGATCGCGCCGACGAGCAGGGCGATCGCGGCGATGAGGGTGTCGACGCCGAAGCCGCCGAACAGGCGTGGAGCCGTATTGGGAGAAGGTCGCGTTGAGTTCCATGTGAGATTAATAGAGCATCGCGTGGACAGCCATCAACCGCGTTCCGCCAAGACCTCTAGGCTGCCGGACGACCATGGCCGAGTACATCGAAATCCGTCACGAGTCAACGGAATCGACACTGCCATCTTCGCGCCGGGGATGGGCCACCGCTCGTCTTCTTTCATGGCGGCGGCACCGCGACCGGCTTCGACTGTCCTCCTGCCACTCGCCGAGCGTACACGGCTGATCGTCCCGATCCACCCCGGTTTCGGAGCCTCGGCGACGACTCCGAGCATCGACGATATCCGGGACTACGTCCTGCACTACCTCGAGCTCTTCGACGCCCTCGGGCTCGGTGAAATCGCGCTCGCAGGCCACTCGCTGGGGGGCTTCCTCGCAGCGACGCTCACGATCCAGCAGCCGGCGCGGTCCGCAAGCTCGTGCTCGCGTCGCCGTTCGGCATGGCGGTCGAGGTGAGCGAGACGATCAGCCTGGCAGTCGGTTCCTCCCGAGGACGTGGCCGGCTACCTCACCGACGATCAGTCGATCTTCGCAGGCTTCCCGACTCCGCCGACCTCAAGGGTTCCTCGACGAGCGCGCGCGGGAGACGAGGTCGGCGCAGCGGGTTTTGCATGGTCGAACGCAGGACGTCGAAGCTCGCCCGCTGGTTGCATCGGCTGACGATGCCCACCCTCCTGCTCTGGGGCGAGAACGACAGGCTCATCCCGGCCGCCCAGGCAGTGGCGTGGGCGCTGAGGCATTCCCAATTCCGAGACGAGGATCCTCCCCGGTGTCTCGCACCTGATCTTTGACGAATCCGCGCGGCTGTCGCCGCCGTCGGCGACTTCGTCCTACGTCGTAGGAGGTCGTGCTCTACGCCCCAGTCCCGGCGCTGCTCCCGGAGGAGGTAGGCCGAGTGGAGCAGCTCGGGCTCGTCCTTGAGCCTCTGCGCGGTTCCGTGGTACCGGATCCGACCCGCCTCGAGGACGTACGCGGTCTTCGCAAGCCCGAGCGCGACGTGCGCGAACTGCTCGATCAGCAGCACCCCGATCCCGGACTCGGCTACCGACCTCGATCGTCGGCACCAGGCGCTTGACGATCACCGGCGCGAGCCCGAGCGAGAGCTCGTCGACGAGCACGAACTTCGGACTGGAGACGAGCGCCTGCGCGAGCACGACCATCTGCTGCTCGCCGCCGGAGAGCAACCGCGCTTGAACCGTCCACCGCTTCTCGAGCTCGGGGAACAGCTCGAGTGCCGCGCTGATGCCGTCGCGCGCCTCGGCCCGTGCCAGCGAGTATGTCGCGACCCGCAGGTTCTCCTCGACGGTCAGCTACGGGCAGCAGCCGACGTCCCTCGGCGACGACCGCGACGCCACGCGCGCGGACGTCTCGGGCCGGCGCCGCGTCGATGTCCTCGTCGTCGAGCACCACGCTGCCTGCCACTCGGTCCGAAGCACCGCCGGCGACGGCAAGGACGAGAGTCGATTTGCCGGCGCCGTTCGGGCCGAGCAGCGTGGTCACCTCACCCGGCGGGATCTCGAGGGAGACGTCGGAGACGAACGGGACGCCCGCCGCGGGCGACGTGAGACGCCTTCGATGCGGAGTGGCGCCGTTCGCCGCCGCTCACAGGTCGTCCTCGGTGCCGAGGTAGGCGCGCATCACGTGTCGCGTCGTCGGAGCACGTCGGCGGTCGGGCCGGAGGCGATCAGCTTGCCGAAATCGAGCACAGCCGTCGTCTCGCAGCAGGCGGAGACGAGGCTCATGTCGTGGTCGACGAGGATCACCAGCGCTCCGTAGTCGTCCGGGATGCCGCGGATCACCGGCCGAGATGCTCGGTCTCCTCGTCGGGCAGGCCGGCGGCCGGCTCGTCGAGCAGCACGAGACGCGGCTTCCCGACGACGGCGCGAGCCACCTCGATCAGGCGTCGCTGCACGCGCGGCGAGTCCGCCGACCTTCGTGCTCGGCGGTACGCTCGAGCCCGACGAACTCGATCGCGTCCAGCACGTCGCTCGCGCTCGACGCGCGCTCGGCCTCGGATGCTCGTGGATCATGGCGACGTTGTCGAAGATCGACAGCTTCTCGATCGCCTGCTCCGTCTGGAACGTCCGGCGCAGCCCCCAGCGCGCGCGGCGAAAGTCGGTCAGCCGAGCAGGTTCTCGCCGAAGGCATAGATCGAGCCCGCGGCGCGGCTGCACGAAGCCGCTGAGCACGTTGAAGAACGTCGTCTTGCCGGCGCCGTTCGGGCCGATGAGGCCGCACGTTCCGCCGGGGAACACGACGCTCATCCCGTCGATCGGCGTGACGCCGCCGAAGCGCACGGTGAGATCCTCGATCTCGATCACGCCGACGCGCCCCTCGCTCCGACCGCGGCGGCTTCGTACCAGCCTCCAGAGGAAGTCGACCGAGATTCCTCAGATCCTTCGGGCAGCTGCTCGACGATGCCGCCCGGCGCGGTGAGCAGCACCTGGAACAGCCCGACTCCGAACAGGATCAGCAGGAAGTTGTGGTTCAGGCCCCACTTGGCCTGGAAGAGAAACGGCAGCACCTGGATGAACGCTCCGGCGACGATCGCGCCCCAGAAGGTGAAGATGCCGCCGATCAGCGCGGTCGCGACGCAGCGTGATCGACGCCTGCGTCGGGAAGCTCTCGATGCGCGGCTGCGCCGACATACGCCGAGAGGAGGCACCCGCCACACCTGTCATGAACGCCGCGAGACCGAAGGCCCAGAGCTTGTAGAGCGTGATGTTGACGCCGGCGGCGAGAGCGGCGGGCTCGCTCTCGCGGATTGCCGCCCACGCTCGGCCGGGCTTGGTCGCGACGTGCAGCGAGCGCGAACACGAACATGAGCGCGCACACGATCACGACATAGCGGTAGTACGCGGTGTCGCCCGTGGCGATCGAGGGCCGGCGAACGGTCTGCATGCTCCTCGAGGCCGCCCGACCGGGAGCATTGCCCTTGAATCCGCCGCCACCGTTCGGGAACCTCGATCTGATTCAGGATCTCGGTGATCGCCCCGGCGGCCATCAAGGTGATCAGAGCCAGGTGGAGGCCGCTGAGTCGGAGCGCAAACAGCCCGATGAAGACCCCGATCGCCGCCGTCAGAACGCCGGCGAGGAGGAGGACGATCGGGAACGGCAGCGACGTGGCGAAGGCGATCCGCGCGCCGATCCAGGTGCCGAGCGCGAGAAGCCCGATCTGGCAGAGCGAGATCATCCCGACCCGCCCGTAGAGCACGCCGAGACCGGCGGCGACGACGGAGTAGATCGCCATCGAGCCGAACGTGCTCATCCAGTCTCCGCCGGCCAGCGGGCCGAGGAAGAGCGCCACGAACAGGAAGACCGCGATCGACGGCGCCGCGGATCGAGCGTTGCCGGGTCCAGGTGCCGCGATCATCGGCCCGACCTCGAGATGACGACGACACGGCGCCGACCGAGCCAGAGGAGCGCGATGATCGCGATCGCGAACGGCGCCACGCGCCGGTACGGCGCGATCGTGAAGTACGGGTTGAGCACGGCCTGCGCGATCGCCGATGACCAGCCCGCCGATCAGCGTCCCCCAGAGCGAGCGGAGCCCGCCGATCAGCGCGGCGGCGAGCGCGAAGCTGACGAGGAAGGTGAGCGTCGTGTAGTCGAGCGTCTGCAGGAGATCGGCGAGCAGCAGCCCGGCGCCGCCGCAGATGATGCCCGACCCGAACCAGGCGGCCGCCTCGACCTTGCGCACCGGCACGCCGAGCGTCGCCGTGATCTCGCGGTCGTTCGCGAGCGCACGCATCGCAGTGCCGAGGCCGGTGAAGGTGAGGAACGCGGAGATTCCGGCGGTGATGACGATGGCGACGACGATCGCCAGCACCTGCGTTCCGTTGACCTGCACGCCGAAGAGCTGGAACGTCCAGTCGGTCGTCTCGAGCGTGAGGATGCGTACGGTGGCGGCGTCGACCGGCGCGCGCCAGGACATGATCCCGAGCAGGATCAGGAGGAGGGCGAGCGTGCCCATCATCTTCACCAGGGCGTCGCGTTGCGCGAATGCAGGCCCCAGGATCGCGCCGTAGAGCAACGTGAGCAGCCCGCCGAACACGATCGCCGACGAGGTACGCGAGCCAGCTCGGCGAGCTGGTGTGCTGCAACATCCACTAGGCGATCAGCGCGCCGGCCGTGCCGATGGCGCCGAACGCCAGGTTGAGCACGCCCGTCGAGCGGTACAGAACGACGAGGCTGACGCCCGAGAGTGCGTACACGCCCACCCAGGGCGAGGCCGAGAACGAGTGTACGGCTTGATGAACTCCCAGTCGACGCCGAAGATCGTGAAGCCGAGGAGGCTATGCATTGCGGTCACCGCATCGTCTCACCTGGTCTGATCAGCTCCCATGGCTCGGATCTCGAGGAACGTGGATGTGACTAGGGCCCAGCGTAATGCCGAGGGCGGCTGCGATCCAACTACAGCCGCCCTCCGGCATCGACTCGTGCGTCGTGACTACTTCGCGGTGTTCAGGTTGTACTTCTTCTCCCAGGCCCGCGTCGTCTTCAGCTGCGGATCGACAGCCTGGATCGGGAAGCAGGGGTCGACCTTCTTCAGCTTGCCCGTTGTCGTAGGTGACCGTGATGTCCGTGTTGTTCGGGATGTGGTACGGCAGCGCGTTCCCGAAGTACCACGGCTTGCAGAGCATGTCGGACTTGTCGTTCTTGAGTGCCGCGCACTGCGTTGTTGTACGACTTCGCGGTCACGCGCGCCCTGCGACGTTGAGGAGCGCCTTCGTCGACGAACCTGCCGACGAAGAAGCCCATCTGCCCGAAGCTCTGGATCGGCACGTTCGGCGCGTACTTCGCCGTGATCTGCCGGTAGAGCGTCATGTCCGGGCCCTTGTCGGTCAGCAGCCCGAACTCCGAGTTGACGAAGATCTTGCCGTCGAACGCCGGATTCTCACCGGCGACCAGCTCGTTCGCGGCCGGCGTCGACGAGCCCCAGATGACCTTGTCGATGAGGCCGAGCTTCGCTGCCGACTTGAGGAGCGGCGTCGCCGACTCCGGCGTGTAGTTGAGCACGACGCCGCCGCCCGGGCCCGCGGCCTGGACGAGCTTCTGGACGATCGCGTCGGTGTCGGTCAGCGGCAGGTTCTCGGCGAAGCCCTTGTACGGGATACCGGCCTCCTTGGCGACGAGAGCCGGGCCGCCGTTCGAGTACTCGGCAACCGCTGCCGGCGACGAGTCGACGAGCGACTTCGCGCCACGCTTGACGAGTGCCTGCGCGGCACCGATGTTCGAGTAGCGCGGGCCCATGTTCACCGCGGCGAAGTTCGGGGAGCTGAAGCACTCGCCCGGCACGCCGGCGCCGATGATGTAGTAGCCCTTGCTCCTGTAGTACTTGTTCGTGTTACCGCACTCGGTCAGGCTCGTGTTGCCGACGATCCCGACGACCTTGTCGCTCTCGACGAACTTCTTCGCCAGGCTCAGCTGCTGCGCCGGGTCGAGCTGCTCACCGAGGAACGTGTAGCTGATCGGACGACCGTTGATGCCGCCGTTGTCGTTGACGCACTTGAAGTAGGCCTGCGCGATCTTCCCGATCGTCGTGAAGTCGACGCCCGGAATCGAGCGTCATCGTGCCCGCCAGCTTGATCGGTGCGCCCTTGGCCTTCTTGCCGGTGCCCTTGCCGCAGATGGACTTCTTGGCGGACGTCGTGCCCGACCCGACAGGCCCTGCGGCTCCGCGCCGGTCGTGGCCATCACGGTCAACATCAGTGCCACCAGCCCGGCCGTGGCGATCGCCAGACCGGTCTTGACCCTCATCGATCTCATCTGGTCTCCTTCGGTTCTCTCGTGGAAGCGGGACGTCTGACTCTCACATGCTTTGGACTACTGATCCTCGAGTTCGTTAGGGGGCAGAGCCACGAGGCGGGTGACGTGGCGGCGTCGCGCGTGCCTCCGATCAGGATCTCGTCAAATGGTCCCTCCTCGCGTCGGGTGCCTCCCGAGGTCTGGCTCGCTCGTGCGGCGATCCCAACGGGACCGCGCGATGAGGTTCGGTGCCGTTCGGCGACGGTAGATCGGATGACCACGGCGAGTCAAGGTCGGGCCCGCGCGCAGGCCGCGCTCCGACGAATCGGCGTTCGTGAACAAGGCCCGGCCCTCCAACACGTCCCGCATACTAGACCACTGTCTTGACGAATGGAACACTCCGGCACAAATCCGTTCCTGCTCCCTCGTTTGTCCCATTAGCCGGGACTCTGTCTTGACAGGCGGGAAGGCATGCTCGTAGTCTGCTCGGACACGGCGGAGAGGCAATGTGCAACGCCGACCGACGGGCCGGCCTGACGAAAGGCACCACCTGCGACGATGGAGTGTGACTGTCGAGCCAACCGGCGCCGTCGTGGCCATGGCCGCGGCCGGTCGCGTCGTGATGCGTGGCGTAACATCAGCGAGGCAGCCCGCGAGTCCCCGGCCGCCCCACGTTTCGAGCCGCTCTGCTCCTGAGCTGACCCACTGTCGTTCGAAAGGATCGAGAACATGACGCAATCAACAGAGACCGCTGCCACCCTCCGCGAGTCGCTCGTCTTCGTCGGTGGGGAGTGGGTTGCCTCGAGCGACGGCGCCACCTTCGACGTGAGCGACCCGTTCACCGGCGACACCGTGGTGCGCGCCGCCGCGGGCACGCGAGACGACGCGCGACGCGCGATCGAGGCCGCCGCGGAGGCGTTCCCCGCCTGGGCGGCGACGCCTCCCGGCGCGCGGCAGGCGATCTTCCTCCGCGCGGCGGACATCCTCGAGAGCCGGCGGGACGAGGTCGTCGACCTGCTCGCCCGCGAGACAGGCGCCACCTTCGGCTTCGGCATGTTCCAGATGCACTTCACCCCGGGTCTCCTGCGCCAGGCGGCCGGCTCGGCCTATGCACCGCTCGGAGAGGTGATTCCGTCGGATATTCCGGGAGCGTTGGCGATGGGGCTGCGACAGCCGGTGGGCGTCGTCGGCGCGATTGCGCCGTGGAACGCGGCGCTGATCCTCTCGCTGCGTTCGATCACTGCCCCCCTCGTGCTCGGCAACACGGTCGTGTTGAAGCCATCCGAGTGGTCGCCCGTCTCCGGTGGCACGCTCTGGGGCGAGGTCTTCGCCGAGGCCGGCCTGCCGGCCGGTGTGCTCAACATCGTCACGCACGCTCCGGGCGAGGCGACGGGGATCGGCGACGAGCTCGTCGAGAACCCTGCAGTGAGGCGGATCAACTTCACGGGGTCGACGCAGACGGGTCGTCGCCTGGCAGAGGCCTGCGGCCGCCAGCTGAAGCGGGTGGTGCTCGAGCTCGGAGGGTCGAACCCGCTGATCGTGCTCGGTGACGCCGATCTCCAGTACGCGGTCGACGCCGCGGCCTTCGGAAGCTTTCTCCACCAGGGTCAGATCTGCATGTCGACGCGGCGGATCATCGTGGAGCGCTCGATTGCGGACGAGTTCACGGAGAAGCTCGTGGCGAAGACGGCAGGGCTTCAAGGTCGGTGATCCGAAGGAGCACGACACGATCATCGGTCCGCTGATCAACGGCCAGGCGCTTTCGACCGTGGCGGCGCGGGTTCAGGATGCGGTCGACAAGGGAGCGAAGCTGCTCGTCGGCGGCGAGACGGACGGGCCCTGCTACAAGCCGACGCTCGTCACGGATGTGCCGGCAGATTCTCGCGTTCGCACGCGAGGAGACGTTCGGGCCCGTCGCCTCGATCGAGGTCGTGGACGACGCCGACGCGGCAGTCGAGCGGGCGAACGCCACCGGGTACGGGCTCGCAGCGGGGATCATCACGAGCGACAACCAGCGAGGCTTCGAGCTCGCAGGCCGGATCGAGGCCGGCATCGTCCACGTCAACGACCAAACCGCGCAGACCTTCGGCGAATACATCAACACCCACGAGGGGAACGCACCTCTCCGGGTTCCGTTCCGCGCTGACGCGCACGATTAATTTCTACGCGGGCAAGAACAACCTTGCGAAGGACTTGAACAAAGTCAGCGGCGACGACATCCGCGAAGGGCTCACGGCGGTCATCAGCGTGAAGATTCCGCGTCCGCAGTTCGAGGGGCAGACCAAGACCAAGCTCGGCAACACCGAAGTGAAGGGCATCGTCGAGGCGATCGTCAATGACAAGCTCGGCTCGTTCCTCGAGGAAAATCCGGCGATTGCCAAGCGCATCATCGGCAAGACCGTCGACGCCGCTCGGGCGCGTCAAGCTGCGCGCAAAGCGCGAGACCTCGTGCGGCGCAAAGGCGCGCTCGAGGGCGGCGGTCTGCCTGGCAAGCTCGCCGACTGCCAGGAGCGCGACCCGGCCAACAGCGAGCTGAACATCGTCGAAGGAGAATCGGCCGGCGGCTCGGCAAAGCAGGGTCGCGATCGCCCGGTTCCAGGCCATCCTGCCGATCAAGGGCAAGATTCTGAACGTCGAGAAGGCGCGCTTCGACAAGATGCTCGGCAGCGACGAGATTCAACAACGATCGCGGCGCTCGGCTGCGGCATCGGCGGCGACTTCGACATCGCGAAGCTCCGCTATCACCGTATCGTCATCATGACCGATGCCGACGTTGACGGAGAACACATTATGACCCTGCTTCTTACGTTCTTCTACCGGCACCTGCCGTATGTCATCGAAAAAGGACATCTCTATGTCGCGCAGCCGCCGTTGTTCCGCGCGAAGCGGGGCAAAGGGGAGACCTATATCAAGGACGAACGCGACCTCGAGACGTACCTGATTCGCCGCGCGGCGGAGTCGCGCACCGTGAAGATGAACGGCAAGGAAATTTCCGGCGCCGCGCTCGAGCAGCTGCTGCACCGGCTGATGAAGTACCGCAAATACTGCCGTGGAACGCCGCGGCCACGTGCGCGAGGTGATCGAGGCGCTGCTCGACGCCGACGCGCACGACAAGACGTTTTTCGACAGTCCCGTGCAGCTCGACGCGCTGGCCGAGGCGGCTGACGACCCCGACATCGATGGTGACGATCGAGCCGGACGAGGAAAACAAGTCGTTCAGCCTTGCGATCGAGGACCGGTCGAACGGCTACCCGAGGCACAACGTATCTCGCTCGACTTCGTGACCGCGCCCGACTACCGCACCCTGCTGAGCAGTTACCGCGAGATTCGCGACATCAGCACCGATGACGGTGGTGGCGACCAGTGGCGACCCGAACCGGAGCCGGAAGCCGAGCCGGAGCAGGAACGCCCAGACCGCAATGACGGCGGTGGCGGGTAAGCCAGGCCCGAACCCGCCGCGACCATAAAGTCGCTCGACGAGTTGCTCGAGTATTTCATCAACGCCGGCAAGAAAGGCGTCGCCATCAACCGCTATAAAGGGCTTGGCGAGATGAACCCGGACCAGCTGTGGACGACGACGATGAATCCGGACGTGACGGACGCTGTTGCAGGTCCGCGCCGAGGATCACACCGAAGCCGATCAGATGTTCACCACGCTGATGGGCGACCAGGTCGAGCCGCGCAGAAAGTTCATCGAAGACAACGCGCTCGACGTGAGAAACCTGGATATTTGAGTTTTCTGCTTCACCGCAAAGACGCGACGACGCAAAGGGATTCTCTTTTCTGAGAAGAATTCACGTGGCGCCGTTGCGTCGTCTGCGGTGCGATATCAACGACATGAGCGATACATCACAAAAAATCCCGGTCAACATCGAAGACGAAATGAAGCGGTCGTACATGGATTACGCCATGAGCGTGATCATCGGACGAGCGCTGCCCGACGTCCGCGACGGCTTGAAGCCGGCCCATCGCCGCGTGCTCTACGGCATGAAGATGATGGGCCTCGCGCTCGAACCGCGGCTACCGGAAGTGCGCGAAGATCGTCGGCGAGGTGATGGGCAACTACCACCCGCACGGCGACGCGTCGATCTACGACACGCTGGTGCGCCTGGCGCAGGACTTCAACATGCGCTACCCGCTGGTCGACGGCCAGGGCAACTTCGGCTCGATCGACGGCGACCCGCCCGCGGCGATGCGGTACACCGAGGCGCGGCTCGAGGCGCTCGCCGACGACGTGATGGCCGACCTCGACAAGGACACCGTCGACTTCGTCCCGAACTACGACGAGACGACGGAGGAGCCGACCGTGCTGCCGGCGCCGTATCCCGAACCTGCTCGTCAACGGCTCGGCCGGCATCGCGGTCGGCATGGCGACGAACGTGCCGCCGCACAACCTGCGCGAGGTCATCGACGGCGTCATCTGGGCGATCGACGACCGAGCAGGAGCGCGGCGCGAAGCTCGACAAGACGAGAAGCTGCACGGCCTGATGAAGCGTGAACGGGCCCGGACTTTCCCGACCGGCGGCTATATCGTCGGGCGATCCGGGCATCGGCATCGGCGTACCGACCGGCCGCGGCGCCGATCCTGATGCGCGCCAAGGCGTCGATCGAGCAGACGAAGAAGGGCGACCGGCAGTCGATCATCGTCACCGAGATCCCCTACCAGGTGAACAAGGCCAGGCTGATCGAGAAGATCGCCGAGCTGGTGGGCGAGAAGACGCATCGAGGGCATCTCCGACCTGCGCGACGAATCCGACCGCGAGGGCATGCGCATCGTCATCGAGCTGAAGCGCGGCGAAGTGCCCGAAGTCATCCTGAACAACCTCTACAAGCACACGCAGCTGCAGCAGAGCTTCGGCGTCATCATGCTCGCCATCGTCGCGCGGCCGGCCGAAGGTGCTGAACCTCGCCGAGCTCGTCGAGAGCTTCATCGATTTCCGCCGCGAGGTCGTCATCCGCCGCACGCAGTTCGAGCTGCGCAAGGCCGAGGCGCGCTACCACATTCTCGAAGGCCTCAAGATCGCGCTCGACAACCTCGACGCGGTCATCAAGCTCATCCGCGGATCGAAGACCGTGCCCGAGGCGCGCGACGGCCTGATGACGCAGTTCTCGCTCAGCCAGCTCCAGGCGCAGGCCATCCTCGACATGCAGCTGCAGCGGCTGACCGGCCTCGAGCGCCAGAAGATTCTCGACGAGATGGCGGAGCTGCTGAAGACGATCGAGCGGCTGCGCGCGATCCTCGGCAGCGAGCGCCTGCTGATGCAGATGATCGTCGGCGAGCTGAAGGACGTGCGCGACAAGTACGGCGACGATCGCCGCACCGAGATCATCGACGGAGACGCCGGCGAAATCAGCATCGAGGATCTGATCGCCGAAGAAGACATGGCGATCACGGTGAGCAACACCGGCTACATCAAGCGCACGCCGATCACGAGCTACCGCAACCAGCGCCGCGGCGGCAAAGGGCGCATCGGCATGCGCACGCGCGAGGAGGACTTCGTCAGCCACCTCTTCGTCGCCTCCACGCACGCCTACATCATGATTTTCTCGGATCGCGGGCGCGCCTACTGGCTCAAGGTGCACGAGATTCCGGACGTCGGGCCCTGGCGGCAAGGGCAAAGCGATTGCGAACCTGGTGTCGATGGCGCCCGACGAGAAGATCGCGGCGCTGCAGACCGTGAAAGAGTTCGAAGAGGGCAAGTTCATCGTGATGGGCACCCTGCGCGGTATCGTGAAGAAAGACCGAGCTGTCGGCCTTCAGCAACCCGCGGGCGGGCGGCATCATCGCCATGGGCGTCGAGGACGGCGATCGCCTGATGGCCGCGCAGATTACCGACGGCACGGGCGAAATCTTCATCGGCACCCGGGACGGCGTGGCCATCCGGTTCCCGGAAAGCGACGTCCGGCCGATGGGGCGGACGGCCTACGGGGTGAAGGGGATTACGCCTCCGCGAGGGCGACGAGGTGGTCGCGATGGAGGTGGTCCGGCCCGGCAGCACCCTCCTGACGGTCACCGAGCACGGCTACGGAAAACGGACCGAGCTGGACGAATATCGGGTGCAGTCCAGGGGCGGTGTGGGTATTATTAACATCCAAACAACCGAACGGAACGGCCGTGTCGTCGGGATGGCGTCCGTGCACGACGAGGATGAGTTCATGCTCATCACGCAGCAGGGCAAGATCCTGAGGACTGTCGCGCGCGATATCCGAACCATCGGCCGGGCGACACAGGGAGTGCGTCTGATCGAGATCGACGCGGACGACCGGGTCGTATCACTGGCCCGGCTGGCCGAAAAAGACGACGAGAACGGCACGGAAGACACAGCTCCCGTCTGAGGACGGGACACTACGACAGACCGCACGATTGCGGCAAAAGAGGAGGCTGGTATGTTTCGGCCGAAGACTAGCGTGTATCTACTGGCGCCCATGGTTCTGGCGGTCGCCGCTCTGAGCGCGTGCTCGTCAGCGAACGCTCGGAAGAGAATCTGGTGCGACAGTTTTTCCGCGCGTCGGGGCTGCGCGACAGCCAGACACTCGCGAATTTTGCGACGGTCAGCTTCGACGCCGAAGACCGAAGGCACGGTCTACGGACTTCGACGTCACCGCCGTGAGCCCCGAGCGCACGAGCCCCTGCGCGTGATCGAGCTCTCCAAGGCCGTCACCGAGGCTGACGCCGCGAACAAGGCGTTCAACGAAAAGAAAAAACAGTATCAGGACGCGAATGCGAAGCGATCGATCGCGTGCTGGAGGCTGAGCGCGCCGGCAAAAAGCTGACGGGCAAGACGCGCAGATTCAGGCCGAGTGGACGAAATGGCGCGACGACAGCAGCGCCGAAGCGAAGAAAGTGTCGGCAGCGAGAGCAGCGCTCGCGACGCCCGCCCGATTGCCGAGCTGAGCCTCATGGCCAACTCCGGGTCGCCGACGCCGACGGTCGAAGAGCTCGACGGCACGCTCGTCTCGAAGGACATTTCGGTGACGGCGCAGGTGAAGACGCCGCCGGCGCGACGACCCAGAAGAACTACGTGATGACCGTGCAGCGCGCCGTCGTGAAGACCGACAAAGGCGAGCGTCAGGGCAAGTGGATTATCACGGCCATAAAACCCGCGTAGGAAGGGGCGAGGGGTTCGGGGTCGGCGTAGGACGCGTGGGAATCACCCGTGCTCCCGCCACCTACAGTCCCCTACCCCTAGCCCCGTGTCCCTGAGCTTCACCATCTCCAGCTTCGCGTACTTCGCGCGCAGCGTCTTCGGCCCCACGCTAAATCTCACCACCAGCTTCACATCGTCAGCCAGCTCTTCGACAGCTGAGAATCGTCCCGACGCCGAACTGCGGGTGGCGCACCTTCGCGCCGAGGCTGAGGCCCAGGAGCGACGACTGATCTTCGTCCTCGTAGGAGTACGCGGGTTCCTCGCGCGGCTTCGATCCGAAGCTGCCCGACGCGCGGTGATACGTCGACGATCCCTCGGCCGCCTGCCCCGAGCCTGCGTCGAGGAACGGTTCGAACGCCCGATAGCCGCCGCCGAACGAGCTCTGGTAACTGCTCGCCGGAAACGCCGGCTCGATCCGCTCGACGAGCTGCGGCGGCACTTCGTCCATGAACCGCGAGGGCTCCATCGACTGATACTCGCCGAAGACGCGCCGCCGCGCGGCGCCGGTGAGCACGAGCTGCGAGCGCGCGCGCGTCATGCCGACGTAACACAGGCGCCGCTCCTCGGCCATCTCGTCCTCTTCGTCGAAGGCGCGCGAGTGCGGAAAGACGCCTTCCTCGAGACCGCTCATGATGACCGTCGGAAACTCGAGCCCCTTCGCGGCATGCAGCGTCATCAGCCAGATGCGCGCCTCCAGGCTGCCTTGCCCTTCGTCCACTTCGGAGAGGAGCGACAGCTTGTCGGTAAATCCGCCCAGCGACGCCTCCGGCTCGCGCCCCTCGTACTCGCGGGCCGCCGAGACGAGCTCCATCAGGTTTTCGATGCGGCCCTGCGAGTCTTCGCACTTGTCCTCGCGCAAGTCCTGAAGGTAGCCGCTCTGATCGAGCACCTTGCCGAACGTAATCGAGAGCGGCTCTTTCCGTGCGACATCCGACAGGGCGAGGATGAGATCGCGAAACGTGCGCAGCGATGTGACCGCGCGCTGCGGCGCGAGCCGCTCGTCAATCGCGCGATTCAGCTTCGTCCACAGCGAATTGGGCGCCGGAACCGCGATGCCGCTGGCGAGCAGAAGCGGCGGCGCCTCGTCCGCCGAGACGCGATCGACGGCGTCCATGACGCCCTTTCCGTTGCCTCGCGCCGGCACGTTGATGACGCGGCGCAGGCTCACGTCGTCGTGCGGGTTGATCAACAGCTTGAGAAAGGCGAGCGAGTCCTTGATTTCCTTGCGTTCGTAGAAGCGGACGCCGCCGACGACTCGATAGGTCAGGCCCGCGCGCATGAGCGAATCTTCGATCACGCGCGACTGCGCGTTCGTGCGGTCAGCACCGCGACCGTGCAGTCAGGGGCGGACGAGATGCCCGAATGGGCCGTGCGCATGATGAAATCGGCCTCCTCGAGTTCGTCCGACCCGCGAAAGTATCGAATCAGATCGCCGCCCTTGCGCTCGGTCCACAGCCGCTTCTCCTTGCGATTCTTGTTCTGGCTGATGACCGCCGAGGCCGCGTCGAGGATGACCTGCGTCGATCGATAGTTCCGTTCGAGCTTGACGATTTTGGCCTCGGGAAAGTCGTGCTCGAAATCGAGGATGTTTCGCAGGTCGGCGCCGCGCCACCGGTAGATCGACTGATCGGGATCGCCGACGACCGCGAGATTTCGATGGCGCTCGGCCAGCGCCGGATCGATGAGGCAGTGCGGCCGGTTCGTGTCCTGATACTCGTCGACGATCACGAAGCGGAACTTGCTCGGTGTACTTCTCGCGCACGTGCGGACTCGTGTCGAGCAGTTCGACGGCCTTCAGGAGCAGATCGTCGAAGTCCGACGCACCGTTGTCTTTGAGGACCCTGACGATAGTATTTCTCGTAGACCTTCGCGATCTGCTCACGGCGCTGGCTGCCACGGCCGCCTGCGATGTCCTGAAGCGACCTGCCATCGTGTTCTTCACGTGGCTCATCCGAGAGAGCGCCATCCGGGCGGGACGAGCTTGTCGTCCACGTCGCAACTCCTTCATCACCTGCTTGACGACGGACGCTGATCCGACGAGTCGTAATCACGAAATACCGTGCAGGCCGATCGCCGTGCGCCTCGCGCCGAGCAAGCGGCGCACAGCGATGAAACGTGGAGACCAGAGACGTACCAGAGCGGCGCCCAGCAACGTCTCGACCCGGCCCGCATTTCTTCCGCGGCCTTGTTCGTAAACGTGACCGCAAGCACCACTCCTCGTGTTGGGCGTAGCCCGCCGACAGAGATACGCGATCCGCTGCGCGATGACGCGTGTCTTCCGGAACCGGCGCCGACCAGGATGAGCAACGCGCCGTCGACTTGAAGGACGGCCTCGCGTTGCTCGGTAAAGGCGGCTAACTGATCCATGAGAAACGTAAGGGGAGAGGGGTAAGAGGCGAGAGGTAAATATCACGCGTGATCACGTAACGTTACCCCTACCCCTTGCCCTTTACCCTTATTCTACCGTGACGGACTTCGCGAGATTCCGCGGCTGATCGACGTCGCAGCCGCGCCGCACCGCGATGTGGTACGCGAGCAGCTGCAACGGCAGTTGCATCGCGATCGGCGAGAGCATTTCCGGCACGGGAGGGAGGGGGATAATTGCGTCACGCGCAGGATCCAGGATGCTTTTCAGCGTGTCGTGCCCTTCGGTGGTGATGGCGATCACCGAGCCGCCTCGCGCTTTGACCTCCTGAATATTGCCAAGCATCTTCTCGAAGACGTGATCATTTGGTGCAATGGTCACCACGGGCAAGTCCGTCGTCGATCAGCGCATCGGACCATGTTTCATCTCGCCCGCCGGATAACCCTCGGCGTGAATGTAGGAAATTTCCTTCAGCTTCAGCGCGCCTTCGAGTGCGACCGGGTAGTGGATGCCGCGGCCGAGATACAGGAAAGTCTTGGCGCGATGAACTACTGGGCGAGCTCTTCAATGTAGCTTCGACCGCCCCAGAACGCCTTGAGCGCCTGTACCATCTTTTTCGAAGCTCTTGCACCAGACCGCGGGCGAGATCCGGCTTCTGAGGGTCGACTCGCGCAGCGACCTTTCATCTGCCCCAGATGCATCGCCAGGAGGAACAGCGCCACGAGCTGTGCACGTAAAGGCCTTGGTCGACGCCACCCCGATCTCCGGACCCGCGTGGGTGTAGATGGTGCCTTCGGACTCTCTGGTCGCCATGCTCCCGACCACATTGCAGATCGCGAGGCTCAGAGCGCCTTTCTGCGCGCCTCGCGAAGCGCGGCCAGCGTGTCGGCGGTTTCCCCAGACTGCGTGATGATGACGACGAGCGTGTGGGGATCGACGATGAAGTCGCGATACCGTTATCCGAGCCGTAATCAACCTCCACCGGCAGACAGGCGAAGCGCTCGATGAGGAACTTGCCGATCAGAGCGGCATGCCATGAGGTGCCGCATGCCAGGAGCACGACTTTGTTGATGCCGTGCAGATCTGCCTCGGTGATCGCGATTTCATCCAGAAACACGCGAGCCGAGTCGATGCTGATTCGGCCGAGCAGCGTTTCTTCGGCAGCGCGCGGCTGTTCGAAGATC
>CAVRVG010000008.1:0-44213 GCA_963724655.1 uncultured Actinomycetes bacterium | reverse complement strand
TGAGGTGTTCGACTTTCCGGACGGTATCGGCCCGGTCGAGTGCGTCAACGTCGAGCACGAGGAGGTGCTCCTGGTTCCGAGGTGGGTCGACTGCAATCGGGTCACCTTCAAGTACGGGCTCGGGGAGGAGTTCATCGACGTCCTCAGGACGCTGCACAAGCTCGGCCTCGACCGCACCGACAAGGTCAGTGTCCGCGGCGTCGAGGTCTCGCCGCGCGACGTCGTCGCGGCGACGCTCCCCGATCCGATGACGCTCGGCGACCGAATGGTCGGCAAGACCTGCGCAGGCACGCTGGTAACCGGCACCGGAAAGGATGGCAAGCCGCGGAAGACCTACCTCTATCACGTCGTCGACAACGAGTGGTCGATGCGTGAATACGCCTCGCAGGCGGTCGTTTGGCAGACAGCCATCAACCCGGTTGTGGCGCTCGAGTTGCTCGCAACCGGAGCGTGGACGGGAACCGGGGTGCTTGGGCCGGAGGCCTTCCCGGCCACCCCGTTTCTCGAGCTGCTGGCGGAGTACGGATCGCCCCACGGCATCCTCGAGCTCGAGCCATAGCCTCGGAGGAACGAGCGATCTCGGGAACGTCGTACGATGGTCGCATGCCAGAGGTGCTTCTCCGTGCCCCGCTCTCCGAGCTGTGCGGCGGCCGTCGCCACGCTGCGGACGGAGCGACCGTCGTCGAAGCGCTCGCTGCGCTCGAGCGCGCGCATCCACCCTTGCGCGGGTGGATCCTCGACGAGCAGGGATGCATCCGAGAGCACATTCAGATCTTTGTCAACGGCACGCGTGGCGAGGACACAACCGCGATCGGCGAGACCGACCGGATTCACGTTCTCCCAGCAATAACCGGAGGGTGAGATGACGCAGCTACTGGTCGGCACGAAGAAGGGCCTGTTCGTCCTCGACGGGGAGGTCGGGTCGGGGTTCGAGGTTTCGACGCGCGCGTTCGCCGGCGACCCGGTCGAGTACGCGATGCGAGACGCCCGGACCGGCCGGTATCTCGCGGCGACGACGTCCCCGTTCTACGGCCCCAAGCTCTGGCTGACGGACGATCCCGCCGGTGAGTGGGAGCAGGCCGTTGGCCTCGAGCTACCCGAGGGGGCCGACGCCTCGCTCGCGCGGCTGTGGGTCATCGTCGCCGGCGAGGAAGACGGGCTCGTCTACGCGGGAGGGGATCCAGGCGTTCTCTTCGAGAGCCGGGACGGCGGCCGCTCGTGGGCGCTCAACGAAGGTCTCTGGAACCACCCGACCCGACCGGACTGGCAGCCGGGCAACGGCGGCCTGTGCCTCCATACCATCGTCCCGTGGCCGGGCGACCCGAACCGCCTCATGGTCGCGATCTCCTCGGTCGGGGTGTGGCTGTCCGACGACGCCGGCGTGTCGTGGCGCTACTCGAACGACGGCATCGTGCCGGAGTACATCCCAGGGGAGGTCGTCGACAACCCGATCCTCCACTGCGTCCACGACGTTCGGAGGGCTCCCGAGCGTCCCGAGCGCCTCTTCATGCAGTTCCACGGGGGCGTCTACCGCTCAGACGACGCCGGTGCGTCGTGGATCGACATCGCGGAAGGCCTCCCGGCCGTGTTCGGCTTCCCGGTCGTCGTCGACCCTGCGGATCCGGACTCTGCCTACATCATCCCGCTCGTCGGCGCGGAGGACAGGACGACGCCGGCCGGTGCAGTGCGCGTCTGGGAGACGCGCGACGCCGGCGGCACCTGGCAGGCACGCGGGTCGGGCCTCCCGACAAAGGACGCGTTCCTGACGGTGTTGCGAGAGGCATTCGACTCCGCGGGCCGTGGGCCGGACCTTGGAGCTGTACTTCGGCGCGACCTCGGGCGACCTCTTCGGCTCCGGCGATGCGGGAGCGAACTGGACGACTATCGCCAACCACCTCCCGCCGGTCTACTCGGTGCGCGCGGCGTAAGCGGTCTCAGGCCCTCGAGAAGTACTCGACCTTCTCTGGGTGCAGCGTCACGCTGACCCTGACCTCGCCTGCCCTCCGGAACGGATACGGAAACACCCCGAGATACTTCTTGGCGAACGAGTCGATCTGATCGTCTGCGCCCTCGGTCGAGAGCTCGACCGGGCCGGTCACCGATACCCACTCGTACGGGTCCTGGTTGTTCGAGACGTGCACCGTCGCGCGCGGGTCGCGCAGCAGATGGCGGTGCTTGGCACGCCCCTCAGCGGTGTTGAACTGCACCTTGTCGCCGTCGCTGTGAACCCAGATCGGGGTCACCTGTGGAGTGCCGTCCGGTCGGATCACGGCGAGCTGCGCGTAGTTCGCATCGGTGAAGAGCTTCGCGGCCGGTGCGGTCAGTTTCGACAAGTTTCCTCCCAGGTTGGTTGCGCGTCTACCTAGCGCAACGCAGCTGACGAGCCAGACCTTCCCTGGTCGGACGGTCGCGGGCGCGCCTCGCGGCGCGGAGCACCTGACGCGCTGACCCGATGTCTTGCGGTAAACACCGCAAGACATCGGGTCGGTGACTGCTCGGACTACTTCGGGAGCGTGGTCGGGATGTTCGTGATCTCGCCGTCCGCGATCTGCTTCTCCACTGCCTCGACCGCGGCGATGTCGTCCGCATTGGCGTTCGGGCTCGTCGTCCCGAGCCCGACTCCGTCCTGATCGAGGCCGAAGACGGCGTTCGTTCCGCCCTTGAACGTCCCATCGATGACGGCGGAGATCGTCAGGTACACCGCGCTGTCGACTCCCTTGAGCGCGCTGGTCAGAACGTGCGGGCCGAGGAACGACTGATCGCCGTCCACTCCGATCCCCCACACCGCCTTGTCCTTTGCGGCGCTCAGCGCTCCAAGCCCACAACCGCCCGCGACCTGGAAGACCACTGTCGAGCCGGCGGCAATCTGGTTGAGCGCCAGCTCCTTGCAGATGGCCTGGTCGTCCCAGTCCTGGGAGTAGCCCCAGGTGACCTTGATCCCGGGGACGGCGGCCACCGCACCGGCCTTGTACCCGGCGATGAACCGATCGACCGGAGGCTCCTTGAAACCGCCGACGGCGCTGATTGCGTTGCTCCCGCCGCGCTTTGCCTCGAGTGCTCCCAGGTAGCCGACGAGGTAGCCGACTTGCTCCTCCTTGAACAGGAGCCCCAGAACGTTCGCAGGCTTCCCCTTCAGGAATGCATGGTCGACGTCGACGATTGCGAACTTCGTATCGGGGAATCGCGCTGCCGTGGCGGCGATGGCATCGCCCTGCGCAAAGCCGACACCGATGACGAGATCGAAGCCCCTACGGGCAAGGGTCGACATGTTCGGGATGTAGTCCGCGGCGGAGTTCGCCTCGACGACTCGTCCCTGTATTCCGAGCTCGGCTTCCGCACGCTTGAGCCCGTTGAACGCGAGCTCGTTGAACCCGTTGTCGTTCAACTGGCCGGCATCGGCGACCAGGCCGACGCGAAGGGTCGGAGCAGCGGTCGTGTCGGTCGTATCGGTATCGGTGCTGCCGGAGCCCTCGTCCGAGCCGCCGCAGCCGGCAACCGCGAGCACGAGACCGGCGATCATCGCCACGGCGAAGACGCGGCTGACACTTCTGGACATCTCGTTTCCTCCGGCGGTTATACTAGTTTTCGACTATGAGTCACAAACCTCGAGCAGAGTCTACCAAACTCACGCACGCCACACTCGCAGTCGTGCTTCAGGTCCGTCAGGAGCACCTTCACGTGCTGCTCTGGCAACGCGCCCGCGATCCAGACCACGGAGCCTGGGCTTTGCCGGGTGGCGCGCTCGAGGCGGACGAGACTCTTGCGAACTCGATTCGGCGCCACCTTGCGGCGAAGGTCGACGTCCGTGAGGTCGGACATCTCGAGCAGCTCGGAACCTGGGGCGACCCTGGCCGGGTCGAAGGTCGGCGGGAGATTGCAACTGCCTATCTCGGTCTCGTCCCACTCCTGGCAGACCCCGATGTGCCCGAGGACACGCGATGGCACAAGCTCGACGACCTGCCCGAGACCGCGTTCGACCACGGTGCGATCGTCATCGCAGGTCGTGAGCGGCTTCGGGCGAAGCTTTCGTACTCGAACGCCGGGTTCGCTCTCGCACCGCCCTCGTTCACCCTCGCCGAGCTGCGAGCGGTGTACGTCGCTGCCTTGGGGTACGACGTCTCTGCCACGAACCTCCGTCGTGTTCTCGAACGTCGGGCCCTCATCGAGCCGACCGGTGAGCACCGCTTACCCGGACGGGCCGGCGGCCGGCCCGCAGAGGTCTTCCGCTTTCGATCGGCGCACCTCTCGATCACCGATCCATTCGCAACGCTGCGGCCCCGCGAGTAGCCGCCCTCGCTAGGGCGTGTCTGGCACCGGGACGGCCGGCGTCAGGCTCTGATCCGCGAGCCCTCGGGATCGACGAGTGGCTCACGAGCGACCTCGGCGGAGACCCACTCTCCGAAGATCTCGACCTCGACCGTTTCGCCGACACTCGCGAGTGCTGCCGGGAGGTACGCGAACGCAATGGAGCGAGCCCACCGTGTAGCCATAGCCACCACTCGTAACCCGTCCGACGAGCTCATCGCCGACCCGGACGGGCTCCGATCCCAACGCGACCGCGCGCGGATCGTCAAGGGTGAGGCAACACAGCAACCGATCCGGCTCCCCCGCGTCCACCAGAGCCGAACGACCGACGAACTCGCCCTTGTCGAGGTCGACCGCGAACCCAAGCCGGGCTTCGGCAGGACGGTCGTCAGGAGTGATGTCGCTGCCCCAGACCCGATAGCCCTTTTCGAGTCGCAGCGAGTCGATCGCCTTGTATCCCGCAGCCACGAGCCCGTGAGGCACACCTGCCTCCCACAGGGTGTCCCAGAGCCGAAGCCCGAACTCCGCCGACGAGTAGAGCTCCCAGCCGAGCTCGCCGACGTACGTGACGCGCGCGGCGAGGCACGGGACAGAACCGATCGAGAGGTCCTGTGCACTCATGTACGGAAACGCGTCATTCGCCAGGCTTGTGGTCGTGAGGGGCTGCAGCACCTCCCGCGCCTTCGGCCCCCAGATCCCAAGACAGGTGTACTGGCCCGTCACGTCGGCAACGTGCACCGACCCGTCCTCGTGGTGCGTGCTGCACGATCCACGAGAGATCGTGGCGCCCGAACGCCGTCCCGGTGACGATCCTGAAGCGATCGTCGCTGAGCCGCGTGACGGTGAAGTCGCACTCGATCCCACCTCGCCGGTTCAGCATCTGCGTGTAGGTGATCCTCCCGACGTCGCGCGCCACGCGGTTCGCGCACATGCTCTCGAGGTACGCGGCCGCGCCAGGCCCGCTCACGTCGATCTTCGCGAACGACGACTCGTCGAACAGCGCGGCGGTCTCCCGGCACGCTCGATGCTCTGCACCGATCGCCGGGGACCAGAGCTTTCCCGCCCAGCCGCGAGGCCGGAGGCTCTCGTCGCCGAGGGGCGCGTTGGGCTCGAACCAGTTCGCTCGCTCCCAGCCGGACTTCTCGCCGAACGACGCGCCGAGTTGTCGAAGCCGCTCATACGCCGGCGAAACCCGAAGAGGGCGTCCTGCCTGACGCTCGTGACCGGGATACTTGACGTCGTAGTAGCTCTCGTAGATCTCCTTCGTCCTGGTGAGCGTGTACTCCCGACTCCGATACGCCGCCCCGAATCGACGCGAGTCCATGTGCCACACGTCGAGCGACGGGACGCCCTCGACGATCCACTCGGCGACGAGCTTCCCCATCCCTCCGGCCCCGGCAAGCCCGTGTGCGCAGAACCCCGCCGCAACCCAGAAGCCCGGCACTTCAGACGGTCCGAGGATGAACTCTCCGTCGGGTGTGAAAGCCTCCGGTCCGTTGATCAGCTTGACAACACCCATCTGCTCGAGGGAGGGAACCCGCACGATCGCGTTTTCCATCAGCTCCTCGAACCGCGGCCAGTCCTCCTCGAGGAGCTTGCCGTTGAAGTCGGCCGGAATCCCGTCGAGCGACCACGGCGCGCAATTGCGCTCGTACCCGCCCATGATGAGCCCGCCGGACTCGGGCCTGAAGTACACGAGCAGCGACGGATCGCGCATCGTCGGCATGTCGGTCGGCAGGCCGGATGGCTCGAGCACGAGATACTCGTGTGCCATTGGGATGAGCGGAACCGTTACCCCCGCGAGGCGCCCGATCTCGCCGGCGAACATCCCACCGGCGTTGATCACGATCTCGGTCTCGATGACTCCGCGGTCGGTTTCGACGGCGCCGATGCGCCCATTCACAAGGCGAACCCCGGTAACGCGCGTGTTGGTGTTGATCTCCGCGCCGCGCCGACGCGCCCCCTCGGCCAGGGCGTAGGTCAGCTGGCTGGGATCGATGTAACCGTCCGTCGGCAGGTAGGCGGCGCCAAGCACGTTCTCCGTCGACATCGGCGGGAACAGCCGCTGCGCCTCCTCCGCCGAGATGAGCTCGAGAGGCAATCCGAACGTCTTCGCCCAGCCCGCCTGCCTCGTGACCTCCTCCAGCCGCTCGGGAGATGAGGCAAGCCGCAGCGAGCCCACCTCCTTCCAGCCCGTTTCCAGACCCACCTCGTCCTCGAGCGAACGGTAGAGATCGACGCTCTCCATCATCATCCGCGTGAGCGAGAGCGAGCTCCGAAGCTGCCCGACGAGCCCGGCCGAGTGAAACGTCGACCCACTCGTCAGCTCGGCTCGGTCGACGAGCACGACGTCGTTCCAACCAAGCCGCGCGAGCCAGTACAGAATCGAGCAGCCCCCCACTCCGCCCCCGACGACGACTGCCCGCGCCTGCGTCCTCATCCGGCTCCCTCCCTCTCATTCATCACGTTTGGCTCGACCCGCGCGCCATTCAAGCGGATCGCGCAACAACCGATACATGTGACATGCGGCACGTTCCTCGTTGGCTCAAATTGATCGGTCTCGTCTCGCTCATTGCCGAGGCAGGCGCGGCGGTGGCTGTGCTCTGGCACGCCGGCCCGCGCACGCGCTGAGCGAGCACTGACCTAGGCGCCAAGCGCTGCCCGAAAGGACGGGTCTGCTGCCGTGCGCTCGAGCCGCGCAAAGTGCTCGTCGGCGTACTCGGAGAAGTCGAACTCGAGCGAGGAGATCGCCCGCTGGACGACACCCCACATCGCCTCACGGAAGTCCGACATGAACATCATCAAGGTCAGCGCACGCTCATCCGACGGCCGTACCGACCCGGTGTACGCCTCGAGCAGCACGCGGCGACCTTCCTCGTCGAGCTCGTTGTTGATCGAGAAGTTCGCAAGGTCGAAGAAGACGTCACCCATCCCTGCGTACTCCCAGTCGACGATGCGAATCCTCGTGCCGTCGTCGATGAAATTGGCGTTGAGAAGGTCGTTGTGGCACGACCGCTCCGGGATCGGCCCCCGCACGCGCTCGATGGTGCGCGCGATCTGACGAACTGTTGCGTACGCGGGCGGTACCGGTGAGCCGCGAGAGAACACGAGCGATCGGTAGTCCTCGACGACCTGGAAGCTGTCGAACCTCGACGGAAGTGGCGGACCCGCATGGATCGTCCGCAATGTGTGAGCAACGCGTCGGATCACCGATGGATCGCGCATCGACTCGATCGGAATGACCGATCCTTCGATAAAGCGAGTGACGAGATACCCCTCGGGCTGGACGAACGCGACGACCTCGGGTCCGACCCCGACCGCTGCCGCGGCGAGCGCGGCCTCGTGCTCGACGTGGCGGTCGATGCCAAGGAGCGCCGTATCGTCACCGGCGACGCGTACGACGTACGCCGACCCGTCATCGAGCGTGACCTTGAAGTTGTGGTTGGTGATTCCGCCTCCGAGAACCTCTCGACGTGGCGACCGATCTCCCCAGAGTCGCGCGATCACCGAGTCGAGAGCTTCCATAGGCCAATCCTCGCACGCCAGGCAAGACGACTGCCGGGGAAGCGAGGTCTGGCACCTCCGTGCATCCTTCGTCATACTCAACCCGTCCCGACGACGAGGAGGTTCGCACCACATGGTCGATAACGCAGCCTTCTCCCCGCGCCGCCTCGCGCGGACCCGTCGGCCGAACTTCTGATCCTCACTGGGCTGGCGCGGCTTCGCCGACGCCGGTTTCATGTATTCCGAGGAACAGAGGAGAACACGTGCTTGATCTGAAGACATTCGGCTGGGACGACCACTTCGCCGATCTCTTTGCGCCGTACGCCGAGCAGGGTCTGACCCCCGGACGCGTATCGGTGCAGCATCGCGGCGCCTACGACGTGCTCACCGAGGTAGGCGAGCTTCGTTGCGACATCAGGGGGCGCCTCTTCGAGGAGGCCTCATCTCCAGCCGAGCTGCCCGCAGTCGGTGACTGGGTCGCCGTCTCGACTCGTCCGGATGAGAACGCGGGAACCGTCGAAGCAGTTCTTCCGCGGCGGACGCGCTTCTCGCGGAAGACCGCCTGGACGGCGACCGAGGAGCAGGTGATCGCCGCGAACATCGACGTGGTGTTCATCGTGAGCTCGCTGAACGAAGAGCTCAGCCTAAGACGGCTCGAGCGGTATCTGATCCTCGCGCGCGAGAGCGGCGCGCTCCCCGTGGTGATGCTCACGAAGGCGGATCTGCACCCCGATCCGGGCGCTGCGGCGGCAGAGGTGTCGATGATCGCCATGGACTCGCCGGTCATCGCGATCTCGAGCCGCGATGGAACCGGTCTCGACCTCGTCCGCTCGTACCTCGGCCCGGGTGTCACAGCCGCGTTGCTCGGATCCTCGGGAGTTGGCAAATCGACGCTTGTCAACACTCTCGCCGGCTCCGATCTCCTCGAGACGAAGGAGATCCGCGACGACGGCAAGGGTCGCCACACCACCACCCGCCGTGAGTTGATTCAGCTCCCCGGCGGGGGCCTCATCATCGACACGCCCGGGATGCGGGAGCTCCAGCTGTGGGCAGCGGACGACGGCCTCGAGGAGACGTTCGAGGATGTCACTTCGCTCTTCGCCCTCTGCAAGTTCTCCGACTGCGCGCACGATGCCGAGCCCGGGTGCGCGGTCAAGGCGGCGATCGCCGACGGCACGCTTCCGCGCGAGCGCTGGGAGAGCTATCTCAAGCTCCAGGGAGAGCTCGAGCACCTCGAGCGTCGGGTCGACAAGCGCGCCGCCTCGGAGGCGAAGAAGCGGTGGAAGGCGATCACGGCGGAGGGCAGAGCGAACATGCGGGCCAAGATGGGAGACAAGGGCCGGGACAACTGAACAACGGAGGCCCTGCGTCAGGTGCCGACTGCCCCGGAGCGCCTACCCTGCGGGGCAGGCGCTCCAGGGCCACGTCCTTTTGTCAGGAAGTCGCGACGTTGGCCGCGCCGGGCGTCGGCGTCGTCGTGAATCCCCAGTCCGTTGCCGCGTTGTTCGTGTCGGTGCGGTTCGGAAGCCGCGACAGCGAGCCGTTCGCGGTGTTCGAATCCGCCACCGTCGCAGCCAGCGGCGACCCCTCGACGAGGTCGAACGTCTCGCCGTCGATCACTGCGTTACGGATCTCCCCTTCGTAGGAAAGCGCGTCGAGCAGCAATCCAGAGGTCGTGTCGACGAGGGCGACCCCGTCTGGGGCGCCGTTCTGCGGATCGGCGTCGACGCGGAGATATGCCCCGGCGGCGAGTGTCCCGGTGAGCGCCGCCCGGCCGTACTCGGTTCCGTCACCGTTGACGAGGACGAGCGCGACGCCTGTGAGATCTGCCGCGCCGGTACCCGAGTTCGCGATCTCGATGAAGCCGGCGCCGTCGGCACCGACCTGGTCGTAGTCGACCTCGTTGATGATCAGCCTTGCCCCTGTCGGCGGAGGTGGCGGCGGGGGCGGAGGCGGCGGCGCAGACTCGGTCGTGCAGGTGATGCGCACGACGCCGTCGGTTGCCGTGGAGAGCTCGACCGTGCCTCCGGTCGCGTCCGCACGCGTGCACGGCAGACCGTCGAGATCACCGAGCGAGCTCAACCCCTCGCCGCGCGGTCCCGATGGTCCAGCCGCACCGGTAGGTCCTGCCGCCCCGGTTGCCCCAACCTGACCGGGCACACCGTGCACACCCTGGACACCGGTTGCACCTGTAGAGCCGCGCGCTCCAGCAGGCCCGGCCGGACCGACAGGCCCGGCGGGACCCGCAGGGCCAGCGGGTCCTTGCTCGCCACGAGGTCCCGGCGGGCCCTGAGGCCCTCGGCCTCCCCAGCTCAGCCGCACCTCACCGCGAGCGCACGGGGTCTCCGCTGACACGATGTGAACGAGACCGGTCTTCAAGCGCTTGCACGCGTCGATCCTTCCGTCCGCGCGAGCCGCGGCACCGGCAACTGCGGCAACCCCGACAAGGCTGCATACGAGCGCGGCAGCTGCCGCGCGTGAACGTCGTTTCACTCGGTTCGACCTCCTTCAGTCGTTGGTCGACCGAGGGTGCCGCCCGGTTCCGCCCGCCGACAGTGTCCAGAAGGGACACCCCGACGCAACCATGCGACGCTGTGGAGCGATCGGCACGCAATCGGCACACGTCGGCGGGCTCGAGACGTCAATCGGCGCGATCGATTACGATCGCGCCGTGCCCACCGTCGGTGAGATCATGTCGTCGAACCTCCTCGCGGTCGAAGGCTCGGTGACCCTCGCCGACGCGGCGCGACAGATGCACGACCGGGGTGTTGGAGCGGTCGTCGTCCTGGAAGCCGAGCGATTGGTCGGGATCCTCACGGAACGCGACGTGCTCCGCGCCGTCGCAACCGGCGACGTCGAAAGCCCGGTCTCAGCGTCGATGACCCACAGTCCCGACACGGTCGACTCGGCCGAGACGACCGGTCACGCGGCAAGCCTGATGATCCATGGCGGCTTCCGCCACCTCCCCGTCGTCGACGGCGGACGCACGATCGGGATCATCTCGATCCGGGATCTCATGCGCCTCCATCTCGACGACGAGTCGCCGCGCGGCGCGTAGCGGCGCTTTCCCCGACACCTCGGCCGGAGAAAGCGCCACCCGGCCGAGTCCTAGTACCGGTAGTGATCCGCCTTGTACGGCCCCTCGACCGGAACGCCGAGGTACGCCGCCTGCTCGTCACGAAGGACGGTGAGCTTGGCGCCGAGCGCCTCGACGTGGAGCCGGGCGACCTTCTCGTCGAGGTGCTTCGCGAGCACATGAACGCCGATCGCGTACTCCGACGAGCGTGAGTAGAGCTCGATCTGGGCGATGATCTGGTTCGAGAACGAGTTGCTCATCACGAAGCTCGGATGACCCGTCGCGTTCCCGAGGTTCAGGAGCCGTCCCTCGGAGAGCACGATGATCGCGTGCCCGTCGGCGAAGACCCACTGGTCGACCTGCGGCTTGATGTTCACGCGCTCGATCCCGGTCTCGCGCGCGAGGCCGGCCATGTCGATCTCGTTGTCGAAGTGCCCGATGTTCCCGACCACGGCGTTGTGCTTCATGCGCCGCATGTGATCGATGGTGACGATGTCGCGGTTGCCCGTCGTCGTGATCACCACGTCGGCGTCGGCAATGACATCGTCGAGGGTCACGACCTCGTACCCCTCCATCAGCGCCTGAAGCGCGCAGATCGGATCGATCTCGGTGACCGCAACGCGGGCGCCCTGCGCACGCAATGACTCCGCCGAGCCCTTGCCGACATCGCCGTAGCCACACACGACGCACAGCTTCCCGGCGAGCATCAGGTCGATCGCGCGATTGATGCCGTCCACGAGCGAGTGACGGCAGCCGTAGAGGTTGTCGAACTTGCTCTTGGTCACCGAGTCGTTGACGTTGATCGCAGGGAAGAGAAGCTGCCCCGCCTCCGCCATCTGGTAGAGGCGGTGGACACCCGTCGTGGTCTCCTCCGTCACGCCCTTGATCTCTGCCGCGATCGTCGTCCACTTCTGCGGGTCACGCTCGAGCGAGGCCTGGAGCGTCTCGAGGATGATGCGAAACTCCTCCGATTCCGCGCCGCTCGGGTCGGGCACCGCGCCGGCCTTCTCGAACTCGACGCCCTTGTGCACGAGGAGCGTGATGTCGCCTCCGTCGTCGAGCAGCATGTTCGGGCCGCCGTCGGGCCAGGTCAGCGCCTGCTCCGCGCACCACCAGTACTCCTCGAGCGTCTCGCCCTTCCACGCGAAGACGGGGATGCCGCGCGGCTCGGCGACGGTGCCGTCGGGACCGACGACCACCGCTGCGGCCGCCTGGTCCTGCGTCGAGAAGATGTTGCACGACGCCCACCTGACCTCGGCGCCGAGCGCGGAAAGCGTCTCGATGAGCACCGCGGTTTGAATGGTCATGTGCAACGACCCCGTGACGCGCGCGCCGCGCAGCGGCTGCGCATCCGCGTACTCGCGACGCAGCGCCATCAAGCCGGGCATCTCGTGCTCGGCAAGGGTCATTTCCTTGCGTCCCCATTCCGCGAGTGACAGGTCGGCGACCTTGTACTCGGTGGCGGGAAGCTCTCGTACGGCCAAGTTGGTCATCGGAATCTCCAGATTCGGTTATCGGCTGAGATCGGGAAGAGTGCGGTTTCGCTCCCCAGATGGTACGTGTCACGCCACCAGACGCGAGCGTCGGTGCATGCGATACAGCTCGTCGGCTCCCCAGACGAGGATCGGGAAGGGCGCGATCGTGAGAAGCTCGGTAAGGCCGAGCGGCGCCGTGTGGAAGAGCTCCTGCAGCGGTGGTAGATAGACGACTGCGGCGGCGAACGCCACCTCGAAGAGGATCCCCCACAGCAGCAGCCGATTCGAGAAGACGCCGATCGTCCGAAGCGACGCGAGCTCGGTACGAGACGCGAAGGCGGTGCCGATCTGGCAGGCGACGATGCCGGCGAAGGTCACCGCCGTCGCCGTGAGATAGGCGTGATGGAGCTCCGATCCGACGCTGACGTCGTCACCAGGTCGCCAGCCCGCCCGCAACAGGACGGAGGCGAAGCCGGCCAGCACGAGGGCAGCGGAGAGCAACCCCATCACGGCCCACGCGCGGAGAAGCATCTCGCGCGTGATCACTCCTTCACTCCGCGGTCGCGGCGGTCGCTGCATGAGACCCGGCTCGGCCGCCTCGCGGCCGAGCGCCAACGCGGGAAGCGTTTCGGTTCCGAGGTCGATCGCGAGGATCTGGAGCACGGTGAGCGGCAGCGGAACAAGCCCACCAGACAAGGCGAAGACGAGGAACGGGACGGCCTCTGGGGTCAGATGCGCGAAGATGTAGACGATGAACTTGCGGACGTTGTCGTAGACGCGACGGCCCGCTTCGACGGCCGCGACGATCGAGGCGAAGTTGTCGTCGGTGAGGACGAGCGTTGAGGCCTCGCGTGCCACGTCCGTCCCGGATAGCCCCATCGCAATCCCGATGTCCGCCCGTCGCAGCGCGGGCGCGTCGTTTACACCGTCGCCCGTCATCGCGACCACGTGACCCTGATCGCGCAAGGCGTCGGCGACACGCAGCTTGGCCTCGGGGGAGCTGCGCGCGAAGATCAGCTCGGATTCCTCTCGGAGCAAGCGGTCGAGCGCGGCCTCGTCGAGCTTCTCGAGTGCCGCTCCGGTGACGATGCACGGTCGCGTGGCGATCCCGACCTGCGCGGCCACCTCGGCCGCTGTCGAGCCTGCGTCACCGGTGATGACGATGATTCGGATCCCCGCTTCGCGACATTGCCTCACCGCATCTGCGACCTCCTTGCGTGGCGGGTCGAACATCGCGACCAGACCGAGATGTGCGAGCCCACGTTCGGCGGTCTCGCGCTCTTGCGGGACCGGGTCTTCGCCGAGAGCTCGTCGAGCAACGCCGAGAACCCGCAGTCCGCGCTGCGCGAAGGACGCGGCCTGTTGCTCTATCGTCGTCCGTTCCGCGTCGCCGAGAGCGCGTTCACGCCCGTCGGAGTCGATCACCCCGACGCAACGGGCAAGCACCTCCTCAGGCGCGCCTTTGACGCTGATCTGAACCGCGCCCTCTCGCTCGTCGATCGTCGACATCAGCCGCAGGGCCGGATCGAAATGGAACTGCCCGCGGCGGCCACGGTCACGCGGGCCGACCCGCACGTCGACTCCTATCGCCTTGGCTACCTCGAGCAGCGCCAGCTCGGTTGCGTCGCCGGTGCCTCGACTGTCCGCACTTCCCAGCTCGGCGTTGTTGCACGCCGCTGCAGCCCAGGCCAGGTCGCCGAGCGCAACGTCGGCGCTCGCGGTCGCGAGCAGCTCCTGGTCGCCCTCCACCCCCCGCTCCACGGCTCCACGGAGAGTGGCGACGGCGACGACCCGCATCCGGTTCTCGGTCAGCGTCCCGGTCTTGTCCGAGCAGATCACCGTCGTCGAGCCGAGCGTCTCGATCGCGGAGAGCCGCTTGACCAGCGCCCCCGAGCGCGCGAGCAGGCGGACGCCGATTGCAAGCGCGAGGGTGATGGTCGGGAGCAGCCCCTCGGGTACGTTCGCGACGATGAGCCCGATCGCAAAGCTCGTGGCGTCGGCGAGCCCGAGCCCGGCAAGCAGCCCGAGCGGCACGAACGCGGCACCCACGACAACGGCAACCAGAGCGATCAGCCAGGCGACCTTGCGAACCTGCGTCTCGAGCGGGCTCTCCTCGCGTTCGACCCGTTCGGAAAAGGCGGCAATCCTCCCGAGCTCGGTGCCCATCCCGGTGGCGAAGATGACACCCCTGGCGTCTCCCCCGGTGATGGTCGTGCCGCTGAAGACGAGGTCGCGAGCTTCGAGCAGTGGCCCGCGGTCCGTCGGGGCCTGCAGTTCGGAGCGCCGGAAGCGACTCGCCGGTGAGCGTCGAAAGATCGACCTCGAGCGATCCCTGCAACAGCCGCGCGTCGGCCGACACGCGGTCACCTGCTTCGAGGAGGAGAATGTCGCCGGGGACGAGGAGTCGCGCTTCGACGACGACTCTGTGCCCGTCGCGGAGCACGGTCGCCCGCTGCGGGAGATAGGCAGAGAGCGCCTCGACCGCCCGTTCTGCCTGTCGCTCCTGTGCGAAGGCGAACAGCGCGTTCAGCACGATCACGGCCACGATCGCGACGGCAAGCGCCGCCATCCCACCCAAGATCGCAAGGATCGACGCAAGCCACAGCAGGAGGGCAAGCGGGTGGGTGAACTGCCGTAGGAGCGCTCGTGGCCATTGCCGGACTGCCCGTCGGCGCAGCTCGTTGGGACCGTGCCGTATCAGGCGGCGCTCGGCCTCCCGTTGCGACAGCCCGCCTCCCGCCGCTCCAAGATGAGCAAGCAGTTCCGGGACGGGCTCTCTGGGATCCTCCGCAGGCGCACCGGCCTCGGCTCCGTCGGCGCGACGGGGCATGTCGACCCAACTCGTATCGCGCGGGTACATCCCTCCTGAGTCTGCGCCCGAAGGCGATGCGCGACATCCGGTTGGAGCCTGATCCGCGGCGAGGAGATCTACTGGCCCGCGGGAGCGACCCCAGTACGATTCGTTGGTGATGAGTGCCCCCGCCTTGCCCCGGCCCGATGGGCCGCGGCTTCAGATCCGCGGGACCTCCTACCCGGTGCTCCTGCCGTCGATTCGCGATCCGCGGCTGCACCTCGCCTCGGTCATCATCTCGTTGCACGTTCTCGGGCAGGTCGCGTTCGGGTTCGACCTCTCGATCGCGCAGATTCTGGTCGCGATCGGAACCGCAGGCCTGCTCGAGTTCACGATCACGTTCTTCCGCAACCGCGTGATCATGTGGCCTGCGAGCGCGCTCATCACCGGCAACGGCGTTTCGTTCATTCTGCGGGTCAACGGAACCGAGCACGGCGACTGGTGGAGCCTCCACGGCTGGTGGGTCTTCGCCGGCACGGCTGCGATCGGGCTGCTCTCGAAGTACCTGATTCGCTTCAGGGGGGCACACGTCTTCAACCCGTCGAACTTCGGGTTGGTCGTGTGCTTTCTCGCGATCGGCCCCGAGATCGCCGAGCCACTGGACTTCTGGTGGGGGCCGATGTCGCTCTGGATGGCACTGGCGCTTGCGATCATCGTCGGGGGAGGGCTCGCAATCCTCCGCCGTCTCCGTCTGCTCGAGATCGCAGTGGTCTTCTGGGTGACGTTCGCCGTGGCGATCGGCGTGCGTCGCGGCCAGTGGGCACATGATGACCGCGCGCTGGCATCTGGGGCCGATCGTGGACTGGGAGTTCTGGCGGGTGGTCGTGTTCTCGCCCGAGATCCTCGTGTTCCTGTTCTTCATGATCACGGATCCCAAGACGATCCCGAGCGGACGGGTCGGGCGCCGGGTCTACGCCTTCTCGGTGGCGATTCTGGCAGTGCTCCTGATTGCACCGTTCACAACAGAGTTCCGCAGCAAGGTCGCCGTTCTCGGCGCCCTCACGATCGCCTGTGCCGCCTGGCCGCTGCTCCAACTCGCGGCCGACCGGGTTCGCGAGCGTCGTCCTCGGGTCCACCTCGCATTTCGCCGCCGCCCGGTGCTGGCGGGCCTCGGGCTCACCGTGTCCATCGGCCTGGCGGCCCTCATCGCGCTGGCCGGCGCACCGGCACGGTTCCAGCCGAGTCAGGCGAATGCGGCTATTCGGGACCCGGAGACGCTGCCCGCAATCACGATCGGGGTCTCCGACGGGGTCGCAGGTGACCTCGACAGCACCACCTCCCGAAGGATTGCGCAGGACCTCATCGACGACCTCGCAGTGAGCGGGACATCACTGTGGGAACGCGACACGGACCTCGCCGGAACCGGCGCCACCGGGAAGTGGCTTGCCGGTTTGCTTCGTCGAATCGGCTCGTCGTCCAATACTCCGGTCGACCTGGTCGAGTACAACCTCGCCACGCTCGGTCTGCGGCTCGAGGCCGGGAAGAAGCAGGGCCCGCCGTCGGTCATCGCCGACCTGACCGGTGAAGCGCGAATCTCGCGGTTCCGCGGCGCAACGCCGAGGGTCTTCGATCGCGGCGACCTGCAGCCGTTCGAGCAGACGCTCGAGCTCACCGAAAGAGAGGGGCGCTGGGTCATCGTCCGGTCGCGCGCGGCTTCACCCGCGAGCCTTGGGATGGACGACGTTCCGCAGGTCACGCAGAGCGGAGACGCAGGCGTCCGGCTCATCGATGTCGCTCAACGCGTCGGGCTGAAGTTCCAGCAAGGGGTGTTCCGGTTCGGCGTCTACGGCGATCCCCCGGCAATGATGGGGGGCGGCGTTTGCTGGCTCGACTACGACGGTGACGGCTGGCTGGACCTCTACGTCGTCAACTCCTACGCCGACCTCGACATCCCAGGCTGGCAGGAGCGCGGCGGAATGCCGCGCAACGCGCTCTTCCACAACGTCAACGGCCGGTTCGTCGACGTCAGCGACGGATCGGGTGCCGATCTCGAGATGCGCGGCAACGGCTGTGTCGCCGCCGACCTCGACGGCGACGGGCGGACAGATCTCTACGTGACCTCGGTCGGCACGGATGCGCTGCTCTGGAACAAGGGTGGCGGCCACTTCAGCGAGGGCGCCGAGAGTGCAGGGATCAGCGGCTTTGGCTGGCACTCGGGCGCAACCGTTGGTGATGTGGACGGCGACGGACGCCCCGATCTGTTCATCGCCGGCTACACGGACATGAACGCCCCGATCGCCGGCTCGACGGCGGGCTTCCCGACCGACCATCGCGCGGTCGCGGATCGGCTCTATCTGAACCGCGGTAAGGGCGCAGACGGACGGACGACGTTCCGGGAGGTTGCGCAGGACGTGGGAATCGAACCGACCCTCGATCACGGTCTCGGTGCGGTCTTCACCGACGCGAATGCCGACGGTCGCCTCGATCTCTATGTCGCCAACGATGAGGATCCCAACCGTCTCTACCTCAACCTGCCGACCGGCGACGGCCCGGGCTTCCACCTGGTCGATCGCGCCGCCGAAGGCGGCGTCGCCGATCCCAATGCCGGCATGGGGATCGCCTCAACGGACTTCAGCGGCGACGGCCGAGCCGACCTGGTCGTCACCAACGCGCGCGGGCAACTCCACGCGGTCTACCGGGCCGGCTCGAAAGCCGGCTCCTTCGAGGACGCCCAGCCCGACTTCGCCCAGGCCTTCGACACGCGGCTCACGGGTTGGGGCGTGTCCTGGGTCGACCTCGATCTCGACGGGAAGCTGGAGCTCGTGATCGCGAACGGCGGAATCCCGGTGGTGAATCTCCGCCAGGACGCACAGCGCATCCAGGTGATCGCAGAGACGAAGGACGCCGGCCGGTACGTCGATGCAACGAATGCATACGGGCTCCGACCCGGGCCTGTGGTCAACGGTCGCGGGCTCGCGCAGGCCGACTTCGACAACGACGGCGACCCAGACCTCGCGGTCGGCTCGATCGGCGGCAAGCTGGCTCTCCTTCAGACCACCGGACCGCATGGTCACTGGCTCGGGATCGCACCCTCGCCGCTCGAGGCCGGGACGACCGTCACCGTGACCCTCGACGACGGACGCGAGCTCGTCCGTGAGGTTCACCTCGGAAGTAGTTACCTCTCGTCCGAGGATCCGAGGGTCATCGTCGGGCTGGGCACAGTGACGCGCGTCGCGAAAGTGGTGGTTCGCTTCCCCGACGGCACCGAGCGACGGCTCGACAACGTTCCCGCCGACGCGGTCGTCAAGGTCGAGAAGTAATTATTGAAACGCTGCGACGAGAATGACGCCGACCGCGATCAGTGCGATCCCGGCGACCTGCACCCGCGTGAATTTCTCACCGAACATGAAGTAGGCAGCAAGCGCAGCCAGACCCGCGAACTGTGCCGAGAGCACGGCGCTCACCGCGAGGTCGTGCCTCGCTCCCAACATGAAGGACGCGAGGCCGGCCACCTCGCACAACCCCCCAAGGACGAGCAGCGGTGCAGCGCGCCGCGTGATTCGCACCCGTCGCATGGCGGCGAGTGGGACACCAATGACAAAGACACCGATCAGTCTCGCTGGAAGCAGCGCGAGGCCCACCGCGAGGGTTCCGCTGATGCGCCCCACCGCGTAGAGGCCCACGCCGAAGCAGAGCGCGGCTCCTGCGGCAAGCGCAGGTGTCCGCCACCGATGCCCCGACTCGACACCCTCCTCCGACGCGATCGCGGACAGCACCACGCCCACCGTCACGACAGCGAGGCCAACGGCGAGGCCTATCGCGATGCTTTGACCTGCAAGCACGGAGAACGCTGCAGCGAGCGCCCCCTCAGTGGAGATGATCGGTGCCACGACGCCAACCGTTCCCTTGCGCAGTGCCTCGTAGGAGAGGAGCAGCCCGACGACGTTGCCGACACCGACGAGCGCGAGCCAGCCGAAGTCTCCGCGCCCGACGTCTTCACCTGGGCCGGTGATGAGGATCAGCGGGACTGCGACAACGAGCCCCGTGAGCATGACCCAGGTCAGCACGGAGTACGGGCCGACCATCCGTGACGTGCGTGACGAGGTCAGCGTCGCGCCCGCGAACGCAACCGCAGCGCCGAGGCCACCGAGAATCGCGATCACCGACGGGCCTTACCGCGGGTGTGCAAACTCGGGAAGTTCGAGCGACTGCTCGGTGAGCATCTGGCGGACTCCCCCGATCTCGAGGCACCGAAGCCAGTGTCCCCGAAGATGAGGTCTGTCCCACGCTTGCGGGTCGAGGTGGCGACCCCAGCGGGTCGTCATGAAGAGGAAGAGATCGGCGACCGTTCTCTCCGAGCCGACGAGCCAGTCGCGGTCGGCGAGATGCGCATCGATGCGGTCGAAGAGCGTCTCCAGCTCGCGCCGCGCGGTCTCCTCCACTCCTTCGGTGCCGTAGCGGTCGGGGTAGAGGAAGCGCAGCAGCGCGGTCTGGAGCGTGTTCGTCTGGAACACGAGCCAGCGATAACAGTCCGCGCGCTCGACGGTTCCGACGGGTGGAAGCAGGCGCGCCGCGGGGAAGCGATCGGCGAGGTGCATGAGGATGGCCGCTGCCTCGGTGAGCACGAGCTCGTCGTCCACGAGCGTGGGGACGCGACCCGAGGGGTTGAGTGCCAGATACTCGGGAGGGCTTTCCCCCGCCTCGTTTCGCTCGACGAGGGCCAGCTGGTACGGCACGCCGATCTCGGCCAAGGCCGCGTGCGGCGCCATCGCCGCGGATCCGGGAATGTAGTGAAGGCAAAGGACGCCCATCGTCAAGGACGCTCGGTGCGTGAAGGTCGTCGGCTCGTGGGCATCCGAGCGACCGTAGCAACAGAGATCACGTCGAGCACGTCGCGCCAGCGCCTCCTCCAACCGCGCCACGAGCACGTCGGCGTGACCTCGCTCGAACACCAGCGGCGGCCGGATCTTCAGTGCGCTGTCCGCCGCACCCGAGCGACCGACGAGCACGCCCGACTCGCGGAGCCGGTTCACGACCGCGCTCGCAAGGGCGCCGTTCGGCGCCCGTGACTCACGATCCACAACGAGCTCGACCCCGATCAGCAATCCGCGCCCGCGCACGTCGCCGATCACGTCCCATCGGCCGGCGAGCTCCTCGAGCATCCCGCGGAGGTACGCACCGACCACCCGCGCGTTCTCGATCAGCTGCTCCTCCTCGATCACATCGAGAACCGCAAGCGCGGCAGCGCAAGCGACCGGGTTGCCTCCGAACGTCGAGAAGTACGTCGTCCGCTCGGCCATCGCGGCCGCGATGTCGGAACGCAGCAGCACCGCAGCCACCGGATAGCCGTTCCCCATCGGCTTACCGAGCGTGACCAGGTCGGGGACGACGCCGCTCGCGGTGAAGCTCCACAGCCCCTCGCCCGTCCGCCCATGCCCCGCCTGCACCTCGTCGGCGACGAAGCCCGCGCCCACATCGTGCGCCCGCCGGACGAGCTCACGCAGATAGACGGGCGGCGGCGCGAAGATCCCGTCGCTCGTGTAGCCACTGTCGATCACCACCGCGGCCGGCTCGACCCCACGCCCTCGCAAGAGCGCGACCGCATCGTCAAGGCAGGCCGCGTACCGCTCGCCGTAGTCCGGATCCTCGTAGCGGAAGCGCCCCCGATACCCGTCCGGCGCCGGAATTCGCTCGATGTGCGCGGGTGGCTCCTGGTCGCCCCACTCCTCCGGCGAGAGCGCCGCCGTCGCAGTGGTGACTCCGTGATACGCGTGCTCGGTCACGATCCCGCCGCCGTGACCCGTGGTCGCCGTGAGAATCCGCCAGGCGAGCTCGTTCGCCTCGCTACCCGAGTTGACGAACAGGCACGTGTCGATCTCCGGCGGAGTCGTCGCCAGCAACCGCTCGGCGAGCTCGACCGCCGCACCGTGGAGATACCGCATGTTCGTGTTGAGCAGTCGACCCTGCCGCGCGATCGCGTCCGCCACACGGGGATGCGAATGCCCGACCACCGGCACGTTGTTGTACGCGTCGAGGTAGCGCCGCCCGTCGGCGTCGATCATCCACACGCCTTCCGCCCGCACCATGTGCAGCGGTCGCTCGTAGGTCAGCGACTGCATCGCAGGCCCGAACGCGCGCCGCCGTCGCCCGACCAGCTCATCCAGACCGACCCCCGGCAGCGAGCTCGAAGCAAGCGCCGCGGCGGCAGCCTCCCACCCCAGCTCCGAGAGAGACGACAGCAGCGCCAGGAACCGTGGCGAGTCGAGAGTGATGTAGTCCGCGTTGTCGGGATACAGCGCAACGCGCCAGGCGGCGATCGCGAGGCTCGTTGCGAGCCGCATCTCCACGAAGGCCGGAAGGAGCTCCCGCTCGAGAGGCTCGAGCGGAGTCACCGTCTCGTACCCCGCCACCACCACCGCCCCGGCCCGAAGCGGATCGGCGCGACCGGCCATCGTGCTCACCAGGCCCACGGCGAGGTCACACAACAGGGCTGTGTGGGACATATCCCCGAAATCGATGACACCCGACACGCTCCCGTCGGGAGCAAAGAGCGCATTGTCGAGCGAGAGATCGCCGTGCACGACCTGCGCGCGAAGCCGACCGAACCGCGGAGCGACCTCGGCCTCCCAGCGATCGAGCGTCTGAGTGACGAGCTCGCGCTCTGCTCCAGGCGGAATGTTCTCGAGCAGCGGACGGAGCTTCGGCGCGTGCTGCGTGTCCCACTGGAGCACCCGCCCCGCAGCCGGATGGAAGAACCCACGCAAGGCCAACCCCAGCCGCGCGAGCGTCGCCCCGAACTCCCTCAACTGCCGATCGTCGAGCTCCTCGGCGGACACCAACACGCCCGGCAGGTGCTGGACGAGCCGCACCAGATGACGCCCTGAGCCACCGTCGGCGATCCCGATCGACTCACCCTCGAGCGTCGGCCGAATCGCAGGCACGGGCAGCGTCGCATCCACCCGCGACGCATGCGCCATCCCGGCGTTCTCCATCTCGACGACAGCCGGATCCTCGCCGGTGTTCGAGACCTTGAGCACCCACGCCTCTCCGTCTGCGAGCTCGATCCGGAAGTTCTGGTCGCGCTCGCTTCGCAGAGCGAACGCGACACCCGCGACACCGAAGACCTCGAACGCGATGCGCGCGGCGTCAGCCTCGTCGAACGCCGGCGGCTCTGCCGACAGCACTGCGCCTGCTTCAACGTCACTCGCGCCCACCTGCCGACGGTACCAACCTCAGGCGCGAGGAAGCACGAACGTGCTCCGCGCCAGGGGCGTCGCGAGCGTCTCCTCGTCGTACAGCGCCTCGAGCGCGGGCGATGGCCAGACGAGCAGGTCACCGTTCGCTTCGGCGAACTCCTCCCACGACAGCGCGCCCGACGCCGCGACCCGCTCGGCGATGAGGAAGAAGAGCGCGTACGTCACGGTGGCGTTGTAGCGCCCCGGGATCCCCGCCTGGGCGGTGAGCCGCCGAAGGCCCTCCTCGAAGCGAACCAGCCCGCGCGTCGCCCCCTCTGCGTGAATCAATGACCAGGCGACCCGGACGTGCTCGGCATGACCGAAGCGATGCAGATCGAGCGTTCCGTCCTCGAACGCCTGGATGCTTGTTGTCATGACAACAAGATACCATCTGTCCATGACCTCCACGACTGTTCCCAACCCGCTCCCCGACCGGATGCAGACCGGCCTACGGCTCGACCGTTCGCTCGTCAAGGTGCTCAAGGGTCTCGCCGAGTACCTCGACATGAGCCTCGCCGATCTCGTCGAAGGGGTGCTGCTCCACGCGCTCGAGGGCAAGCCTCCGTTCACCGAGAAGCGAACGATCGAAGCGATCTCCCGGCTGCGCGAGCTCTACGGTCTCGAGCTCACCGCCGCCGACAGCCACGCGCACCCGGAGCCTCGGTAGCGTTCGCAGCACAGCCGTCCCCCGAGAGGAGCCGCAATGCCGCACATCGACCTGCCCGAAGGTGTCCCTGGGATCCGCAGCGCGATGATGTTTCGGCCCGAGACGGCAAAGCCGCTGCTCGAGCTTGCCGAGACGCTGCTGCGCGGTGAGAACACGCTGACCCGCGGTGAGCGCGAGCTGATCGCGGCCTACGTCTCCGACCGCAACAACTGCCGCTTCTGCCACGCCTCGCACCGCGCCTTCGCGGGCGCCCAGCTCGAGGAAGGCTCGGCGCTCGTCGACCAGGTCGCGGCAGACCTCGAGACCGCGCCGGTGAGCGAGAAGCTCCGCGCACTTCTCGCGATCGCCGCGCACGTCGCCGAGGGCGGGCTCGCGGTCACGACGACGGACGTCGAGCGAGCTCGCGCAGAGGGCGCCACCGATGTCGAGATCCACGACACCGTGCTCATCGCGGCCGCGTTCTGCATGTTCAACCGCTACGTCGACGGCCTCGCCACCTGGACGCCGGACGACCCCGAGGCGTACGCCGGGATGGCGCAGCGCATCGTCGACCACGGGTATCTCGGCAACGTTCCGGCGGCCACGTAGGTTTCAGCGCGGGTCGAGGACGAACTTCACCCCGGCCGCACTACGCGACGCCTCGAACGCGCGCTCCCACTCCGCGAGTGGCACGACCTCGGTGACGAGCGAAGCGAGATCGACGCGGTCCGCCTCGAGCACCTGGAGCGCACGCGCCCACGACTGCGGCGTGCTCGCGTTCCCCGAGGTGACCGTGAGCTCGCGGAAGCAGATCTCGTCGAACGGCACCTCGACCGGCGCTCCCCGCAAGCCGATCTGCACGACCCGGCCGCCACGGCGCGCCGAGGTGAGGCCTGTCGACATCCCCGCAGCACTCCCGGAGCACTCGATCACGACGTCGTAGTCGTCGCCGGCAGGCGTTTCGGTCGTGGAGAAGCCAAGGCCCTGAGCCAGCTCCAGCCGTTGCGCATCGCGAGCCGTCCCACGCACCTCGACATCCCCGCCGAGAGCCCGAGCGACCTGGGCCGCGATCAGCCCTACCGCCCCGGGCCCGATCACGAGGACGCTGTCGTCGGCCGAGACCACCACAGGATCGAGGAGCGATTGGCACACGCACGCGAGCGGCTCGGTGAGCGCAGCCGCGTGCGAGGACAGCGCGGCGGGCGCGCGATGGAGGTTCCGAGCGGGCACGACCGACCGACGGCGCGAACGCTCCGTCGACGTACGACCCGATCGAGCGCCGCTCGGGACAGAGATTGATCCTCCCCTCCCGGCACGAACGACAGGTGCCACAGGTCGAGAAGTACGTCTCGGAGACGACCCGCTCTCCGAGCCACCCGGCGTCGACGCCGTCACCGAGCTCGATGACGACGCCGCAGAGCTCGTGCCCCATGGTGACGGGCGGGATGCACGCGTACTCGCCGGCCTCGATGTGCAGGTCGGTGCCGCAGATCCCCGCCGCGTGCACCTCGATCCGCACCTGGCCCGGTTCCAGAGCATGCTCGGGCCGCTCGCTGAGCGCTACGTTCCCCGGCCCCGCTGCCAGCTTCGTCAGCCCGATCACATCATCAGTCTGCACCAGCCGGAGAGGAGAAACGCGATGAGGTCCCGCCGGGTCGTGTGCCCCGGCGGGACCTGAGTAGTGACCCATCGAGGTGGAGGGAACCTCTGGGCCTCGCGTGACCACACGATCGCAGTTCCAGCTGAGAGCCAGCTGAGCGTGCGGTTAGCAATTCGAGAAGAATCAGGTCGACCGCTCCCTCAGCGCGAACTACCAGTCGATCGGCTTGTAGTCCTTGAGGAAGAGCCCCCACACGTGCTCGCCCGTGTTGAACCCGTCGATGATCGGATCGACGATTCGCGCGGCCCCGTCGACGATGTCGAGCGGCGGGTTGAACCCGTGCTCGGCGGTCTTTCGCTCGGCGATCTGCACGGGGTCCTCGTCGGTCACCCAGCCGGTATCGACGCTGTTCATGTGGATTCCGTCGTTGAAGTAGTCCGTCGCCGAGGTGCGCGTCATCATGTTCAGCGCTGCCTTCGCCATGTTCGTGTGCGGATGCCGCGTGGTCTTGAACTTCCGATAGAACTGCCCCTCGACCGCCGACACGTTGACGATGTGCTTGTCGCGCTCGGGGGTGCGGAGCATGCAGCGGCTTGAGCCGCGCGTTCAGCACGAACGGCGCGACCGCGTTGACGAGCTGCGTCTCGAGCAGCTCGACCGTCGACACCTCGTCCAGCAGATACCGCCACGAGTTCCGCTCGCGCAGATCGACCTGCTGCAGATCCTGATCGAGGAGACCCTCGGGGAACAGGTCACGCTGCCCTTCGTCCTCACCCGGAAGCAGCGGCACCTGCGAGAGCTCGGCCGATCGCGTCACCCCCGTGAGCACCCCGAGGTCGCGCTCGGCGACAACCGACTCGCCGGCCGGCAGCATGTCGTAGCGACGCAACCCCTCGTAGGCACCCAGCAGCTGCCGGCACTCGTCCGGGAGCGAGTCCGCAGCCGCGGTCTCGAGGTCGAGCATGTGCCGGTAGTACTCGGGTGGACGCCGCACCGTCTGGCAGGCGTTCGAGATGATGAAGTCGAGTCGCTCGTGGGTGTCGATCAGGTGGTGACAGAACGCCTCGACGCTCGGGGTGTGACGGAGATCGAGGCCGAAGATCTCGAGGCGGTCGCTCCAGTCTGCGAAATCCGGCTCCTGTGCATAGCGCGCGGCCGAATCGCGCGGAAACCGCGTCGTCACGATCAGCTGCGCGCCTGCCCGTAGCAGCTTGATCCCGGCCTGGTAGCCGATCTTCACGCGCCCACCCGTCAGCAGCGCAACCCGGCCGCTCAGGTCGGCGCTCTCCGTGCGCTTCGCGAAGTTGAACGCCGCACAGGGCGGGCAGAGCTGGTCGTAGAACGGATGAAGCTCGACGTAGGGCTCCTTGCACACGTAGCAATGCTTGGGGTCGACGACCTCACGGAAGTCGGCGTCGTCAACGTCGTGCTGCTCGAACTCGCCGGGCGGGAAGACATTGGGAGTCGTGAACACGGGCTTCTCGCGGAGCACGCGGATCCCGGTCTCAGCGAGCACCGCCTCGTCGACCAGACGTCGCTCCGCCTTCTCCTGCCTGCGCACGCGCTTGCGGGAGCGCCGCCGCGCAGCCGCGTCCGGGTTGAAGACGTCGCCGGCGGCGGCGAGCAGGCGCGTTCGCTCCTCGACCGACAGCCCTTTCAGAAGACTGCGATCGCGCACGATCGCGTCGAGGAGCTCCGTTGTCGCCCGCAGCCGCTCGGCGAGCTCATCCTTCGGCGCCGAGCCGTTCCCCGTGGACATCGTGTGCAGGGTACCGGCCGACCCTCGCCGCCTCGACTCAGCGACCGTCGGCGCAGGCAACGGCCCGCGACTCGAGCAAAGCTCGCTCGCTGCGACCCCGCGGATGTCTGCCGCGGTCGTAGAGTGGAGCGGTGCCGACGCTGTATCTGCTGCGCCATGCCAAGTCGAGCTGGGAGGACGCAGACCTCGCCGATCACGACCGCCCTCTCGCGCCGCGGGGCCTGCGCGCGTGTGCGCGGCTCAAGAGCTATTGCACCGAGCTCGAGATCGAGCCGGAGCTCGTTCTCTGCTCGACGGCGACGCGCGCACGGGAGACTCTTGCCCGCGTGCTTGGCGACCATCCGGCGGTCGTCTTCGAAGACGACCTCTACCTCGCCACCGGACGCGCGATCACCGAGCGGATCCGCGGGCTCACCGTCGACAGCGCGATGGTCGTAGGGCACAACCCGGGTCTCCACGACGCGCTGCTCAATCTCGCGCATCGCTCACAGCTCCGCGAAGACGTCGCCGAGAAGTTCCCAACCGGCGCGCTCGCCACGCTCGAGCTCGAGTCATGGGATGCACCGACGGCAGACCTCGTCGCGCTCGTGCTTCCGCGCGAGTTGTAGTGCGACGCGGGCCGGGCCATCGGCGCCCGGCCCGCGCACGCACCGAAGCTAGGACGCGTCAGGCGATGCCAGCTGGATCAGGCTGAAGCCCGCGCCCTGCGTGTCCTCCACGGCCGCCATCGGGCCGAAGGGCGTGTCGGTCGGCCCACTCAGGACGGTGCCGCCGAGCTCCTTCACCTTGGCGACCGAGTCGCCGATCGACTCGACCGCGAAGTACGTCACCCACCGCGGCGACGCCTCGTCGGGGCTCGCCATGAGCCCGGCCATCGGCCCGTTGCCGACGTCCTGGCCGGCATAGCCGTCACCCATTGCCTCGGGCTTCCACCCGAACACCGCCGAATAGAAGGCCTGTGAGCCCTCGAAGTCGGGCGTCACGAGCTCGTTCCAGACGAACGTGTTCGGCTCGTTCGCGAGCTGCGCCCCGATGTGCAGCTTCGCCTGCCAGGCACCGAACGCCGCGCCGGTGGGATCGGCGCCGAACAGCATCCGCCCGGCGTCGAAGACGTCCATCGGCTCCATGAACAGCATCCCGCCGTTCTCCTTGATCTTCGCTGCGGTCGCGTCGACGTCATCGGAGGCGAGGTAGACGTTCCAGGCGGGCGGAGCGCCACCCTGGGCAGGCCCGAGCGCGGCGACGAGCTTGCCGCGCAGCAGGAACATCTCGTACCCGCCGGCATCCGGCATCGGCGTGGGGTCGGGCTCCCAGCCGAACAGCCCGCTGTAGAACGCCTTCGTCGCGTCGGGGTCGTTCGTCATGACGTCCACCCAGTTGGGTGTTCCGTGCGCATACGACGTGAACTCGGCCATCGTCACTCCTCTCGGTCGGGCGAGCTCCGAGCATACGACCGTCGAACGTGAAGGGGCGGTTACGACGCGTCTTCAGGCTTGCTGGTACGTCCGTTGCAGACGCGCCCGGCGGGTTACCTCTGGTTGGCGCGCTGTTCCGCGCGACGCGGCGCGAGCAACTCGGTCTCGAGGGTCTCGGGTGTGAGCGGCCGCGAGAGGAGGAAGCCCTGCACCTCGTCGACGTGCTCGCCTCGAAGGTGGTCGATCTCACCGGGCGACTCGACTCCTTCGGCGAGCGTTGCGAGGCCGAGGTCTCTGCCGAGCTGGACGAGGGTGCCGACCAGCGCCCTCGACTCGGGTGAGGTCGTGATCGCATTGGTGAACGTGCGGTCGATCTTGAGGCAGTCGACCGGGAACTGCTGGAGGTAGCCGAGTGAGGAGTAGCCGGTGCCGAAGTCGTCGACGGCGACCCTGACCCCGAGCTCCTTGATCGCGCGGAGCCGCTGCGCGGTCGCATGTCGCGTTTCGCATCAGCGCTGTCTCGGTCACCTCGATGATCAACGAGGTCGCGGGAAGGCCGCTGTTCTCGAGAGCTTCGCGGATGTGATCGACGATGTCGTTGTTGTCGAGCTGCCGCCCTGAGACGTTGACCGAGACGCTGAGGGTGTCGTCTCGGTCGTGCCACTCGGCCATCTGCTCGCAGGCCCGGCTCAAGACCCACTGGCCGACCTCTCGGATCCCACCGGTCTGCTCGAGGATCGGGATGAGCTCGTCAGGGGCCACCTCCCCGAGGGTCGGGTGGTCCCAACGCAGCAGAGCCTCGACACCGACGAGGCTGAGGTCGGCGAGGTTGTAGATCGGCTGGTACACGAGGCGGAACTGGTCGCCCTCGAGCGCCGAGCGGAGATCGAACTCGAGCTCGATGCGATGCATGATCTCGGTCTGCATCTCCGGGTTGAAGATCTCGTACCGGTTCTTGCCGGCGGCCTTCGACTCGTAGAGCGCTACGTCCGCGTCCCGCAGCAGCTCGCCTGAGGTCTCCCGGTCTCCAATCGCGATCCCGATGCTGGTGTTGATGATGATCGGCATCGCCGCGCCGTCGAGCTCGAACGGCTGACGCATCACGTTCAGCAGTCGTTCCGCCACGAGCTCGGGCGCAACGCTGAGATCCGCGCCGTCGATCAACACCACGAACTCGTCGCCGCCCATTCGACCGATCGTGTCGGCATCTCGCAACGTCCTCGTCAGCCGGTCCGCCACGGCCACCAGCAACCGGTCCCCGGCGGCGTGGCCAAGCGAGTCGTTCACGTTCTTGAACTCGTCCAGGTCGATGAACAACGCCGCAGGCACCGTTCCCTGACGACGGTTTCGGGCCAGGAGCTGCTCTGTCCTGTCCGTGATCAGCGCCCGGTTGGGCAGCCCGGTCAGCGCATCGTGCATCGCCTGATGGTGCAACTCGCCGGTCCGCTCCCCCACCAGGCGCAACGCTCGCGCCCGGCCCGTCGCCAGCACGAACACCAGCATCCCGAGCAGAGCGCTCAGAACCACGCCGGAGACCAGCAATGCGAGAGCGCTCTCGTTCCCGAGCACACCGGCGGATGCAACCGCGCCGAACGTGTTCACCTTCCAGCCGTTCTTCAGATCGATCACCACCGACTGCGCACCTTCCGGCGCATTGCCGCCACGGAACACCACATCGGAGTACTTGTCGTGGAACCGGAACGCGACTGCGGTATCCGGGTGCCCCTGCAGCGCCCGGTCGAGCACGAGGGTCGGATTGAGGAGCATCCCGAAGACGCCGACGAAGGCGGCGCGACGCGCCTTGACGGTCGCGGGCGTCACCCCACCGCGATAGATCGGGACCTCTGTGCCAAGCCAGGTGATCCCGAACCCGATCTTCGCCGGTTGATACGCGCTCAAACCGGTATCTCGCGCCGTGGTGATCGCCTGGGCAAGTGCGGGGTCGGCGCAGGCGTCGAACCCCACCGCCGGTGTCGTCAAGGCGCTGCGACCGAGCCCGAGCACGCTCAGGCAGTAGTACGGTCGCTTACCCGGAGGTGAGACCTCGAAGGTTCCGCCGGCTTGCGAAAACTGCTGCGGATTCAGTGCCGCGCGCGCCGCGAACGCCGGGAGCTCCGCGGCTGGGACGATGACCACTTCACCGAGGCTCTGGAGCTCGGGGTAGCGCTCGAAGGCTCGGGTGTTGCGCATCCACTCGGCGAAGTGGACGGTGGGGTTGTCGGGATGGTCGAGAACGAACGCGCTGGCGTTCACAGCGAGGTCTTCTTCGCGCTGGATCGCGAGCTGGAGCGTCGAGGCGACCTCGCCCGATGACGCTTCCAGTGCCTGTCGTGACTTCGCAGCGTCGTTTCGCGCAACCGACCTGGCCGCAACCAGCGCGCCCAGGCTCCCTCCCACGGCGACCAGCACGGCCACCGCGACCCACATGCGCTGCCGATAGCGTCGTCCGTCGACGACGTCCGAGGACGATGTCACCAGCTCCTCTGACGAGCTCCCGGCGCGTGTGCGCATCAATACTCCCGCTCCTCGGACAACCGACTGAGCCCACGTGGGCTCTACCAGTCGTTATCGACACCACCGGCCGGTATATGAACCGGACGCGGCGAGAGTCGAGCTAGGCGCCGGGCTCGAGCTGCTCGCGAAACACGCGCCGGAGCTCGTCCACGGAGCCGGCGGCGAGCGTGCGATCGGTCAGCTCTTCCTGCTCTGCCCGATCGAACAGGTTGAGGAAGTCGCTCACCTTCGGCTCGGGCCGTGTCGGCCGGGCCCCGGGACGCCAGCCACCCCGCCGCTCGAGCTCGAGGAGCTCGGCACGTTCGGCATCGGAAAGCTCGTGTTGCGCGAAGAGGGAGGCGAGCTCGGCCTGCAGCTGCTGGACTCGTTCCGCGGCTCGGTCGGCCATCAGTTCGCAACTCCTTCGTCGGGCGTGTGGGGAAATCGCGACGCCCGCGGCCGCCGAAGCGGCCGCGGGCATCAAGCGACTCAACTACGAGACGACGGTGACGTTCGTCGCCTCAGGCCCCTTCGCGCCCTCGCGGGCCTCGAACGTGACCTTCGCACCTTCGGGGAGCGACTTGAAGCCGTCCCCGGCGATGTTGCTGTGATGCACGAAGAGATCCTTTGTCCCCTCGGCGGGCTGGATGAAACCAAAGCCCTTCGCATCGTTGAACCACTTAACGGTTCCTTCTGCCATATGTCATACACCTCCTCTGCTAACTCACGAACGCAGTGGGAAGGCGCACGCGCGCAGACCGAACTCGTTCTAACTTGCCGGGAGCGTAGCAGGAAGGATCTTGCTATGTGTCAAGCCGCACGAGCGAGGCTTCAGCAGCGCCCGGTCTAGCGCGCCGACCCTATCCGCCGACCGCGTCCGCCCGCACCGGCGGAAACCCGGACAGCAACCCATCAGCCGCCACCTGATAGAGCGCCTCGCCCTCCGGAAACCCGCGGAGCTTCCAGCGGCCGAGCGACTCGAGCGTCACCCCGTCGACAGGCGCCTTCGAAACAGCCTTGTGCGCGCTCGACGACAGCACGATCTGACCGCCGTGCGCGGCGTCGCAAACCCGCGCGACAGCGTTGACTGCGAGCCCGACGTATCCGGATTCCGTCAGCTTGGGCCGCCCGTGGTGGATGCCGATGCGGAGTCGAACGTCGACCCCGTCCGGCCAGGACTGCTCGGCAAGGCTGCGTTGAATCGACACCGCGGCCGCGAGCGCCGCCGACGCCTCCTCGAACGCGGCGAAGAACCCGTCGCCGTGGGCATCGACCTCCCGCCCGCCTGCGCGCTTGACGGCAGAACGCTGCACGCGGCGGAGCTGTGCGAGCACCGGCGCGTAAGCGTCGTCGAGCCGCCGCACGAGCTCGGTCGAGCCCTCGACGTCGGCCATCAGCAGGGTGACCAGCCCGCTCGGCAGCTTCCTCTGCGGTTGCAGCTCGGAGCTGACGAACCCGATCGGGACGATCCCGTACTTCTTCGCCGCCCGTAGCAACCGCGTGCGGGCCTTGTCCCGAGCGGCGTCGTCTTCGAAATCGACCCGGGCAAATCGCGAGAGCGCGTTTCGGACGTGCGACTCGTCGTTGATCGGCAACCGTCGCTGGCCCCGCGAATCGATGTACGCGAACGCGCTGTCGGGAAGCTTCGCGCGCTCTTTGGCACCAAGCGGTGGCATGCCTCCGATGATCGCAGACCCGACCGAGAGCACGCGACGCCGCTGCGTCGTGACGAGGCGCCGGTCAGTGGTGGCGCATTCTTATCCGGCTCACAGCTTTCGGTGGTCTAATTGCGGCTCGAGCGGCGTTGCAACGAGTGCGAAGGAGTGAACCTCATGGATCGCGATCCCCGGCCCGGCGGCGGCTTCTACTGGCAGGACGCACCTCATCACGGCCATGACGAGTGGTGGAACGGGCCGTTCCACGCCATCGTCTTCCTTCTGCTCGTCGCCTTGCTCATCGTCGGCATCGTCTGGCTCCTGCGGCGACTCGCCCCCGGTCTGACAACCCCGGCGACTGCTCCGGCGCTGGCGCAGGCGGCTGCAATCGCTGCCGATCCCGCCGTCGCCGCGCTGCGGATGCGCTACGCCAAGGGTGAGGTGTCCCGCGAGGACTTCCAGAACGCAATGACGGACCTGACCGGAGCAGCCTCTGCCGAACCCTGGCCCGGCGACGCCCCGGGCGAGGACACGCGCTCCACCGCGAGTTGACGAGGTAGGCGCACCCGGGCGTGGCTTCAGCCGCGCCCGCAGAACCTGCGCGGCGCAACGTCTCGATTCCGCGGCGGCCTCGCAGGACGACGGGTGGCGGCTGAAGCCGCGCCCCGGCCGTGCTCGACGGTCACCGGCCGCGCGTCCCGGCGACGGCTGCCGTGGCTCCGGGTGTGGCTTCAGCCGCCCCCGCCAATCCTGCGCAGCGATCTCCTGGTGCGGCAACGACAGCCCAGGGGGGATCTCAGGGTCGGAGTAGGGTCATTCCGGATAGTCACCGCGGGCGCCGAAGCGCACATCCTCTAGCCATGAACACACACACCTCACACACAACAGAAATCCCCGAGATCCGCCGCCTGCAGCGCAGCCGTTCGGATCGCAAGCTCGCCGGTGTCAGCGGGGGCCTGGCGCAGTACTTCGAGATCCACCCGGCCGTCTTCCGCGTCGGCTTCGTCGTCCTCACGCTGCTCGGTGGCGCGGGCGTCCTCATCTATGCGGCTGCGGCGCTGGTCATGCCCGACGAGGGCAAGGAAGACTCGATCGCAACCGCGGCCCTGCGTGACCGGCGAGACCGGCCGTGGCCGCTGATCGGCCTCGGCCTCCTGGCCGTGGCGGGTGCAGCCCTCCTCTCGCGGGCCACGCTCTGGCCCGAGGGCGACGCCTGGTTCCTCTTCCTGATCCTGGGTGCCGCGATCCTCTGGATCACGCGTCATCCCGCGTCCGACCCGGCCAAGGACGCGGCGGAGCTCGCCGCGCAGGACTCCCGTCGCGTGCGGCGCGCGCTGCGTCGCATCGGCATCGTCATCGCGTCGCTGGTCGCCCTGGTGGTCGTCGCTGCGGCCGTCTTCGCCTCCGTCTTCCACGTGCACCTCGGGCGTGGCGTCGACGATCGCGGGTACACCGTCACGAGCGTGCAGCAGCTGAAGGACGACTATCGCCTGGGCATCGGCACGCTCGAGCTGGATCTGAGCAAGCTGCAACTGCCCGCGGGCGAGACGCACGTCAACGCGAGCGTCGACGTCGGCGACCTGCAGGTGATCGTCCCGGCCGGGGTCGCCCTGCGCGTGCACACCGAGGCACACGCCGGCCGCGTCGAGGTGCTCGGCGCCGACGACGACGGGTGGAAGGCCGACCTCGACCTGGCCGAGACAGGCAAGCGCGTGCTCGTGCTCGACGCCCAGGTCGGCGCAGGGTCCGTGCGGGTCGAACGCGCCGTACGATGAGCCGGCATGCCGCTTCCCACCTTCGCACCCAGCTCTGACGAGCGGGTGATCGCAGGGGTCTGCGCGGGCATCGCGCAGACCCTTGCGGTCGATGTGACCCTCGTCCGGCTCATCTTCGCGCTGCTGGCTCTCGCCGGCGGCGCGGGGATCGTGCTGTACCTCGCGCTGTGGGCGTACTCCCGCAAGACGCGCAAGTGGCTCGCCGTCGTGTTGGCCATCGTCGCAGGCTCGCTGCTGCTCAGCGCCCTCGGCCTCTCCGACAGATCCGTGGTCGGGATCGCCCTGATCGCGGCCGGGCTCGGTCTCGCGTGGTACCAGGGCGGCAGCTTCCGTCCGGACGCACCGCTCTCCTACTGGGGGATCGCGCTGGCGGCGATCGGCGCGGTTGCGCTGCTGTCGGGCGAAGGCGCGTCCTCGACGTTGCTCGCTCCCGGAGCCGTCGCCGGCGCGTTGCTGCTGATCGCCGGCCCCTGGGTGTGGCGACTCGCGCTCGACCGCGACGCCGAGCGCACCGCACGGATCCGCAGCGACGAGCGCTCCGATGTCGCCGCGCGGGTGCACGACTCGGTGCTGCAGACGCTGGCGCTGATCCAGCGGCATGCAGCCGAGCCGCGCCGGGTGGCGTCGCTGGCTCGCCGGCAAGAGCGCGAGCTGCGCGGCTGGCTGTACAACGACCAGCCGATCGGCGACGAGAATGCGTCCCTCATGGCGGCGCTCTCGGCGGCGGCCGGCGACGTCGAGGAGCTCCACGGCGTGCGCATCGAGCTCGCGAGCGCGGGCGACTGCCCGGTCGATGCCGCCGTCGGCGCTGTCGTGCTGGCGGCGCGCGAGGCGATGACGAACGCGGCCAAGTTCGCGGGCGTCGAGGAGATCGATGTCTACGCCGAGGTCACCGACGAAGCGGTCTCGGTGTTCGTGCGCGACCGGGGCGCGGGCTTCGACCGCACCGCCGTGCCGGCCGACCGCCGCGGCCTGGTCGAGTCGATCGAGGGGCGGCTCGAGCGCGCGGGCGGTCGTGCGACTGTCGTTTCGAGTCCCGGGAACGGCACCGAGGTCGAGCTTCAGCTGACACGGAGCGCGTCATGAAGCGCCGCGTGGTGCTGGTCGACGACCACGATCTCTTCCTCGCAGGCGTGCGGGCCGAGCTCGGCGACGCGGTGGACGTGGTCGGACAGGCGGGAACCGTCGCGGCGGCGGTGCCGCTGATCAAGGAGCTCGACCCGGACGTCGTCCTGCTCGACGTGCACCTCCCCGACGGGAGCGGCGACGCGATCATCAACGCGGTCGCGCCGGAGCGCCCGGGCGTGAAGTTCCTCGCACTGTCGGTGTCGGACGCGGCCGAGGACGTGATCGCCGTGATCAGGGCCGGCGCGCGCGGCTACGTGACGAAGACGATCTCCGGTGAGGAGCTCAAGGCCGCGATCGAGCAGGTCGCGAACGGCGACGCCGTCTTCTCACCGCGCCTCGCAGGCTTCGTGCTGGACGCGTTCCGCGCCGGCGACCGGGTCGGGGGCGACACCGACCTCGACGAGCTCACCCCGCGCGAGCGCGAGGTGCTGCAGCTGATCGCGCGCGGCTACATGTACAAGGAGATCGCCGCCCGCCTCCACCTGTCGGTGAAGACGGTCGAGAGCCACGTCTCGAACGTGCTGCGGAAGCTGCAGCTCTCGACGAGGCACGAGCTGGCACGGTGGGCGACCGAGCACCGCTTGATCTAGGCGCGTAGCGCATCAGGCGTGGCTCCAGCCGCGCCTGCGTAAATCGATACGTGTCCGCCGGCGTGTCGAGCGATCACCCCTTCGATCTTCGCGCCGGCCGCAAGAACACCGCGCTGCTGGCAACAGCTCCCGCCTCCCGCGATCGAGCGAGCGCCGCCAGCCCACGCACCATTTCGCCGATCACCCCCGGACGAGCGCGATCGAAAGCGGGACGGAGCGCAAACACCACGCCGCAGTGCGGCTCGCCCCTTCCCGCCGCGTCGGCGACGAGCCGAGCGAAGTCGCCGACGTTGTCCGTGACGATCGTGCGGCCGTCCACCTGAGCGCGAGCGAACACCTCGTCGTCCGGAACGCCGCGGTAGCGGCGCGGGAGCTCCGTTGCCGCGACGACGTCGAGTCCGCGCCGGCGCAGCTGCCGCGCGATCTCGGCCGACCACATCTCGTTGAGAAGGAACCGCGTACCTGCCGCCCGCGCTGCCATGAAGTGGCTCTACGTCGTCGTCGCCCGGACGAGGCGGGCAGCGAGTTCGGCGTCCTCGACGATTCGTGCGTCGACCTCGTCAGGGAACGCCGCGTGGTAGGCGAGCGCCAGTCGCACCTGCTCCTCGCCGAGGTCGGTTGTCGCGAGGACGTGATTCACGGGGTCGGGCTCCCCCGCTTCCTTCGCAGCCTGAACGTCCCGCACGATCTCCCACACGTCCGGACCGCCGACCACTCCGGCCCGACGACCAGCAGGCCCGGGCCGAAACACGATCCCGGGCAGCTCCTCGGCCCGAACCGCCTCCTCGAGGAAGCGCTCGACAAGCTGCGAGACGGGGATGTGCTCCCGACCGCTCAGACGCTTGAGGCGCGTGAGGAGGGTGCTGTCGAGCCGGGCCGAGAACGGTGTAGAAGCCATGGTGGGATCGTAACACGTTGTATGTCAATGTCCTACGCAGACATGCCTACGAGATCGAATAGGTTGTCGGTGTGATATCCACCGGAGCGAAGAGGCGTGCGCGCACTCGTCAAGGCTAGAGCCGAGCCGGGGCTCTGGCTCGAGGATGTGCCCGAGCCGGAGATCGGGATCAACGATGTCCTGATCCGGGTGCGGAAGACCGGGATCTGCGGCACGGATCTGCACATCCACGCGTGGGACGCCTGGGCGCAGAAGACGATTCCGGTGCCGCTCGTGATCGGGCACGAGTTCGTGGGCGAGATCGTCGAGGTCGGCTCGAACGTGAGCGATTTCCGCCCGGGCGAGCTCGTGAGCGGCGAAGGGCACGTGGTCTGCGGCCGTTGCCGCAACTGCATGGCGGGACGCCGCCACCTGTGTGCGCACTCGATCGGCCTCGGGGTGCAGCGACCGGGCGCGTTCGCCGAGCTGGTGGCGTTGCCGATGACGAACATCTGGCACCACTGGCCGGGGATCGACGAGGACGTGGCGGCGATCTTCGACCCGTTCGGGAATGCGGTCCACACGGCTCTCACCTTCCCGGTGCTCGGCGAAGACGTCCTCGTCACCGGCGCCGGGCCGATCGGCTGCATGGCCGTCGCCGTTGCCCGGCACGCCGGCGCGCGTCACATCGTCGTGTCGGATCCGAACCCGTATCGCCGCGATCTCGCAGCGAAGCTGGGAGCGACAGCCACGATCGACCCCACGGTGGACGAGCTCGACGCGCTCCAGCGCGAGCTCGGGATGACCGAGGGCTTCGACGTCGCGTTCGAGATGTCGGGTCAGGCGGCTGCGCTGCGGGGGATGCTCCCCGCGATGGCGCACGGCGGCCGCGTGGCGCTGCTCGGGATCCAGACCGGCGAGGTGCCGATCGACTTCGATCCGATCGTCTTCAACATGCTCACGCTCAAGGGCGTCTACGGGCGGGAGATGTACGAGACCTGGTACCAGATGTCGGTGCTGGTGCAGGCCGGCCTGGACATCACGCCGTTGATCACCCACCGCTTCTCGTATCGGGACTTCGAGGAGGGATTCGCGGTCGCCGCGTCGGGCGACTCCGGCAAGGTGATACTCGACTGGACCGAACTCTAGGGACGGGAGAAGCCGTGTACGGATTGCTGCAGGAAGAGCTGACCGGTGAGCTCGACCGCCTGCGAGAGGAGCGCCTCTACAAGAGCGAGCTGGTGCTCGAGTCACCGCAGTCCGCGCATGTGCAGGTGGAGGGGATGGGTGGCCTCCTCAACCTGTGTGCCAACAACTACCTCGGGCTCGCCGACCATCCGGCCGTCATCGAAGCGGCCCGCGATGCGCTCGAGCGCTGGGGCTTCGGGATGGCCTCGGTGCGGTTCATCTGCGGCACGCAAACGCTGCACAAGCAGCTCGAGGAACGCCTGTCGGTGTTCCTCGGGACCGAGGACACGATCCTCTTCAGCTCCTGCTTCGATGCGAACGGCGGCCTGTTCGAGGCGCTGCTCGGCCCCGACGACGCCGTCGTCTCGGACGCGCTCAACCACGCCTCGATCATCGACGGGATCCGGCTCTGCAAGGCGGCGCGCCTCCGCTACGCGAACGGCGACCTGGACGAGCTCGACGCGCGACTCGGCGAGGCGGCAGGCGCACGTGTCCGGATGATCGCGACGGACGGCGTCTTCTCGATGGACGGCCACATCGCCGACCTGGCCGGGATCTGCGAGCTCGCCGAGCGGCACAACGCGCTCGTGATGGTCGACGACTCGCACGCCGTCGGCTTCGTCGGGCCAAACGGCCGCGGCACCCCCGAGCTGCACGAGGTCACCGACCGCGTCGACGTCATCACCGGCACCCTCGGCAAGGCGATGGGCGGCGCCTCGGGTGGCTATGTCTCGGGCCGCCGCGAGATCGTCGAGCTGCTCCGCCAGCGTGCGCGCCCGTATCTGTTCTCGAACAGCGTCGCACCGCCGATCGCGGCCGCCGGCCTGCGGGCGATCGAGCTCGTCGAGGAGTCGCCCGAGCTGCGCGAGCGGTTGTGGGCGAACACCGCCCGCTTTCGCAGCGGCATGACCGAGGCGGGGTTCGCGATCGTCGAGGGAACGCATCCGATCGTCCCCGTGATGCTCGGCGATGCCGCCGTGGCCGCCGCCTTCGCCGAGCGCCTCTGGGCCCGTGGCGTCTACGCGGTCAGCTTCTCGTTCCCGGTCGTCCCGCGGGATCAGGCGCGGATCCGGACCCAGCTGTCGGCAGCACACACCCCCGAGGACGTCGATTTCGCGATCGCCCAGTTCGCGGCCGTCAAGGAGGAGCTCTCCCTGTAAGAGCGCGCCAGGCGGCTCCCTTTGTAGATCACCCGCAGCTCAGGACCACCGCTCCCTGGCTCCTGCTCGACGCCTACCTCGTAGGCTCCTGGTCGAGAATTAGCACGGTCGCGCTCGGCCCAAAACTTGATTTTTTCCTCGCGATCAAGTGCCGACCACTGGCCCCTAACCACGTGCTCGATCACGAAGCGATTGTCCTTGAGCATGTGAATCAGCGCGCCGGCAGTGAACGCGGCGTCGTCTGATTCGGTGCCCGCCTTGTCCCAATAGCGAACTGATTTCAGTATCTTGGTACGGTCGAGGATTGGCCACGTAGTGAGCTTCTCGATTGGGAAGATACCACCGCCAACGACGAACGGATTCTGCTGGTAGAGCGCTTCCCACGATGACTTCGGTGTAGAGCTTGCGGCGTTCAAGCAAGAACTCCATCGACTTGAGTTCAGGAAACAACGGCTCACCTGGACCGCGATATTGCTCGCGTACCTCAGCAATCGCCGGGTAGCGTATCTGCGTGATGCGACCCAGGACCAAAGTGCTCGATCAATCGGCCGGCAGGATCGTCGACGTGCCAGCGCGTCATGATCATGATCAGGCCGGCATGCTCGCTGAAGCGCGAGAGCACATCGTCGGTCAACCAATTCCAGGTCTTCTCGCGCGTCACTTCCGATCTGCGCTTCAGCACGGCCCTTGATCGGATCGTCGATCACCGAAAGGTCGAGCGCCTCACCAGTGATCGATCCAAGCACGGTCGTGTTGCGGAAGTAGCCTTCATGACCAACAAACTCGAGCACCTCGTGATTACGCAGCGCACGCTCGGCGATCGTCACCACATGCTTGTCGTTCAAACGCGTCTCAGGAAAAATTTGGCGATACAACTTGCTATCGAGCGCACGTTGCAAGTGCAGGTTCGCACGCACACCGAGGCGATCGGAGAACGACGAGTAGATCACTCGCAGCTCAGGGTCTTTACCAATCGCCCAGGCGATGAAGTCAATCACACTGAGCGACTTGCCGTGTTGCGGCGGGGTCATCAGCAGCATCACCGGCTTCTTGCCGGCTTAAAATCTTTCCAGAATGTTTTGAGCTTGATCGCCACTGAGCGCGGGAACCACTCCTGTCGCGAACTTCAAGCGAGGGTTCATCACACAGCGGTAATACCGAAAGTTTTCGCGTGCGAGATATAAGTCAATCTTGCCGTACTCCTCGCACGCAATTGCCGATGTGACATCCTCATGGATTATCGGTGTCTTCAGGGTTTGGAGCATAGTCCTCTTCGTTGTCGGATTTGACGATCGGCCGCGGCAAGCCCAGACGATCCAGGCGTTCGAGCCACTCTTGCAGCGTCACATTCATGAAGAAGTTATTCTGCGTACCACTGACGCTGCTGCTATCTGGCGTGTTGCGGTACACTTCAGGGCGCCTGTGGCGTAATGAAAACTCACGTTCCTTCTGACCCTCCTGCTGCGACGGATGAGGGCGTTAGCAGGGACGCATCAATGTCCGAGTTGCAGTAATGCCCGGGCTTCGGCTGATGTGGCAGGCCGCCGACCATACTTAGCACACGTCTCGCGAGCCATTTGCACGAGCTCAGCATTACTGCAAGCGAGGCGATCTTTCGTGATGCGAATATTGTCCTCGAGACCAGTACGCACTCCATCGCCATTCCTCTCCAAGACCCAGCACATTACTTCCATTTGATGACGTCCGATGCCCGGCCGCCGTCCAAGTCGCGTTCGGAAGTACGCGCTGGAGCTCGCTGTGCAGAAAATCGAGGATCCGTCGTTCCGCCGGCAGTGCATTCTTTATTCCCATCACGAACTGAACGTGCGGGTGATCATTAATCAGGCCGAGGTCTAGCAAGCTTACGCGCGCCATAAATATGCGAAAGGTCGAACACTTCGATCTCCGGCAGAACTCCATGCTGCTTCATCTGAGCCGCAAGGCCCTCAACGAAGCTTGCCGAGTTTTCGTAGATGATGGTCGGAAAATTCACTGATCCAGTGGCCAATGAGGCCATGTCAGGCTTGAGATGCAGCGCGCTTCCGCGCGCCGACGGATCACGGCCGCGACCGCCCGTCGAGAACTGAATGATCATGCCGGGACAGTGCTTGCGCACTCCCTCTTGCACTTCGGCAAACAGGGTGGGGTCGGACGAGGAGCTTTCGTCCGGATTGCGGACATGGATGTGGACGAGGGAAGCCCCCGCCTCGAATGCCTCGTGAGTGGATTCGATCTGCTCCGCTGGAGTAACCGGGACAGCGGGGTTATCCTTCTTGCGTGGGACGGACCCGGTAATCGCCACCGCTATGATTATTGGTGTCATGTTTCCGATGCCTGTTCTTCATATTCGGATGATCGCGTCCGGAATTACTCCACTGCGCAAACTCGATCTCGCGTGGGGCCTGTGCGCCTCCGGCAAAACAGGTGCTTGCGGCGCCATCAGGCAATTTTCGCCGCAATGACATTCGGACGGCAAGCCAGCCGTGCCACGGCGAACGTGCTTACGAAAGTCAGCACGGCGCAAGCTGCGATGTAGATCGCGGGCGCGGCCACTACGCCGGTTCGCTCGATCATTGTGGACGCAGCCAGTGGCGCAAACCCAGACAGGATGGTGATGCACAGATTGTAGGAAAACGCGATTCCACTTAATCGGACCGAGTCGGAAACAAGGTCGCGATGATGCTCGGGCAAATGCCGCTGGAGATCGAGAAAACCAGTCCCAGAGCACCAGCAAGAGAACCAGATTCTCGTTGCCCCCGGTAATCTGCGGAATCCGGTGCAACGCGGACACCGATTCCAGCGCAAGGCGGACAGCATTCCGGTGATTGCGGACAGCAGGTGATGGCGGCGTAGGCGTCGCTCCCGTCGACAATCGAATCAGCTGATCGGTCTCCCTGGCAACCAGGGAGTGACCGATGCCAGCAGAGAGAGTGTCGATGAGGAAGATACGTGAGGTGCTGCGTCTGACGCATGCGCTGGGGATGAGTCGGCGGCTGGTCGGCGAGGCGACGGGGATCGGCAAAACGGCGGTGGGCGAGTACGTGCGCCGCGCGGCCATGGCGGGTCTCCGCTGGCCGATCCCGGACACGATCGATGATGCCGAGCTGGAGCGGCGGTTGTTTCCGCCGAGGGAAGCAGGTTCGTCTGCGGCGCGCACCGATCCGGACTGGTCGCACATCCATGCGGAGATGAAGCGGCGCGGCGTGACGCTGGCGCTGCTCTGGCAGGAGTATCGAGGCGAGCACGCCGAAGGCTACGCCTACAGCTGGTTCTGCGAGCGGTACAGTGACTGGCGCAAGCGCATCACGCCGACGATGCGCCAGACGCATTTGGCCGGCGAGAAGCTGTTCGTCGATTGGGCTGGCGATGCCATCGCGGTATTCGATCCCATCACGGGCGCCGAGCATGGTGCGCGTATCTTTGTCGCGGCGCTCGGCGCGTCGAACTACACCTATGCGGAAGCGCGCTGGACCGAGACGCTGCCGGACTGGATCGGCGCGCATGTGAACGCGCTCTCCGCGATCGGCGGCGTGCCGAAGGCCGTTGTGTGCGACAACCTCAAGGCCGGCATCACCAAGCCCTCGCGTTACGAGCCGGGCATCAACCGCAGCTATCAGGATTTGGCCGACCACTATGGCTTCGTGGTGCTGCCGACGCGGGTGAGGAAGCCACGCGACAAGGCGAAGGTCGAGGTCGCGGTTCTGATCGTTGAGCGGTTTGTGCTGGCCAAGCTGCGGAACCGGCGCTTCTTCTCGCTCGACGAGCTGAACGCGGAAGTCCGCGAATGCGTTGCGACGATCAACGCCAAGGTAATGAACAAGCTCGCCAAGAGCCGACGGGAGCTGCTGGAGACGATCGACCGTCCGGCGCTCAAGGAGCTGCCGAGCGAACCCTATCGATATGCTGAATGGAAGCGCTGTGGTGTCGCGCCCGACTACCACGTCGAGGTCGACCATCATTACTACTCGGTGCCGTTCCGGCTGTTGCGCGAGACCGTCGAGGCGCGGCTCACCGACGCCACGGTCGAGGTCTTCCACAAAGGCATTCGAGTTGCGAGCCATCTGCGGTCGAGCGTGCGTCATCGGCACACGACGATACCCGAGCACATGCCGAGCTCACACCGCCGCTACGCGACTGGACACCACAACGCATGATGAATGAGGCCGCCAAGATCGGCCCGGCGACCATCGCGCTGGTCGAAGCCATCATGAAGGCGAAGCCGCATCCCGAGCAGGGCTTCCGATCGTGCCTGGGCATCATGCGCCTGGTGCGAACCTACGGCACCGCCCGTGTCGAGGCGGCGAGCCGGCGCGGCAACGACATCGGTGCGACCACCTACGGGTCGATCGCATCCATCCTCAAGACCGGGCTCGACAAAGCCTATGCCAACTCGAAAGCGCCGGACGGCCCGCCGATCCGGCACGCCAACATCCGTGGTCGTGGCTACTACCACTGACGCAATCGGATGTGAGCGGAATCCCGCGGGTGAAAACGAAAGGAGAGACGATGCTCACGCATCCCACACATGACCGCCTGGTAGCGCTCGGGCTCACTGGCATGGCCAAGGCGCTGGAGGAGCAACGCCAGCAACCCGACATTGCTACGCTCAGCTTCGAGGAGCGGCTCGCGCTCATGGTCGACCGCGAGGCCATCGAGCGCGAGAACAAGAGGCTCGTCAGCCGATTGAAGTTCGCCAGCCTGCGCCAATCGGCTGTCGTCGAGGATGTCGACATGAAGGCGGCGCGCGGTCTCGACAAGGCACTGTTCGCAAAGCTCGTCGCCGGCGATTGGATCGCACGGCACCAGAGCTTGCTGATCTGCGGCCCGACCGGCACCGGCAAAAGTTGGCTTGCCTGTGCACTCGGCCACAAGGCCTGCCGCGACGACCGCTCCGTCCTCTATCATCGCGTGCCAAGGCTGTTCGATGCCCTGGCACTCGCACGCGGCGACGGGCGTCATGCCAGGCTCCTCAAGAGCCTGGCGCGCGTCGAGCTGCTGATCCTCGACGATTGGGGCCTCGCCACCCTCACCCACGAGCAGGGTCGCGACATCCTTGAGATCGTCGAGGATCGGCACAACCGCGGCTCGACCATTGTGACCAGCCAGCTGCCGGTCGATCACTGGCACGAGGCAATCGCCAATCCGACCATCGCCGACGCCATCCTCGATCGGCTCGTGCACAACGCCCATCGGCTCACCCTCAAGGGCGAAAGCATGCGAAAAACTGCCGCCAAGCGTGCCGGACTTGACGTCAAGCAGGACGCATGAACCCATGACGTCGTCGACGGGAGCCGCTGTCCGCCTTCACCGGAATGCTGTCCGCCATCGACCGGATTCGCTGTCCGCCTTCAAATGGAAGGCCTGTCCGCCTTCACCGGAATCGCAGTAATCAGTGACCAGATCGGAATCACCGTCACGATCAACAACGCGGTCCCCACGCGCAGGATGATGTGACGCGGCAGATGATCCCCTGCCCAGCCCGCCACGATCAGGCCCGCAGAGCTGACGAGCAGAAAGGGTCGTCAAGGCAAGTGCCGTGTC
>CAVRVG010000007.1:0-101235 GCA_963724655.1 uncultured Actinomycetes bacterium | reverse complement strand
CACCAGCCACGCCTTCCGCACCGTGATGGTGCCGGTCGCAGGGGTCGTGGGTGTGATGCCCGCTTCGAGGTTGAAGCTGAACGAGTTCACCGCCGGAGTGCCGAACACGCTCGCCACCACGTTGTAGTCGAGTTGCGTAGCGCCCTCGATCACCACCCGGTCACCAACGGCCAAGTTGTGATTGGCGGGCAGGACGACGGTGACCAGCGTGCCCACGCGCGTCATCGTAGCCACGCTCATGGGGGCCGCGTACGCCACCAGCTCGACCCGGGCCACCCCGCTGGTCAACCATGCCGAGAGGTACCCGATCACATACGGGTGGGCCGCCGTGGGCGCGAGCGTCACGGATGGGCTGCGGAGCCCTGCATCGCTGAACCCCGGCACGGACTGGACACGGCACGACTGGCCGCCAAAGCGCCAGAGCCCGCCCGTCGTGGTCCGCGTAACTCAGCGTCACGTACTCCCGATCGGGGCCCACCCGTTCGGCGCGGAGGCCGCTGATCCCGACCAGAGGCGCGTGTCGGGATTCGGCACCTCGTTGACGGTGCCGGGAATCTCGGGGCGATCAACAACCCGCGCGATCGCCCCGTACTGGTCCGCTCCAGCGGCGCATCGAGGAAGGTGGCATGTCGGCCCCGTCGGCTCGACAAATCTCCACCAACATGCCCACGCTCAAGCCCGCCGTGCTGGTCACGCCCACGGCTTGGGTGAAAGCGGTGCTGTCCGTGATGTTCAGGATGCTGCCGTCCGGCAGACGCAGTCCGTGCGAGCCGCCGAGCTGATCATCAAACATGATCGGCCCGTCCCCGTCGACCGGGTCGGCCAACACAACGCCGAGGATGGCGATTTCGGCGACGCGCCACCGATTGCGGGCCATGCTGGCGCGCACCCCTTCCAGCTCGGCGCCCTGTGGATAGGCCCGGGTCATCTGCTCGGCGCTGGACGCGGAGCGCTTGATTCCGCGCGCGTTCACCCCGTCGCGAATCTGGGCCACGCGCCACTCTTCGCCGCACTGGTACACGAAGTCGATCAGGTACGACTGGCTGCCCAGTCGTCGCACCCGCCACTCTGTGCCGGTCTGGGCCGCGAGCCGCTGAATAATTTCCAGCGCATTGGACCCCTTGTACACAATGTCGACCGGCGCCAGATACTCGATGGCGCCGATACCGAAATAGCCGTAGCCCTTCGCCTGCAGCGCAGGCAGGATGGCCGCGGTCAGGTGTTCCCGCAGCGTCAGGCCCAGCATCTCAAAATCAAACGACGTGCTCCCGTCCACTTCCGTCCGATCGATGATCGCGCGCGTTGCCAGATCGATGGAGGGCGCGTACGCGGTCACCGCGCGCACCAGCCCATCCTTGATGTCGTGCGAATCATCGATGTTCTTGATGCGCCACTCTTCGTAGTTCCCGGACTCGTAGACCGTTCGCAGGACGCGCTCCTGCCGGATCAGCGCCGAGGCATCGTCATCATTCGGCACCGTGATGTTGAGGGACGCCGTGTCCTGCAGGCGCTGCGTCCGCGTGCACTCGATCACGCTCTGCAGGATGCCGAGGCGTCCCTCCAGTCCGTCCGCGCACTCGTAATCCGACCAAATCTCCACCCGCTGCAACACATCGATGCTCGGGATTACCGTCACGGGCTGCGTGACCATGGTGGCCTGCCCCGCCAACGGCAGCACGCCCGCGCCCACGAGGTTGACGGTGGCGGCGCCAGCCGACTTGAGGCTGACCGCGACCCAACCGGAGTGAAACCTGCCGGGGGAGTTTGCCGTGACGTCCACGCCGAGCGTCACGGTCGGAGACGCACCCGCCTTCGTGAAGAACCCGAAGCCTGCGCTATCCTGCAGCGAGGGCAAGACCATGCCACCGTCGTCCCTGCTGCCGGTGCGAAGCCAGTCACCACGAACCCGGACTGAGAAGCCGAACACGCCATGACCACGAGGTGCGTGGAGGCTGACGTAACCGTCTCAGACGGGTCAGTCGCCGAATCGTTGTGGGGAACCAACAACCGTAGAGAAAAACGGGGCGGACGTATCAACATTGGTATAGGTCGATACGCCGAAGCCGCGCACATTCGTCCCGCCCGGCAAGAAGATGCTGCTCCCCGCCACCGGGTTCACCAGATACCAAAGCGAGAAGTAGTTCGCAAAGTCGCCGACACCGCCATAGGCCACGCCATTGTGCGCGAGCATCGCCACTCCGCCCAGCGTCGGGGCGGCATCCTGACTGCCCTTGTACTGGCGTACGAAAGCCAACGCCAACGAAGTGCCACTGCCCACGAGATGCGTCATCGACGCGCTGTAGACGCTTGCGCCGTTCTGTGCGCTGGCATTCGTCACCGGTCGGCATTACAGCATCTCCCGCATTTCGGCCAGCGTGTACGTGCCTGCCGCCAGCTTGATGGACCCGATGTCGGCGCGTGGGCGCATCGCCTGACTTCCCGCCACCGTAGAGCAACGCCGTCGTGGAGACCGGACGGCTCAACGCGGCGGCCGCGGACGCGACCACCACTGCGCCACCATCGATCGACGTACTGAGCTGCACGATCCCCGTCGTCGACAGCGTGGCCGACGCTTCCACGACCGACCCACTCCCGCCCACCGCGCCTGACGTACTGACGCGGCTCGTCGAGCCATCGTAAAACAGGGCGACGTACTGCGACGTGGCAGTCACCCCAATGGCGAACTCCGACGTGGCCGTCGCCCACGAGAGGTCGAGGACGTAATAGCCCGCCTGCGAACCGGGCCGCTGGTCGATGAACATGCAGTAGCCGGTCAACGCGATGGTCTGGCGCACCGGCACTGGCCACGAGAGCAAATGGGGCGTGGCCCGGACTTGCCTGAGCGCTATCGACTCCCACGACCCGTCGTCGTCAAAATCCGCGCGCGTCCAGCCCGGGGCGTTGTAGCCCACGGCGAAGGAGGTGCCGTGGGCATCGACCTGTCCGCTCAGGGAACCGGCCCGCGTGAAGGTCGGCGGCTGCTTCGTCAACGGCATCAGCGTGCCATCCTGCGCCCGCCAGTGGAACAGCAGACGGCTCTGGATCCCCCGCGCATTGCGCGTATAGCCCGGCACATGGTCAGCCACCGCTTCCAGCGTGCGTCGCCCGTGCCGGCCGACAGCTCCAGCGTGGGCCCGCCGTCCAGTGTGCTGTCGCCATCCAGCGGATCCGCGACCAAGAAGTCGCCGGAGAGGAGCGCGTCGTACGCCTCACTCTCCTCGCCGCCGACCGACTTGGTGAGCGTGCCAAGGTCGCTGTTGATCTCGATCCAGTCGTCCGTATCCAGCACAATCGACAGCCCGAGCGTGCCGAGCGCGGTGCCGTTCGCGTGGCGCAGGGTCAGCGTGGGGTTCGTGGTGGCCCCGTACACGCGCACAATCAGCGGCGATGGTGCCGTGCCCAAGGGCAGGCGCACGGGCGTCATGGTCACCGCCACAAGCTGGGAGCCCACCTCGTACCGATACGGGTTCGCGCACTCCAGCTCGACCCGGACGCGAAGCAACGGCTCCACCGTCTGCCCGGCATTCGGCGGGTCAGGCGTCAGTTGCTGCAAACGCGCCAGATACACCAAGTCCGGCTCGTCGATGAACCGGATCTCCACCGTGCCGCGATTCAACCGCTCTGCCAGATTCTTCATGGCGACTTGACGAAGTGCCACGGTATCGTGGAGCATTGTCGCCTCGACCGTCAGCTTTCGTGCGCTCACGCGCGGGCGCCCGTCGAGGAGCACCGATCCGGCCCGACGGAACACTTCGGCCTTGATGTCGGTGCGATCGCCCACGTCGGCGCCCTCCCAGCGACTCACGACCAGCCCGAGACGACTGGTGTCGTAGTCGTTGACGTACATCACTGTCGGGACGTAGGTCATTTAGGTCACCACCGTATTGCCTGCTCGTAGTGCCGCTGATCGCGCCCGATCACCCAAGGATCGATCGAGCTTGGCGGCCGTGAACACGTCCGGGCCGCCGATGGTGGTCGTGCTGCTGCCCTGCGCCGCAAGCCCCGCCGTGATTTCCGTGGCCGCCGCGATCCGGGCGAGGTAGAAGTTCGAGCTGCTCAGGAGCGAACCGATCCGCTCGCCCGTCACTTCCGTAATGCTCCGCGACAGCTCGAAGCTCTGGTTCTCCGGCGCTGCGTCGTTCAGGTTGTCGATCCCGCTTTCCACCGAGGTGATCAGCGAGATGATCTCTTCGAGCGAGAGGTTGCCCTGCTCCTGTAGCGTGAGCTGGCCGGACGAGGCCTTCTCGAACACGCCCTGCAGGAACGCCTCCGCTGCCGACCGGCCGCTCGCGGTGCTCAGGTCGAAATTGCCGAGGCCCGCGAGCGCGGGGCTCCCGGCCCCGGTCTTCGCAATATTCTGGACCGCCTGCGCGCCCGTGACGTCGAACAACTCGTTCCGGACATTGGCCTGCTGGAAGAGGCCCTGAAACGTCTTCGTGAAGGCGTGCAGATCCGCGTCGTGAATCGCCTGACGCAACGCGATGTAACTCTCGCGCGAGCCATCAAGCGTGACGTTGTAGGACTCGGCGATCTTCTTGAGTTCCGACATGGTCAGGCCCGCCTTGGCCAGCACATCGTTGAACTCGACCCAGTCCTGAACGACAAAAGCATCAGCCGCCCGGGCGGCCGCGATGCGCTGATTCCCGGAGAAGCCCTTGCCCACCTCATCGAGGCCGAGGCGCAGACGCTCCAGCGCGTCGGTGTTCGCCTTGAGCGTTTCCTTCCGCTGCTTCTCCTCCGCCGAATCGCCGCCGAAGAGGGAAGAAACGGCTCCGGCGATCGCTCCCACGATGGCAAGCCCAGCGCCAATCGCGCCCAGCGCCCCTCCGCCCGCTTGGGCGATCTGGATGCCCTTGATGAGGGACGGGATCGTGGTCGCGATCGTGGTAATGTCAGTCAGGATCTCCGCCACGACATCGCTCACGCCCCCGAACGCCTGCGCGAGCTGGATGGCCCCCTGCGCCGCATTCTGGATCTGCAGCGCCTGCAGCTCCAGTTGATCCGACTGCGCCTTCAGGAGGTCGAGCTTCTTCTTCTCAGGCTCCAGCTCCGAGGGCACCGTGGTGCCGGTCGGGCGACCAAGCGTTGGGCCGATGCCCGGTCCAGACTGCGTCTGTTCGCCTGCCCTTGGCAGCTTGTCCAGCTCGGTGCTGATGACGGAAAAGCTCATCGCGACCGACGTGGCGAGCAGGCGAGTCTTCTCCAGTGCCGTGAGGAGTGCCTTCAGGTCATCGGGCGCATCATCGCCCAGATCCTTGATCTTGTCCTTGACCGTGGCGATTTGGCTGTCGAGTTCGGCGATCTTCACCATGAGCGGATCGTTCGCCAAGCTAGCGAGACCCTTGACCGCATCCGCCTGCGCGGTGCGGATTTGATCCCGATGACGTCGCTCGGCCGCTGCCTCCTGATCCGCCAGCGCCTTCTCGGCCTTGGCCTTCGCCGCGGCGGCCTTCGCCTCCACCTCCAGCGCGTTCTTGAGTTTCACGTGCGTCACGAGCTGCTGCGTGTCGTTCTGCGCGATCTTGTCGTTGACCTCCTTAAGGTCCTTCGCGTTCTTCAGCCGTAGCGCCGAGTTGGCGGCTTCCGCTGCGGCAGTCGCTCCGGCCCCCGGATCCTTCCGCGCGAGAATGAGCGCCTTCTCGATGTCCAGTCGCTGACGAACCAGCTCCAGATGCTTGCCCTCCGCCGTAAGCTGACCGGACGCGTCATTCTTCATGGCCTCGTTCTCAAGAAATGCCACGGCGTCCTCCGTGGTCTTCTTGAGATTCTGCTGCGCCTTTTCCGCCGCCTTGCCCATGCCCTCCAGCGCGAACGTGATCAGGGCAATGCCAGCGCTCACCGCGAGCACCGTCGTGCCGCCGACCCCGAACGCGATCAGGTTCTCGACCACACGGAGCAGTGGGCCATGAGCGCCCGTTGCCTCCAGCGCCAGCGACAACATGGCGTGCTCCAGCCGCTTCAGACCCGGCAGCGCGTGCTCGGCACCCTTCTTCAGGTTGTCCATCGCGCCCACGGTGCCCGACTTGTTGCCGATCTTGTCGGCAGCGTCTCCCATCTTGTCCATCGCGTCCATGGCCTTATCCATGGTCTTGATGAACTTCTGCAGGTCGCGATCGTTCTTGGGGTCGTAGACCGTCTGCAAACCCACCGAGAGGTTGCCCAGTGACGTGGAGGACCCGGCAAGTTCCTGCGTCACGGCCGCTTCCCCTTCCCCTTCTTCTCGGATTCCTTCTTCTGCTGCTGGAACACGAACTCCATGACGGACGCGCGCGCGATCAGGGACGCGAGCGAGTGATCATTCGCGAGCGTGGTGGGATCCGTGTGCGTCGCTTCCGACGCCGAGGTCAGGAACGAGGCCCACCCGAGCCCGCGTGAGTCAGACTTATCCAGCTTGGGGAGTGCCGCGACCCGCAGCATGTTCACCTCGTTATGCGCGACCGCGATGCGCCCGATGTCGAGCGGGTCGGCCTCGAAACACCAGACCGGCGGGATCTCGCCCGCGTCCCACGGTACGGTGAACACCGAGTCGTAGGGTACGCCCGGACCCGGGTGCGTCACGATCCAGATGAACGTCGCGTTGAGCAGCACGAGCACGCGACCGATCATGGTCAGGGCCTGCGCCCGCTCAATGGCATCTCCATCCACTTCGGGGAAGCTGTCGCGCCAGTACATGATCTGCGCGTACGTCCGGTCGAGCTGACCGATGGTTTCCAGCGCGTTGTAGCTCTTGGGGTAGACGTGCACCGTGCCGCCTGCTACGAGCGGGACGGCCTTGGGCTCCCCCCGAAGCATCGAGGCGATAACGCGGTTGTTCTGCTCCTCCGTCGCGGGGGATGCCTTCTCCCCGCGACGCGCGATGAACGCACAGAGCTGGCCGTAGCAGATGATCCATCCGCCCAGCGTCCTGCTGGGATTATTCGCGCCGCCGGGCCACCAGCCTTCGACCTCCGCCTTGGCCGCGAGCGGACGTGCCGGGTGCAGCACGGTGACCCGCATACGGGCGCACCGTGCCTTGATCCCGGCAATGTTCCATCCCTCCACGACTCAGGTCCAGATGCGCTGGAGCAGGGTCGTGTACTTCCCGGCCAGCGTCCACACGATCGGCGTGCCGCCACCCATCTTGGCTGCGACGTTCACCTCGATCGAGCAGCCCATCAGGTCGAGCTGGATGGTCTGGCTGTTGTTGTTCTGGCCGAGGAACCGGAAGCCCATCAGGGCCGACTGGTTGCCCACGACTGCGCCCGTGATCGCGGCACCGTACGGCGAGCCCGACGTGCCTGCGCCGGTCTCGCCTTCCGTGACACCGAAGGCGGCCTGCATGTTCAGGTTGTTCTCGCCGAGCAGGTTGAACGAGAAGTTGAACTCGCCCGGATCGGCGAAGTACGCGATCGGCACGCGCGACGTGGCGGCGTTGATCGGGTTCAGTGTGAGCGAGCCACCGAAGTCGACGCCCTGATCGTCGATGTGGCCGAGCGCGATGGCCTGCACCTCCACGAGGCGCGAGCCGATGGGATGCACGAGCAGCGACTGGCCAATGGGCATGGTCGTGGCGACCGTGCCGAGCGTCACCAGCTCTGTCCCGGCCGAGCCGGTGAGGAACGCCATGTCGGCCGTCGTGAAGTTCGTGGTGGCGCCCACCAGCACCGTGGTGCCGCCCACTGTCGTCGCGCCCGTCGTGGTCTGGTCACCCGGGCTGGTGGTCTGCAGGATGTACTTCGTCACGCTGTCCAACTGCTTGTAGACTTCGAGCCCACTGTTAATCCGCGGCATGATGCCAGCTCCAGCGTTGTAGGGTCAGTTGCGGTAACGCCGGTTCACGACGGCGTGACGATCCACTCCAGATCACAGTCGGCGCGCGCGAGACGCCGCATTCCTTGCCCATCCACCGGGATGGTTTGCCGCTGGCGAAATCCCGGAAACACATCGAGGCCATGGGCCGAGAACGCGAGCGGAGTCAGGGCGCTCTGTGCTGCCGCCAATACCGCGCTGGCCGTCGCATCCGCATCGTCCCCATCAGCCCAGCCCGTGATCTGCATCGTGATCCGCTGCGGGAGCCGGAGCCCGCCGTCCGCGTCACCGCCGATCACCATCAGGTACGTGAGCCCGGGGAGCGGCAGCGTGTCGAACACGTTCTGCGGCGCGATGATCCGGGTCAGGCGCCCGCACAATCCCTGTAGCGTCGTGTCGTCCCGGCACGTAGCGCAAAGTCACCGACCGGCTCGGGCAAGACGCTCGCGTTCGGCCTCCCGCTCGTCGACCTTCTCGAGGCAAACGAGCCACGCCCTGCAGCGCTCGTCCTCGTCCCAACCCGCGAGCTTGCACTCCAGGTGACCGAGGAGCTCGAGAGCGTGGCGCGCGCGCACCGCTTGCAGGTTGCCTCCGTGTACGGTGGCGTCCCGCTCCCGGCGCAGGCAAAGAAGGCCTCCGACGCGCACATCGTGGTTGCGACGCCTGGACGGCTTCAGGACCTCGTCGACAGGCGCATGCTGTCGATCGACGCTGTCCGGATCCTCATCCTCGACGAGGCCGACCGGATGCTGGACATCGATCAAGCCCCAGGTCGACCGCATCGTCAAGCGGCTCTCGAGCGACCGGCAGACGATGTTCTTCTCGGCGACGCTCGACGGCGAGGTGGGCGAGCTCGCCCGGCTCTACACGCCGGACCCGGTTCGCGTCGAGGCCGAGCTTCCGGACGACCAGGCCTACGGCGAGATCGCGCATCGGTTCGTCCCCGTCACGCTCGACAACAAGCTCGAGACGCTCGTGAGCATCGTCGGCGCCGAGGAGGGGCTCTCGCTCGTCTTCGTTCGCACAAAGCGTGGCGCCGACCGTCTTGCACAACGGCTCGAGACGTCCGGCATCAATGCGCTCGCGATGCACGGCGACCTATCGCAGGGCCAGCGCGAACGCGCGCTCGCTCGGTTCGAGAGCGGCAAGGTCTCGACTCTGATCGCAACCGACGTCGCCGCGAGAGGCCTCGACCTCGACGATGTCACGCTGGTCATCAACTACGACCCACCCGAGGACGGCAAGGCGTATACGCATCGCGTAGGGCGCACGGGCCGTGCAGGGCGCTCTGGTGACGCCGTGACCCTCGTCCTCCCCGAGCAGCAGGCCGACGTGAGCCGCGTTGCGCGGCTGAACGGGCAGACGGACAAGTTCCAGGAGACCGGCATGACGGTCGCCGCCCCGAAGCTCGTCTACTCATCCCGCGGGCGGAACTCCAAGTGGGGGCCGGTCACCGCGACGCAAGATCTAGAGGCTGACCGGGGTTTCCCGATGCTCCTAGACGGCAGTCCAACCGCCGTCGACCGTGAGAGCGTGCCCTGTCACCATCGCCGAGCCCTGCCCGGCGAGGAACACGACCGCCGCCGCCACCTCGTCGGGTGTCGCAAGACGCCCCGAGAGGTGTGCCTACCCAGCACCTCCGCGTGAAAGGCCGGGCGCGCGTCGAACATCGGACGCGTCAGCGGCGTGTCCACGAACGTCGGGCACACGGCGTTCACCCGAATGGGTAGCGACGCCCATTCGGCGGCGAGCATCCGCGTGAGGTTGACAACGCCTCCCTTGCTCGCCCCGTAGGCGGCTCGCTCGGTCGAGCCGACGAGACCCATGATGCTCGCCACGTTTGCGACGATGGCTCCACCCGGGGGCGCCTCGTCTCGCATCACCCGCCCCACCGCCTGCGCGACGAAGAAGACACCACGCAGGTTGACGTCGAGCACCGCGTCCCAGTCGTCGGGAGTGATCTCGAATGCAGGCTTGCGGATCGCGATGCCCGCGTTGTTCACGAGAACGTCGATCCGCCCACGCCACTCCACCGCCGCGGCGACGCACCGCTGGATCGACTCGATGTCTCGCACGTCGAGAGCGACGGCCAGCGCCTCACCACCGCTGTCGATGATCTCGGCGGCCCCCGCAGCGGCGAGATCGAGACGATCGGGGAGCTCCGTGAGAACGACCGACCTACCCTCCCCGGCCAAGCGCACGGGCACACGCAGCCCCGATGCCCGAGCCCGCACCGGTGACGAGAGCGGCAGCGATCACCGCGCGCTCCCATTTCGCGACAACTCGGAGGTGTTCGGGTCTACTCGAAGTACGTGTCGTCATGCGTGTACGCGGGGACGCAGCAACACAGAAGCCGCGCCCCGTCTGCACCCGCCAGCAGCTCGTGCCACGCGCCCGAGAATCAGGATCGCGTCGCCGGGGCCGACGTCGACGGTCTCCTCGTCGACCTCCATCGTCCCCCCACCCTCGAGGATGAGGTAGATCTCCTCGGAGAGCCGGTGGTAATGACGTTGTGTCGTCTGCCCCGGGGTGAGACTGGCTTCCGCAAGCGACTGGTGGTCGGTGTGGAGGTACTCACGGATCGTCGAGCCGTCCTTCGTCGTAAACGGCACGAGCTCGGTGTAGCGCGCGATCTCCACTCGCGTGACCCTAACAACCAAGGGCAAGCTCGGAGGATCGTCGCGATCAGACGATCCGCGCGCGCGATCGTCCGCCGTGCCTACGCGCGCGCGATCGCCGCAACGAGCGCGGCGGTCTCGGTCGGAGTCGTCCCTACGCGAATGCCCTTCGCCTCGAGCGCTGCCTTCTTGCCCTCCGCGGTTCCGGACGAGCCAGAGATGATCGCGCCGGCGTGACCCATCGTCTTGCCAGGCGGCGCGGTGAAGCCGGCGATGTAGGCGACCACGGGCTTCGTCATCTCCGCCTCGATGAACGCCGCGGCCTTCTCCTCCTCGTCGCCGCCGATCTCGCCGACCATGACCACGAACTCGGTCTCGGCGTCAGCCTGGAAGCGGCGCAGGATGTCGATGAACGACGAGCCGACGACCGGGTCGCCGCCGATCCCGACGATCGTCGAGTTGCCGAGACCCATTTGCGTCAGCTCGTGACCGATCTGATACGTCAGACGTGCCGGAGCGCGAGACGACGCCGATCGTGCCCGGCGTGAAGATCTCGGCGGGAATGATCCCGACGTTGGCCTTCCCGGGCGAGAGCGCGCCGGGGCAGTTCGGCCCGATCAGCGTCACGCCGCGCGACGAGATGAACGAGTGGAAGCGAAGCATGTCGTGGGCCGGGACACCCTCGGTGATGCAGATCACCGTCTTAATCCCTGCGTCGACAGCCTCGTAGACCGCGTCCGCCGCGAACGGGGCGGGGACGAAGATCATCGACGTATTCGCCCCGCGCTCGTTGACGGCGCGCTCGACGGTGTCGAAGATCGGCACGCCCTCGACGTCCTGACCGCCCTTGCCGGGAGTGACGCCCGCGACGAGCTCCGTGCCATAGGCGCGATTGCGAAGCCCGTGAAAACGACCTTCGGACCCGGTCAGGCCTTGAACGACGAGGCGCGTGTCGTTGTCGACGAGAATCGCCACTAGAAGCCGCACCGCGCGGATGGCGATCTTGTCGAGGGTCAGCCTGCCGTCGATGACGCGCGAGCCGAGCAGCGCCGTCGACGCGGTCCGCCTCGTCTCCCTCACAGCCGGTGCGCGTCAGCCACGCGGCGAAGTCAAACGTATGAGAGAAGAAGCGGACGTCGTCGAGCCCGAGACCGGTGTCCGAGACGAGGCCGCGCCACTCGGCATCGGTGTAGTTCTGGACGTGAGACGGATCGCGCAGCTTCTCGGCCGCCTCGACGTCGTCGCCCATGAACACGGTGTCGACGATGACCAGCGACTCGCGCGCGACGCGGGCCATCTCGGTCGACGGCCTTGCCGACGTCCCGAAGTGGTGGGCAGCGGTGCGGCACGCGACCAGGTCGAAGCTCAGGTCCGCGAACGGGAGCGACTCGGCTCCGCAGACGACGTCGGGGTGCATCCCAGGAGCGGAATCGCAGGTGATCACCTCGATCCCCGCCTCACGGAGCCGGCGGGCGACGTGACCCCCACCGGTGGCGACATCGAGCGCCGTGCGCGCGCCCTCCGCCCAGCCGACGAGCGCCTCGAGATCCTCGCCCTCACGATGGGCGTCCGACTCCACGTACAGCGCGGCGCGCTCGTTCCAGGGATTGCTCACGCGGCTCGCTCCACCGCGAGGCGGGCGGCCTCGAGCATCGTCGGCGAGACCTCGAGATTCGCAGGCGCCGCCTCGGCGAGGATGCGCCTCCCTTCCTCTGCGTTGGTGCCGTCGAGCCGCACGACGATCGGCAGCTCGAGCTTCATGTCGCCCGAGCGCCTGCAGGATTCCGCGTGCGACCTCGTCGCAACGGGTGATTCCGCCGAAGATGTTGAAGAAGATCGACTTCACCTGCGGGTCCTTCGTGATCACGGACAGCGCATCGACCACACCCTGCGCGTCGCCGCCGCCGCCGAGATCACAGAAGTTCGCCGGCCGGCCACCCGCGAAGGTCACGACGTCGACCGTCGACATCGTCAGCCCTGCGCCGTTACCGAGCACACCGACGTCGCCGTCGAGCTTCACGTAGGTGACGTGCTTCTCGCGTGCGAGCGCTTCGAGTGGATCGGCCGCGTCGCGGTCGCGCATCTCGGCGATCTCGGCGTGACGGTAGAGGGCGTTGTCGTCGACCGTGAACTTCGAATCGAGAGCTCGCACCTCGCCGTCCGGGGTCACGATCAGCGGGTTGACCTCGCAGAGCATCGCGTCGAACGTGACGAACGCCTCGTAGAGCCTTCCGATGATCGCCGCGATCTGCTTCTGCTCAGCGGGATCGGTGACACCGGCGCCGTAGACGAGCCGGCGAGCCTGCCACGTGTGAAAGCCCTCGAGCGGATCGACGTGGAGGTAGACGAGCGCCTCGGGGTTCTCGTCGGCGACCTGCTCGATCTCCACCCCTCCCTGCGTCGTGAACATGAACAACGGTTTCTTCGCCCCGCGATCGAACGTGAGCGAGAGGTAGTACTCCTTCGCGATGTCGGAGGCCTTCTCGATCCAGAGCTTCCGAACGACATGGCCACGGATGTCGAGCCCGAGGATCGATTTTGCATGCTCCTCGGCCTCGTGGGCCGTCGTTGCGAGCTTGATACCGCCGGCCTTGCCGCGACCGCCCGTGAGCACTTGCGCCTTGACGACGACAGGCCCTCCGATCACCTCAGCCGCCTGGCGAGCCTCCCCGGGAGTCGTCGCAAGACGGCCCTCCGAGACGGGGATTCCCACCCGCCGGAAGAGCTCCTTACCCTGATATTCGTAAAGATCCACGGGGAGCCCGAGCCTAGCATCCGGTTGTGGAAGGATCCCTGAGGTGGTTGGTCACCCCTCACGAGCCATGCTTGTCCTTGCGACGACCGTCGCGCTGGTCGCTTCGGGTTGCGCTCAGGATTCGAAGCCGTTCGAACCAATCGCTGCCGCGCCGCCGCAGTCCGCCGATGTCGGCTGGACGGAGAGCTTTCCCGAGTCTGGGCCGGCGCTCATCTTCCGGGTCGGTACGGTGCGGATCCGAGCCGACCGCTGGGAGGCCGACATCTCGATAGAGAACCAGACCGACCTGCGCTACGAGATCCCTTCGGCGGCTTCGGCGAGGCGATTGTTCGGGGTCATGATCTTCGAAGACGACGATCTCGACGAGCTCAAGCGCAGAAGCGAAGCCGGCGAGCTTCCGACCATCCGTTCGGCCCAGTCGGTGCTCCCGGAGCTCCCGTCCGTCATCGCGCCGGGCCAGCGGTGGACGGGAACAATCGCCGCCGCCGGATCGCTTCCCGCGGGTCAGTGGCTGCGGGTCGTGTTCGGTCCGTTGGCCGTCGAGGGCGACGTCCCGAACGGGGTCGAGCCGGGGGTCACATGGATCACCGACCACGCCTACCGGCTCAATGGCGCGCCCTCTGGCGTCGCTGCCTGAAGAGAAAGCCAGGTCGGTCGCTCAGGTGATCTCCTCGACGTGGAACGTGGACAGCTGCTCGCGCTCGGCCCCACAGCTCTTGGCCAGAAACGGCCCGTCCCGCTCCTCCACCCGGAAGCCGAGCTCGGCGCCGGCGGAGGTCTCGAACACGACGTTCGCGTCCGAGTAGCTGACGAGGCGAAGGTCATCGAGCCGGTCGAGGCCGTGGGTGATGCGGGCCGAAACCTCGGCGGCCTGCACTGGAGCCGGATACACGCTTCGGCCCCGGTAGCGGTCGAGCGGAACGCGGCCGACGTGGAGGAGCGCGGCCAGAGCGGTCGCCTCACCTGCCTCGACGCGCCCGAGCGTCACACCCCAGGGAAGCGCCACGACGTTCGCCGCAAAGCGATGCCCACCCGTGTGGGAGCACTGCCACACCGGCTCGGCCACCCGGTCGAGCGCGGCAAACACCGGCACGCCGAGACGTGCGCAGCACGGGTCACGACGACCGTGCGCGCAGACGAGAAAGAGTGTCGAAGCGACAGGCGTTCCCTCGCGCCAGGGGTCTGACCCCACCAACGAGTCGGGATCGGCGAGCTCGAGGACGCGTAGCTCACCTCCACCCTCGCGTGACGTCGCGGCGTACACCGTGGTCGTCGCCTCCGGTCGGCCGGGACGACGGATCGCGAGGACGGTCGCATCGAGATCCTGAAGCCAAGCTCCGAGCTCCGGCGAAAACCCGCCGTCGAGGATCGCGTCACGACCCCAGCCGACGCGGGACTCGACGCACAGCCAGCGGTCGGCGACCATCCCGGTCCCTCCGAGCGGCTCGGCGGCGGCAGCCGAGACGGTGGCGCACTCACTCATCGAGACGACGCTACCTACGACAAGTGAGTCGGCCAGCAGACGCTCCAGCATCGGCTCGATGCCGAGGCTGTCGGCAAAGGTGCGATAGCTCTCAGCGAGCTGCGCCGTATCTCGCGCCGGCCGGTCGCGCGCAAGGCGGGTCGCGCGGAGGAGAACGTTCTTCGGCGAGTGCTCGAGCGCAAAGAGCTCGACGAGCTGGACGTCGAAGCCACAGAGGGCGAGCAACCGTGCCCGCGCCGCGTCCGTCACCTCGGCCGCAAGCCGCTCGCGAAGAACACCGTGCCGGAGCAGGGGCTCGAGCCGGTCGTCGGCGAGCTGGCCGAGGAGCTCGTGCTGGCAGCACGGGACCGCGAGGATCACGCGCGCTCCCAGCCGCACGGCCCGGTCGAGCGCGGCGTCGGTCGCCGTGTCGCAGGCATGGAGGCTCACAACGAGATCGGCTGCGTCGACCGGGGCGCTCGCGATGTCCCCCAGCTCGAACCGCAACCCTTCTGCACCAAGCCGCCTGGCAAGAGCCTCACACTCGGCAACGACGTCCTCCTTGAGGTCGAGACCGACGATGTCGACCTCGCGCCCATGGACGGCCGTGAGCAGGTGATGCAGCGCGAACGTGAGATACGACCGCCCGGAGCCGAAGTCGACCACGCGAAGCGGCCCGCCGGGAAGGGCGGGCAGCACGTCCTCGACGAGCTCGAGGAACCGATTGACCTGGCGATACTTGTCCTGCCGTTGTGCGCGCACGGCGCCCTCGGCCGTCATCACGCCGAGCTCGACGAGAAACGGCACGGGAACACCCTCTGGCAGCAGCCGCTCCTTGCGGCGGTCGTGGCTGCGCGACGCGCTCGCGCGGCTGGGTGGGCGACGGAGGATGCGCGGCGAGCTTCCGCCGGCGAGCACCTGGAAGTCGGCCTCTGTCGACCGGAGGAGCCCTTGCCGGATAGGCCCCGCCGAGCAGATGGGTGAGACGCCGCGCGGTCTCCTCGGCGGTGAGCGTCTCGTCAACGGTTCGCGTGGGGTGATGATGACGCCAGCGGTAGCGCGCGCCTGCGCGCACGTCGACGGGGTCGATGGTCACCTTCGTGGCCCCGGCAGGATCCACACGCCGTGGCTTGCTCAGGGTGGCGCCGGTCAGCGTGTCATCGCCGATCAGCGAAGCGACGAGCTCGGCGACGTGGTCGGCCATCAGCTGGTCGATTCGGTGACGAGGCAAAGGAGCTGACCGCTTGCGACTGCGTCGCCGACTGCGACCGTGAGCCCCTCGACTGTCCCAGCGTGGGGCGCGGCGATCTCGTTCTCCATCTTCATCGCCTCGACCACACAGAGAAGCTGCCCGAAGGCGACGGCGTCTCCCTCGGCGACGTCCACCTTGAGCACCGTGCCCTGCATGGGGCTCGTCACCGCCCCGGACGTACCCGCTCCGGCCGATCCGCGGCGCTCGCGACGCTTGCGTGCGAGGTCGGCCCACGGCGGCTCGGTGACGTGGAGGCGCACCTCGACCTCGCGGCCGTCGATCTCGATCCCCACGATCCGTGGGCGTGTCGGGAGCACGCCATCGCCGCTCCGCGCGAGGTGGCCTGCCTCCGACACGGAGAGCTCCGCAGCGCGCGTCGCGAGCTCCTCCGACTCGACGATCCCCTCACAGGTCTCGCCGGCGATGAAGCAGGGGTGCTCGAGGAGAGCCCGATGGAAACCGACGAGGGTCGGCACGCCGCCGATCCGGAACTCGCCCAGGGCACGCAACATCCGCCTCCGCGCGTGCTCTCGGTCGACGTCGTGGACGATGAGCTTGGCGATCATCGGGTCGTACAGACCGGTGATCTCGTCGCCGGCACGGATCCCCGAGTCGACACGAACGCCCGGCCCCGCCGGCTCCTCGTAGGCGGTGATCACGCCTGGTGCAGGAAGGAAGCCCTTCGTCACGTCCTCGGCGTTGATCCGACATTCGATCGCGTGCCCACGACGTCGCACGTCAGCCTGCGTCACCGAGAGCGGCTCGCCGGAGGCGACGAGGAGCTGCTCGCGCACGAGATCGAGCCCCGTGACCATCTCGGTCACCGTGTGCTCGACCTGGATCCGCGTGTTCATCTCCATGAAGTAGTAGGAGCCATCGGCGGTCAGGAGCCCCTCGATCGTGCCTGCCGACCGGTAGCCCGCGGCCCGGGCCGCATCGACGGCGATCTGGCCGATTCGCTCCCGCAGCTCGTCGTCGACGGCCGGTGACGGCGTCTCCTCCACCAGCTTCTGGTGCCGCCGCTGAAGCGTGCAGTCGCGCTCGCCGAGGTGCACGACGTTGCCGTGACCGTCGGCGAGGATCTGCACCTCGACGTGGCGAGGGTTCTCGATGAACCGCTCGACGTACACCGCAGCGTCGGCGAAGTACTTGAGCCCCTGGCGCGTCGCCGACTCGAAGGCGTTCACCGCCTCCTCCGGCGTCGTCACGAGCTCCATGCCCTTCCCACCACCACCGGCCTTGGCCTTGATGATCAGCGGATAGCCGATCTCCTCACCGACCGCGACCACCGCCTCGGCGGAGGCGACCGGGTCGGTGGTGCCGGGGATGATCGGCACGCCTGCCGCCTTCATCGCGGCGCGGGCTTCGGTCTTGGATCCCATCAGGGCGATCGCTGAGGGCGGCGGGCCTATCCAGACGAGCCCGGCGTCCTCGACCGCCTGGGCAAAGTCGCCGTTCTCGGAGAGAAACCCGTAACCGGGATGGATTGCCTCCGCGCCTGCCTTGAGCGCGGCCTCGACGACGAGGTCGCCCCGCAGGTAGCTCTCGGACGCCGGCCCGGGACCGATGAGATAGGCCTCGTCGGCGACGCTGGTGTGCAGGCGCCCGCGATCCGCCTCCGAGTACACGGCGACGCAGCCGATCCCGAGCTCGCGGAGTGTCCGAAAGACCCTGACGGCGATCTCACCGCGATTTGCGACGAGCACCTTGCTGAAAGCCGGCATGCGCCGCGTATTCTCTCGCAAGGTGACACTCCCCGATCAGCTGACCCTGACGCGCGCGTTCGCGGTGCCGGTCGTCGTGGTCCTGTTTGCGTGGAACTTCGAGAATCACGCCTACTGGGCCACCGCCGTGTTCACCGTCGCCATGGCCACCGATCAGATCGACGGTTGGCTCGCGCGGCGCCGAAACCAGACCTCCTCGTTCGGGGCTCTCCTCGACCCGATCGCCGACAAGGTGCTCGTGATGGTCGCCTTGATCATGCTCGTGGGTGAAGGGGTCGCGCCGGCATGGATGGTCTCGGCGATCGTCGCCCGCGAGATCGCGATCTCGGGGCTCCGCCTCGCGGCGATCGAGCGCGGCGTCGTCATGGCCGCTCGCGATCTCGGCAAGCTCAAGACCTGGGCGCAGGCGCTCGCCGTTGGGATCGGCGGCTTTGCCGCTGCCGGCGCGTGGTCGGAGGACATCGCCTGGTGGGCCCTGCTCATCGCGGTCGTGCTCACCTGGGTGTCCGGTCTCGACTACGCACGGGTCGCGCCACGCGTGCTGCGCGGCGCAAGCTGAGTCAGCCAGGGCTGGCGAGAAGCCGCGCCGCGGTTGCCTTGAACGACGCAACCACGATCTCGCCCTCACGCAACCGAGCCTCTCGACCGACCCGGTCGTGACCTCCGCGGTGAGCGGCCCGACCTTGACCCTCGAGCGATTTCCGAGTGAGACGATAGAGCCGATCGGCGCGCGGACGTGGTTCAGCGTGGAGTCGTCGGGCGCGGTACGCCCAACGGAGACCTCCCAGGGGTACACCGCGAGCGCGACGCCCCCGCGGCCCGGATCTGTCGACCACACGGTCGAGCCCGTCTCGAGGACGACGGCAGTGAGCCCGTCCCTCCCAGGCTCAGCCACTCCGAGGAGGACGTTCGCACCTGTGAAGGTCGCGACGAATGGATCACGGGGCCGCGCAATCAGCTCTGACGGGACATCGACCTGAAGCAGGCGTCCGTCGACCATCACGCGCGACCCGGTCGGCAAGCGTCGCCGCATCCTCGATGTCATGCGTCACGAGAATCGTGGGCAACCGCACCTCCGCGAGCAACTCGCGCAGCTCGCCGCGAACGGACGCGCGCGTATGGGCGTCGAGCGCGGAGAGTGGCTCATCGAGGAGCAGAACGGCCGGATCCCGCGCCAGGGCGCGGGCCAGCGCGACCCGTTGACGCTCCCCGCCCGACAGCTCGCCTGGTCGCGTTTCGGCCAGTTGACCGATCCGAAACCGTTCGAGCAGCTCATCGACGACGGTCGGTCGCCTCGCGCCGAACGCAATGTTGCGGCGCACGGTGAGGTGCGGAAAGAGCGCGTACTCCTGGAAGAGGAGACCGACAGAGCGACGATCCGGTGGCAGGTCGATACCTCGCTCGGTATCGAGCCAGTCGACGTCGCCCAGGCGTACCCGTCCACGGGCCGGCCGCAGGAGGCCGGCAATCGCCCGCAGCACGCTCGACTTGCCTGCACCCGAGGGACCGACGAGCGCGACGGTCTCTTCCTCGAGCGTAAGGCTCAGCTCGAGTGCGAACGACCGAAGGGGGTGGGTGAGATCGAGGTCGAGGATCGCCATGTGGGTAGGAGCTTGACGAGGAACAGGATGCAACCACTGATGACGACAAGCTCTGCACCGATTGCGACAGCGGTGTCGAAGTCGACGTCGAACTGCTCGTACAGCGCGAGCGACAGCGTCTGGGTGACCCCCTGGAGCGAGCCGGCAAACATGATCGTCGCCCCGAACTCGCCGATCCCGCGGGCGAACGAAAGTGCCAGCACCGGCGCCGAGCCCTCCCGCTGCGAGAGGAAGCGCAACCCTCGCGAACGTTCTCCCGGCCCCCGCCCCAAGCGTGCGCGCCGCTTCGACGAGCCTCGCGTCGACTGCTTCGAATGCGGAGATCGCAGGCCGCAGATAGAAGGGCCCGGCGACGAAGATCACCGCAAGGATCACCGCAAGCTGCGAGAACGCGATCTCGAGCCCGAGCCAGGACAGCGTCCCGCCGAGAAGCCCGAGCCGGCCAAAGGCCGCGAGTAGTGCGATCCCGGCGACAGCCGGGGGAAGCACGAGGGGAAGCTCGATCAGCGTCAGAACCGCGGCGCGTCCCGCGGAATCGCCGTGTCGCGATGAGATACGCCGCGGGAGTGCCAACCCCAACGATGACCACCTGAGCAGCGAGAGTGGTGACGACGGTCACTCGCAGTGCATCGCGCGCCACCTCGGACTGCAGCGCCGAGACAAGCTCAGCCGGGGTGAGTCGCAGAAAGAGTGCGACCAGAGGAAGCGCCAGGAAGGTCAGCGCCAGGATCGTTGCGAGCCAGAGGAGCGCTGAAAATCCTCGGCTCACGTCGGGACGCCGCGCTCTCACTTCGGGATCCCGAAACCTTTCGCGCGGAGAGCCTTCCTCCCCTCCGGGCCGAGGAGCCGAATCATGAACGCCTGCGCTGCCTCGAGGTCATGTGGCTTGGTTGCGATCGCCGCCTCGTACACGACATCGGGCTGGGCGACCGCAGGAATCCGGATGACGCGCACCTTCGCCGCGACAGGGCGTACGTCGGTCGCGTAGACGAAGCCGGCGTCTGCTTCCCCAAGCGCGACCTTGCCGACGATTCCCTTGACATCAACCTCCTGGCTCACGGTCCTGCGCAGCACCTTGAGGAGCCCAAGGCGCTTGAGCACCTCGCGGGTGTAAAGGCCGATCGGTACTTTTGCCCCGGCGACGACGAGCCTCAGCTTCGGTCGCCTGGCCAGGTCGTAGATGGTGCCGAGCTTGGCCGGGTTCGACCGCGGAACGATGATCACGAGGCTGTTGGTCGCAAACGCGACGGGCGCGCGCACGACACCCTCGTTTGCAAGGGCACCCGTGTACACGGGGCTGGCTGAGAGAAAGACGTCGAAAGGGAACCCCTGACGCGCCTGCTGCGCGAGCTGATTCGACCCACCGAACGATGCCCTCGCATCCGGATCGATGAGCGGTACCACCTCTGTGAGAGACGACTGCGGCCAGCAGCGTTGCGGGCTCGGAGGCAGTGGTCGCGGTCGCCGTGCCAACTCCAAGCGCGACCGCGCCAACGCCAAGCGCGACCGCACCGAGGCCAACGGCTCGCCCGATGCGGCTGCTCACCGCTCCACCATCACGCTCGTCGACTTGACCACTCCCGCCGCGCTCATGCCCGGCTTCAACCCCAGCTCCTCGACCGCCTCGCGCGTGACGATCGCCACGACCCGCGACGGCTCGGTCACGTCGATCTCGATCCGAGCAAGAAAGCCGTCGATCTCGACCGAGCGGACGATTCCACGGAAACGATTTCGGGCGGACAGCAGATCGTCGGCGACGGAGCCTCGAAGACGGTCGATCTCGCTCTCTGGAACCACGCGTCGATTGGCGCCGTCGCGCTCGACCCTGATCCTGCCGTCCTTGTCCCATCTGCGAAGCGTGTCGAGACTGATCCCGAGCGCACGCGCAGCCTGGGCGGCTGGGAGACTCCTAGGCATTGCCTAGTCATATCACACGCGCGGCCGAGTCCTGACTATGTATGCGTATTCATTATCTCTCTTATGATAATGTCTAATCCCAAGTGTGGCGATAGACATCATCGAGAGAGTGGGGTTAGGGATGAGGAGAGGATCAACGAATCGAGGGCCGGCGCGACTTGCGGTCATCGTGCTCGCACTTGCGACCGCGATCGGCGCGGCGCTGGCAACGGCGACCGTGGCTCGGACGAGCACGAAGGCGGTCACGCTGAACCTCGTGGCGTACTCGACGCCGCGGCCGGTGCTGACCAAGCTGATCAGCGAGTTTCAAAAGACGCCGCAGGGGGCCGGCATCAGCATCAAGGCGTCCTACGGCCCGTCCTCGGCCCAGGGTCAGGCCGTTGCCAACGGGTTGCCCGCGGACGGCGTGATCCTCAACACGGGCAACGACATCAACGACCTCGTGGACAAGGGGCTCATCAGCCCGAAGTGGGACAAGCAGAGCTACAACGGGGTCGTCTGGAACTCGGTCGTCGTCTTCGGCCTGCGCGACGGCAACCCGAAGAAGGTCAAGGCATGGAACGACCTGGTCAGGCCCGGCGTCGGCGTCGTCACCGTGAACCCGTTCACCGGCGGAATCGCCAAGTGGAACATCCTCGCCTCGTACATCGCGCAGCGGAAGACCAGGAAGACAGAGGCACAGTCGATCGCGTGGCTGCAGAAGTTCTACAAGAACAACGTCGTGGCGCAGGAATCCTCCGGATCGAACGGGACGAACGCGTTCCTCTCGGGCCGTGGTGACGTTCTGCTCACCTTCGAGAGCGAGGCGATCAACGGGAAGATCCCGTTCGTGATCCCGCGTCAGACGATGCTGATCGATGTCTACATCGCGCTCGTCGAGAAGAGCGAGCACAAGGCCGAGTGGAACGCCTTCTCGCGCTACCTCAAGACGTACCCGGCGCAGAAGATCCTCGCCGAGAACGGGTACCGCCCGGTCGACAAGAAGGCGCTCACCGAGTCCCGGGCGAAGTATCCGGTCAGGCCCGGCGAGACGAAGATCACCGACCCGCTGCTCAAGGGCTGGCGGGCCGTGGACAAGAAGTGGTTCGACCCGAACAACAGCATCATGCAGCGGATCGAGGAGTCGATCGGGGCTTCCACTGGCTAGCACCTTCACCGAGCTGCCGGGGCTCTCGGCACCCGCCCGGCACCGCAGGGAGAGAGCCTCGAGGGCTCTCTCCCTGCAGGTGGGCTTCGTCACGTCGTTCCTGCTCGTGATCGTCGTGCTGCCGATCGCGGCGGTCGTCTGGAAGTCGACCGGGAACGGGTGGTCGGGCTTCTGGTCGGTCGTCTCCTCCCCACAGGCAGTCTCGGCGCTGAAGCTGAGCGTGGGCGCGGCGACGCTGGCGACGCTCACGAACGTCCTGTTCGGGACGATCATCGCGTGGGTGCTGGTTCGCGACTCGTTCCGGGGGAAGAGCGTCGTGAACGCCATCATCGACCTGCCGTTCGCCCTGCCCACGATCGTCGCCGGGCTCGTACTCATGGCGCTCTATGGCCCGCGCACGCCGATCGACTTCACGATCGGGGGATTTCACTTCGTCGCGAACGTGACGTTCACGCGCGGCGCTGTCTACATCGCGCTGCTGTTCGTCACGCTCCCGTTCGTCGTCCGCGCGGTGCAGCCGGTCCTGATGGAGCTCGACAGCGAGCTCGAGGACGCCGCAAAGTCGCTCGGAGCGAGCGATCTGACGACCTTCCGTCGCATCATCCTGCCGGCGATCCTGCCGGGGATCCTGTCCGGGGCCGCGATGGCGTTCGCACGTGCGATCGGCGAGATCGGGGCGATCATCCTGATCACGGGCAACCTCCCGTTCAAGACGGAAGTCGCTTCCGTCCATCTCTTCCACCGGATCGAGCAGGACCCCGAAGGGTCTGCCGCAATCGCCGTCGTGCTGCTGCTGCTCTCGCTCGGCGTCCTGCTGAGCATCGGCTGTGTCCGCTGGCTCGTCACGAGGCACGAGCGTGGGTAGGCTCTCGCTCCGGTTCGTCGCACTCGGCTACCTCGCCCTGATCCTCGTCGGGCCGCTGCTCATGATGGTGTGGCGGACGGCCGAGGACATCGACGGTGCCTGGGCCGCGATCTCGGCCCCTGAGACGATCACGGCGTTCAAGCTCACACTCTTCGTCACGGCGATCGCCGTGGTCGTCAACACGGTGTTCGGAGTCGTCTGCGCGCTCGTGATCGTGCGAGGCAACATCCCCGGTCGGGGTCTCCTCAACGCCTTTATCGACCTGCCGCTCGCGCTGTCGCCGGTGATCGTCGGCTTCTCGCTCGTCGTTCTCTACGGCGTCAACGGCTGGTTCGGCTGGTTCCAGAACAACGGCTACGAGATCCTCTTCGCGACTCCTTCGATCGTGCTCGCCACGATCTTCGTCACGCTGCCCTTCGTCGCGCGAGAGGTGGTGCCGACGCTCCGCGAGATCGGCACCGAGCAGGAACAGGCGGCTCATACCCTTGGCGCATCCGGCTGGCAAGCGTTCTGGCGCATCACGCTCCCGGCGATCCGGTGGGCCGTCATCTACGGCGTCGTGCTCACCGCGGCCCGCGCGATCGGCGAGTACGGGGCCGTGGCCGTGGTGTCGGGCAACATCGTCGGCGAGACGCAGACGGCGACGCTCAAGGTCGAGGACTCCTACCAGTTCGCGTACGGCAACTACGCCCCTGCCTACGGCATCTCCTTCGTGCTCGCAGCGACAGCGATCCTCGTCTTGATCGCGATGATCTTCCTCCAACCGAAAGAGAGCAAGCACTGATGTCGATCTCCGTTCGCCGCATCACGAAGAGGTTCGACGAGTACACCGCTCTCGACGACGTCTCGGTGGAGGTCGCCACGGGATCTCTCACGGCCCTCCTCGGGCCGAGCGGCAGCGGCAAGTCCACGCTGCTGCGGATCATCGCCGGGCTCGAGACGCCCGACCAGGGCAGCATCTTCATCGACGGTAAGGACGTCACGGGGCGCCCGCCACAGGAGCGCGGCGTCGGCTTCGTCTTCCAGCACTACGCCGCCTTCAAGCACATGACGGTGTACGACAACGTGGCGTTCGGCCTGAAGATCCGCAAGCGGCCAAAGGCGGAGATCGCCGAGCGAGTGAACCGGCTCCTGAAGCTCGTTCAGCTCGAAGCCCTCGCCAAGCGGTACCCCTCGCAGCTCTCGGGTGGGCAGCGCCAGCGCATGGGGCTCGCCCGTGCCCTCGCGATCGACCCGGCCGTCCTGCTTCTCGATGAGCCCTTCGGGGCGCTCGATGCCCGCGTTCGGGCGGAGCTCAGGGAGTGGCTGCGTCGTCTCCACGACGAGACGCGCACCACGACCGTGATCGTCACGCACGACCAGGAGGAGGCGATGGACGTGGCCGACCAGATCACCGTCATGAACAACGCGAGCATCGAGCAGATCGGCTCGCCGACCGAGCTCTACGACACGCCGGCGACCGAGTTCGTGATGAGCTTTGTGGGGCAGGCCAACCGGCTCGGCGACGCGTTGGTCCGCCCCCACGAGCTCCAGATCATGCTCCACCCCTCCGAAGGGGCGATCGAGGCGATCGTCGAGCGCGTCGCGCTCTACGGGTTCGATGCGCGGGTCGAGCTGGCGACAGGCGAAGGCGAGCCGCTACTCGCGCAGCTCACGCGCGAGCATCTCGAGGAGCTCGAGGTGGAGCAGGGTCAGATCGTCTGGGTTCGAGCCGCAAACGAGCGCGTATTCGCGTGAGCCCTGGCCGCCGACGCGCCGTGGTGGCACTCCTCGCTATCTGGGTCGTCGGCACGCTCGCGTTGTCGGTTGCAGCTGCGAACCTTCAGCGCAAGGAATCAGAGACGCAGTGTGAGATCGTCGCCCACTCAGGCAACGGGCTCACCGTCTGCCTCAGCGGTAACTGAGCCGGCAACCAACGCGGCGAGAGTGGTCCCCTCGAGAACGTCGCGCATTGCCGCCCGAAGCTCGAGCCACACCGTGTTCAACCCTTGCGCCGCACCGGTGTACTCGAGCTGGTCGGGTCGCATCCCGCGGACAGTCGCGATCGGGCCTTCGACCGCGCGGATCACGTCGGCAACGCTGATCTCCGAGGCGGGACGGCCGAGCACATACCCGCCCTCGACCCCGCGCTGACTGGAGACGAGCTCGGCACGGCGAAGCTCCAACAGGATGTTCTCGAGGAACTTCTGCGGGATCGCCTGGGCAGTCGCAATCCGCTCGGCCTTGACGAGCCCATCGGCCGCAGCCAGCTCGAGCATCGCCCGCAGCGCGTAGTCGACCTTCGCGGAGACGCGCACAGCGGGAGCCTACCGAGCGGGCAACAAGGACGGATTCAGAGGATCGTCATGAGCCGGGCAAGCGCCGCAATGTGCTCGTCGCCGGTTCCACAGCAACCACCGACGAGACGGAGCCCACGCCTCACGGCAACGTCTGCGAGCTCGAGCGCGAACGACTCGGGCTCGGCCGTCTCGAGCTCGGTGAGCCCGTCGAGCTCATCCGGATCCCTCGCCGAGGTGTTTGCCATGAGGCCGATCACGCGCGGCGCGGCGCGGGGAGATGCCGCCAGCGCCGCCTCGGCCACGCGGGGGTGCACGCAGTTGAGGAAGTACGCCGCGGGCGGCCGGTGGACGCTCTCGTCGATCGCTGCAACCGCGTCGTCAAGAGTGGTGCCGTCGAGCAGGCGGCCTGTCGGCCGCACCACGAAGCCGACGAGGTATGGCAAGCCCGTTGCACCCATCGCGTCCGCAAGACCCTGTGCCTCCGAGAGCGCCGGCATCGTGGCACACAGGAGAAGGTCGACCCCGGAGGCAGCCAGCGCCTCGGCCTGCGCCCGGTGATAGCGCCGTGCGTCATCAACGGCAAGGGCCTCGGCAGGGAGGTAGGCGTCGCCGGCGGGTCCAAGCAACCCGCCGACCACGACGGTGCCTCCGGTGGCCCGTCCCTCGTCGGCGATCTCGAGGGCGAGCTCGGTGTTCGCTCGATTGAGATCACTGCCCCGCGACGCCGACGCCGCAATCCGCGTGCCCGTGGTTCGCCACGTGTCGGTCTGAAGCAGCATCGGCAAGTCGGCGAGGAGACCGATCTCGAGATAGCCGCGGTGCACGGAGGCGAGGAGCGACCGGTACCGCTCGTCGAGAACGAGTGCGCCCGTGCCGACGTGAGCGTCGAAAGGGACGTCGGGATGCCGCCGTAGGCGCTCGTGGATAGAGCCCTCAGCCAGGACAGGCCCTCCACCACTGATCAGCGGCTCGGCAAAGCCGGTCACAACGGAATGTTGCCGTGCTTGCGCTCGGGCCGAGGCTCGCTCTTCGTCAGATGCAGCTCGAGGGCGCGAATCAGGTACGGCCTCGTGCGCCGCGGCTCGATGACGTCGTCGACGTAACCGCGCTCAGCTGCTGTGTAGGGATTTGCGAAGCGCTCCTTGTAGTCCGCGATCAGCTCGGCGCGCTGCACGTCGGGATCATCGACCTCGCGGAGTCGCTGACGGTGGATGATGTTGACCGCGCCCTCTGGCCCCATGACCGCAACCTCCGCCGTGGGCCAGGCGACGTTGACGTCCGCGCGGATGTGCTTCGAGCTCATCACGTCATAGGCGCCGCCGTAGGCCTTCCGCGTGATCACGGTGAGCTTCGGAACCGTGGCTTCGGCGTAGGCATAGAGCAGCTTGGCGCCGTGCCGGATGATCCCACCCCACTCCTGCTCCGTTCCCGGCAGGAACCCCGGCACGTCGACGAAGGTGACGAGCGGCACGTTGAATGCGTCGCAGGTCCGCACGAACCGTGCTGCTTTGACCGACGCGTCGATGTCGAGCACGCCGGCGAGCTGGCTCGGTTGGTTGCCGACGACACCAACAGCGTGTCCGCCGAGTCGGGCGAACCCGCAGACGATGTTCATCGCATGGGATGGCTGGAGCTCGAGGAAGGAACCGTCGTCGACGACGGTCTCGATCACGCGCTTCATGTCGTACGGCTTGTTCGGCGCATCGGGAATCAAGCTGTCGAGCTCCGGCGCCTCGCGCTCGATCGGATCACTCGGTGAGGCAAAAGGTGCGCTCTCGTTGTTGTTCTGAGGAAGAAACGTGAGCAGGAACCGGGCATCCTCGATCACCGCCTCCTCATCGGCTGCGACGAGATGGGCGACACCCGACTTCGTCGCGTGCGCGGACGCGCCGCCGAGCTCCTCGAACGACACCTCCTCGCCGGTCACGGTCTTTACGACATCGGGGCCGGTGATGAACATGTACGAGGTGCCTTCGACCATCAGCACGAAGTCCGTGATCGCCGGCGAATAGACCGCACCGCCGGCGCAGGGGCCGAGCACGAGGGAGATCTGCGGGATCACGCCGGACGCCTGGACGTTGCGCCAGAAGATCTCGGCGTAACCCGCAAGCGAGACAACGCCCTCCTGGATCCGCGCGCCGCCCGAGTCGTTGATCCCGACGACAGGGCAGCCGACCTTGAGCGCCATGTCCATGACCTTGCAGATCTTCTCGGCAAATACCTCCGACAACGAACCGCCGAAGATCGTGAAGTCCTGGGAGAAGACACAGACCGGCCTGCCGAACACGGTGCCGTAACCGGTGACGACCGCATCGCCCAACGGCCGGTTCTCGCGCATGCCGAATTCGACCTCGCGGTGACGGACGAACCGATCGAGCTCGACGAAGGAGCCGGGGTCGAGCAAGCGCTCGACGCGCTCGCGCGCAAGCAGCCGCCCACCTTCCCGCTGGCGCGCAACCGCCTTCTCGGTCGCGGCGTGCGCAGCCAGGTTGCTGAGCTCGTGAAGCTTCCCGAGCTTTGCCTCCGTGGTGTCTGTGCCGCCGTCCATCGAGCGGAGCCTAACCGCCGTGCCTCAGAAGGTCAGGCGGTCTGCTTCAAGCGCTGCGCGGCGATCAGGTCGCGGTAGTAGTCGAAGCTCGCCTTCGGCGTCCGCTCGAGCGTTCGATAGTCGACGTAGACGATCCCGAATCGGCGCGCGTAACCCCACGCCCACTCGAAGTTGTCGAGCAGCGACCAGACGTAGTACGCCGCGAGCGGCACGCCGTCGGCGATCGCCTGCGCCATGGCCTCGACGTGCCCCTCGAAGTACGCGACCCGGTCGGGATCGGGGACCGAGCCGTCGTGGCGTTGGACGTCGGTATAGGCAGCGCCGTTCTCGGTGATGTGGATTTCGGGAGGAGCGTAGTCATCGCGAAGCCGCACGAGGAGATCACGCAGCCCTTGGGGATAGACCTCCCAGTTCATGTCCGTCCTCGGTGCGAACCCGTCCAGGACGTACCGCGGCTCGGTGATCGACGGGCCTGCCCCGATCACGTGACGGGTGTAGAAGTTGATCCCGAGAAAGTCGGTGGGCCGGGTCGTCAGGTCGAAGTCGCCGTCGTGGACATCCGGCGCGTCGCGGCCGTAGATCTCGAGCATGTCCTCCGGGTACGACCCCCGGTAGATCGGGTCGAGATACCAGCGGTTGTGATACCCGTCGACGTACCGGGCAGCGGCGATGTCGTCGGGCGAGTCGCTCGCAGCCATGACCTCGTGAAGATTCAGCGTGATGCCGACCTCAGCGTCCGGAACGAGATCGCGAAGCACGTCGACCGCTCGCCCGTGCGAGACGAGAACGTGATGCGAGGCAGCGAGGGCATCACGACGGCTCCGGCGACCAGGCGCGTGCTCGCCGGTCCCGTACCCCATCCAGCCGATCACCCAGGGCTCGTTGTGCGTGATCCAGCGCTTGACCCGGTCTCCGAGACGACCCGCGACGGCGGCGGTGTAGTCGACGAACGGCTCGATGATCCCGCGATCGGGCCAACCACCCGCGTCCTCGAGGGCGACGGGAAGATCCCAGTGGTAGAGCGTCACACACGGTTCGATCCCAGCGGCGAGGAGCGCATCGACGAGGCGGTCGTAGAAGTCGAGTCCTTCTTCGTTGACCGCGCCGGCGCCGGCGGGGATGACGCGCGGCCAGGCAACCGAGAAGCGGAAGCTCTCGATCCCGAGCTCCTGCATCAGCCGGATGTCGTCGGGGTACCGGTGGTAGAAGTCGATCGCGACCGTCCCGTTGTCACCGTTGACGATCTTGCCGGGCGTCGCGCAGAACCGATCCCAGATCGACTCACCACGCCCGCCGACGGCGGTTGCACCTTCGACCTGGAACGACGCAGTCGCCGCGCCCCACACGAAGCTCGCGGGAAATCGCGGATCATGGATGAGCGCCACGCGGCCTCCCTACGACGCTGCTTGGGCGACGAAATGGTCGTCGTCGACCTGGACGAGGGTCTCGACGACGGACGGGTCGAACTCGGGCATCGCGGCGACGAGGTCGTCTGCATCGTGGCTCCACTTGCGGTGGAGCTGGGGAACGGACGCCAGCAACGCGCGGGTGTAGGGATGCCGAGGGTTGCTGAACACCTTCTGGGTCGCGCCGAGCTCGGCGACCCGGCCGTGGCGCAGAATCAGCGTCCGGTCGGAGATGTAGTTCCCGAGCGAGAGGTCGTGCGTGACGAAGAGGATCCCCAGTCCGCGTTCCTTCAGATCGCCGAGGAGGTTCAACACGTCGATGCGGGTCGACGCGTCGAGCATGCTGATGATCTCGTCGGCGACGAGAAACTTCAGGTCGAGCATCAGGGCACGCGCGATCAGCAGCCGTTGCAGCTGACCACCGCTCAGCTGGTGCGGGTACTTGGCGAGCACGTCGTCGGGCTCGAGAGCCACCGCCTCCAGAGCGTCGTCCAGCCGCTTGCTCCACTCCGACTTACTGAGGTCAGCGAGGTACGCGCGCCGAACGAGCTCGAAGACCCGGTCGGCCTTGAAGATCGGGTTGTACGAGCTGAAGGGGTCCTGGAAGACACCCTGAACCTGGCTGTAGTAGCCCCGCAGGCCCCGCCCGGAGAGCTGCGCGACATCGGCCCCGTCGTAGACGATCGAGCCGGTGGTCACGGGTGTCAGCCGGAGGATCATGCGCCCCACGGTGGTCTTGCCACTGCCGCTCTCGCCGATCAGCGAGACGACCTCACCCGGGTTGACCTCGAGAGAGAGCTGGGAGACGGCGGTCAGGCGCTTACCGCCGAAGGTGCCGACCTTGAAGACCTTCGTGATGTTGTCGAGCTTGAGCATCAGCCGGATCCCTCGACCTTCCAACACGCCGCATACCGACCCGGCTCGACCTCGACGAATGGTGGCTCCTCGGTGCATTTCTCGAACGCGAGCGGGCAGCGATCGCGAAAGCGACAGCCGCTCGGCGGGTTGAGCAGTGACGGCGGGCGGCCGGGAATGCCAACGAGCCGCTTCTCTGCGAAGCGAATCCCGACCTCCGGAAGCGAGGAGAGCAGAAGCTTCGTGTAGGGGTGCTTCGGCGACTCCGTGATCTGCTCGGCGGTTGCCTTCTCGACGAGCTTCCCGGCGTACATGATCAGGATCGTGTCGGCCATCTGATAGAGGATCGAAAGGTCGTGTGTGATCACGATCGTGCTCCGCACGAATTCACGGTCACGGAACTCCACGAGCATCTCGGCCACAGCCTTCTGGGTCGAGACGTCAAGGGCCGAGGTGAGCTCGTCCGCAATCAGCAGTGATGGATCGAGCAGCGTCGAGATCACCATCACGACGCGCTGCTTCATCCCGCCGGACAGCTCGATCGGGAAGCGATGGAGCACGTCGTCGGAGAGGCCGACGAGACCAAGCCGGCGGCTCAACTCGGGCAGCGTGTCGTCGTAGTCGACCCCTCGGGAGTCGAGGAGCTCGCCGATCATGCGGCCGATCTTCCTGGTCGGATTGAGCGCGCTCATCGCGTATTGCGGGACTATCGAGACCTCGTGGAACCTGTACTTGTCCATCCCCGACGAATCCGACAGCGGCAGCTCGACTCCGTCGAGCGACACGGTTCCACCGACGTGGCGCATCCGGTTCTCGAGCCGGATGAGGCTCTTTCCGAGCGTCGTCTTGCCGCACCCGGATTCACCCGCAAGGCCCATGATCTCGCCGTCCGCAACCGTGAAGGTGACGCCGTCGAGCGCCTTCACATCGCCGCGAAGCGTGCGGTAGTAGACCTTGAGATCGTCGACTTCGAGGCTCACGTCTCACGCAGCTTCGGGTTGAAGACCTCGTCGAGCCCGACGTTCATCACGTAGAGGCCGCCGACGACCGCCGTGATCGCGAGCCCCGGCGGGACGAACCACCACCAATAGCCCAGGTTCAGGGCTGCATTTGCGACGGCGTTGTTCATCATCAGGCCGAGCGACATCGCGTTCGAGGGGCCGAGCCCGAGGAAGTCGAGCGTGGCTGCGGCGAGAATCGACCCTCCGAAGAGCAGGATGAACACGAGGAAGAGGTAGGAGCTCATGTTCGGCGCGATCTCCTTGGTGATGATTCGCCAGTGCCCCGAGCCCGAGAGCCGCGCCAGCGAGACGAACTCGCGCGACGTGAGCGAGAACGTCTGCGCACGAATCGATCTCGCCGCCCATGGCCACGAGGTCGCTCCGATGAGGATTCCCTCCGCGACAAACCCGCTGATCGTCAGGTACGCGCTGACGATGATCAGGACGGCCAGGGTCGGGATCACGAGCACGATGTTGGTGACGACGCTGAGAAGATCGTCGAGCGCACCGCCGCGGTAGCCGCTGACGAATCCAACCGTCATCCCGATCAGCGAGGCGACGGTTGCACCGATGGCGCCGACGACGAAGCTCGCTCCCAGCCCGTGGACCCACTGGCTGTAGACGTCCTGTCCCGCACCTGTCGTCCCGAACCAGTTCTCGCTGGAGGGCGGCGAGCCCAGCGCCTGGCCGAACTCGAAGGGGTCCAGGTCGGTGAGGTGCGGGCCGATGATCGCGGTCAGCAGAAAGAGCACGACGACGCTGAGCCCGAAGACCAGCTTCCGGTTGCGCAAGGCGAAGTAGAGCGTCTCGTGTCGATGTGCGCGATAGACCGCGGCGTTCGGCACCTCGGCCGCGACCAGCTCTGTGGTGGGCGGAACTGCGCTCACGATCCCTGGATCCCGGTTCTCGTCCGCGGGTCGACGATGACGTACGCGACGTCGACGATGAAGTTGCCGATCAGGACGCCGACGATGATGAAGAGGAAGATCCCCTGGAGCAAGAAGTAGTCGCGCACTCCGATCGCTGTGATGAGCAGCGTCCCGACCCCGGGATAGCCGAAGACGATCTCCGTGACGAGGGCTCCGCCCACGACCGCCCCGAGTGCGAGCGCGAGCCCTGACATCTGCGGGAGCACGGCGTTGCGGTACGCGTAGCGCCGCACGAGCCCGGTCGGGGCGCCGAGCGCCTGGAGATAGTTGCTGTAGTCGGCCTCGAGCTCGTAGATGATCAGGTTGCGCATTCCGATCGCCCAGCCGCCGAACGCGACCAGGAACAGCGACATGAATGGGAGGAACCAGTGATTCAGGAAGCTCCAGACGAACTCCCATGACCAGTTCGGCTGCATCGAGAAGTCGTAGGCGCCCGAGATCGGGAAGATCCCCCAGCGGGCGCCGAAGAGGTACGCCAGCATGATGGCGAGCCACACGTACGGGGTCGCGGTGAGAACGTACGAGGCCGGGAGCACCGTGTTGTCGAGCACTTTTCGCCGCGCTGCGAGCGCACCGACGCGGTTTCCCGCGAAGTAGCTCAGCAGGATCGACGGAATCAGGAGCGCGAGCGTGTAGGGAACCGCGCGCCAGATCAGGCTGCCGGCCGACGAGCCCGTGTAGGCAATGCTCGGGCCAAGGTCTCCGTGGAGGAGGCCTTTCCAGAAGTTCAGATACTGCTGGAGGATGGGCTCGTCGAGCTTGTAGACCTTCGTGAAGTAGCGCTGGAGCTCCTGTGCCGCGAGCGGATCGGCGTTGAGCCGGCCCAGGAGCCCGGCGATCGGATCACCCGGCATGAATCGCGGGATGGCCCAGTCGATCGTCACCGCGACGAAGAACGTCACGGTGTAGATGAGTGCTTTGCGGAGGAGATAGCGGGTCATGGCAGGTCCCGACGGCTCGGCTTGGCGCGTGGAAAGTCAGTCCGATCGTAGGTCATCAAGCATCTCAAAGGAAACGACCGGTGGCGGGTCGCCGCCCCACTGAGGGGGCGGCGACCCGAACCGGACAGAGCAAGCCTAGAGCGTCAGCCCTAGCTCTTCTTCAGCCTTGCAATGGCGTCGATACCCGTCATGTTGAGGTAACCATTCCAGGTCGACGGAGCGTTCTGGAGGCCTGCGCCCTTCGAGCTGGGCCAGTTCTTCCAGTACGAGGTGTTCCACTGCGCCCACATCCCGTTGTACCAAAGCGGGATTGCCGGTAGATCCTCGAGGATGACCTTCTGGATCTGCGAGTGGTACTGCAGCGCCTTCTTCGTGTTACCCGGCGCGACCTTGTTCAGCTTGAGCGTCAACGACCACGGCCTTGCACCAGCCTCGGTGAACCGTGAGTAGTTGGCGAACGTCTGAGTGTCCGCGATCGGGAGATGGAAGAGGTAGTCGTAGTACGTGTACGGCGTGTTCCCGAGCTGCTTGTCATTGTTGATGACGAGGTCGAACTTGCCCGAGTTCCGCTCGTCGACGAGCCCGTTGTAGTCTGGGAACGCCGGCGTGATCTTGATCCCCGCATCCTTCGCGCTCTGCGAGATGATCTGGATCGCCGTCATCCAGTCCGACCATCCGTTCGGGACGATCAGCCGGAGGTTGATGGTGGAGCCGTCCTTGTTCTCGACGAATCCGTCACCGTTGGTGTCCTTGTAGCCCGCGTTGGCCAGGCGTGACTTGGCCGAGGCGACGTTGTACTTGAAGCCGAGCTTCGCTGCCTGAGCCTTGTCGATGTACTTGCTCCAGGTCGGCAGGAGGCCGGTCGGGCTCGCCTTGGAGACGATGTTCCCGTAGTCGGCGGTGACGATCTGGTTGATGTTGATCGACTCAGCCAGCGCACGACGGAAGATGACGTCGTTGAGCGGCTTCTTGGTCGTGTTCGGCACCAGCCAAGCGGTGTTCGCCGCAAGCATGAACGGCGCGCTCGGGTAGTAGGTGCCGATCTTCCCGCCGACCTGCTTGTCGATGCCCGGGAAGAAGTTGTTGCTCAGGTCGATGTTGCCCGCGAGCAGGTTCGCAAGCGAGGCAGTGTTCGACGTGTTGTGGATGTCGACGATGTACGTCGGGGCGATGGTCATCCCGAGTGCCTTCGTCGCCCACCAGCCGGCCCGCTTGGTCCACTGCAGGGTGCCGGTCGTGCCGGCGCCCGCGCCGTACTTCATCGGCCCGGTACCAACCTGCTTTGCGGGATCATTGGTGTTGCCGGTGGTGATATCCGTTGCGCTGTAGCCCGACCAGATGTGCTTTGGCACGATCGGGACGGAGTACATGTTGGTGTCCCAGTCGAGGTAGTTCGGGACGCCCTTGAAGTTGAAGCTCACGACGTTGCCCTTGGTCGTGATGCTCTGGAGCCCGGTCTTCCACATCGTGGAGATCTCCGAGCCGGCGAGCTTGCCCGTCTCGAAGGTGAACTTGACGTCGGCGGCGGTGAACGGCTTGCCGTCGTTCCAGGTCACACCTCTGCGAAGGGTCACGACATAGCTCTTGCCGACCCACTTGCCGCCGGTCGCGAGCCAGGGGATGAATTGGTTCTTCAGGGGATCGAACCGGAAGAGCGTCTCGTAGAGATACCCCAGTGTCCCGGTCGAATAGCCCTGCCGTAGCGGGTTGAAGCTGTCGAACGGGCCCCAAGCGGTGCCCGACGTGTACAGCGTCTGTGCGCGCGGAAGCGCGAACGCCGACTGCTGGTTTGCGTTCGCCGTACCGGTCGTCAAGAGACTGACCGCGATGGCGACGGCAAGAACGGCAAAGGCCATACCGATCAGGCCTACTGCTGTTCCTTTCCGATGGACTGCCATGTGTGCAGTTCCCTCCTCTGCGTTTACGTACGTCGGTTGTTGCCGGGAAGCTGTTGGTTGCGGACGACCGCCCCCGGCGGGTGGCCGTGCGATGTCAAAGATGCGCTCATCGGATCGAGGCATCCCTCCCTTCGGCGGTCGCAGCAACTGCGACCGCGCCCCCTGTTGCCGACACGCGCGAGGCGTGCGACAACGCGGAGCGATTCGTGACGGCAACCGTCGCCGTCTCGAACCCGTTGAGCTCGAGGTCGCCCTCCTGACCGAGCTCGAGGTCGAGCGCCGTCACCGGCGTCACCACCACTCGATCGGGCGAAGTGTTTACAAAGACCACGGTCTCGCGTCCGTCGCGCCGTCGCACCATTCCGGTGAGGACGCGCGGATCATCGACGCGTACCGGCCTGGTGGCCCCGGCCGCCTCGGCGATCGCGGAGTAGAGGCGCCACGTGCTCTCGGGGTTGACCGCAGGAACGTGCGCAGCCATGTATTCGAGCGGGTAGGTGCAGAACAAGGCCGCACCCTTTCCCCTACGGTGACGAAGCAGCGCCGGATTGCCGGCTCCGTCAACGGCGATCACCTCGGCACCGACCGACTCGACCGGGAGGTACGCGCGAGCCGAGGCATTCCCACCGGCGCGGAACTGCAACATCTCACCCCGAGCGATGTCTCCAAACGGCTCGACGAAGTCGAACGTGACGACATCGTCCACAATGGTGTCGACGAGCCCGTACCGGAGAAGTTGACGCACCCCGAACAACTCCTCGAACCCCGAGAGCCATGGGCCGCGCTGGTTGGTCGTGCTCCCCGCAAAGACGGAGAGGTAGACCCAGGCGCCATCGTCGACGAGCTCGCCGATCCGATCGAGCCCCTCTGCGGTGAGGAGCTTCGTGCTCGGCGAGAGATACAGCCGCGCCCCACCTCGCAGCCCATCGCGCTCGCGCTCGAGTGAGATCGGGAGGTCAGCCTCACGCGCGGCGATGTACGACTGGAGAAGCCCGTCGCGAATGTCGCGCCGGTACTGCTCGGTGGTGAAGGGAAAAGCGGTCTCGAAATGGGTCGGAACGATGATCGCGGTGTCGCCGCGGACGGGCTCCCAACCCTCGTCGCCGAGCGAATCGAGCACTTCCCCAAATCGCGCCAACTCGTGGAGCTGGGGCTTCGGCCTGCCGGCAGCGTCGGTGAGGCCGAAATGAAGCTCGAACACGTGATGGCTGTACGGCGGGTCGTGCCGGATGTCGTCGTAGTCGCAGTTGTTCCAGGCGAGCCATCCCTTGGCGCCCGCAAGCAGCGTCGTGTGGAGAACCTGCCGGTAGTAGTGCGCGGCGTTCTCGTCGGAGCTGAAGTCGGACGAAACCCCGAACTCCTCGAGAACGACCGGAAGCCCAAACGAGTCACAAAGCTCGCAGGTGAACGCCGCCGTCAGGAACTGCCTGACCTGATCGTCCTGCATGGGATAGACGTGCGGGCCGATGAAGTCGACCAGTGGCGCAAGCGACCGCAGCGAGTAACCGTTGTCCGAGCCACTCGTCTCGAGACCCCAGGCGCCGTCACCGAGTGAGATCGGCTGGTGTGCTCCGCCCGCCCGTACCGCCTGGACGATGAGCCTCGCCCACGCGTCGATCTCGCTGATCGTCGCCGGACCGCCGTACAGCGGCATCTCGTTCGATACGAGCCATGCGCTGATCGCGGGGTGGGAGCCGAACCGGCGCGCAAGCTCCTCGGCGAACCACGCCTGCTGCGCCACGAGCCACACATCGCGATAGAGATCTCGGCCTTCGCGCCAGGACGGGTCCCAGTTCTCTCCGGACATGTGCCCGACGATGAAGGTGGGGATCGTCGTAAGGCCAGCTTCGACGTGCGCGTCGAGAAAGTCCGCAAAGCGCGCGAGCACATCTTCGTCGAGCTGGGACGGCGCGGGAACGAAGTCCGGCCAGAAGCAGAACGAGCGCGTCACGTTGAGCCCGTGCTCCGCGAGCACGGCCAACTCCTCACGGACGACAGCAGCGTCGTAGCGGGACCACATCCGGGGACCGCCGGCGCGCGACCAGTAGTTCACGCCGAGCCACGGTTTGGTCTCGATCGTGTTATGGGCCGGTGGCCTTCTGGGATCCGTCATGGGAAATGCGCGGGCACCGCCGTCGGCCCCGCTTCCGGCGTGACTCCATCACTTATCCGGTTAAGTGTCAAGCCCCGGATGAAAGATTTCAGGTCTGATCCCATCGATATTCCCCCTACCACGGGCTGATTCGACTGCCTCGACGGACCCCGTGGCCCCAAATACTCCTGCAACGGGGTTGCGATGACATCGGCAGTCCAAGCGGATCCGCCTACGGGTTTCCCGCGCCGCGCCCACGCCTGCACTCGCCCAGGGAGCGTTCAGCGCTGGGCGCGCCGATGCCGAGGCTCGGTCGGCGCCGGCCCGGTGCTGCCTCGAGGCGTCAGCTCGGCGCGCTGCGCCTCGATATTCCCCACCGACGATCCGCTCTCGATCGCTTCGAGGAGATGCCGGCACGCGAGCGAGCCGTAATGCGCAACGTCGCGCGAAAGCGTTGTCAACGGCGGGTGGACGACCTGACAGAGGAGCGAGTCGTCCCAGGCGACGATCGACACGTTGTCGGGCACCGTGAAGCCCATCTGCTGCGCGACGCCGAGCCCGGTGGCCGCGAGCGCGTCGCTGTCGTACGCGATCGCGGACGGCGGCTCGGGCTCCGAGAGCAGGCGACGCGTGGCCCGGGCGCCGCTCTCGGGGGTGTAGTCCGTCGCTACGACGGTTCCACTCACGCCGAGCTCGGCGGTCACTTCGAGGAAGGCGGCCGACCGCACGGAGCTGTGCAAAAAGCCGGAAACGCCTTCAACTCGGGCGATCCGGCGATGTCCGAGAGCGGCGAGGTATCGAACCAGCTCGATCACCGAAGCCCTCTCGTCGTGCCAGACGCAGGGAATCGTGGACGCGTCGGCGGGACCGCCGACCACGACCGCAGGCAACCCAATTCGCTCGAGCGCCTCGAGCCGCGGATCGTTCACCCGGAGATCCATCACGAGAACGCCGTCGACGCGCCGCTCACCCCACCAGCGCCGGTACACCTCGATCTCGGTTTCGACGTCGGTCGCAAGCTGCAGCGTGAGCGCGATCGATCGCGATGCGAGCTCGGATTCGACACCGGCGAGGAACTCGGCAAAGAAGGCCTCCACGGCAAGCGTTCGCGCCGGACGCGCAAGCACGAACCCGCACGCGCCGGCGCTTGCGCTCGAGAGCGCCCGCGCGGCACGGTTCGGATACCAGCCGAGCTCGTCGGCGATTCCGAGAATCCGCTTGCGCGTCTCCTCCGAGATCCCCGGCCGGCGGTTCAGAGCGTACGAGACGGCGCCCTTCGAAACGCCGGCACGCGCGGCAATGTCACCGATGGTGACCCGCCGTTGGGCCTGCCTCTCGCCGTTCATGCGTCCTCCTGACAACTGCTTCAGGGTCGAACTTAACCGATAAAGGCAACCTCGCGCCAGGGAACCCAGTTGGAGATCATCGAGAATCGATCATCTGGCATCACGTTGAAGCTTCGGCACCGATGCTCGAGGTGGCCTTCGACCTCTCCGTTGTACGGGCTCTGCCCGTAGCGAACGCGGCTCACTGCAAGCGTTGTGCAGTCGCCGATTGTCTTCGGATGTTCCACGAACTCCAATGCTAAGTGTTCTCCGGACGACAATTGCCAATCAGAAGCCGGAGAAGGGACTCGAACCCTTGACCCCTCGCATTACAAATCGAGTGCTCTACCAACTGAGCTACTCCGGCGTGCAGGCAGATCGTAACGACCGCGTGCGAGCTCGGTGACCGTGGCTGCGCAATGCGCAGCATTCCCACCCCAAATCACCGCTTCGCGCATGTCATACTGCGCGCCATGTCAACCACCCGCGAGTCACTTTCGCTCCACGACAGCGTCCTCGCCGACCGGGCTCGCTACGTGTCCGGGGGCATCTCGACCCCCCGCCTCGTCGTCACGCAGGCCGACGGCGCGCGCGTCACCGACGCGGACGGGCGCGTCTTCCTCGACTTCGCCGGCGGCATCGGCTGTCAGAACACCGGCCACCGCTTCCAGCCTGTCGTCGATGCGATCAAGGCCCAGGCAGATGCCTATCTGCACCAGTGCTTCATGGTCGGCATGTACGAGCCGTACGTCGACACCTGCCGCCTGCTGGCGGAGGTCTCGCCGTGTTCCGGGGAGCAACAGAAATCGCTGCTCGTGAACTCGGGCGCCGAGGCGAACGAGAACGCGGTCAAGATCGCGCGCGCCTTCACGGGCCGCCCGGCGGTCGTCGTGTTCGACCAGGCCTTCCACGGCCGCACGCTGCTCACGATGACGATGACGAGCAAGGTGAAGCCCTACAAGGCCGGCTTCGGGCCATTCGCGCCAGAGGTCTACAGAGCGCCGGCGCCGTACCCGTATCGCGGGGTCTCGAGCGACGACGCGATCGCGGGGCTCGAGAAGATGTTCAAGGCCGAGGTCGACCCCGAGACGGTCTCGTGCGTCGTCCTTGAGCCAGTGCAGGGAGAGGGCGGGTTCATCCCCATGCCGCCCGACTATCCCGCCCGCCTCCTCGAGCTGTGCCACCGGTACGGGATCCTCTACGTCGACGACGAGGTGCAGTCGGGTGTCGGGCGGACGGGGAAGCTGTGGGCAATCGAGCACTACGACGGCTGTACGCCCGACATCCTCGTCTCGGGCAAGTCGATCGGTGGGGGCCTCCCGCTCGCCGCGGTCACCGGCCGCGCGGAGATCATGGACAGCGTCGCACCGGGCGGTCTTGGTGGCACGTTCGGCGGCAACCCGCTGTCCTGTGCGGCGGCGATCGCCGTGCTCGAGGCGGTGCAGGAGCCAGGGTTCATGCTGAATGCGCTCGCGCTCGGCGAGAAGCTCCGCACGCGGCTCGACGCCATCGCGAGCAAGCACGCGACGATCGGCGAGGTGCGCGGGCTCGGCCCGATGCTCGCGATCGAGCTCGTCGAGCAGACACCCGATCGTGCGAAGGCGATCGTCGATGCAGCGTTCGAGCGCGGGCTCCTCTTGCTTGCGTGCGGTCTATACGGCAATGTCATCAGGCTGCTGCCCGCGCTGACCATCGGTGACGCCGAGCTCGAGGAAGGGCTCGGGTTGCTCGAGGAGTCGATCGCGGCCGCCGCCTGACCGTGACCGACACATCCGAAACCCCCGACATTCGCATTCGAGGGCTCGTCAAGCGCTACGGGGACGTCACCGCTGTCGGCGGCGTCGACCTAGACATCAGGCGTGGCGAGTTCTTCACGATGCTCGGCCCTTCGGGCTCCGGCAAGACCACGACGCTGCGAATGATCGCCGGTTTCGAAAAGCCGGACGCAGGCTCGATCGAGCTCGGTGGGCGCGACGTCTCGTCGCTGCCGCCGTTCGACCGCGACGTGAACACGGTGTTTCAGGACTACGCGCTCTTCCCGCACATGACCGTGCAGGAGAACGTCGAGTACGGGCTTCGGGTCAAGAAGGTCGGCAAGAAGGAGCGTCGGGAGAAGGCGGCCGAGGCGCTCCGCGTCGTTCGGCTCGAGGGCTACGGCGACCGCAAGCCGACCGAGCTCTCAGGCGGTCAGCGTCAACGGGTCGCCCTCGCGCGCGCGATCGTGAATACCCCGCAGGCGCTCCTACTCGACGAGCCCCTCGGGGCGCTCGACCTGAAGTTGCGTCATGAGCTCCAGATCGAGCTCAAGCAGCTCCAGCAACAGCTCGGGATGACGTTCGTCTACGTCACGCACGATCAGGAAGAGGCGCTGACGATGAGCGACCGGATTGCGGTCTTCAACCGCGGGCGGATCGAGCAGATCGGCTCGCCCGCAGAGATGTACGAGCACCCGACCACGCGCTTCGTCGCCGGTTTCATCGGCACGTCGAACCTGCTCGAGCGCGAGGGTCGCACGTTCACCGTGCGACCGGAGAAGATCCGCGTGCTCACCGAGACCGCCGACGAAGGCGAGCTCGGTGCGGTCCGAGCCGCCGTGTACCTCGGCGCGTCGACCAAGTTCGTCGTCGCGCTCGACGGCGGCGGCGAGCTCACTGCAGTGCAACAGAACCTCGAGACGTCGTCGCGCGACGTCCACGAGATGGAGGGCAAGCGCGTCCGGCTCAAGTGGAATCCGGACGTGGAATTCGTGATCCAGGAGGAGGGAACGTGAAGCGAAGTCATATCGTTCTGGCTGCCTTCGTTGTGCTCGCCGCGGCACTTGTGGTGCCCGCGGTGGGTGTCTCGAAGGGTTCCGAAATGCCGACTTCGATCGGAAAGGGCGAGGGCGCACTCACCCTCGTTGCCTGGGAAGGCTACACCGAGAAGCAATGGGTTGCCCCGTTCGAGAAGCAGACGGGGTGCAAGGTGACGGCGAAGTACGCCGGGAGCTCAAACGACATGTTCAACCTGATGACCTCGGGTGGCGGCGGCCAGTACGACATGGTCTCGGCCTCGGGTGACGCGAGCCTTCGGCTCATCTACGCCGGCGCGGTCGCGGAGACGAACAACAAGCTGATTCCGGCGACCAAGGACTTCTACAACGCGTTCAAGTCGCCCGCGAACAACACGGTCGACGGCAAGCACTACGGCACCTCGCTGCAGTTCGGGCCGAACGTGCTGATGGTGAACACGAAGGCGTTCCCGAAGAAGCCGACGAGCTGGGCCGCGCTCTACGACCCGAAGAACAAGGGGAAGATCACGGTTCCGGACAACCCGATCCAGATCGCCGACGCAGCGCTGTACCTCTCCAAGACGCGGCCGGCCCTCGGGATCAAGGACCCGTACGAGCTCACCAAGGAGCAGCTCGCGGCGGCTGTCGCGCTCCTCAAGGCGCAGCGTCCGCTCGTGAAGAAGTACTGGGCCCTCGCGTCCGACCAGATCGACCTGTTCAAGAACGGCGGGTCGACCATCGGCGCCTCGTGGCCGTACCAGGTCAACACGCTGAAGGCCGACAAGGTGCCGGTCGCGTCGATCATCCCGCGTGAGGGCGTGACGGGCTGGCTCGACACGTGGATGCTCTCCTCGAAGGCGAAGCACCCGAACTGCGCCTACATGTGGATGAACTACATCTCGCAGCCGACGCCGCAGGCGCAGCAGGCGATCTACTTCGGCGAGACGCCGGTCAACAAGAAGGCATGTGCGGTCATGAACAAGCTCTCGAAGGGCTCGTGCGCCCAGTACCAGGCCAACGCGCCGGAGAGCTTCTACCGCTCCATCAAGTTCTGGAAGACGCCTGTTGCCGACTGCGGCAACGGAAAGAAGAACTGCATGGACCTCCGCGCCTGGACGACGGCCTGGACACAGGTCAAGGGCTAGCCATTGCCTGAGGGCTCGGCTGTCGCAACGGAGGGCTCCCCCCGCGGGGGAGCCCTCCGCTCGCTCTCGCGCTTCGCCTGGCGGCGGCCCGGCCTCAAGACGTTCGGCCAGATCACGCCGCCCGTGGCGGCGTTCGTGTTCGTCTACGTCGCCGCGCTCGCGGCGCTCCTCATCCAGTCGTTCTGGACCTCCGACTCGTTCACCGGGCAGATCGTCCACAGCTGGACGCTCGACAACTTCCGGCTGCTGAACGACGACCCGTACCCCACGATCGTCCTGCGGACGGTGCTGATGGCCTCCGCCGTCACCGTCACGTGCATGCTGCTCGCGTTTCCGTACGCGTACTTCCTCGTGCGCATCGCAAGCCCGCGGCTACGAGTCATCCTGCTCGTGGCAACGCTATTGCCGCTCTGGGTGAGCTACCTCGTACGTGTGTACTCGTGGCGGCTGATCTTGAACCCGGACGGCGCGCTCAACTGGTGGCTCGGCAAGCTCGGGCTCCCGGAGCAGAACATCGCCTACACGAACTGGGCGATGTGGCTCGTCTTCACCTACATCTGGTTCCCGTTCATGGTGTTGCCGGTGTACGCCGCGCTCGAGCGGATCCCCTACTCGCTCATCGAGGCCTCCGCGGACCTCGGCGGCAAGGGTGTCACGACCCTGCGACGCGTGATCGTCCCGCTCGCCATCCCCGGTCTCGCCGCCGGCTCGATCTTCACGTTCTCGCTCACGCTCGGCGACTACATCGCCCCGTCGCTCGTCGGCGGCCCGGGCTCGTCGTTGATCGGCACCGTCGTCTTCGACAACCTCGGGCTCGCGAACAACGCGCCCTTTGCGGCCGCGTTCGCGACGATCCCGCTCGCGATCATGGCCGTCTACCTCACCCTGATGAAGCGCCTGGGTGCGTTCGAGAACCTCTGATGGAGACGCGAGCGACAAAGGTCGTGCTCTGGGGCTTCGGCGTCCTCGTGACGGCGTTCCTCTGGATCCCGTTGCTGATCATGGCGCTGTACGCCTTCAACGAGTCGAATATCCAGAGCTGGCCGATCCCCGGACTCTCGACGAAGTGGTTCCACGCCGCGTGGGAGGACGACGAGGTGCGCACCGCGCTCTGGCTCTCGTTCCGGGCCGGCCTCTTCGCGACAGCCGTCGCTCTCGTCCTCGGCACCCTCGCCTCGTTCGGCCTTGCGCGCGCGAGGTTCTTCGGGAAGGACTCGATCTCGTTCCTCTTCGTCCTCCCCATCGCGCTGCCGGGGATCATCACGGGCCTCGCGCTCAACTCGTTCTTCGTGATCTGGGGGGTCAGCCTCTCGCTCTGGACGATCGTGATCGGCCACGCGACGTTCTGCGTGGTCGTCGTCTACAACAACGTGCTCGCCCGGCTGAGGCGAACATCGGGCTCGTTCTTCGAGGCGAGCGCCGACCTCGGCGCGACCGGCTTTCAGACGTTCCGCTACGTGACGCTGCCGGTCATCGGGACAGCCCTCGTCGCGGGCGGGCTGCTGGCGTTCGCGCTGTCGTGGGACGAGATCGTGGTGACGTACTTCACCGCAGGCGCTCAGAACACGCTGCCGTTGCTGATGTACGGCTTCATCCGGCAGGGCCAGAACCTGCCGATCGTGAACGCGATCGCGCTCGTCGTGATCGTCATCTCGGCGATCCCCGTGTACGTGGCCCAGCGCCTCGTGGGCGGCGTAGGATCTCGCCGCCCGTCGGAGAACCGTGAGCCCTGACTACGCGGTAGCGCTCACGCCGAGGCCAACGGGGCACGCCACACCGGTTCCGGCAAGCCCGCAGTAACCGTTCGGATTCGCGGCGAGGTACTGCTGGTGGTAGTCCTCGGCGTAGTAGAACGCGCCTGCCGGAGCCAGTTCGGTCGTGATCGCCCCGCGGCCCGCCGCGGCAAGCGCGGCGGCGTAGCGGTCGCGTGAGGCTTCGGCCGTGACACGCTGCTCCTCGGTCGTCCAGTAGATAGCCGAGCGGTACGTCGTGCCCACGTCGTTGCCCTGACGCATCCCCTGGGTCGGATCGTGCTCTTCCCAGAAGACCTTGAGCAGGTCCTCGTACGAGATCCGCTCAGGGTCGAACACGACCAGGACGATCTCCGCATGGCCCGTCTGGCCGGTGCACGTCTCCTGATACGTGGGGTTCGGGGTGATCCCTCCGGCATACCCGACAGCGGTCGTGAAGACGCCTGGGAGCTGCCAGAAGAGGCGCTCGGCGCCCCAGAAACAGCCCATCCCGAAGTACGCGCGCTCGGTCCCGTCGGGGAACGGCGGAACAAGCGGAGTACCGAGAACCAGGTGGTCGTGAGAGGGAACAATCGGCCGTTCGCGACCCGGTAGCGCCGAATCGGCCGTCGGCATCTCCTTGGATTTTCGAAGTGTGAACATGTCCTTCAGTCTCCTCGCTAGCTGGTTCGTTACGCCTGTGCGAGCGCCTGCTCGAGATCGGCCCAGATGACGTCGACGTCCTCGAGCCCCACCGAGAGCCGCAACAGCCCCGTCGGGATGCGATCGCCCTCCCAGCGGTGCCGCGACTCGAGCTTGCTCGTCGTCCCGCCGAGACTCGTGGCATTTTCGATCACTCGCGCCGAGCGTTCGACGCGGGTGGCCGCTTCGCCGTCCGCCACGTCGAAGGAGACCAGGAAGGAGAAGCCCGGGTACCGGACCCGTTCGACCGCGGGATGGGCGCGCAGGCTCTCGACCAGCACTCGCGCGCTCTCCTCCTGGCGTTCGAGCCGCACCTCGAGCGTCTTCAAGCCCCGGGCCACGAGCCACGCGGTATCGGCCGGGGCGACGATCCCTGCAAGGCGACGGGTGAGGTGGAGCCGGTCGCGGAGCGCGACATCACGACAAACGGTAACACCTGCGAGAACGTCGTCGTGGCCGGAGAGGATCTTCGTTGCGCTGTGCAGCGCGATGTCGCAGCCATGTTCCAGCGGCCGGACTCGCAAGGGCGACGCGACGGTCGAGTCGCACACGACGGTGCCGGGGTGCGCCGACGCTGCCTCGAAGTCCGGCATCGTCAGGAGCGGGTTGGCGGGCGCCTCGAGGAAGACCAGATCGGCACCGGCGGGTGGGGCGCCGGTCTGATCGAACTCGATCGCCTCGATTCCCCACCCTCGAAGGTGGTCGAAGAGCTGCCTGTGGCCGTAGTAGGCACCCTCGGCAAGGGCAATCACGCCCCCTGGCCGCAGGAGCGTGAGCACGACGGTGGTCACGGCTCCCATTCCGGAGGGATAGAGAAGCGCGTGGCCCCCGTCGAGCGAGCCGAGAGCTTCCTCACAGCTCGCCGCAGTCGGGTGATCCGCGCGGACGTACGAGAAGCGCCCGGGCTCGCCGTCGGTGTAGGGCCAGGTGGAAGAGCGATCGAGCGGCGCCGTCATCTGGCCGACGCTACCACTCGAGCTCGACCCGACTCAGGAAATGACGGCGCGGGTCGCCTGGTGCGCGACGATCTTCCGTTTCACGCGCTGGAGCGCGTTGTCGATCGTCTTGCAGTCGCAGTCGAGCTCCTCGGCCATCCGTTCGTAGGATCGGCCGTCGAGGTACAGCCGTAGCGCCTCGGATTCGAGCGACGAGAGGGTCGAGCCGAGGCAGCCGACGAGCGACTGGAGCTCCTCGGTCGAGATGACGCACACCGACGGGTCGTCGACTCCCGGGCCAGGCAGCGCGTCACCGAGCGTGCACTCACCGTCCCCGTCCTGACCTGCAGGCGTATGGCTGAAGGACACGTACTGGTTCAGCGGGGTGTGCTTGAAGCGGGTTGCCGACTTGATCGCGGTGATGATCTGGCGGGTGACGCAGAGCTCTGCAAAGCTCCGGAACGATGTCTCCTTGTCGGACCGAAAATCGCGTACCGCCTTGTAGAGACCGATCATCCCCTCCTGGATCAGGTCGTCCCCGTCCCCGCCGGCGAGGAAGTACGAGCTCGCTTTGAGCCGAACGAAGCCGTGATACCGGCGAAGGAGCTGGTCGAGAGCGCCGGAGCTTCCGTTGCGAGCCTTGAGGACAAGTTGCAAATCCTCAAGTTCACGTTGAGCCTTCTGCGGTGATTTGGCTGCGGTTGCGGTTCGCGCTGACATTCGTTCTCCCCTGCAAAAGCAATAGGTATCCAGGACGGTAATGCAGACCCAAACCGAAACTCTCAGCCTGAGGTTGAGGGGGAACCTAGCAGTCTTGCGCACGCGATACAACCCCTTTGCGAATATTGCATTGTGATCAGAACACATGTTCGCTCGAACTGTGCGGCTGACCGTACCTCGGTCACGCCTGGCATCTGCCACGATGGGCCCATGCCACAGGCGACACCCCGCGTCCTCATCGTCGACGACCATCCGAGCTTTCGCGCGACCGCACGCGCAGTGCTCGAGGCGGAAGGCTTCACGGTTGTCGGCGAGGCCGCGACCGGGAGGGCGGCGATGTCCCTCGTGCGTGACCTTCACCCCGATGTCGTGCTGCTCGACGTCCAGCTCCCCGACATGACGGGGTTCGAGGTCTGCGCCTCGTGCGTGGGTCTCGAGGTGTTCCCGGCTGTCGTGCTGGTCTCGAGCCGAGACGCCGGCGACTACAACGGATTGATCGAATCGTCGGGCGCGCGGGGGTTCATCGCGAAGGCCGACCTTTCGGGCGACGCCCTGGCAGCATTGCTCGCTTGAGCCGTCTCACGCTGACACTCGCCCTCGCGCTGCTCGCGGTCGAGGCAACCGTCGCTGTCTGGATCATCTCCACGAGTCCCGATGACGACTGGTCGTGGGTCGGGATCGCGCTGGCGCTGATCGTCGGAATCGCCTTCGTCGTGAGTGGCCTGATCGCCCAGGCGCGCCGCCCGGAGAACCGCACCGGCATCTACCTCCTTGCCGTGGGTTACCTGTGGTTCCTGGGAGGGCTCACCTCCGCCTCGAGCAGCTGGGTGTTCAGCGCCGGCTGGGTCCTGTCCGACCTGATCTTCATCCCGTTCACCGCACTCGTGCTGGGCTACCCGACCGGTCGCCTCGAAACGCGGTTGGAGCGGGCGATTCCCGTTGCGACTGCCCTCCTGCTCGTGCCCGCGTCCATTCTCGCACTGCTGTTCGACCCCACTCCCGCGCCCGACAGGTGCTCCGATTGCGCCGGAAGCGCAATCGTCATCGCCGATATCCCCGAGATCGCCAGCGTCGCCGATCTCATTTCGTCCCTGGGTGGACTTGTGCTGATCGCCACCGTCGTCTGGATTCTCATCAGGCGCTGGCGGGGGGCTAGCGCCGCCATGCGTCGGCTGCTCTGGCCCGTTCTCGGCACCGGCGCGGCAACGCTGCTTGCCGTTGCCGCACTCCTCGTCAGTGACTTGTTCTCACCCACGGTCGCGGACGCGCTCCAGCTCGTCTTCCTGCTGTGCTTTGCGGCAGTTCCGATCGCATTCCTGTTCGGCGTCCTACGCACGCGCCTCGCCCGCACCTCCGTGACGGACGTCGTGCTCGCGCTCGAAAGTGGGATCCCGATCCGAGATGCGCTGGCGACTGCGCTGGACGATCCTTCGCTCACCGTCGTCTACCGCGTCGGCGCGACGGGCGACTGGGTGGATCCGACGGGGCGACGCGTCCCCGAGCCCGTGGCGACCGAAGGTCGTGCGGTCACGACGGTCGATCGGCTCGGGCTGCCCGTTGCCGCACTCATCCACGACGCCTCGCTGACCACAGAGCCCGAGCTGGTCGATGCCGTCGCTGCGGCTGCGGGGCTCTCGCTCCACAACGAGCGCCTTCAGGCCGAGCTACGGGCGCAGTACTCCTTTCTCGAGACGGTGGCCGACACCGCACCCAGCCTCCTCGTCGTGATCGATACCGAGGGGCGGATCCTGAACCAGAACGCCGCCACGGTCACTGCCAGCGGGTACGAGGACGAGGAACACCTTCGGGGTCAGTTCTTCTGGGACGTCTTCATCTCCGCCGACGAGCGAGAAGCGGTCATCGGGCGATTCCACGACAGCGCCCCGGACTTCCCTGCCGCCGAATACGAGAACACCTTCGTCAACCTGCGGGGCGAACGTCGCGTAATCGCCTGGAGAAGCGCCCCGGTGCCCGGCGCGGAGGGGCGCGTCGAGAGCATCGTCGCGGGGGGAATCGACATCACCGAACGCCACCAGCGCGAGCAGGAGCTACAGCGCGAGCGCGATGCGACCACGACCGTTCTCCAGGCCATTCCGAGCCTGATCGTCGTTCTCAACGTCCAGGGAGAGATCGTCGACCGCGACACCGACAATCCGGCCGCCGCGGTCAACCGAGCGTTCCGGGAGACCCTGGGGTGGAGAGATCTGGAGCTCGTCGGCCGCAGACTCGTCGACCTTCTCCGCGCCGAAGACCGCAAGTCCGCAGAGATCGCGCTCGGCGTCGCAGCCGGCGGCGGAGTCTCGGGTGAGCTCGAGTCGTCGTGGTTGCGCGCGGATGGAACGGACGTGGCGATCGCCTGGCGCGCCTCTGCGGTCACCGATGTGACCGGGCGCACCCAGCAGCTGATCCTCGTCACCGGCATGGACGTAACGGAACGACTCAGGCATGAGGAGGAGGTTCGCGCCTCACGTGCACGTCTCGTCGCCGCCGGGGACGACGCACGCCGCGTGCTCGAGCGAAATCTCCACGACGGAGCGCAGCAGCGGCTCGTGGCGCTCTCCCTGTCGCTTCGCCTTGCCGAGTCGCGCTTAGGCGACGATCCGCCGCAGGCGGCAGCGATCCTTGCGGCCGCCCGTGAGGAGCTCGCACAGGCCCTCGAAGAGCTTCGCGAGCTCGCTCGCGGCATCCACCCTGCGATCCTCACTGACCGCGGCCTCGCCGCAGCCGTCGATGCCCTGGTGAACCGCTCACCAATCTCGGTCGCGACGCACGTCGAGGTCGCCGCGCTCGAGCCCGCAGTGGAGGCTGCTGCCTACTACGTCATCGCCGAAGCGCTGACGAACGTGACCAAGTATGCGAAGGCCGACAATGCCCGCGTCGCGGTCGGTGTCGAGGACGACACCTTGATCGTCGAGGTCAGCGACGACGGGATCGGCGGGGCGGCTCCTGACACGGGCTCCGGGCTCCGCGGGCTCGCCGACCGAGTCGGCGCCCTCGACGGTGTCCTTGTCGTCGACAGCCCTCCCGGAGCGGGAACACGGGTGCGCGCCGAGATTCCCGTTCGCCCGGCGCAGCCTCCGGAGTAGGGCAAACCGTACCGTGACACACCTGTAGACCGGACTACCGGGGCCGCTCACGGGTGAAAGGGTGCCTCCATGAGCACCCCAACCCCACACACAGGCACGAACCGACGCGAGCTCGATCACCGACACACGAACGGGATCGAGGTGACGCTCTCCTGGGCGCCGGACACGAATCTGCTCTTCGTCACCGTCCTCAATGACGCGGACGAATCCTTCGAGCTCGTCGTCGAAGCGCACGAGGCGCTCGACGCCTTCCACCATCCCTACGCCTACGCAACCTTCCGTGGGCTCGAACTTCTGCAGGTCACCGCGTGAAGCCCACCTCTTTGCAGCCGCCGCGGCGGCAACCGCCCTGCACGCCATCGACGAAGCCACCCTCCATCGCGAGCCGGGGACAACGATCGCAGACCATCTGACCGGCGCCGGCGCCACGCTCACCGTTCTTGCCGTCGCTGCGATCGTGTTCCCCGGCTCCGGGCAGGCTGCAAGGCTGCGCTTGCGCTCTCGCTCGGGGCGCTCGCTTGGCCCTCTTCTCGGAAAGGGCGGCACCTAAACTCTGCTTCGTGGCAGCACGCCTCCCGACCGGCACCGTCACCTTCCTGATCGCCGATATCGAAGGATCGACGCGGCACGTCCAGGAAACGGGCGCGCAGTACGCGGACATCCTGGCCACCGTGCGACGGATCCTGCGCACCGCCGTCGACGCCAACGACGGCGTGGAGGTCGATGCAACGGGAGACGAGCTGTGCGCCGTCTTCGCCGACGCGCTCGCGGCGATCGGCTCGGCGCTCGAGGCGCAGCGCATCCTCCAGCAGGAGCTCTGGCCGGGGGAGGCCAGGGTGCGCGTGCGGATCGGGCTCCACACCGGCGCGCCCGCGCTCGGCGATGAGGGGTACCTCGGGCTCGATGTCATTCGCGCCGCCCGCGTCTCGGGGGCGGGGCACGGCGGCCAGATCCTTCTCTCGTCCCCCACCGCGGAGCTCGCGGCCGGTCACGAGCTGCGCGATCTCGGCGCCCATCAACTCTCAGGACTTCCGGCACCAGAGCAGATCTTCCAGCTGCTGGCCGACGGGCTCCCGCGCGACTTCCCACCGCTTCGCAACACCATCGGGCAGCTCGGAGCGGGGTGCAGGGTCGTGGTCGCAGACGACTCTCTCCTGCTGCGCGAAGGAGTCGTTCGCTTGCTCGAGGAGGTCGGGTTCGAGGTTGTCGGGCAATCGGGTACGGCGGCCGACCTCCTCCGACACGTCGCGATGCACTCGCCTGATGTCGCCATCGTCGATATCCGCATGCCGCCGACGCACACCGACGAGGGCCTCCGTGCCGCAGCCGAGATCCGTCAGCGATTCCCGGGGACAGGGGTTCTCGTCCTCTCGCAATACGTCGAGGCGGGCTACGCGTTCGAGCTGCTCGCCGGAAGCGCGGAAGGTGTCGGTTACCTCCTCAAGGATCGCATCTCCGATCTGAACGAGTTCGGTGCCGCCGTCCGTCGAGTTGCCGATGGCGGCTCGGCGCTCGATCCCGAGGTCGTCAGCGGGCTGCTTGGCCGGAAGCGCCGGCATGACCCGCTCGACGAGATCTCGCCGCGCGAGCGCGAGGTCCTCGAGTTGATGGCAGAGGGGCGCTCGAACCAGGCGATCGCCGATCGGATGTTCGTGACCCTGCGTGCGGTCGAGAAGCACGTGACCAGCATCTTCACCAAGCTCGGCCTGCCGGCCAGCGCCGACGATCATCGTCGGGTGCTGGCCGTGCTCACGTACATGCAGTCGTAGCGCGCCCGCATCCCAGCGACAGCAGGCAGGCCCACGAGGGTGGCGCAAGAGGTGCGGATACCCACACCTCCGAACACATGCCCGCCGCACTGTGCCGGCGAGCCCGCGGTGACAGCCTCAGGTCATCCCAAAACGTCTCGAAAGGACACAGGCACATGTCACCTCTCAAGCGCAGCACGAATATCGCGGCCCGGATGGGTCGCTGGAGCGCCCGCCATCGGAAGACCGCGATCTTCGGCTGGCTTGCGTTCGTCATCGCCTCGTTCGCAGTCGGCATCTCGATGCCGATGAAGACGATCGACGAGAACGACTTCAACGTCGGCGAGGCACGTAAGGCAGATCACATCATCCGCGACGCCGGCTTCAAGGTCGACGAGCAGATGGAGTACGTGCTCGTCCAGTCGGATACTGCAACGGCGAGCGATCCCGCTTTCCGCGCAGTCGTCGACGACGCGATCACGACGCTCGGCGGCTTCAAGCAGGTCGAGAAGCTCCGCTCGCCCTTTGCGGCGGGCAACGAGGGCCAGATCTCCGCGGACGGCCATTCGGCGCTGATTCAGTTCAGCCCCAGGGCACGTACGACGAGACGGTCGCCTATATCGACACGGTCACCGCCTCGGTGGCCAAGCTGCAGAAGGCCAACCCCGACTTCGTCGTGGTCGAGGCCGGCTCCGCCTCAACCGGCAAGGCGCTCGACGAGATGTTCGGCTCCCAGCTTGCTCGGGCCGGGCTCGTCTCGATCCCGCTCACGCTGATCATCCTGCTGGTCGTGTTCGGCTCCCTGGTGGGTGCGACGGTTCCACTGCTGCTCGCCCTCTCCTCGGTCTTCGCGACGATCGGGCTCGTCGCCCTTCCGAGCCAGATCGTCCCGATGGACGAGTCGGTGGCCGAGGTGATCCTGCTGATCGGATTGGCCGTCGGCGTCGACTACTCGCTCTTCTACATCCGCCGCGAACGTGACGAGCGTCGCGCCGGACGCAGTGAGCAGGCCGCGCTCGAGGCGGCAGCCGCCACCTCGGGGCGTGCCGTCCTCATCTCCGGTTTCACGGTGATGATCGCCATGGCCGGGATGTTCTTCTCCGGCGACAAGACGTTCATGTCGTTCGCGATCGGCACGATGATCGTCGTCGGCGTGGCAATGGTCGGCTCGCTGACCGTCCTCCCGGCGATGCTGTCCTGGCTCGGCGATCGCGTCGACAAGGTGAAGGTGCCGTTCCTCTGGCGGCTTCGCCGCGACGGCGGTGAGGGGCGTGTCTGGGGAGCGATCCTCGACCGCGTCCTCCGCCGGCCACTCGTCTCGGCGCTCGCATCGGCAGCAGTCCTCGTGGCTCTCGCCGCCCCTGCCGTGACCCTGCACACCTCCAACACGGGGCTCGACGCTCTGCCGAAGTCGCTGAAGGAAGTCCAGGACTACAACAAGATCGAGGCGGCGTTCCCGGGTGGCTCGACCCCCGCCATCGTCGCGATCTCGGGTGACGCCTCTGACCCGAAGCTCCGTCAGGCAGTGACCGAGCTGTCCCAGAAGGCGCTCGCGTCAGGGAAGGCCCTCGAGCCGATCCATGTCGACGTCGCACCGAACGGGTCGGCGGTCACGGTATCGATCCCGCTCGTCGGCAACGGCACCGACAGCACCTCGGACGAGGCACTCGGCGTCCTGCGCGGCGAGATCCTGCCGGCAACGATCGGGAAAGTCGCCGGCGTCGACTACGCGGTCACCGGGGAGATGGCGTCCTCCAGGGACTGGAACGACGCGATGAAGTCGGCAGTGCCGATCGTGTTCACCTTCGTCCTGGCGTTCGCGTTCATCCTGCTCCTCGTCACGTTCCGCTCGGTCGTGATCCCGCTGAAGGCGATCCTCATGAACCTGCTCTCCGTCGGCGCCGCCTACGGTCTGCTGGTCATCGTCTTCCAGTGGGGCTGGGGTGAGAACCTCCTCGACTTCAACTCCAACGGCGGAATCGCCGCCTGGCTGCCCATGTTCCTCTTCGTGATCCTGTTCGGGCTCTCGATGGACTACCACGTGTTCATCCTGAGCCGGGTCAAGGAGTACTACGACCGCGGGCTCGACACCGAGCACGCCGTCGCCAAGGGCATCAAGTCGACGGCAGGCGTGGTCACCAGTGCAGCGATCGTGATGATGCTCGTGTTCGGCGTCTTCGCGACCATGCCGATCATCGACATGAAGGAGATGGGGATCGGCCTCGCCGCCGCGATCCTGATCGACGCCACGATCGTCCGCGGCGTCCTCCTCCCCGCGACGATGAAGCTCCTCGGAGCGTGGAACTGGTACCTGCCGAGCTGGCTCGAATGGCTCCCTCGCCTCGAGCAGGAGCGGTCGGTCGACCAGGGCGTCACGCCCGAAAGCGCGACAGCCTAGAGCAAGACAGAGAGGAGAGCCTGACGCCGCCCCGCACGGGCGGCGTCAGGCGTTTCTGCCCCGTTACAGGCGGACTCCTGCGATGATCGAGTGGAGGGGCGCAACCCGCGAGGAGGGGACAGTGGCACAGGGCGTTGGGGATCTGCTGGCAGGGCGTGAGGCGCTGTTGATCGATGCGGCGGCGCGAGCGCGGTCGTACGTCGCCGGCATTGCCGAGCGCCGCGTCGCCCCTGATCTCGACGCGGTTGCCGCGCTCGACGCCTTTGACGTCCCGTTTCCGGACGACGGAACCGATCCCGCCGCTGTGATCGCACTGCTCGACACCATCGGCTCACCGGCGACGGTGGCGACGACAGGCCCACGGTTTTTCGGGTTCGTAAACGGCGGCACGCTCCCGGTCGGGGTTGCCGCTGCATGGCTGACGACCGCATGGGATCAGAACACGGCTCTCACGGTCATGTCTCCGACCGCTTCTCGTCTCGATCAGGTCGCCATCGGCTGGGTGGTCGACGCGCTCGGGCTGCCCATCTGGGCCGGAGGAGCGTTCGTCTCCGGCGCGACGATGGCCAGCGCCACATCCCTCGCCGCAGCTCGCGACGTCGTGCTTACGCGTGCCGGCTGGGACGCACACCGCGACGGCCTGGTCGGAGCCCCTCCGATCACCGTGTATCAGGGCGCGGAGGCGCACAGCACGGTGAGCAAGGCGTTGGGCCTCGTCGGGCTCGGGCGTGGTCGGGCGCGCATTCTTCCTTCGGACTCCCAAGGCAGAGTTCTCGTCGACGACCTGCCGGCACTCGACGGACCGGCGATTGTCTGTCTCCAGGCGGGCAACGTCAACAGCGGGGCGAGCGATCCGTTTGGCCCGCTCATCGAGTGGGCGCACAGCTACGACGCCTGGGTGCACGTCGACGGCGCGTTCGGGCTCTGGGCTGCGGCCAACCCATCCACCGAGCACCTGGTTGCCGGCGTCGAGCTTGCCGATTCATGGGCCGTCGACGCGCACAAGTGGCTCAACGTGAGCTACGACAGCGGGATCGCGCTCGTCCGGAACCCGGAGCACCTCCGCGCTGCTGTCCTCTGCGAGGCGCCCTACCTCGTTTCCAGCGGCTTGCGCGATCCCATGCACTACACGCCTCAGTCGTCGCAGCGGGCACGCGGAGTCGAGATCTGGGCGGTGCTGGCGAGCCTCGGCCGCACTGGGCTTGCCGATCTGATCGAGAGGAACTGTCGGATGGCGCGCCGACTTGCTGCCGCCCTCGAGAAGGCGGGCTGCCAGGTTCTCAACGAGGTCGTGCTCAACCAGGTCGTTGTCGGTCTCGGCGATGCGGCCGACGAGATCATCGCCGACATTCAGACAGATGGCACGTGCTGGGCCGGGCCGACGACCTGGCAGGGAGCCCGCGCAGTCCGCTTCAGCATCATCAACTGGTCGACCACCGAGGACGACATCGATCGAAGCGCGGCGGCGGTCATCCGAGCGATCGAACGTGCACACGCCGTGAGCTGAGCCCGTCGGTCGCGCAACGACCGGACGACGCAGGCCTCTCAGGGATCGCGGGGCAGGCCTCTCCGCAGCCGCTCGAGCTCCGCCCGCGTCTTCTCGTCGAGCCGATCGGCGAGCCGGCTCGGCCGCCGCTCGTCGTGCTCGGTCTCACCCAGACCCGCGAGGAAGGAGGCTGAGGCGCGCTTGCGCACCTCCTGGCCGGTCAGTGACGCGCACCGCGTTGTCGGAGGTCACGAGTAGCACGCTCTCTCCCGCCCGCTGCTCGGCCGCCAGGCGCTCGAGGAGGTCATCGGCGTGTGGTGCGAAGCGCACCTCGAGCCGACCGATTGCTCTGTCCTCGCCATGCCCGTCGAACACGAGCACACCACGCACACCACGCAATCCCACGAAGCTCGCGAGAAGATCGACGAGCTGCGCGCGATCGGCAAACCCGCCCGCGTGGAGAAGATTCGAGCCGTCGAACAGGTAGAGCGTCGGCTCGGGCATGGCTAGGCCGATCGACGTTGACGGGCTGCTTCGTACATGACCAGCGCGGCCGCGACCGAGACGTTGAGCGACTCGGTACCGGCGTGGAGCGGGATCGACACGGTTGCATCGCAGGTCTTACGCACGAGCGGGCGGACACCCTTTCCTTCCGCCCCCAGCACGAATGCGACCCCGCCCGTGAGATCCGCGTCCCACAGCGTCGTCTGGCCGTCCGCCACCGCGGCATACGCCCAGAGGTCAGGGCCTTTCACGTCGGCAAGCCAGCGGGCGAGGTTCGGGACGACCGCCACCGGGAGGTGCTCGACAGCGCCGGCCGACGCGCGACACACGGCGGCCGTGACTGTCACCGACCCATGCGCGGGGAGGATGACTCCCGTCGCGCCCGCACCGGCGGCCGAGCGAATCACAGCACCGAGGTTACGAGGGTCGGTGACCTGGTCGAGGCAGCACAGCAGGGGAGATGGCTGGGCGGCAAGCTCCCATGCCTCGGCGTACGGATACGGCGCGCACCAGGCGACGACGCCCTGATGGTCGGGGGAACCCGCCGCGTCGGTCAGCTCTCGTTCCTTCTTCACCTGCGCCCGAGGCCCCTCGCCGAGCCACTCCAACGTCTCCGACGCCCGTTCCCCAACCCAGAGCTCCAGTACCGCACGCCGCCCGCGAAGCGCCTCACGGACCGGGTTACGACCGTAGACGAGGTCCCTGGTCACGCCGACGGCACGAGCTCGAATGCGCCCGCGGCATCGCGGACGATCCAGCCCGCAGCGAGGATCTCGTCCCTGAGCCTGTCGGCCTCCGCGTAGTCCCCCTCGGCTCGAGCCGCGAGCCGGCAGCTGGGCAAGCTTCGTCACCTCGGCAGGAGCGCCCACGGACGCAGCCAGCCCACCAAGGCCGAACAGGTCGAGCCCACGTCGGAGGGCGACAAGCGCGCCCTGGCGAGCGAAGTCGTGAAGCACCGCGAGTGCTGCCGGCGTATTGAAGTCGTCCTCCAGAGCCTCCGCAAACCGCGCCCATTCGCCCTCCGTGCGCTCCTCCCCGCGGAGCGCGTTTCGGAGAGTCTCTGCTTGCGCGGCAGCTGCGGCCATCGTCTCGTCCGAGAAGTCGAGGGGCTTGCGCCAGTGCGCCGTGAGGAAGAAGAGGAGCACCGTCTCACTGCCCCAGCGGTCGAGCACGTCGCGGATCGTCTCGACGTTCCCGAGCGACTTCGACATCTTCTCGCCCGTAAAGCGAAGCATCCCGTTGTGCGCCCAGATCTTCGCGAACGGATGGCCGACGCTTCGCGACTGAGCGAGCTCGTTCTCGTGGTGCGGAAAGACGATGTCGAGCCCGCCGCCGTGGATCCAGAACTCGGGCCCCAGCTCGCGCGCCGCCATCGCCGAGCACTCGATGTGCCAACCGGGACGACCACGACCCCAGGGGGAGTCCCAGGCCGTGTCCTCGCCCGGCTTGTTCGCCTTCCACAGCGCGAAGTCACGCGGGTCGTCCTTCAGCGGATTCGGCTCGGAGTCCTCCATCTGATCGGGGCGCTGGCCTGACAGAGCGCCGTACTCCGGGAAGCTCGCGACGCGGAAGTAGACGTCGCCGTCGCGCGCGTAGGCGTGATCGCCGTCCATGAGCTCGGTGATCAGCGCGATGATCTCGTCCATCGTCTCGGTCACCTTCGGGTACGCGTCAACCGCGTCCAGTCCGAAGCGCGCAACGTCATCGAGGTACCACTCCGAGGCCTCGGCAGCCCGCTGTGCGCTTGCACCGGGTGCCGCGTCGTAGATCTTGTCGTTGACGTCCGTGATGTTGTGGACGAGCTTCACGGCGTGCCCGTTCGCCCGGAGCCACCTTGCGATCCAGGAGAAGACGACGAACGGTCTGGCGTTCCCGATGTGGGCGAGCTGATACACGGTCGGCCCGCAGACGTACATCCCGATCTCCTCGGGCGGAGGCGGAAGCTCTACGAGCTGACCGGTAAGCGTGTCGTGGAGCCGCATCGAGCGATCGTAGCGACCGTCGTCGCCCTTTCGGCCTGGGCGTCTACCGCGACCGTCCGGCAGCAGCAACCCGCTCGAGAGCCTCTGCGCGACCGAGAAAGGCCACCACCGACCACAACTCCGGTCCGCGATCGGCGCCGGTGAGCGCAAGCCGCAGCGTCTTCAGGTCGCCACCGACTGCCTTCAACTCACGCACGAGCTCACGAGCCCCACGCTCGTCAAGGACGTCGGCGCTGCGCGACCGCAGCTCGACAAACCGCTCGAGCGTCGGACGGGCTTCGTCGCCGAGAGCCACCGGCTCGGGCTCGAGCACCTGACGCGCGATCTCGCGCACCTCGACGAGCGAGCGAGCGCCGCGAAGCGCCCGCGCCAGGCCAACCGGAGCCTTGCCGACCTCGGCAAGTGCCTCGTCGGACATCGCCGAGATCGCGTCGATCGCCAGGCGCCCGATGCGCGCCTCGTCGAGTGAGACATCGTGGGCGGGGAGACCGAGCTCGTCGAGGTACGACCGGACTGCCTCCGCAGGCACTCCTGCGTCCCGCAGGTCGGAGACCGAAGCGTGGCCGTGTCGCTTCGAGAGCTTCTTCCCGTCTGCTCCGAGAAGGAGCCCGTGATGGATGATCGGCGGCAGCTCGCCTCCCAGAGCGCGGGCGATTCGCTGTTGCACGGGCTCGTTGGGTCGGTGATCCGACCCGCGGATCACGTGGGTGATCCCGAGTGCGAGATCGTCGACGACGCTTGCCAACTGGTAGGTGGCGGTGCCGTCGGGGCGCACGAGCGTAATGCCGTCGAGCCGGATCGACCCGTCGTCGTCACCGAACCGCGCCGCGCCCGAGCGCCTGTACTGCCGCCTCTGCGTAGTCGTCTCCGCGCTCGCTTTGACGCACAGGGCCCTCGTCCCAACCCACACCGAGCCAGCTCAGATCCTCGAGGATCCCCGATTCGCCCTCCTCAGCCGTTCGCGTTGCATCCGTGTCATCGATGCGCAGGACCAGGACGCCGCCGTGCGCGTCTGCGTAGTCCCGGTTCGCCACCGCCGTCAGGGCGTTGCCAAGGTGGAGCGATCCTGTCGGGCTCGGCGCAAAACGGACGCGGACTGAGGGTGTGCTCACGGATCGATCCTTGCACGAGGCACAGACGTCCTGGCATTGCCAACCCGATGACGTCGCCTGCCGCGGGAGCCGAGGAGCGCGAACCTCCACCGGTCAAGGCATCCTTCATCGATGCGCAAGCGCCTCATCGTTGTAGCGCTGGCCGCGGTGCCGCTCGTGCTTCTTGGCGCGTTCCTTCTCACGCGTGGGGGCGAGGCGGCTCCGGGACCTCAGGGAGGCTCTGTCCTCAATCCGCACCCAGCAGCGGGGCCTTTCGAGATCGACGACACGACGTTTGCCGAGTGCCAGGCAATGGAGGGGGATTCCCGGGCCTGCTACGAACAGGCCTTTGGCAATCTCGCGTATCGCACGTCGGCGAAGCAGGCGCTTGGTGAGGCAGTCACCCGTGGTGCGAAGGTCACCGAGATCTCGGCTGACTGTCACCGAATCGCCCACACGATCGGTGCCGCCGTGCTTGCCCGCGAGGAAGGCGATGTCTCCGTCGCTCTCGCAGAAGGCGACTCGACCTGCTGGAGCGGCTTCTACCACGGCCTCCTCGAGCGCGCCCTGGCCCCCGCGCGCTCGACCGGCGAGCTCGGTCGCCTGATCCGCGATCTCTGCGACCCCAGAGGCAAGGAGTGGCCCGCGTTCACCCACTATCAATGCCTGCACGGCATCGGCCACGGGCTCATGCTGCGAACGGGATATCAGCGCGACGTCTCCCTCGACCTCTGCACGCGACTCCCGGACGCCTGGTCACAGCAGTCGTGCGACGGTGGGGTCTTCATGGAGGGCTTCAGCCCATCGCTGGGTGACAAGCCGCCGCCATGGGACCCGGCCAAGCCGCTCGAACCATGTCCCTCGGTCGTCGAGAAGCACAAGCTCTACTGCTACCTCCAGGTCGCGGACAACCTCGTGCGGGGAACCAACTACGACTGGGAGAAGGTCGCGGCGGCCTGCGAGACCGAGCAAGTGAAGGAGTGGCGCAACTACTGCTTCCAGAGCGTCGGCCGCCAGGCATCCGGCAACAACTACGGCAGGCCGTCGGCGGTTGCTGCCCTCTGCGCACGGATGGGGGTTCACGGTGAGCCCGATTGTGTCTACGGGGCGGCAAGGGATATCGCGAGCCAGGCGGCGAGTGGCGCACCGGCGGCGACCTTCTGCAGGAAGGTCGCCCCTCGTCTGCAGTCACGCTGCTACGAGGGCGTCGGCACGATCATTGCCACGCTCGAGACGAAGGAGCGCGCGATACGAGAGCGTTGTGCGGCGATCACACGTGGCAATCGCGACGACTGTGTGCGCGGCGCCGGTTTGAGCAGCTAGCCCGTTGAGGCTTGCTACGCCGAGGGCGCCGGCGGCTTTGGTTTCGTGCTCTTCGGCTCCTCGCCGGTGAGCGCGTCCATGATCTCCTTTTGCGGCCCGGTAACCGTCTCGCGTACCTCGCGCATCCCGCGCCCGATCGACTTTGCGACCCCGGGCGCCTTGGCGGGGCCGACGACGAGCAGGATCACGCCGACGAGAACGACGATCTCCCAGATGCCGAGACCAAAGGGCATGGAGGGAGCATAGACGGTCGCTCATCGTTTCGGGCTCGACGGACGACGGTCGGTGCTCTGTCTCAGCTGCCCCGCCTTGCCTGCGTCCGTAGGATCGTGACGATGGAGCAAGCTCTCCTCGCCTGGTACCGCGCGTCGGCCCGTGATCTCCCCTGGCGCCAAACCCGGGACCCGTACGCGATCCTCGTCAGCGAGGTGATGCTCCAGCAGACGCAGGTCGATCGCGTCATCCCCCGCTACGTGCGCTGGGTCGCGCGCTGGCCGACTGTCGAAGCCCTCGCGGCCGCGTCTCCGGCCGAGGTGATCCGCGAGTGGCAGGGCCTTGGCTACAACCGCCGGGGGCTCAACCTCCATCGCGCCGCCTGCCTGATCACGGAGCGCGGCTGGCCGGACGACCTCACGACGCTGCCCGGCGTCGGTCCGTACACCGCCGACGCGGTGCGCAACTTCGCTCACGGCGAGAACGTGCTGCCGCGCGACGTGAACGTCAGGCGTGTCGAGCAGCGAACGGGCAACAGCTTCACCGGGGCAGCGGCGCAGGCGTTGATGGATCTCGGTGCCACGGTGTGTCTTGCGCGGATCCCGCGGTGCGTGGTGTGCCCGCTCGCGGCGGAATGCCCCTCCGTCGGCACGCGCAGCGAGCCTGCGCGGAAGCAGTCGGCGTTCGAGGGGTCGTTTCGTCAGCGACGCTCGGCGGCCCTACGACTCGTGGTCGAGCAGCCCCAGCCGATCGACGAGCTCGATGACGAGGCCGCGATCCAGTCGCTCGCCCGCGACGGGCTCGTGGTCGTCGAGAACGGAGTCGTCACCCTTCCCGCGTGACCTTCCAGGCTCCTGAGCTGACGTTCAGACGGGCTGGGCTTGCGATCGCTGAAGCGGCAAGCGACATCGGCGGCACCGGACACGGTGAAGCCGGGATGCGCCCATTCCGCTCGCCGACGCAATCCCGGCTTCACAAGAGCAACCTGTGGTGTCCGCCAAGCGTCACACCTCGGTCGTTCGAGAGTCGATCGACGTGGTCGCGGGCGAGTCGGTCGCGACCTGCGCTCGCCTTCACCCTCTCTTCGTGCTCGGGCGAAGCGGACGCTCAGTGATCAGTCCGGTGGACTCGTCTCCACGTTTGTCCCTTTCGTTGAAGGGAGGTACTACCCACACAATAGCGCACCGCGCAGGTGGCGCGCAGTCCCCCGGCCTGGGGTATTTGGGAGCTAGCCGACGTGCTGTAGCAAGGCGACCGCTTCGGCAGCGAGCCCTTCCCCGCGTCCGGTGAAGCCGAGCCTGTCGGTCGTGGTCGCACGAACGTTCACCTGATCGACCGTGCAGCCAAGCGCCGCCGCGAGTCGACCGCGCATCTCCTCGCGGTGTGCAGCGATCCTCGGTTCCTGCCCCACGAGCACGACATCCGCGTTGACCAGGACGAAGCCCAGATCGCGGACCTGGCCGTAGGCGTCCGCCAGGAGCACGAGCGAGTCGGCGCCCAGGTAGCGCTCGTCCTCGGAGGGAAACAGCGCGCCGATGTCCGCGAGACCAGCGGCGCCGAGCAACGCATCGGTGAGCGCGTGGGCGATCACGTCGCCGTCCGAGTGCCCGACGAGGCCTCGTGGATGGTCGAACGCCACCCCACCGAGGACGAGGGACGTGTTCTCGCCGAACGCGTGCGCATCGACGCCGAGACCGATCCGCAACCCATCCACGCGGTGAGCCTAGCTGGCCTAGTCAGCGACTCCCAGCCCCCACCCGCCGTCGATCACGATCTCCTGGCCGGTGATGTAGGACGAGGCGGGCGACGCCAGGAAGAGCGCGAGCGCCTTGATGTCGTCAGGTTGCCCGACGCGATGCATGGGGATGTCGCGCGCGATGGCCGCCTGCAGATCGGGGTTGTGGGCGTGCCCGCCGCCGATGTTGGTGATGAAGAAGCCCGGCGCGATTGCGTTGACCGTGATGCCCGATGCGGCCAGCTCGAGCGCTGCGCTGCGCATGAAGTGGGCGGCCCCGGCCTTGGCGGCCATGTATGCAGACCCGATCGCCGGCTCGACCTTCGTCGCTGCCAGCGACGTGGTGACGATGATCCGCCCGAATCCGCGCGTACGCATGTGCCTCGACGCAGCCCGCGCGGTCGCGAAGATGCCGTTGAGGTTGATGTCGATCACGCGATTCCAGCGTGCGTCCTCGTAGACCTCGAGCGCGCCGTCCTCCATCCGTGGGCGCTGCCCGCCTGCCCACGCTCCGACGAAACCGACGCCCGGATCGATGCCCGCGTTGGCGAACGCGACGTCGAGACGGCCGTACTCCTCGACGGCCTCGTCGATCACGCGGTCGAGCGTGGGGTGGTCGGTCACGTCGGCCACGGCCCCGCGAACGTCGAGCCCCTGACTCTGCAGGCGTTCGGCCTCCCTGGCTACCCCGTCCGCGTCGAGGTCGATCAACGTCACCCGAGCCCCGTGGGAGGCAAGAACCTCGCCGTAGGCGAGCCCGAGCCCGCTGGCGCCGCCTGTGACGATCACGCCGTATCCGGCGACGTCGAATTGCGAGGAAACGTTCACGCGCACTGCCTCCTTGAGCTCGTCGGTAACGCCGACCCTATCGAGGCAACGACGCAAGCGCGCCGGGCAATTCGGTGAGAGATTCGATCCGGATCTGCGCCCGATCCACCTCAGGCCACGAGGCGTGGATGAAGCCCCACGGCCCGCGCCGAATGAACACCGCGACGAGACCGGCTGCAGCGGCCGGGACGATGTCGTAGTCGACGCGATCACCGACGTACGCGACCTCCTCGGACACGAGACCCAGCTCGGCTACCACGCGCTCGAAGAACCGGGGATCGGGCTTCTCGACGCCCCATCCCTCGGAGCTCGAGATGAGGTCGAACGGCAGGTTGCACGATGCGAGGAACCCCTCCGTCGACGCGGGTTGGTTGGCCGCTACCGCGAGGACGAAGCCGGCCTCGTGGAGCACTTCGAGACACGGTCGTACGTCCGGGTACAGATCCTCTTCGCGATAGTGGAGAAGCTGTGCCTCAGCGGGCTCGGAGCCCGGTGTGATCTCGTTGAACACCCGCCGGTGGTGTTGACGCCTTTCGATGACCGCTCCGAGGGTGGCGAAGAAGACAGCCCTGGACACCCCGAGCCCATCGGCCTGCAGACCCCACGTGCGGTTCTCGTCGACGAGCGTCTCGCCCACATCGAACACCACCGCGCGAACACTCACAGCAATGCTTCGACCCTGGCCAGATCCTCGACCGTGGTCACCTTGAGGAGCGCCGGATCGCCCTCGACCACGGCCACTCTTCCACCGGCACGCTCGACCAGTGAGGCACAGTCCGTGGCGCCTGCGAGATCGCCGGCGTACGCCGCGCGCAACTGCTCGGCGACGAACGCCTGGGGTGTCTGAACGGCGACCAACGAGGAGCGCTCCGGTGTCTCGACGACCTGCCCCGAGTCGACGCGCTTCACCGTGTCCGACACCGGCAAGCCCGGGACCGCACCCGCCGCGCCACCTGCGAGCCCATTGAGAACGCGCTCGATCACCGCCTCGGACACCAGCGGCCTCGCGGCGTCGTGAACCAGGACGACAAGCGCCTCCGAAGGAACTTCAGCAAGACCCGCCGCGACCGAGTCGGCCCGCGTCGCGCCGCCGACAACGACAGCGGCAACCTTCGAAACGACAAGCTCCTCGGCGAGAAGGATCGTCGGCTCCTCCCAGTCAGGTGGCGCGACGACGACGATCGCATCGATCCAGTCGGAGGCGTCAAGCCGCTCGAGGCTCTCGGCGAGGAGCGGCCGACCGCCGAGCGCGGCGAAAGCCTTGGGGAGGTCCGACCCGAGCCGCCGCCCTTCTCCTGCGGCGACGAGGATGCACCAGGTGGCGTTTCCGGCACTACCGGAACCGCCTAGGCGCGGATCGCTCACGGGAGCCAACGTGCCGAGGATCCCACCGGCCGTCTACGTCACGACCGATGGGACCCGAAAGCTCGCTGTTCTTCATAGGCAATTCTGCCTCTGGCAGAAGTGCCTACACCGCCGCCGCGGACGCCGCAGCGGCTTTGGGCTTTGCCTTCTTCCCCTTCGCGGGGTTGGCAAGCACCTCTTCGAGCCAGGCGTGCGCGTCGTCCTCCGAGAGGTTCTTCGCGTACATCAGCTCCGACGCAAGGATCTTCTTGGCCTTGACGTACATCTGCTTCTCGCCTGTCGAGAGGCCTTTCTCGTGATCGCGAAGCGCGAGGTTCCGAACGACCTCTGCGAGCTCGAGGATGTCGCCGGTCTTCATCTTGTCGCGGTTGTGCTTGAAGCGCCGATTCCAGTTCTTCGGCATCTCGGTTGAGCCGCCGAGCAGGACCTTGTTGACGATCTCGACCATCTCCAGGTCGATGACCCAACGCAAACCCACCTTCTCCGCATTGTCCGTTGGGACGTTCACGGTCATTTCGTTGTGCAGGATCTTGATCGTCAGATACTCCCGCTCCTCACCGAGGACGATCTTGACGTCCTTGCTGACAACCGTTCCTGCACCGTGGTGGGGATATACGACCTTGTCGCCGACATCGAACACGCGCTGAGCCCTCCCGTCGTTCCGAACTGGCCAACACCCGTCTCGCAGGCTTTCCACGAGAACTTGCTACGAACGAAACTCTGTGATCCGAAACCCTGTCATCTCACGAAAAGCGCTGTCTCACGAAAAGTGCCGGCTCAGAAGATCCGCCGGCGTGGAACCCCATTCTAGCGGATTTTCCACCGCGATTCCTGCCATGTGGAGAACTCGCTCACGCCGGTTCGGCTACTCGTCCGACGCGCCGGACGAAGCCTCGATTCGCGCTGCGAGAGCGGATGCGATCGCCTCGCGAACGGTCTCGACACGCGTGATCCTCGGACTGGAGCCGGGCCGTCGACCCGGGTCGGCCGAGCGCACGCCATCGGGCGCGATGACGGTAACGATCCCGAGCTTGGCACATTCCTCTATCCGCCTGTCCATCTGCGCAGCCTGGCGAAGGCGCCCGGTGAGCCCGATCTCACCGATCGTCGCAACGCCGTCGCGCACGGGAGCGCTCCGCGCCGCAGAGGCGATGGCGAGCGCGACGGCAAGGTCGGCACCGGGCTCGTCGATCCGCACGCCACCGGCGACGTTGACGAAGACGTCAGCTGCCCCGAGCGCGATCCCGGCGTGACGGGAAAGGACCGCGACGATCATTGCGAGGCGCTTCGGATCGACTCCTGTTGCCACCCTTCGCGGCATCGCGAGATCGGTACGGGAGACCAGCGCCTGGATCTCCAGCAGAATTGGCCGGGTTCCTTCGAGCGCACAGGCCACTGCTGCGCCGATCTCTCCCCCGTGGGTGCGACCGAAGAGCTCTGACGGGTTCGGCACTCCGATGAGACCTGCGGCGGTCATCTCGAATACCCCGATCTCATTGGTCGAGCCAAAACGATTCTTGACCGAGCGGAGGACGCGGTGCTCGTGGTGACGATCGCCCTCGAACTGCAGCACGCAGTCGACCAGGTGCTCGAGCACTCGCGGGCCGGCGACCGAGCCGTCCTTGGTGACGTGCCCCACGAGGATCGTCGCGACCCCGCTCTCCTTCGAAACGCGAAGGAGTCGACCAGCGGCCTCGCGCACCTGTGCGACCGACCCCGGAGCCGATCCGAGCTCGGAGGCGTAGAGCGTCTGCACCGAGTCGATCACGCAGACATCAGGCCGGCGTTCGACAAGCGTCGCAGCGACTGTCTCGAGCTCGGTCTCAGCGAGAATCTCGACATCGTCGGCGCCACCGAGCCTCGCCGCCCGGAGCTTGACCTGCGCCACCGATTCCTCCCCGGTCACCAGGAGCGCCTTCCGTCCGTTCTTCGAGATTGCTGCGAGCGCGCTCAGCAGAAGCGTGGACTTCCCAACCCCAGGCTCACCGCCAACGAGCACGAGCGACGCCGGCACGAGCCCGCCGCCGAGAACCCGGTCGAGCTCGGCGACACCCGTCGAAAGCCGGTCAGCCTCCTCCGCGCGGACGTCTGCCAGCCGAGTGGGCTTCGCGGGCCGGCCCTTACTCGCGCTGGGGGTGTCGCGGCCTTGAAGCTCCTCGACAAGCGTTCCGAAGGCGCTACAGCCGGGACAGCGACCCAGCCAACGCCCCGTCGACGTTCCGCACTCGCTACAGGTGAACTGGACGACGACCCTGGCCATTGCCGTAGAGGGTATCCAGCCGGCCGGACGTCATGTTGTCTCTTGTGAGAACAGTCGGATCTCTGGATGGTTGGTCGGTGATCGACCGTCTAGTTCTGCGGAGGTGGAGTCGATGCTGGAGCGGGCTCCGCCGGCGGCACCGCATCGCCCGGCTTCGGCTTCGGTTTCGGCTTCGGCTTGGCCCGCGCCGGAGGGCCGACCTCGACAATCGCGTTCTCGGCGTCGTAGCGCCACGTGTAGCGCTCGTTGCGTCGCAGCTTCCCGTCTCTGAAGACCTTGCGGGTGTAGCTGATCGTGAACCCCGCCGGCCCCGCCGACTGGACGACGTGCTTCGACCCGCGCGGAAGCGTCGAGTTCGAGATCGTGATCGTCCTCGCCGGCACGTACCCGTACGGCTCACTGGTGGTCGTCGTGACCCTGCGGCCGAGCTTGGAGGAGTAGAACCTCACCGTAATCGACGTGTTCGTGTAGGAGGTGTCGACGAGAATCGCGGCCGGCCAGTCGTTCTTCCAGATCATCTCCGGGCCGCCCCAGGACACCGTTGCCTCGCGGCCCATCGGATACCGCGAGATGTAGAACTGGTGCGGTTGGTGGGTGACGATCCGTACGCCCGCGAAGAACGCCGCGTTGTACGTCGTACAGGAGACCTGGCTCACACCACCACCGATCGCGTCCTCGAGCCGGCCGTCGTAGATCTGCGGCGCGCTCAGGAACCCGCGCTCGACGGTGCGCTTGCCGAGCACCTCGTTGAGCGAGAAGGTCTCGCCGGGGAGGACGATCGTGCCGTCCATGATGTCTGCGGCTCGGTGGATATTGGACACCCGGCTCGCGCAACACGGGTGATACGTCGTGAACTCCGAGATCAGCTCCTTGATCCCGAGGGTCTTCGCCTTCGCGGTCGTGAGCTCGGGACGGGCCGCCTGAAGCGCGCAAGGTGCGTCTGCGAGGTCAGGTTCTTGACGAGGGAGGCGCCGATTCGCTCTCCATCGAGTGCCTCACCCGCTCCCGAGGGACGGAGGTGGACACGCTTGCCGGCCGGGATGAACTGCGCGTCGCGGGCAGCTTTCTCGAACCGGCCGAGGCGCGGACGGAGAGCCGCTGCAAGACCCTCCGGATCGAGCGAGATCGAGAGCTCCCGATCTCCGGGAGCGGTGCGAACGAGCCCCGCCAGAGCCTTCGGGAACAGCGTCGCGGAGACGCCCTTGTACGCGACGGCACGCGGGCCGTCGAGCAGTTGACCGACGCGGAGCCGAGCCTCGTCGGCGGCGGCGGTGGTGACGGCCGGGGTGGCGTCGATCACCGAGACCCCCACCTCGTGAGGAAGCGTTCGAAGGGCTTTCCTCAGAGCTTTCCTGTCGATTGCCGTCCCCGGGGCGGCGGGGATCACGGTCACGTCTGTTCCGTCGACCACGAGATCCGCGTTGGTCGGTGGATCGCTGAAGCGTGCGTCCAGCCGGTTCGCGAGCTCGGCAAGCCTTACCGGTCCCAGCCGGTACTCGAGCTCGATCGTCCTTTCACCGCCCAGGCCCAGATGGCGTGCAGCTCGCTCGAGTAGCCCGACGGCGAATGCACTGTCGAGGGCCTCGTCCTCGAGCGGCTCAGCGCCCAGCGCCGTGCCGGAGGTGAAGGCGACGCCGCTCGGCCCGACAAGCCGGATCGGCCGGTCGAGGTTCCGGCCGAGCGCGCGGGCCGCCTGCTCTCTGGTCGAGCCGGAGAGCTCGACACCGCCAATTGTCGTGCGCGGGGGCACGGCGTCACGGTCCACGACCCAGAGCCCGCCGAGGGCGAGGGCTGGAATCCCGAGCAGCACGACAACCACGCCCGTTGCGATGAGCAACCGGCGAAGCCAATGACGGCGGCGCGAGACGGACGAGACGAACGGACCAGACACGGGTCGACCTACGGTAGCCGCTGGGCGTTTGGCAGCTGCTCCTCAGCCGAGGTGCTTCACGAGCAAGACGCGATCCTCGCCCGGCCCGTCGTACTCCTCGGCGACTCTATCGACCACGAAGCCGAGCTTCTCGTGGAAAGCCACCGAGCTCGTGTTCACCGGTGAGGTGACGCAGCGCACACGCTTTCGTCCATGCTCGCGGGCCTCTTCGAAGAAGCGCTCGTACAACGCCCGCCCCAGCCCCTCACCGCGATGCTCCGGCGCGACCCCGACAAAATGGATGTAGGCCTCATCCGGCTCGGTCTGCGACAGGAAGCCGATCAGAAATCCAGCAAGCTGGCCCTCGTCATCGTCCATCACAAAGCTCGTGCCCTCGAAGTGGACGAAGAACAGCTTCGGCAGCATCGGCGCCATGTCGCGCCCTCCCCACCAGGCGTTGACGCGACCTATGACTCGGCCGTAGTCGGATGGGTGCGCGTGACGAATCTCCACGGAGGGAGATTGTAGGACGAGGTCGGGGTACGCGAGCGGCGGGCCGTGCCTGCGCGTCAGGCTTACGCGTCGGAGTCCGGCTCGTCCTCGACTTCGGGATCTTCCGCAGGGCCACCGACGACAGCCGCGACCGGCTCCGGCTCGACAACGCGCATCTCAACCTTGGGATCGTCCGGACCGGGATCCTCCCGGCGATCGACGACGATCGTCGAGCCCTCGGCGAGCTCGCGGCCGAGCACGAAGTCGGCAAGCGGATCCTCGATCAGGCGCTGAATCGCGCGACGCAGCGGCCGTGCCCCCATCGCCGGGTCGTAACCCTCCTCCGAGAGCAGCTCCTTCGCGGCATCGGTGAGCTCGATCGTCGCGCCGTGGACCGACATCTGATTGCGAAGCCGCTTCATCAGCAGGTCGACGATGTGGAGGATCTCGCTCTTCTCGAGCTTGTGGAAGACGATGATCTCGTCGATCCGGTTGAGCAGCTCAGGGCGGAAGACCTTCTTCAGCTCGCCCATGACGCGGCCCTTCATGTCGTCGTAGGAGAGCCCCTGCTCGTCGCCGACGGTGAAGCCGAGCGACTGGTTCTTCGAGATCTGAGCTGCGCCGATGTTCGACGTCATGATCACGATCGTGTTGCGGAAGTCGACCTTGCGCCCCTGCGCATCGGTGAGCTTCCCGTCCTCGAGGATCTGCAGGAGGATGTTGAAGACATCCGGGTGCGCTTTCTCGACCTCGTCGAGGAGCAGCACCGAATAGGGCTTACGACGCACGGCCTCGGTGAGCTGGCCGCCCTCGTCGTAGCCGACGTAACCCGGGGGCGAGCCGACCAGTCGCGACACGGAGTGCTTCTCCATGTACTCCGACATGTCGACCTGGATCATCGCGTCCTCGTCGCCGAACAAGAACTCCGCGAGCGTCCGCGCCAGCTCGGTCTTTCCGACACCTGATGGGCCGAGGAAGATGAACGAGCCGGTCGGGCGCTTGGGATCCTTGATCCCGGCGCGCGCGCGACGGATCGCCTTTGACACCGCGACGATGGCGGCCTCCTGGCCGACGACGCGCTTGTGGAGCTCCTCCTCCATGCGCATCAGCTTCTGCGACTCGGCCTCGGTGAGCTTGAAGACCGGGATCCCCGTCCACATCGAGACGATGTCGGCGATCTCGTCCTCGCCGATCTCGGGCTGCTCCTCGTCGGCCTCGTTGCGCCAGTTCTCCTCGAGCTCCTTCTTCTTCTGCGAGAGCTTGCGCTCCTTGTCGCGCAGCGACGCGGCCTTCTCGAACTCCTGCGCCTCGATCGAGGCTTCCTTCTCGGATCGGACGCGCTCGATCTCCTCCTCGAGCTCGCGGTAGCGCGGCGGGGCAGACATCGTCCTGATGCGCACGCGCGAGCCCGCCTCGTCGATCAGGTCGATCGCCTTGTCGGGAAGGTGCCTGTCCTGGATGTATCGGTCGGCGAGCACGGCCGAGGCGCGCAGGGCGTCGTCCGAGATCTTGACGCGATGGTGAGCCTCGTAGCGGTCACGAAGACCGCGCAGGATCTGCACCGTCTCGTCGATCGTCGGCTCCTCGACGCGCACCTGCTGGAAGCGGCGCTCGAGGGCGGCGTCCCGCTCGAGGTACTTGCGATACTCGTCGAGCGTCGTCGCGCCGATCGTCTGCAGCTCGCCGCGGGCGAGCGCCGGCTTGAGAATCGAGGCGGCGTCGATCGCGCCCTCGGCGGCGCCCGCGCCGACGAGGTTATGCAGCTCGTCGATGAAGAGGATGATGTCGCCGCGCTGGGTGATCTCCTTCATCACCTTCTTGAGGCGCTCCTCGAACTCACCGCGGTACTTCGAGCCGGCGACGAGCGCTGCAAGATCGAGCGTGTAGATCTGCTTGTTCTTGAGCAGCTCGGGCACCTGGTTCGATGCGATCCGGGAGGCAAGACCTTCGACCACAGCGGTCTTGCCCACGCCGGGCTCGCCGATCAGGACCGGATTGTTCTTCTGACGACGCGAGAGGATCTGCATCACGCGCTCGATCTCGGTCTGACGACCGACGACCGGGTCGAGCTTGCCCTCGGTCGCCGCCTTGGTCAGGTTGCGGCCGAACTGATCGAGTAGCTTCGAGCTCTTCGCCTTTTCGCCCGCGGGCGGCGCACCCTGACCCGACTGTCGGCGGCCCGGGCCGGAAAGCATGCGGATGATCTCGTTGCGGATCTTCTCGGCGTCCGCATCGAAGTCGAGCAGGATCCTGGCGGCAACGCCTTCGTTCTCGCGGACCAGGCCAAGGAGGATGTGCTCGGTACCGATGTAGTTGTGACCCAGCGACAATGCTTCGCGCAGCGCCAGCTCCAGCACTTTCTTCGCGCGCGGGGTGAACGGGATCTGACCGGTCGTGACCTCGTCGCCCTGGCCGACGATCCGCGCAACCTGCGCGCGGACTTCCTCGACGGTGATGTCGAGGCTCTCGAGGACGCGGGCCGCCAGCCCTTCCTCCTCTCGGAGAAGCCCGAGGAGGATGTGCTCCGTACCGATGTAGTTGTGCTTGAGAGCGCGCGCCTCGTCCTGTGCAAGAACCACAACCTGACGAGCCCGCTCCGTGAATCGCTCGAACACCGTGCCTCGACGCTCCTTTCGCTCCCGCTTGCCGAATCGAGGTCTTGTTCAGATCCTAGCCGACGGCCTAGAGGTCGCCGGTGGTGGATTCTTCGTCGCCCACGCCCGGTAGCCTTCGCCGCCGTGAAGGTACTCGTCACCGGCGGCGCCGGATTCATAGGCTCACACCTTTCCGAGCTCCTTCTCGACGAGGGTCACGAGGTGTGGGTCCTCGACGACCTGTCGACCGGCTCGCTCGACAACGTCGCCCATCTCCGCGACCGCGAAGGGTTTCACCTCGTGGTCGAGTCGGTGTTGTCGTCCACCGTCGTGAACGAGCTCGTCTACCGCTGCGACATCGTCTATCACCTGGCAGCCGCGGTCGGTGTTCGCCTCATCGTCGAGCAGCCCGTCCGCACGCTGGTGACGAATCTCCGCGGAACCGAGATCGTGCTCGAGCACGCGCACACCTTCGGAAAGCGCGTCCTCGTCGCGTCGACATCCGAGGTCTACGGCGATCACCGCGAGGAGCGGCCGCTGGCCGAGGATGATCGCCGGATCTACGGCCCGACGACACAGCGCCGCTGGGCGTACGCCGACTCGAAGGCGATGGACGAGTTTCTCGCGCTCGCCCACCACCAGGAGTCCGGTCTCGACGTCGTGATCGCGCGCCTGTTCAACACCGTCGGCCCGCGACAAAGTGGCGAGTACGGGATGGTGATCCCACGCTTCGTCCAGGGCGCACTCGCAGGTGAGACCCTCGAGATCCACGGCGACGGTGCGCAGACGCGATGCTTCTGCCACGTCCAGGACACGATCCGCGCTCTCGCGGGACTGATGGACAACGGGAAGTCCGGCGAGATCTACAACGTCGGGTCTGCGAACCGGATCGGCATCCTCGAGCTCGCGAACCGCATCATCGAGCAAACCGGTTCGTCGTCGTCCATCGAGTTCATCGCATACGAAAACGTCTATGGACAGGGCATCGAGGACATGCTCCACCGTATCCCCGCGATCGACAAGATCACCGCCGCGATTGGCTGGGAGCCGACGCGCGACCTCGACGACATCCTGGTGGATGTCATCGAGCACTGCCGGCAAGCCGCCTGACGACCCGCTCAGCGGCGGCGGATCTGCACCCGGGGGAAGTACCTGCGGCGTCGCATCGGTCTCGCAGGAAGATCGGATCCGCTCAAGAGCGCAGAGGGCACGTCATCCACGAGCCACCGGGCGAGCTGTGGATCGTCGAGCGCGGCGAGAGCAGACCGAAGGCCGGCGGCCCGGACAGCAGGCCCGTGTGCATCCGAGGCGACGACGTGGGCAAGCCCGAGAGCGAGGAGGTCGCGCGCCGACCGTGCCACCCGCCGGCCGTGTCGGCCGTCGATCGACGCCGCGGTCAACTGGACGATGGCGCCCGCGGCGACCGCCTCGGTGAGCCGCGACGGCTCCGCAACGACTCGGTCGTTGCGTTCGGGATGCGCGAGCACCGGCGTGATCCCAATTCCTCGAAGCCGCTCGATGCGACGCTCGATGAGGTACGGCCACTCCCCGTACGGGAACTCGATCAAGACGAGCCGCGCGTTCCCGCCCAGGCCGAACTCCGCCAACTGGTCACCGGAGGAGGAATCGACGACAGCCACCGAGAGCTCCCCGCCGGGAAGAACCTCGATCGGAAGCCCCGCAGCGGCGACCGCGGTTCGGACCTCGGTCAGCGCGTCGCGCATCGCGCTCGGCGAGGTCGGGTAGTCCTCACGCACGTGAGGCGTCGCGACCACGACCTCGACGCCCTCCGCCGCCATCGCAGTGAGGATCTCGAGCGATTCGTCGAGATCATGCGCTCCGTCGTCCAGGCCCGGAAGCACGTGGGAGTGCAGGTCGATCACGGCGGAGCGAGGATAGACGACCGCACCCTCGGCCCGGCTCGAATCGGCCACCACCGAGGTCATGCGTGAACCACGCTGATACCGAGTCCGAGGACGAAAGTCGAGACAGAAGTGAAAAATCCGCCTACTCTGAGAGGGATGCTTCGGTCAGCCATCCGCGTGCTCAGCGGCGCCATCATGGTGCTGGGCGTCCTCGTCCTGGTCTGGGGCGGCGTGACGTACTGGTGGGGAGACCCGGTCACGGCCTACTACACGCGGCGCGAGCAGCGTGAGCTCAAGCGTGAGCTCATCGAGCGTGAGGCGAGCTTCGCAGCGGCCCTCGCGAAGAGCCAGGCGACGACCCGCCAGCCCGGCGAGACCACTCCGAAGCCGATCTCCGCCCCGGTCGTCCCGCTCGACAAGATCGCACAGCGGTATCGCCTCTCCGTCGCCGACGGGTCAGCGATCGGCACGATCCACGTGCCGCGCCTCGGGCTCAACATGGTCATGGTCGAAGGCACGACGCACGACGCCCTGAAGAAAGGGCCCGGCCGGGATGACCGCACCTTCATGCCGGGGGAAGGCGAGCTCGTGTACATCGCTGGACACCGGACGACCTACGGAGCGCCCTTCGCTCATATCGACTCGCTCCGGCTCGGCGACAGGATCGAGCTGCAGCTCCCGTATGCCACGGTCACGTACAAGGTGACCCGTCACATCATCGTCCCCGCCGACGACCTCTCGAGGCTGAAGTCTCGTGATGTGGAGCTGTTGGCGCTTCAGGCCTGCCACCCTCGGTTTTCTGCGCGCGAGCGGTACATCGTCTACGCGCGACCGATCAAGTTCACGCGCGTCGACTGACGTTCACCCGCGTCGACCGACGCAACGCCCGACGCCTCGGCTGGGTGGATTCGCCGAGGCGTCCAGCGGTTGATGCTGAAGAGCGGTCAAGACCCGCGCGAGCAGAACAGGGCCGCACGAGCAGACGTGATGCCAGGTAGGCGGCGACCGAACGCGTCACACAGCCGGCGGGCCAACGCCGGCAGGCTTCAAAATGAGAGGGAGGCGCTCACGCGCCTCCCTCTCATTGCCACTGGTGCCGCTTCGCTTAGTCGCGTCGGCGTGACGCGCGCCGGAGCGCGACGCCCGTACCGAGCAGCGCAACGCCACCGATGACCGCAATCGACAGATCCATCCCTGTGAACGGCAGCGTTCCACTAGCCTGCGCCGGCTTCACAGTGGCGGCCTTGACAATCTTCACCGCCGGATCGTCGTACACGGTGCTCGACGGCCCGTTTCCGGCCCATGCTGCGCCCGCACTCACGAGCAACGCAACGGACATCACAATAAGAGCAAAGAACTTATGCACTTCACCACTCCCCCGTCTTCAAGAGACCTCCCACAGAGACGACCGTCTCTCCAATTCGTATCTTGGCCGCAACATGGCTTGCTGTCAAACATTCCGTGGACAATTTACTATTGGGACCGGTCGCACACAGCTGACGGCAGGTCCGCCTCGATGACGCTTGCCACCTCCTCTGGGGAAAGAGGTCGGTTCTCATGCGTTCGACGCGCGCTGAGACAGACGACCGGCTCGTGAGGATTGAGCTCCACTGCCCGCTGGAGCGCTCGCTCGGCCACGGCGGTATCCCCAAGCTGAAGCGCTACGGCGCTCAACTGAAGCTGTCCGTACCAACTCGACGGGTTTCTCGCGACCGCCTGCTCGAGGCGCGTCAGGGCTGTCTGATCGTCTCCGGTCTTGATCGCGATCGTCGCCGCGATGAGATCCGGCCGCTCGCTGAGCGGGTTGAACGCACGAGCGACGTCGAGCTCGTTGAAAGACTCGGAGAGGGACGATCGCCAGATCGTCGCTGCATGGCTCGTATATCGCTCGGCGAGCCAGGGACCGAGCACCAGAAGGACGCAGACGACCCACACCCCCGCGATCGCAAGCCGAGCTGCCACCGGTGTCGGAGAACGTTGCTCGAGAGCATCGGGCGGGGCAGGCTCAACGGCGAACACGAGACCGATAAAAGCCATGCCGACGATGCCAAGTACGGGAATCTCCCACAGCCAGTCCACCGCAGAGTGGGCCAGCAAGGCAAACGCCGCCACCGCAAGCACAAGTGCGAGCTCGCGCTCAGGCCCTCGCTCTCGCTTGAGCAACGACCATCCAGCAGCAGCGAGAAACAAGGCGAACAGCCCGGTCCCGACGATGCCCGTCTGGGACAGGAGATCAATCACCAGGCTGTGCGGATAGAGCGGCTCCTCCGTGCTTCGTCGCTGCTTGAGGTATGGCACCTGGAAGTTGTCGACGCCAACTCCAAGGACGGGATGATCGACGAACTCTCCCAGCCCTACCCGCCAAAAGTCGTACCGGTTGCTGCCGAGGCCACCGAAATGAGACGCCTCACTCGTGACCGCGGTGCTGCTCTTGAACTCGTGCCACCAGTCGTCCGCTTTCTGGACTGGGTCAAGCTGGAGGACTCCGACGACGCCCGCGATGACCACCGCACCGACAGCAACGGCGGAGCCGATCCGCGCCACTCGCCGAGAGATCTCGAGCCGATTCTCCGCCCAGACCAGGAGGAAGCCCGCGACCGTTACGGCGACGAAGGCCGCGATGATGAGATGAAGCGCGCCGCCGCTCCGAGAGGCCAGCTCATCTGGACTCTCGCTTCGAAAGACCCCGAGTGCTCGCGGCGCGGCTGCACCCGCGACCACCGCCACCAGTGCAGCGCTGATGATCGCGCGAGCGCGTCCCGGGACGAAAACGAGGAAAGCGACGACAACGGCGGGAGCAGTAAAGGTCGCGCCACGGCTCTGAGCGAGCAAGGCGAGGAGCACGAGGACGCCTGACGTGCCGAACGCGAGCGAGCGCACAATGACGCCGAGCCACGTTCGCGTCGCCAGGCCGAAACTGAGCCAGGCGGTGGCAACCAGCAGCGCGGCGGTCCCGTTCGGATAGCCGATCGGCGCCGACAGTCGATTTCCGATCACGAACTCGAGCGGATCCGAAGCGACGGACAACCGATAGACCGTCACGCAAACGAGGACCGCGACGGCGAGAGCGAATACGAGCAGGACGTACGAGGCGTAGCGCGCAGTGAGCGGCGAGAGGGCGACGATGAGAAACACCACCACGTACAGGAGGGTTCGGTTCGCACCCCGAAGCGTCTCGGCCCGGACATCCGACCAGCCGATGGACGCATACGCCCAGACCGTGAACCCCAGCAGTGCGAACACGGCGAGCCTGAGCGGTCGCGAGCCGGTCATGCCCCACCTGATCCGGCGGGCGGCCACGAGGACAGCCGCGGTGGCGAGCATGAACAAGGTAGCGACGTAGAGGGGATTGTCGGCGTAACCACCTTCCAACGCCGCCAGGACGACGGCGAGCCCCAATGCCAGCACGAGCGGCGCAACGTCGTACCCGATCGTCCCGAGCAACGGTCGGCCTGGCGGGGACTGTGCGACCTCGATGGGCCGTGCGGGATGAGTGGTCACCTGATCGGAAGAGCTGCGACGAGCGGAGGCTGGAGTTGGCCGCGCTCTTGGGATTCGGGACTGCGGAACGCACTGAGGACGACGGGAAGATCCTCGTCGACAGCCGCGATCGTATCCGTGCGAGCCGGACTACGTGCACCATCGTCTCAAAGGACTGCGGGGTCGCGTTTGACACAATCGAAGCGTATGAAGGTCGGTCAGCACGTCAATCTGTCGAGCCACGCTCGCTTGGCTGTTTGAACGGGCACCTCGACGTCGCCGTCGTCGGCGCGGGACCGTTCGGCCTCTCCGTTGCGGCTCACCTGCAGGATCGGGCGGTTCGGACGTTCGGTGCGGAGATGGCACACGTGGAAGAACTGCATGCCGGACGGGATGCTCCTTCGCTCGGCCTGGGACGAGACCTCGCTGTCCGCGCCCGAGGCCTCGGAACCATCGACCACTGGGTGAGCGCCACGGGCGGGCCGCGTGACGAGCCCATCCCGCTCGACCTCTTCCTTCGCTACAGCGCGTGGTTTGCCGACGAGTTCGTCGCCGATCGCGACCCGAGCGACGTCGCACAGATCACGCCGAGCGGGTCGGGCTTCCACCTGGTCACGAAGGCGGAGCCGAGGTCGATGCCGACCGCCTCGTGATAGCCGTCGGAGTGATGCCGTTCGCCTTCGTTCCCCCACCGCTTGCCCAGTTGTTCGGTGAGGCGATCGGCCTGTGCGACCGGACGCCTCGACGATGCCGGCCGGCACAAAGGGCAACGCGTGCTCGTCGTCGGTGGGGGCCAGGCCGGGCTCGAGAGCGCCGGGCTTGCAGCCCAGGCGGCGCCCATCGTCGAGCTCGTCACCCGCTCGCAGGTGCGCTGGTTCGCCGACCGCGAGCCGGACACGCCACGTGGGCCTCTCCAGCGAAGGCTCTATCGAATCGCCTACCCCGCGGTCGGTTACGGCCCGCCCCCGATCAACCGCCTCGTCCTCTATCCCGACCTGTTCGCGGCGCTTCCCGCCGGCCTCAAGCGCAGGCTCACGGAACGCCTGCTCCGACCGGGCGGGTCACCCTGGCTGCGGCCGCTCGTCGAGGGCAACGTCAAGCTGAGCGAGCGGTGCACCGTGACAAGGGTCGAGAAGACGAGCGAAGGACTCGTGGTCGAGCTGAGCGACGGGTCTCAGCGCGAGGTCGACGAAGTCATCATCGCCTGCGGATACCGGTTCGACCTCGATCGGTTGACCTTTCTCGCGCCGGAGTTGCGTGCGCGGATCGCCATCCGGGACGGCTGGCCGGTGCTCGACCGCTTCTTCCGATCGACCGACCAGCGCGTCCAGTTCGTCGGCTACCCGGCCGAGGGTCGCTTTGGCCCCGTCTCGAGGTTCGTCCTGGGTGCAGATTTTGCCGCGACACGCGTTGCCGAGTCGCTGTCCAACGCTGGCAGTTGACCCGACCGAGCGACCACGAGTTGAAGCTCCTGATTCGCCATCCCCGCTCGTTTCCCCGCGAGCGTGACTACATCCTCAACGTCGTTCTCACCGAGTTTCTCGGGAGTGGAGTTCAGCTCGATCCCCGAGGATCGCGATGACGTCGAGCTTGCACTCGAAAGCGGCGCAGGTCAGAGCATCAGGCTCCCCGACATCGCGTTCAACGTGCCAGACGAGAACTGGCCGCACTCGTTCATCCTCCCGACAGGCCCTCTCGCCGAGTTCCGCGACCCCTGGATCCGCGAGGTGCTCGGAGTCGACAGCGTGCCCATCCTCTACGGTCGGCCCGAAGCCGGTGGCGCGTACCTCGAGCAGACGGCCGGCACCCTCAGCCTCGGCATCGACGTCTTTGGAGCTGCGTTCGTGCTGCTCAGCAGAATCGAGGAGACTCGGAGAGAGCCAGCGGGACGTACACGGCCGGTTTCCGTCGAGCGCATCTCTCGCTCGCGGCTCACGGCTTTCTCGACCGACCGCTCGTCGACGAATACGTCGAGCTCCTCCGTCGGCGCTCGACCGTGTCTTTCCGGCCTCGCGTCCCGACGACCCGAGTACGCAGTTGATCCGAGCCACGACATCGACTTCGTCGACGGGCGGAAAGCAGGGGTCAGAGGGCAGCTGCGAGCGTCGGCGAGGGACCTCCTGGGCGATCGCTCACCGCTGCTCGCGGCCCGACGGGCGGTCTCCATTCCGCTGCGGCCCTGCTCGGCCCGCGGGTCGACGTGTTCAACACGTTCGCCAAGTTGATGCACGACTCGGAGGAGCATTGGCGTGCGGAGCACGTTCTTCTTCATCAGCGGTCGTGCGCCGGGAGGGCTCGACGACGACAACTACGAGATCGACGAGCCGTGGGTGGCATCGACCGTCCGCGCGATCGTCGAGCGAGGGCATCGCATCGGCCTGCACGGGAGTTACCAGTCCTCCGCGCTCGGCTCAGCAGCTCACGCGACGAACGTATTGCTCTCGAGGGGGTCGTCGGTACAGAAGCGGTCTCGCCGTCGTCACTCGGCTGTAGGCAGCACTTCTTGCGGCTCGATCCTCGGCACACCTGGCCGGCACAGGAGGCCGCAGGTTTGGCCTATGATGCGAGCTCGGGCTACGCGGATAGGCCGGGTTTCAGATCAGGCACGTGTCGCGAGCATCACCTCTTTCACATCATCGAACGCAGACCATTGCGACTCCGCGAACGACCGCTCGTCCTGATGGACGCGACACTCTTGGACTCCAACTATCTCTCGCTTGGGGGTTCGAGCCGTGCCTTGCAGACAGCGGAGCACCTGCTCGAGCGTGCCGACGTGTCGGCGGAACGTTCACCGTGCTCTGGCACAACACGCGGCTGCTGACGCCGGCGCATCGCTCGCTCTACAGGGAGATCCTTGCGTGCTAGAGACCGATCGGCCCGCTTTCGATACTCCAGTTCGTCATGACTCTCGGGCCGGGCGGCGCGGAAAAGCTCGCGGCTGACCTCTCGATCGGGCTCCGCGAGAAGGGCCACCGCGTGACGGTCGCGGCGTGGCACAACCCGGATGGCTCCGTCCCGACCAGGCTTCGCAGCCACGGCGTCGAGCTCGTGCCGATCACCTTCCCAAAGCCCGGATTCCTTGCGGCTGGCCGGACCGTCCGGGACGTGCGCAACGTCCTGGTGGGCTGCGCCCCGACATCGTGCACGCGCACAACCCTGGGCCTGGGACGATCGCGCTTGTCTCACGCGCCCTGGCACGGCAGCGCCGGCTGCCGATCGTCACGACCTACCATGGCGTGAGACCGCACCGGCGGAAGCTCGCCGGCCGGGTCATGGCTCGCACGGACGGCGTCATCGCCGTTGGGCCGACGGCCGCCGCACAGCTTCGCGAGGTCCTGCCCGACGAAGCCGTGACGGAGATCCGCAACGCGGTTTCCGTCACCCGCTCGCGAACCCCGGCCGAGACAAGGAAGGAGCTTGGCGTGAGCGACGAGCACTTGCTCTTCGTCTCGGTCGGCCGCCACGTCGCGCAGAAGGGGCAAGGGCTGCTGCTCGAGGCAGCCGCGGAGCTTCGACGACGGGGCAACCTCAAGCAGCCGTTTCAGCTGGTGCTGGTCGGCGAAGGGCCTCTCATGGCGGAGCTCGAGGCTCAGTCGGTGGCGCTCGGATGCGACGACTGTGTCACGTTCACCGGTCCACGCACAGATGCGGCCGACATCATCGCGGCCGCGGACGCGCTTCTCCACACCGCGCACTGGGAAGGTCTGCCCCTCGTGCTGCTCGAGGCAATGTCCTGAGACGCCGATCGTGGCTGTCGACGCCGTCGGTGTCGGCGACATCATCCGTGATGGGGACGGGACTCCTTGTCGCGCCGAGCCCCTGAGAGCCTCGCCGCGGCCGTAGACGCGTCGCCGGGGATTCGCGCTCGGGCGTCACTCATCGAGGACGGTCACGCCTTGATCGACCGCGAGCACCAGCTCGAGACGATGATCGACGCACCACGTTGCCCTGTATCGCAGGCTCATCGACGAGCGCAGCAGCTCGGCTCGGCGTCACGGTTGAGCCACGGCCCACGGTTGGCGTCGCGGCTCGAGAAGCCGCGACGCCAACCGTGACAGGGCGCGTCTGGTCTAGGCGATCATCAGGTTCGGGACGTTGGCCACGTCTGAGGCTGTGACGGGATGCCCGTTGATCGTGCAGTTCTCGATTCGGACGGAGCCTTGCATCCGTCCCGAAGCGATCCTCAGGAACTTGCTCCCGGAAGGTCCGGTCATGTCGACGTTCCGGAATGTGAACGACTGGTAGATCGCCGACTGGTAGTCGGTCTCAGCGTCCATCCAGATGGCGGTGTCACCCGTGAAGCTGCCCGAGCCGCTCTCGACGAGGACATTGCCGCGGACGGACGAGGTCTCGTAGTACGTGACCGCGTGCGGGGCTCCCGAGGCCGAGAACCGACGCAGGACTGCTCCGTTGTAGCGCAGGGAGAACACCGAGGCGCAATATCCGAGCACGACGCGGCGACATCTTCGAGCGTGAGATCGGCGGCCTTCCCATAGACCGCGTGCTTGCCCCAGGACACCGAGTTGAGAGCGGCAATCCGGGTCATCGTGACCCGTCGAAGCGTTGATCCGGCGGCGTTCAACTGGAAGAGGACCCCGGTGTCACCGGTGCCGTCGATCACCACGTCATGCACGTCCTGACGGGTGGTCACGTTCACGCCGAGACCCGACACGTTGCTGAACTGGCTTATCGGGCTGAGCGGCGACGAGATACCGGTCTGGACCGGCGTCGGAGGCGTCGAGGGAGCAGGCGCCGGCGTCGGAGTCGGCGTCGGAGTCGGCGTCGGAGTCGGCGTCGGAGTCGGAGTCGGCGTCGGCGTCGGAGTCGGCGTCGGAGTCGGCGTCGGCGTCGGAGTCGGAGTCGGCGTCGGAGTCGGCGTCGGAGTCGGAGTCGGCGTCGGCGTCGGAGTCGGCGTCGGCGTCGGAGTCGGAGTGACGCCGTTTGCCACGTTCACCGTCGCCGACGTGATCGCGGTTCGCCCGTTTGTCGCCGTAGCGCGCACAAAGAAGGAATGGGGACCGTCGGCCAGCGTGCGTCGTATCGAGCGTGACCTTCCGGATTGCCATAGGTGTACGGAATCACGAACTCCGTGTTCTGAGAGACGGCCGTCGAGCCGGAAGCTCGATCGACCAGGTGCCACCGACATCCGACGGTGTGGCGCTCCAGGTGGTGAGCCCTTCACGGTCGCAGTCCGGCGCAACCGATCTGCGTGACGTCGTACGTCGCGACGGGCGAGACGACCTGCCAGGCGTAGGTCGTGAGGGCGGAGTTTCCACTTCGCGAGCGCGCGAGAACCGCGAACCGATGCTGTCCAACGCTCAACCCGCGCAGCACGACCGGCGAGGAGCATTCTGTCGCGGGTGCTCCGTCGAGCGAGCACGCATACGACGAAGCACGGTAGGAACCGAATCTGAAGGTGGCGGTCGTCAGGGAGGTGGTCAGAGCGGGGCTTGTGGTGATAGATGGCGATGTGGCGGCGGCAGGTGCGGCCGCGGCAATGACCCCCACGACGAGGGCCATCGCGACGATGAAGATCATGGCGGTCTTGGTCATGAACACCGCATCGGAGGCGTCCACGGAGCCGCGCGATCCCCCCGGAAGGGGGATGGTCGACCATGATCCCTCGAACGAGTGGTACGACCTGCCCGGCTATCCCCCGAAATGGGTGACTCTTGAGAGCGGGTCGGGGTAGCCTGTGGGGTATCGGGTGGAGCAGGAGCGCATTCCGACTGCAAATCCGACTGCAAATACAGCGATCTCGACATCAAATCGGTTGATCTCATCGATCTCCCCTCTTGCATGGCTTGTCGGCGTGGCGGATTCCACGCGGAGAGACATGCGAGATCGCGGGATCAGAAGACGTCGACCGCAATCGCGCTCGTCTCGGCGGGCCGGCAAGACCTGGCGGACTCCCCTGGGGCGTGACCTCATCGGCCACACACCCGCCTGCCTATCTATTGCTCGTTCCCCGTCTCGGGGTGTGACGTCGACCCTAGTACCCGGTTAGCCAACTTCAAGGCATCCGAACAACACTGGTACTTCCCCCGAACATCGTCCAAACAAGGTCACCAAGTCGTGAAGATCTATCCACCGATCTGTCCACCGATCTATCCACCGATCTGTCCACAGGCTGTCGCTGCAGGCCGCAATCGACGCGCTCGCTGGACGCGGGGAATCGAGGGAGGCAGACGACCTGAGCGGCACGCACGGACCACCGGCCGGGCGAGGTCACGATCGGGTCGCGGGCCAATCGTCGAGTCGGGCAAACACTCCGGCCCGACGCGCGGTCTTACGCCTCGGCGACGTCCGTCGCTGGAGCGCCACGCGAGACCCGCCGAGAGACCGACCGCGAACCAGATCGCCCGGTTTCCCGTGATGTCTCCGGACAGGCTCGCGTCCACGAATGCCGCGGTGAGAAGCGCCGCGACCAGCGCAACCTCGATCCGAATCCGTTCCTGTCCGGTCTGCCAAGCTCTCCTGAGGTATCCCACGCCCGTGGCGATGATTCCCACGAGCAGAACGAGCCCGACGATGCCGAGCTCCGCCCCCACCTCGAGGATCACGTTGTGGGGGTACCGCTCGACGGGTTGCACGCTCTCGAACCCTCCCGTCCCCAGGCCGACGACGGGGTGGGCTCGAATCGCTTCGACTGCATCGTTCCAGAGGAGATCTCGGCCGTTTGCCGACACGCCGGAGCCGGCGTCCGTAAAGAGGGACAGCGAGCGGTCGATCGCCTGCGGAGCATTAAGCGCATGAGGTACGACGAGAACGGAGAGCACGAGCATCGCGAGCAGCACGACCACGTACCGGAGACCCCGGCCCTGCTTGAGAAGCAGCGTCAGGAGTACTGCCAGCGCGGCCAGGAGGGCCAGCAAAGGCCCCCGGGAGCCTGTCGCAATCATCGTGATCGCGAAAACCGGGAGGATGCCGAGACAGAGCAACCTCCCTCCCGTGCCCGAACGCCGGCTCGCCACGATCCATACGCTCAAGACGACACCCTGCGCAAGCGAGCGCGCCAGAAAGATCGGGTTGTAGTCCGCAGACAGGGAGAGCCGCCCGGTAAAGACCTCGTCGGCCGAGCCGGTGAGGATCGCCCGGAGAAGCGCGAGGCTCGCGAGCGCGGCTACGGCGACCTGCACAAGCGTAAAGAGCTCGAAGTGGCGGGCCTCACGTGCCACGACCGCCCCGACGACGACGGCGACCACATTCACAACCAGGTACAGCTGAAACTTCTCCGATCCGTACGCCTCGCTTTGCGAGCTTCCGAGACGGATCAACATGAAGACCCCGAGACCCACGGAGAGGACGATCGGCGCCGCGAAGAACAGCGCCAGCGGATACTTGTCCGGTCTCCGCCAGGCCGCAAACCCAACTCCCATGACCGCCCACGCGGACATGAGGATGACGGTGGCCCCTGCGGGCAAGGGGTTCGATCCGGCGACGCTGACGACGACGTCGGGAAGACCATCGAGCGCTGCCGGAAGCGCAGGGGAGACCCAGGCGGCGATCACGGCTCCGGAAGCGACGACAAGGGCGATCGAAGCGCTCCCTCGAGCCAGGAGTGGCGCAAGGAGCACCGGCAGCAACAGTGCTCCACCGACCGGCAGTAGGTTGCGGCGGCGAAGCAGGACCTCAGCTCGCGGTCCCGCTCCAGTCCGATGATGCCGAAGCGACAACCCTGACCGGCTGCGGCTTACCTGGTTGACCCGGTCCGGCCCGACGCCCGCGAGCGTCGGGGCGCGGCGGTGGGGCCTCCGTTCCCAGACGACGAGCCCACGACGGAGAGCGGGTAGTTGTGCTCGAACGAGCGCGCCTCGATGACGATGACCCCGACGACCGGGCGCGGAATGTTGCGCAGCTGCAGGTCCAGCTCCGCGAGATGAGACTGCTTGGTGAGCCCAACCCGCGCCACCGCGATGATCCCATCCGCGAGCCCTCCGAGAATCGAGGCGTCTGCGAGATGCGCTACCGGCGGCGAGTCGATGATGATGAGGTCGTACTCCGACCGGAGCTTCTTGAGCAGCTCGCGCATGCGCGGGCTCGCAAGAAGTCGAGCGGGATCGGGTGGTGCCGGCCCCGCCGGGAGCACGTGCAGGTTCGGCTCGATAGAGACGTTCGGGCTCGCTCCGGATGTGCCTCGGGCCAGCAAGGTCGAAAGCCCTGGACTGTCGCCAACGGCGAACCGCTGAGACAGCTGGCGGGTTCGCAAGTCGCCGTCGATCAACAGGACGCTCTTCCCGGAGCGCGCCTCGGCACGACCAAGGAGCGCCGCGGTCGAGGATTTCCCCTCGCCCGACGAGAAGCTCGTGACGGCCAACACCCCAAGTGGCTGATCCGCCGAGACGAACATCAGGTTGATTCGCGCAACCTCGTACGCTTCGGCAGCGTGCGGGCTCGCTTCCGGCCTCTCGACGACAGGGATGCTCGCGAGCGTCGGCGCGCCGAGGGCCTCTCCGACCTCCCGCGAGCCGTGGAGCCCCGTGTCGAGTCGGGCTCGGAGGATGACCAACCCCATCCCGAGAAGCAAGCCGAGCATGACTCCGCCGACGAGGTTGACCATCTTTCGCGGCCGAATCGGTGCGTCCGACGCGGCCGGCGGGGCAACCAGCCCGATCCGAGAGGATTGCTCGATCCCGCTTGCCACCTCGACCGAGAGCCGGTCATTCAGGGACGCGCGAGCCGCGCGCAGCGACGTAAGCTGTTCGGCCGGCAACGGCTTTTGGGAGGACAGAGACTGGATCTGCTTGGTCAGCAACGAGATCCGCTGCTGCAGCTGCCGTTGCACATCGCGCGAACGCTCGCTCGTAGCGGCCCGCGTCACGCCGACAAACCCGCGCACGACAGCGGCTGCGAGAGCCCGCGCCTCTGAGACCGTCGGCGCCTCGGCGGAGAGCTCGATCAGACTCGTCTCGGGAACGGCACGCGCGGACGTGCGGAGCTGGAGCTCGCTGACCGAAAGCCCACCGTCGAATACATGCGGCTGGATCTCGGACATCACGCTCCGGTCGTTCAGGAGCCTCGCATACGTCGACGCCGCGCCCTGGCTTGCCTGCTGGAGCGTCAACGGATCGCTGATCGCAACGGCCGTCGGGTCGGACCGCGCCTGCAAGACGGCGGTTGCCTCGTACACCTTGGTCGCGGTGATGGTCATGAACGCGGCTACGAAGACCGCGGCGAGCGTCGCCAGCCCGATGAGGTAGCGGCCACGCCAAAGGATGCCCGCGAGCGGTTGCTCGCGGACAGATCTGCGCTCCCCGGTTACTTCCACGCGGGCATCACGCCGGAAGTCTAGATGCGTCTTCGGCGGGTGGTAGGCTGGATCGTCGTGCGACGCTGCAAGCGCCGGCAACTCGGGATTGCGATAGTCGCGGTCATCCTCGCCGGAGGCGTTACGAGCTCGGTGTCGGCTGCGACGTACTACGTTCGTCAGCACGGCAACGATCGTGCGCGCGGCGTGACCTCAGCAACCGCCTGGCGCACAGTCGCGCGCGTCAACAGGGCGCGGTTGAAACCCGGAGACATCGTCCGGTTCGAAGGCCGGGCCGAGTTCACAGACACCACGCTCATCCCGAGGGTGTCTGGGACGCCGTCGAACCCGATTACCTACTCCTCCTTCGGCCAGGGGCGCGCCCACCTCATCAATCCCCACGGCCCCGTGTGGTTCTCGGGAAAGCACGATCTCGTCTTCGACCGCCTCTACCTCTCCTCGGCGGGCACCAACTCGTCGGTGATTGCCGGATCATCGGTCGGGTCGTCCAGGATCATCGTCTCCCGCTCGGTGATCACCGGCACCACCGGCGTCGGGATCAACGCGCCGGTGACGAGCGACGCCGGCTGGCGGATCGAATGCAACCTCATTCAGAGAACAGGCGACTCGGGGATCATCTTCCTCGGCTCGGGATTCACCATCACCGGCAACCTCATTCGGGACACGGGCACGAACCCCGAGATCCCGTACGGGAAGCACGGGATCTACGCGAAGGGAGAGGGATCCGTGCTCGCCTCGAACGTGATCGAGCGATTTGCCGATATCGGTCTCTCGCTTCGGGCCCCGAACACGCAGGCCATCAACAACACCATCGTCGATGGACCATTCGCGATCGCCTTTCACGACGAGAGCACCGCAATCGGAAGCTCGATCGTCCAGGGCAATCTCGGGTTTGCGATCGGAAAGGTCGGGTTCTACTTCGCGCCCGACAGCCCGAACGGCTCGGAGGCGCCGGCGGAGCGATTTACCATCACCGACAACCGCTTCAACCTTGCAGACATCGGGCTGGGGTTCGATATTCGCGCCGCGCCCCCGGCCCTCGTGACGTTCAGATCGAACCACGCGCAGGCCAACACGGGAGCTACCGTCGTGCCGGCCGCCGTCAGTGACGCCCGTTGGCGCGGATGCACCTGACCTGACCACCGCCACCTGAGAGCGTACCGCCGCGGCCTCAGCCCTGAGGAGCGCCGTAACGGGCCTTCCGAAATGCCCGTTGCAGCGGAAGAGGCCGATCGTGAGCACCGGCGAGCCGGGCTCTCAGGTCGCGATCACGATCGAAGCTCTCGATTTGGGTTCGCCGCAGAGCGAGGAGATCGTGGCCGGCACGATTCACCCCGGGGTCGCACGTGACGGCCAGCCGGAACCCCGCTTCTCGAGCAAGTCGTACCTCGCGCGCCGAGTAGAGCCCGGCCGGATACGAAAACGTCTCCACTTCAGCGTCCAGCTGCTCCTCGAGGACGCGCTTTGACTCCCGGAGCTCTCGTCGTGCCGAGGGCTCGTCGAGCGACAGAAGGTTCGGGTGGGTCACGGTGTGCGCTCCCATACGCATCACACCTTCGCGCGCGAGACCACGAATCTCGTCCCAGGTGAGGAGTGGAGGCTGAGCCTCGCCGTACCAGGTGAAGCGTGACGTGCCGTCGATGGCTCCGGTGGGGATGAAGAGCGTCGCGGTGAACCCGTGACGCTTGAGGATCGGAGCGGCGCTGACGAGCATGTCTTGATAGCCGTCATCGAACGTCAGCGCGTAGACCGGCTGCGCATTGCCCCCTTCCTGCCAGCGCTCGATCGCCGACTCGAGATCGAGCAGGCGCAGTCCGCGACCCGCAGCCATCGCCATGTGAGCCGCAAACCTGTTGACCTCGACCGCCAGACGATCGGTCGCGTCGGAAACCCGGTGATAGAGAAGGATTCGCAGGTCACCCGGCGCATCGCCGGCACCCGGCCGAAGCGTCCACCACCAGGATCTCGCGTGCGTGAGAGCCGCCTTCGCCGGGTAGATGAGGCGCGGCCCGAAGGTCAACTCGTTGCGGACCTGCTCAGCCGTTCGCCGTCTCCCCACTGGACTGGGCATCGTAGTACAGACCGAAACCGCGCCTAGACTACGATTCGCCGGCGGACGCTTACGCGTACGTGACGTGCGCCGGCGCCCACATGAAGGAGAGATTGCCAGACAAGGATCAAGGACGCCGAAGCCACATTGCCGGCAATGCGCTCACTGTTTTCAGTGCAACGGTCATTGCCCTCGCGATCGGCTTTGCGACGTCCATCATCGTCGCGCGTCTGCTGGGGCCGGAAGGAAGAGGCCTACTCGGAGTCGGTTTCTCAGTCGCAACGATCGTCGTCGCTGCGGTCAGCCTCGGGATTCCCATCGCGACGACCTACTACGCGAGCCGACGCCCACGGCTCATGCCGACCCTCGTCGGTAACGCGGTCGCGTATGCGTGCGTCCTCGCCGTTGTCCTTCCGCTCGCAGCACTTGCGGTTGCGGAGGCCGCCGACTCGTGGCTTCAAATAGACCATGGGCAGCGGTTTTGGCTCCTCGTCTCGCTGCTCACGTGGGCCATGTATCTCGAGTTCGTTTCCATCAACGTCCTGCGCGGCCGGTCTCGATACACCCGACTCAACGCTCTGACGGTCACAAGTCGGGTCGTTGTCCTGGCCCTGACCGTGGTATTCGTTGCGTGGCTCGATCTCGGTGTCAATGGGGCGGTCCTGGCCCTCGCGGCCGGCTCACTCGCCTACTCGGCAATAGCCCTCGCGGCCGACCTCCGACGCGGGGTCAGCGTCTCGCGGGTCGTGTTCGCGGCATCTGTGAAGTACGGCTGGAAGGTCCAGGCTGGTCGCCTCATCCAGCTCGGGAACGGGAGACTGGACGTTCTGGTGATGTCGACGCTCGTGTCGCTCGACGTCGTCGGCGTCTATGTCGTGGCGCAGGTCGTCGCCGAGCTGGCCGCCCTTGTGCCCACGGCGATCGGCTTCGTCGCCATGCCCGCGATCGCCCGCGGCGGCCGGACCGGACAAGACGTCGCAGGAGCCGTCCGGCTCAGTGGCTCGCTCTCACTCGTCGGGGTCGTCGGCGTGGCCATTGTCGCTCCCCCTCTCATCACGTTCGGGTACGGAGCGGAGTTCACCGATGCCCTCGGGCCCGTCTACATCCTGTTGCCCGGCGTCTGGCTGCTCGGCATCGGGGGCGTCATCGCCGAGGTCATGAGAGGTCGAGGGCATCCCGGCGTCCCGGCTCTTCTCGCAGGTCTCGCGATCGTGGTTACGGTCGTCCTCGATCTCGTACTCATCCCTCCGTACGAAGCGATCGGCGCCGCCGTCGCCTCGACGTGTGCGTACTCCGTCTTCGGGCTGGCGAGCATCGTCGTCCTGGGGCGGATGGAGCAGATCCCTCGGAGAAGGTTGTTCCTGCTGACGCGCCTGGAAACAGTCGAGGCGCTACGGTCGCTCCTCCGCCTCCGCGGGAAACTTCTTCGCAAGAACGTCGCTGGAAGAGACGAATCCTGAGCCTGTCCGATCTCCGCGTCGCCTCGGTTGCCTACTGGAGCGCATATGCAGCAGACGGGGTGACGAGCAAGCTCGGCGGCCAGATCGATGGCTGGCGAGGCCTGGGGGCCGACGCGCGTCTCTTTCTGCTGTCCCCGTCGTCGCGCGAGCACAGCGAAGCAAGGCTCGACGCCGAGGTGCACACCTTCGATTCGCCGTGGAGACGAGTCGCTGCCCTCGGCGAGCTTGTCCGCGCGGTTCGGCGGTTCTCGCCCGACGTCGTGTACGTCCGGTCGGACCGCTTCGTACCGCCCCTTTCCGGTCGCAGGTTCCCGGCCCCGATGGTCGTGGAGCTGAACACGCTGGCGGCGGCGGAGCTTGCGAACCGCGCAGCTCCCGTACGGATCTACAACCGCCTCTGCAACACCGTGCTGTTGCGATCGGCCAGCGGAATCGTGGGCGTCAGCCGAGAGATCGTCGACAACGCCCGCCGGTCGAACGGCGCGATCCCAGCCGTGACCATCCCCAACGGCGTCGACCCTCTCACGATTCCGTCCCTCGACGCTCCCTCCAACCCCCACCCGCGGCTCTGCTTCCTCGGCTCTCCGAGAATGCGGTGGCACGGGTTGGACAAGCTTGTGGCTCTCGCGAGCGCAAGACCAGACTGGACGATCGACGTCATCGGAGTCGCACCGGATCAGTTTGGCATGACGCTTCCGGCGAACGTGATCGCGCACGGCCGGCTCGAGCGCGATGCATACCTGGGCGTCATGGCGCACGCAGATGCGGCACTGGGAACGCTCGCGTTGCACCGCAAGGGCATGAGCGAAGCATCGCCGCTCAAGGTCCCGGCGTATCTGCTCGCCGGCATCCCGACGATCATCGCGTACGACGACTCCAACTTCCTCGATGTCGATCCCTGGTACCTGCTGCGCCTCCCGAACACGGAGACGAACGTCATGGACTCCCTCAGCCTCATCGACGCCTGGGTCCGGAGCGTGCGCGGCAAGAGGGCTCCTCGCGCCGAAGTCGAGGCGCGAACAGGGTCATTGCCGAAAGAGGTCGCGAGACTCGCGTTCCTCAAAGAGGTTGCCGACCGTGCAGAGAGGAGTTAACCGTCGGTCGACGGCGTGACGCGGCGTGACGGGGTGTGCTTGGTAAGAGCCAGATACGTTGACCGGAGCGTCGGCGAACGTTTTGCACGCAGCCCGGCCGAGAGCACGACTCGAGCAGTTCGTGCCCCGACGCGGCCTTTCAGGTTCTGAGCAAAGCCGACGCACTGGTACATCGGGTCGAGCCCATCGGAGAGATCCAGCTTGTACGGCTCACCTCCGCCGCAGTATTCGACCACTTTGACGCCCTCGTGCGAGGCTGCCTCGATCGCGGCGAGGGTCGCGACAAGGCCGGGTGAGTACCTTGCGATCTCAGGGTCGAACGCGAGCCTGTAGACGTACATGCGGTCGGCAAACACGAGGTAGTAGTGGAAGGCGACGGCACGGCCGCCCACGCGTAGCGTCAGGATACGAGCCATTCCCGCGGCCCCGAGAGTGCGGACGGCCTCGGCGTTGAACCGGCGCCCGACCGGTGTCGTGAACTCGGACCCGTCGTTTCGGCCCGCCCAACGCAGATCGTGGAGCCTGAATGCCTCCTCGATCTCGTTCGCAAGGTCGGCCTCGCTCGAGGCGATCGTAAGCTCGAGGCCACCGAGAGCGTCGAGCTGCTTCCGACGTCGCCCATGCAGGTTCCGCCGTTTCGACGAGGTCTTTTCGCGGTACACCGTGTCCCAGCCGCGCGAGAGGTCGAGGACGGGTGACTCGACCCTCTCGTACAGGGCCGCACGTCCAGCCGCGCACGCAGTCAGCGGGCTTGCCGACGTCAGACCGAAGAAGTCGGCGTAGTCGACGTCGCCACCCGCCAGCCGCTCGAGCAGGCCTTCGGTCACCACTTTGTCCACCTCACGGTCGACGACAACCCCGCCGAGCGCGGCGTGATGACGGCCCATGACGTGCGCAACGCGAAATCCGAGACGCCGACGCTCGATCTCGAGCGGGAGCCCACCGACCAGCCGATCACCTACGTGGGCGACCTCCACCCGCATCTCCCGCTCGACGCCATGATGACGCCACCACGGAACGAGCCACGCAGTGCTCATGAACGGCGACGGACGCTGCATCGAGCGTGCAAGCTCGTCCCACTCGGCGGCCACGGCTTCCAGCTCCCCGGGTGACCGAAGAGTCTCGAACCGGATCGTTTCGTCTGACACCTTCGAGACCTAGATGGTTGGTCGGTGATTGGGGTGCGTTCGGGGACGTCCACGACCAAGCAGCGTGTCGTGATCGTCTGCGGGTAGTACCGGAGCTGTACGACTCGCAGACGAGCGCGACGCGATGCGCCGCGTCGTGGGCGTCATCCGGACGTGCCGGAATTGCCGATCAACCATCTACCTGCTACCCGAGTACCAACAGAGTGTGGTCGCGTCCGACACTCGTTCTCGTCGTTCGAACCTGACAAGCATCCTGTGCGCTAACGCTGCGATCCGGCATGCATGGCGAGATCGTACCGACGCTCGTTTCTCGACGCTACGGAGCTCTCGGCCGCGGACCGTCGGCGGAACGGACTCATCGACTCCCGGGCAGCTCTACAGAGTCAACCAGGACGCGCGACCCGTCTCGTCTCCGATCTTCCACGACCATCGCGTTCGACCAAGCGTGGTTCTGCGCTTGGCGGTGCCGATCTTGACATAGCCGAGCGGACGCATCGTCGCGAGCATCGGCGCATTGCTTTGCTCGACGTACGCCACCTTTCGCGTGTAGCCGGCATCGCGCGCCACGATCGACGAGTACGAGAGGAGTGCACGACCGATGCCGCGACCACCCTCACCTTCGCGACGATAGAGATCGATTCCGACGAGCGACTCCGGCCGCGCCTCGACCCGCCCGTAGCTGTCGCGCTGACCGGCCCAGGTGATCGCGTCGATCCGGTCTTCGCGAAACGCGGCGAAGCACATGCACCCATCCGCGAAGCGCTGACGGAACTCCGCGACCTTCGCGGCTTGACGGTAGGGGGCCCAGAGTCCCGCCAGTGCCGGCTCGTCAGCCGCAGAGGCGAGGCGGAGCGTCACGCCCTCGATGACGTCAGGCTCCGGAAGATCGGTGAGCACGTGCTCGAACAGCACCGCATCGAACGACGCACGACACCAGCGAACCGCGCGTGCGGCGGTCAGGAACATGTGCCCTGTGTCGTCATCGCGAGACTACGACTTGAATTGTCGGAGCGTTTCGGACGGCGTCAGTGACCCGCGGCGTAGTGCGCGGCGACTCGAGCTGCCGAGAGCGCTCCACCGTAGATCGCCGCGTCGTCGATCACGCCGCTGAAGTACTCGGACGTGCTCCAAGACCCGATTGTCACACCGTTCGAGGTGGGCCCGATCGCACCGGTCAAGGGAGCGTTGTCACCTCGGCGCCGTTGATGTAGAGGCGTTGGGTCGTCCCGTCGTACGTGCCGACCACGTGGTACACCGTGCCTGCCTGGATGGCGCCGGCCAGAGGCCTGGAGTCGTCGGCGGGTCCCGTTCTGAATGATGGTGAACTCGAGTTGCGGGCCGTTGAACTGGAGCGAATACGCCTCACGCTTGGTGACGATCGAGGCGAACGCACCGGCACCGGGGATGGCTTGCGGCTTGATCCAGGCCTCCACGGAGACCGTCGAAGCCGGGCTCAGCGAGCTGGAGTTGGCCACCGACACGTAGTCGTTCGACCCGTCGAACTGGGCCGCGGTGTTCGCAGCGTCCTGACCGAGGAGGCTTGCGGCTGCCAGCGTCGGCCCGTTTGTGTACGTCCCGTTGTTGGCCGCCTGGACGTCGGACGCCGTGGTTCCCGTTGTCTCGCCGAGCCGCCAATAGGCCGCAGGCCCATCCGCAACGACGGCAGCCTGGTAGGCAGAGGGTGGCGCGCCCTGGGTGGTGGCCTGCCCAACGTTCGAATAGCCGGAAGGTCCGGCGGCGTTCGTCGCGCGCACGCGATAGAAGTACGTCAGAGCGGGTGTCAGGCCCGAGTCGGCGAACGTCGTCGTGTTCGCGCCGAGGGAGGTCACGGTCGGGCTCGGGAAGTTGATGCTCACGTCGCGCTCGAGCGAGAAGCCTGTCTCCGTCGTCGACGTATCCGTCCACGACACGTTGATCGCGACGCTCGACTGCGCTGTGGCAACCACGTTCGACGGAGCCGATCGGAGGCGTTCCTCCTCCACCGGAGGTCGTCGCGTTCGCCGTATTCGAGTAGGACGATGAGACGCCACTCGTCACGGCCTTGACTCGATAGAAGTAGGTCGTGGACGGAATCAGCAGCGTGTCGGTGTAGCTCGACGCGTTGGCCGCCAACGTCGCAGCGACCGGGGCCGAGAATGCCGCCGTGAGGTCGCGCTCGACGACATAGGAAGTCTCGCCGGCAGCGTTGTCGGTCCAGGTGAGGCCTATCGACGAGCTGGATTGCGGCGAGGCAGCCAGCCCGGTGGGAGCCGCTGGGCCAGACGCCGCCGGGGTGGTGGCCGTGGCGGTCGCCGAGTTTAGCGAGCTGCCGGCAGAGTTCGTTGCCCGGATTCGATAGAAGTACTGAGTGGCGGGGGTGCGGCCGGTGTCGGAGTACGACGTGACGTTCGCCGCCAGCGAAATCGCCGTAGGTGCGGCGAACCCAGAGGTCGTATCCCTTTCGAGAGTGAAGCCCGTCTCGTCCGTCGCATTGTCGACCCACGAGAGGGACACGCTCGTGCTCGACGCAGGCGTTGCGGTCAGCAAGGTCGGCGCCGCCGGCGCCGATGCCCGATGACGCGCCACGACCCGCGTCGTAGTGCGCGCTCAGGCGAGCCGCCGAGAGTGCTGTGCTGTACACGGCGACCTCGTCGATGCTGCCGCTGAAGTACTCGGAAGCGGCCCATGAGCCGATCGAGAGAACCTGCGTCTGGGGGCCGATCGCCCCGGTCAGGGGTTGGCTGGCAACCTGCGCGAAGTTCACGTACAACCGCTGGGTCGTGCCGTTGTAGGTTCCGGCGACGAAGTAGGTCTGGCCGGCGACAATCGTGCCCACCGGCGCCTGGAGACGGCGACGAACACCGGCCTGGATGACCGTGAACTCGAGCCGCGGGCCGTTGAACTGGAGCGCATAGGATTCCGGCTTCGTCACGATGCCCTTGAACGAACCAGCCGCCGGGATCGACGAAGGCTTGATCCAGGCTTCGAGGGTGATCGCCCCGGACGGGTTGAGCGCGGCCGAGTTGGCGACCCGGACATAGTCGTTCACTCCGTCGAAAGTCGCCGCTGAATCTGCGGTGGAAGCCGGGAGCAGGCTCGGGCTGCCACGCACAACGCCGTTCAGATACGTGCCGGGATTGGCGCCCGGGCTGGCTCCGACCTGGTCGCGAGCGGTGGTGGTCGTCGTCGCGTCGCCGAGCCTCCAGTACGCAGTCGGAGAATCGCCGAGCACCGTCGTGGCGTAGCCGGTCGGCAGATGAGGGAAGCGTCGTGGCCGATGCGGTGTTCGAGTTGAGCGAGCTTCCGGCGGCATTGGTGGCGCGGACTCGGAAGTAATAGGTCGTACCGGCGGCGAGACCGCTGCTCACGGCTGTGGTGGTGTTGACCGGAAGAGACGTCGACACAGGTGCCGAGAAGGCTGCGGAGATGTCTCGCTCGAGGGTGTACCCACTCTCGTCGGCGGCGTTGTCGACCCACGTCAGCCCGACCGCCGAGCTCGATTGCGCAGTGGCAACCAGCGACGACGGCGCAGCCGGTCCACTCCCTCCGGTCGTGGTCGCCGAGGCGATGTTCGAGTACGCGGACGGCGTCGCGCCGTTCATGGCTTTCACGCGGTAGTAGTAGGCCGTCCCCGCCGTGAGCCCCGTGCTCGAGTACGACGTGGTGTTCGCCCCGAGCGTCGTGACCACCGGGTTGGCAAAGCCATTGGTCGTGTCTCGCTCGAGCACGTATCCGGTCTCGTTCGTCGCGTTGTCGGTCCAACCGAGGTTGATGATCGTGTTGAACTGAGCGGTAGCAAGGAGGTTGCTCGGCGCGAGCGGGGTTCCCGCGCCGCCGCCGGTGCCGGCCAGGTAGTGCGCGCTGACCTGCCCACTCGTCAGCGCCCGGTTGTAGACCACGGTCTCGTCCAGGGTGCCCTGGAAGATCTCGCTGTTGCCCCACGAGCCGATCGTCAGAGCGAGCGTGTTCGCGGTCGGAGGCCCGGTGAGAGCGGCACTGACCGACTGCGCGCCGTTGATGTAGAGGCGTTGCGTCGTTCCGTCGTAGGTCCCGACGACGTGGTAGGTGTTCCCGGCGACGACCGCGCCGACCGGCGCCTGCAGCCGTCGGCGCACACCGCTCTGGATCACGGTGAACTCGAGGCGCGGGCCGTTGAACTGGAGCGAGTACGACTCGGGCTTGGACATCACCGACATGAAGTTGCCGGCAGTCGGGATCGAGGTCGGCTTGATCCACGCCTCGAGCGACATCGACGTGAACGTGCTGATCGAGGTCGCCGAGGGGACGCTCAGGTACTTGCCCGCGGCGGTGAAGGTCACGCCCTTGTCTGCCGGCTCCGTTGCGAGGAGACCGGGCGCACCCAGCGTCGGGCTCCCGATGTAGGTCCCGTTGTGGCCACCCGAAGACGCGTCGAGCGCGGTCGCGCCGCTCGAGCTCGTCGAGCCGCCAGTAACCGACCGGCTGCTCGGCAACGATGCGCCTGCGCGTACGGGGAGCCCTGGGCCGGTTGCGTGAGATTGATCGTGTCCGTCATCGTCGGGCCCCACTTGCCCGAGACGTCGTGGAACTGGACATAGACGGTCTTGACGCCGGCGGTGGCCGTCCCGCCGTACACCGGGTTCGCGAGATCCCAGCTGATCGCCGTCGCAAACGAGCCGGTCGTCGTGTACGGGAGCGTGGACCAGTTGGTCCCGTTGTTGGAGACCCTGAACTGGTTGACACCCGACACGTCATCGCGCCCGATCACCTTCACCGTCACGTTCGAGCTCGCCGTCGAGCCGTCCACATCGTTGATCGCGACCGTCCCGGTCGGCGGGTCGGTATCCACGACCAGCCCACCGGCGATGCTGAAGCTCGTGATCGCTTCGTTGCTCGCGTCACCCTCGCGCGCCGGGTCGGTTCCACCGGGGCTCTCGTCCAGCTGGTTGTTGGGATCGGCGATGGAGCGGATGACGTACTGGCCATTGGCAAGCGTCCCTTGTCCGAGATCGAACCATTGCGCGGGACGGTAATAGTCGTAGGTGTCGCCCCAGCCGGTTGCAAGACCTTCGCGCAAGAACCCGTTGCCGTCGGGATAGCACCCGCCGGACCCATACGTGTGGGGGTAGAGCGTCCCCGGGACGTTGACGATGAACTCCTCGTCCTCGACGCACGCCGTGGACTTGACGCCCGGGATGAACGTGGCCAGGCTCGGGTTGCGACCACTGGCCACCCAGGCGTCGTAGTTCGCCTTTGTCCACAGCTCGTAGTCGCCCCAGCCGTCGTAGTGCCAGTGGTCGTGCGCGGCGTGGTAGTAGACCCGCCCGGCGTTGAGATCCGTGAACGAACCGTTGGCCGCAAAGACTCGCTGGTACGCCGTCCCGTCCTTCGTGATGGGATCGACCGTCGCGCTGAGCTCCAGCGGCCCTTCGCCGACGTTGTAGGTCGTATTGCTGAACCGAAGGACGTTGTGGATGTCCTGCGGCAGACCGGTCAGGTTGTAGCTCACATCCGTCCGATCGAAGCGGATGTCGCGCGGCGGAAGCGTCTTGATGTCCGGGTAGAGGCCAGGCCCGGTCAGCGCAGCTGTCCCTGACGCGGTGATGGCGAGTGCCGTAACGAGGACGGCCAGCAACGGGCACGCTGGTAAGCGCAAGCGCAGCCCAAGAACCGATCTGTCCCCGGCGGCCCGGGACGTTCCCCCTGATCCCCACTGACCCCGCTCCCGTTCGTGCCAGATTGCGCCCGCGGCGCCGGCCCCCCAAGGCCGTGACGAAGCGAATCATGCATGCAATCTCGCGAACGGTCAATGGGTCTCGCCACACGACTGTCGCTCCGAGGGGCTTTTACGCGTCCGGCGGGCCGATCGGACCTGACGCTTGACCTCCCCCGGGCCTCAACGCCGGCAAGGACGCTCCGTCGCTCGGCCTGCCATCGATCGGAGGCTGACGCACCATCCGCGCGTTGACGCACCATCCGAGCTGATGCATGGTGAGTGCGCGCTGCGCCCTGGCGCCGCTACCCTCGATTCACCGAGTCTCACGCCGTGAGCGAACCCACACCTCGAGCCCGAGCAGAAGCGTGAGTGTGGATCAGATGAATCGTCTCTCTCTACCTGTCTTCGCCATCTGCATACTCCTCGTCCTCGGCGTGGCCGCGACGATCGCCGTGATCGGCGCTCCCGCGAAAGCAACTCCGTCGACGTTCTACGTGGCACCAAACGGCCGCGACAGCGCGAACGGGCGGTCGCCCAAGACCGCGTGGCGGACCGTCGCAAGGGTCAACCGTGCGCGTCTTGCGCCCGGCGACACCGTTCTGTTCCGTGGCCGATCCGTCTGGAACGAGACGCTCGAGCCGTTGACCGATGGGCGGGCGGGAGCTCCCATCCAGTTCGGGGCGTTCGGCGGCGGCCGCGCTACTCTCGACGGCACCAATTCCTCAGGATTCGCCGGGATCCAGCTCGAAGCTCGATCGTTCCTGACGTTCTCCAATCTCGAGTTGCGGTCGTGGAGCGCCGAGGGAATCTACGTCGAGGGCGCGCGAGGACGTGACGTTCACGAACGTCGACATCCACTCGAGCCATGAGGGGGTTCACGCCAGTCCGGCGCGAGAGTCGACCCGCATTACGGTCGCGCTGAGTTCGATCCACGATCTCACGGGCTCGACAGGCGGGCACGCGATCAACATCCCCGTCGGAAGCTCGCATTGGCGAATCGTCAACACGAGTATCGACTGGGCGCCCGACTCGTGCGTCATCGATCTCGGCCACGACAACCTGTACTCCGGTCTACGGGTCTCGCGCTGTGGCCTTGGCACTGACGGCGAAGGCGCACACGGCCTCTATTTGAAAGGGCCGAACCTCAGTGTCCAGGACAGTCGTATCTGGGCAGCGCGGACGTCGTGCGTATCGGTGCGGTCTCAAGGGGATCGCGTGATCCGGAACCGGCTCAACGACTGTACCGTCGGCGTGAGCTACTTCGACTCCGCGACCGAGAACGGAGTGATCTCGGTCGTCCGCAACCGCATCTGGGACACTGAGATCGGCTTGTACTTCGACCACACGAAGACGTCGGCCTTCGCGGTGTCAGCCAACACGATTCTCGCAGGACGACGCACGGGCGTACCTGGAATGGGCATCGTTGCCGGTAACGTCCGGGCCCTCGACCTGACCAACAACATCGTCACGGGTAATTCGTCGTTGGCGCTGAAGGTGCTGCACACTGATGAGGGGTACAGGGAGGTGGGCGACGTGTTTGACGTTTCCGGCGCCCAGTTCGTGCTCGGTGACTCCCCACCCGTCTCCTTCGCCGATTATCGGACGCTCACGGGGCAAGGGGTAGGTTCGTCGACGCTTGACCCGATGCTTCGAAAGCCGGCGTACCCAAACCCCGATCTCCGTCTCGTCCCATCCTCACCCGTACGTGACCAGGGAACCATAGATTCTGCTGTCGGGCGTCTCGTCCAGAAATGTGACGGTGCCATCGGGACCTACTGCGGAAGCGCGCCCGACCCGGGTGCGGTGGAGATCCTGGACCCCTAGCTGAGGCCGTTTGGCGGACGTCGCCTCCGCCATCTCCGTCGGCATCCAGGAGGCTGGCGTAGAGGCTTCGGTGCCGTTCGGCCCAGCGCGGCTGGTCAAACAGATCCAGGACGCGTTGTCGTGCGGCCGCGCCCATCGCCGCGCGGCGTTCATGATGTCGGACGAGATCGTCGAGACGACCGGCGAGTGCCGCACGGTCACCAGGCGGGACGAGAAATCCCGTGCCACCGTCGTCGATGAGCTCGCTCATCCCGCCGACATCGCTGGCGACAACGGGAAGTCCGGCGGCCATGGCCTCCAACACGGAGATCGGCAACCCCTCCGACCGGCTCGACAGGACGAACACGTCGGCCTCGGCGAGCCGGCCGGGAACGTCGTCCACGTTCCCGAGGAAGCTGATCGAGCTCGCAAGCCCGGCGGAGGCGGCCTGCTCGGCAAGCGGCTCGCGCTCGGGACCATCGCCCAGGATATCGAGGGTGGCCCTCTCCGGAGCCAGCTCTGTCATTGCCGAGATGAGAGTCGCGAAGTCCTTCGGAGGTGCGAGCCGACCAACGCTGATGAGCCGAACCGGCGTGGTGCTGCCGTGACTGCGCACCGGCGCCGCGCTCGCGCGAACGGCGTTTTGGATCACAACTGTCTTCTCCGGCCGACAAGCACGCGCGGCAAGCCCTGCCAGACGCTCCCGCTCGGAGACGCAGATCACGAGAGTCGAGAGGGGAGCGAGAATTCGCTCGAGCCACCGGTAGAGGATCGACGCGCGCTCGCCCGGCACCTTGAACGCCCAACCATGCACCGTGTAGATGCAGACCGGGACCCGGCCAGCCGAGCCGCGAGGCGACCGAGGATCCCCGCCTTCGCACTGTTGACATGAACGACCGAGGGTCGAATCGCCCTGCACAGGCGCCACAACTCGATCAGCCCGAGCACGTCTCGGATCGGCGAGATCGGACGGCGGACGTGCCGAAGCGAGACGAACCGGGCGCCCGCCGCGCGAACGTCGGCAACGAGAGGCCCAGAGCCGTGCGCGGCGACCGTCACGTCATGCGCCTCGACCAGCACACCCGCAAGCTCGCGAACGTACGCTTGCGCGCCCCCGGTCTCGGCCAACGTCACGACGACCAGGATCTTGTGCCTCTCGGGACGCACCGTCGCAGCGTAGACGTAGAGACGGCCATGCCCTGCCGAGGTCGACGAAGGACGACCGTCCGCGTAGCCCTGGCATCGATCGGCGGGGTTGACGCACCATCAGAGCTGATGCATGGTGAGTGCGCCCGGCGCCCTGACGCCGCTACGCTCGATTCACCGATTTTCACGCCGTGAGCGAACCAACACCTAAAGCCCCAATCGAGCTCGAGCCACTCGAGTCGAACACGCGAGCCGACCCTGGTCAACACTCTTCGCTCGGCGCACCACGCGCTCAACCCGAGGTCCGGCTCGACCTCGCCCCCGCTCCGGCTCCGAAGCTCGTGCGAAAGGGACCGCCGCGGACTCCGTGGCAGAGCCTTGTCTCACGACTCCTGCTCGCGTGGCTGCCAACCTACGGCGCGTATCGGGTCTGTGGGGTGTCCGCCGGCGAGGCGGCCGCGAGCGGCACTGCACTGACTCTCGTGTTCGCCCCGACGTGCGAATGGGTGACGCAGCGGGCGCGAGCCATGCCGCTTGCGTACGGGGTGGGGTCGATCATCTTCGCTGCCACGACGATCGGGTACGCCTTGGGGGGCGCGCTCGTCTTCACCCTCCCCTGGCTCAACGACGGACAAGGGGCTCTCGCGCTCGCGTCAGTCGCGGCTGCAGCCGCTACGACCGCTTGGTATGCGCTCGGTGTCGAGCGTTTCGGCGCGACCAGACGTGTCGTGATCGTGGGCGGAGGCACAGCCGTCGGCGCGTTGATCGCCGATGCGCACGAGGAGGAGGAGCGGTTCGAGATCGTCGCGATCGTCGCCGACGACCCCTCGCCTGCCGTCGCGGTGAATCCTCTGCTTCGCGGCTCGA
>CAVRVG010000006.1:0-97303 GCA_963724655.1 uncultured Actinomycetes bacterium | reverse complement strand
AGGTGCCGAGCAGCCGGTGAACGGGGACCCCGAGGACGCGGCCCTCGAGATCCCAGAGAGCGACGTCAACGACGCCGAAGAGCCAGATCGGGAACTCCTCCGTACGGTCGAGCTCCCAGAGCCGATGCCAGAGCCATTCGCGCCGGTCGGCGCGCTCACCGACGAGTTCGTCTCGCAGAACCCGGTCGACGATGTCGGCCAGCATCGGCCCGCTCCACTCGTGATAGGCCTCACCAACCGCGCCGCCCTCGGTCGTGATGCGAAAGACGGCGGTTGTGCGAGCGCCGTGCGAGCCCGCGAAGTCCACGTCGCCAAGCGAACGCAGGCGTAACGGCCGGGAGCGTGATCAGGTCGACATCGACCGAGGCGATTCGCATCCGACGCAATCATCATACGAATGATGAGCAGATGTTCAAGCGACGTCCGCGGAACGCTCATGCCCGGGAGACCCTCGGGCCGATTCCGAACCGCCGTAGCGAGGCTACGCGAAGCGGTGTGTCTCGTCGGCGCTCGGTCCACGCCGAGTCGATATGCGCCGCCGTTCGAGCAGCGGCGAGGTCGCCGTCGCGAGCGTCTGCCCGACGATCACCCCGCTCAGCTCATGGTCGACGAGCACCGAGCGGGTTCCCTTCGTGTCACGGGGGCGGATGTCGTGAGGCATCTTGTCGGCCATGGCCTCAGCGCCGGTCCAGCGACGCAGCCTTTGGCAGCCCACGGGGTGGACCGGTCCCGGGGTGCCACGGGAACTGGCTTAGCCTTTCGCTTGGAAGTCGAGCCAGCATGACTTGGGTGGTACCAAGGTCTCAAGTTCGATCCACAGGTCAGGCGGCGGCTCGACGGCGGCTGATGCCATGAGCGTCGAGATCCGGCTAGGTTTCGTGAAACCGATAACGGTTGAGTGCACGCGGGGATCACGCATCGAGAATTGCAGGGCTGCCGTGGCTAGATCAGTGCCGTTTCTCAAGCAGGCGTCGTTCATGGCAGCGACGGCATCGAGGACGAGCTTGGGTGCCTCGGTATAGCCGTACCTAGACGACCCAGTTGGGTTGGCGAGGACACCTCCGCCGTAGATCGCGGCGTTCAGCACCCCCATGCCGGCCGCGGTTGCCTGGTCGATTAGCTCGTCCGCGCTTCGATCGACAAGGGTCCAACGATTGTGTGTGAGTAGAACCTCGAAGACGCCCAGGTCAAGGTAGCGTGAAACAACGTGAACATTGCCTGCGGCGATGCCGATGTGTTGCACCCGGCCTTCGTCCTTTAGAGCAACCAGCGTGTCAACTGCTCCTCCTGCCTGCGTGATCATGGCGAAGTCGTGGTCTTCCGGATCGTGCAAGAAGAGCAACGGAAGTACACCAAGCCCGAGCCGCTCCTGACTCTCATCAAGCGAGCGTCGCACCCGATCACCGGAGTAGTCACCGTGTCGTGCGTCCACTTTGGTGATCACCGTAAAGTCCTCTGGCACTCCCCCCGCGGCAGCAATGCCGACGCCGATCCGGCGCTCGCTCTCGCCTTCGCTGTAAGCGTTGGAGGTATCGAAGGCCCGAATCGGACTCTTCAGTACCTGTTGGACGAGATCGATGGCATCGGCCTCCGCGACCGCGTAGCCGTAAGTCGACAGCATGGTCCCAAGGGGGGAAGCACCCGCGATGATTGCCGAGGTCGAAACTGAAGTATTGCCCAGTCTGCGGATCCAATTCGTGGGCAACGGGTCAGTCATCGAGAGCCTCCCCAATCCGCGCATGGCCGTCAAACAGCCAGTCCCGTTCGCGCACGGTGCCGACGCCGACCGCGGCGGCCCGACCGTCGGCGGTCACGGTTGTCTCACTGCAAGCACCCGAACATCCCAGGGCCCGAGTTGGACGTGATCTTGGGTGTGGAACGTTTCCCCAGTCAGAATGTCGTGCACCTCGGTGGGCACGGATACTGAGGCGGGATCCCAGGACCAGTTGTGCAGGAATCGCGGTCGGAACCGGCCAACATCGCCCCACTCCTGTCGTCGTTCACTGCCCGGGTCACTCCTTGACGCTCCCAGCGGTGAACTTCGGGATCTGCCTGGCTTCTGCGTTCGCGCTCCCACCGTCGACAAAGGTCTCGAGCCGCTCCAGCGCTGACACCAGGTGGGCGCGCATCGCTTCCTCGGCGCCATCCGGGTCGTGCTTGGCGATCGCTTCGACCACCGCGAGGTGCTCGTTCTTTGTCACCGAGTGAAGGCCCGCGTGGTAATAGAGGCGGAAGGTGTGCAGGTGGCTGCGCAGTCGCGTCAGCATGTCGCTGATCATCTGGTTGCCGGCGAGGTCGGCGACCATCGCGTGGAAGGTCGCGTCATAGACCATGTCCAACCGGTTCGCCGCCGCCGTGATCTTGGCGCCTGCCCCACCGGCCCGGGCCGCGCGGCGCAGTTCCTTGATCTCGTTCGGCTCCGCCTGGGCTGCGGCCTTGGCGGCCAGCGCGGGTTCCACAAGCAGACGCAGCTCGATGAGCTCTCTCACCTGCTCGATGCCCATGAGCGGAGCCACGGTGTAGCTACGGCCGGGCTGCTTGACGATCAGGCCGTCCGCTTCCACCCGCGCCAGCGCCTCGCGCACCGGGGTCGGGGAGACACCGAGGGTTCGGGCAAGTTCTTCGATGTTGAGCCTGGCGCCCGGTTCAAACGCGTGGGTCATGAGCATGTCGGTGACGATCTCGTACACCGAACCGGGCAGCGGCTGGCGCTGGGCCAGCCGCTGCCCGGCGGCGGACTCATGGATTGCTTCGATTTGATAACGGTCCATCTCGGCCTTCGCGTGTCGAGTACTGGACGGATACGTTACAGCATCCCAATCATCTCTATCCTATAGACATTCAGGACAATGTGCTGGCATAGTCCCCGACGATGCAGGACGAGGGGAGGGAGCGCGACGTGCTCGATGACGAGCCGCTGACTCACGCTGGCGCAGCCGTCGACGACGCGCCGCCCGAGCCCGAGCAGGCACCGGAGGCGATCAACGACCGGTCGTCACGAGCGATCAAGGGTGTCCTGCTGGCGCTGAAGGCGGGGCCGCTCTTCATCCTGGCTCTGATGATGCTGTTCCTCTGGGTGGCGACCGAGGGCCACGTCTTCATGACGTTCGGGAACATCGGAAACGTCCTCGAGCAGTCCAGCGGCGTCTGCATCATCGCCTTGGGCCAGCTTCTGGTGATCCTCACGCGAGGCATCGACCTGTCGATCGGCTCCAACGTCTCGCTGTGCTGCGTAGTGGTCACGGTGGTCTACAGAGACACCAACTCAGCCTGGCTCGCCATCGGCGCCACCCTGCTGACCGGCCTCGCAGTCGGCCTCACCAACGGCCTCCTGCTTGTGTGGGGTCGCCTTCCTCATCCCTTCATCGCCACCCTTGCCACCTTGAGCATCTGCGCCGGTCTCGCGTTGTACATCGCAGGTGGTTCCACCGTCCTGGGCTCGCCGTGGCTCGTGCGCACGCTCGGGGGCGGCCGCATCACTGGGATCCCAGGAGCGGGCCAAATCGGCTGGTTCCCCTACGCCGCGCTGGTCGTCATCGTCTTCACGGTCATCTGCGCGGTCATCCTGCACAAGCTCGTGTGGGGACGCTGGATCTACGCCGTCGGTGGCAGCCCCGAAGCCGCGGTCCGAACCGGTGTGCCCATGAACGGGACGTTGATCTCGGTCTACGCCATGAGCGGGCTGTCCGGCGCGATCGGCGGCATGCTCTTCGTCGGTACCGCTGACGCCGGCTCTCCGTTCACCGGGCAGGGCCTGGAGCTCTACGCCATCGCCGCGGTGATCATCGGCGGCGGCAGCTTCCTCGGAGGTCGCGGCGGCGTCTTCAACGCCCTGACCGGCGCGTTGATCCTCAGGGTCATGCAAAACGGCCTCAACCTGCTCGGCCTCGACCCGAACTTCCAGTACCTCGCCGTAGGAGTGGTCGTCGTCGTCGCAGTCGAGCTCGACGTCCTACGGGCCTACGTCGAGAACCGGTTCCGCAGCATGCAGGCGAGGCTCGCATGACTGGCGCCATGCACTCCGCGCAGGCCGAGGCCCCCATTGACGCGGAACCCGTCCTGAGTGTTCGTGGTGCCACCAAGACCTTCGGCGCCGTGGTCGCCCTCGACGGCGTCGACCTCGAGGTCCGCTCCGGTGAGGTACTCGCCCTGCTCGGTGACAACGGTGCCGGCAAGTCGACCCTCATCAAGTGCATCAGCGGCGTCCACAAGCTCGACCGAGGCGAGATCCGGATCGACGGCGCGCTCGTTCAGATCAGCTCGGCGGCGGACGCCCGAGCAAATGGGATCGAGACCGTCTACCAAGACCTGGCCCTGTTCGACAACCTCAACCCGACGGCGAACTTCTTCGCCGGACGCGAGGTGGCCCACCCTTCCTGGCTTCCTCGGGGCCTGCAGTGGATGAAGAAGAAGGAGATGTCCACCCGCACCAAGGAGCTCCTGGACCGGCTGCAGATCCGCCTTCCCCACTTCGACGCGGACGTCGCGCTGATGTCGGGAGGTCAGCGGCAGGCGGTCGCTGTCGCCCGGGCTGTGGCCTTCTCCTCCAAGCTCGTCATCCTCGACGAGCCGACCGCTGCCCTCGGGCTCAGGGAGTCGGCGCGGGTCCTGGAGCTGGTCGATCGGCTCCGAACCTCCGGTGTCGCGGTCATCTTGATCTCTCACTCGATGGACCACGTGATGGCCGTTGCGGACCGCGCGATGGTGATGCGCCGCGGACGCAAGATCGGCGAAGCGCCGGCAACAGCGGACAACCAAGAGCAACTCGTGTCCTGGATCGTCGGGGCCCGGGGGAGCACAACCGTTTGAAGCTTCACCAACTGGACGCACGACACGTGCGTCAGACCCGACAAGAAAAGGAGAGGGCAACACACATGTCAACAAGGAGGGCAACACACATGTCGACTCGACTGAGAGCACTGATCGTGCTCGGAGCGTGCGCGATGCTCGTCACCGCGTTCGCAACCGCAGCGGCGTCTGGGAGTGGAAGCGGCGCCGCCGACGAGAAGATCAAGGTCACTCTTCTCACGAAGGCCACGGGCGGTTTCTGGGATGCCATGATCGCCGGGGCCAAGAAGTATGCGAAGGAGCACCCGAACGAAATCCAGCTCACGACCAACGCGTGCAAGACCAACGACGACACGCCCTGCCAGATCGCAGAGATCCAGGACGCTGTCACCAAGGGCGCCAAGGCGATCGTGATCTCCCCGATGGGCGTCGGCGTCACCGCCGCTCTGAACAAGGCTAAGAAGGCAGGCGTCCGGATCGTCTTCGTCGACAACACCATCCCCGGTGTCGTCCCGACTGCGGTCGCCGCGACGAACAACGTCAAGGGCGGCCTGGCTGCCGGTGCCTACATCAAGACCCGGCTGAAGTCCGGCGACACCATCGGTCTGCTCGAAGCCGTACGTGGCGTGCCGAACCTCGACCAGCGCATCGACGGCGTCAAGAAGGCCCTCAAAGGCACGGGCGTCAAGGTCGTGATCGGGGCTCAGCAAACCCTGTGCGACACCAAGACCGGCGCCACGGTCACGCAGGACCTCCTCACCAAGTACCCGGACCTCACCGCGATCTACTCGGCGTGTGACTCCCCGGCGATCGGCGCTGTTGCAGTCGCGGAGTCCAAGCAGCACCCGCTGTTGATCTTCGGCTACGACGGAGACCCGGAGATGGCCAAGCTCATCAAGGCCGGCAAGACCACGGCCACGATGGCCCAGTCGCCGTTCAAGATGACATACCTCGGCGTCCAGGCGGCGGTCAAGTCGCTCAAGGGCCAGAAGTACGTCAAGAAAATCGACACGGGCACCACGCTGGTGACGAAAGCCAACGCGGCCAAGTTCACCAAGGCCTGGCAGTAGGCCTTCCGCATAGGAGCACGCTTCGGACGCCGGCTGAAACGACATCCGAGGGGCCCGGCACTCCCGGTGAGTGCCGGGCCATGTGCTCCCCGTGGTGCGCGTACCCGGCACCCTTGGAGGACGTGAATGAGAGTCGGTCTTCTCGGCTGCGGCAATGTCAGCCCTCAGTACGCCATCGGCCTCGGCCTTTTTCCCGGCGTCGAGCTCGTGGCGTGCGCCGACCTGGACGGGCCGCGCGCGGAGGCGCTCGCTGCGCAGCACGGGATCGCAGCGCTCTCGCCTGACGAGCTGATCGGAGGCGATGCGGTCGACATCCTCGTCAACATCAGCCCCGGGATGGCGCACGTCGAGGTGAGCTCCGCCGCGCTCGCAGCCGGCAAGCACGTCTACTCGGAGAAGCCGCTCGCCGTCGACGTGGCCGGGGGCACCCTCCTGCTCGAGCGCTCGCGGGCGGCCGGCCTGCGCCTCGGCTGCGCGCCCGACACGTTCCTCGGCAGCCAGCTCCAGACCGCGCGGCGCCTGCTCGACGCGGGAGCGATCGGGACGCCGGTCGCGGCACACGCGACGATGATCGGCGGCGGGCACGAAAGCTGGCACCCGAACCCGGCGATCTTCTACACCCCGGCGGGGGGACCGATGCTCGACATGGGCCCCTACTACGTGACGGCGCTGCTCAGCTTCTTCGGCCCAGCCCGCCGCGTCGCGGCCTCGACGAGCGCGCGCCTGCCCGAGCGCGTCGTCGGGAGCGGCCCGCTCGAGGGGCAGAAGATCTCCGTCGAGACGCCCACGCACTACGCGGGCGTCGTCGACTACGCGGGCGGCCCGACCGCGACGTTCATCGTCTCCTTCGACATCCCGCACGGTCGCACCGGCATCGAGATCTTCGGGACGGAAGGGTCGCTCGCGATCCCGGATCCGAACGTCTTCGACGCCCCGGTCGTGCGCCGCACCCGCGTCGGCACCGAGCTCCGCGAGGAGACGATGCCGGTCGAGCACGTCACGGGCGCCGGGCGGGGCATCGGCGTCGCCGACCTCGCGGACGCGATCCGCACCAACCGCCCGCACCGCGCCAGCGCGGAGCAGGCCTTGCACGCGCTCGAGACGATGACCGCGTTCCAGCGCTCGTCCGACAGCGGCGCCCACGTCACGCTCGAGACGACGTGCGAGCGTCCCGAGCCTCTCCCCACGGCCACCGAGGAGGTCCTCTTTTGACCGTCGTCTCGCTGCTCACCCCGAGCTTCGTCGCCCGCCAGGCCGGATACGCGCTCTCCGGCGACTGGATGGACGGCGACAGGGCGACGAACGAGTACTACGCCCCGCTCGAGACCTTCGAGGAGCGCTTCGGCGAGCTACTGGCGCTCACGCGGAGCCTCGGCTTCGAGGCGATCGACCTCTGGACGGCGCACCTCGGCCCGGCGTGGGCGAGCGACGAGCACCTGGCGATCGCAAGGGCGTTGCTGGAGGAGCACGACCTCACGGTCGTAAGCCTCGCCGGTGGCTTCGGCGGGACCGCGGAGGAGCTCCGTGCGACCTGCCGCGTCGCTCATGGCGTCGGCACCGACCTGCTGGCCGGCAGCCTCCGCCTGCTCACGGCTGACCGCGACGCGGCGGTCGCGATCCTCCAGGGCGAGGGCATCCGCCTGGGCGTCGAGAACCACCCCGACGAGCGAACGCCCGCGGACCTGCTGCGCAAGATCGGCGACGGGGCGGACGGCCACATCGGCGCGGCGCTGGACACCGGCTGGTGGGTCACGAACGGGTTCGACCCCGTCGTCGCGGTGCACGAGCTCAAGGACTGGCTCTTCCACGTGCACCTCAAGGACGTCTACGCGCCCGAGTTCGAGCTCGACCACCGGAACGCGGCGCACACGGAGGGAGCGGTGCCGCTGGAGGAGACTGTCAGGGCGCTGCTCGAGGTCGGCTACACGGGGCCGATCGGCCTGGAGGACCATTCGTTCGACCGCGATCCGACGCCGACCCTGCCCCGCGGACGCGAGCTGCTCGAAGGCTGGCTACAAGAGCGAGCGTAGCCAGGTCATCTGCTCGGTGCCCGCGCTAATATCGCCTAACGCTGCCACGAGAACCGCACGCCGCGGACTCTGGTGTGCTGCTCGCAAGCCGCAGTTCGCCCACACGCACTGAGGAGAACCGACATCATGTACCACAAGCCGACGCGTGTGCGGTTCGGTGCGGCCTACTACCACGAATACCAGCGGGTTGATCGGCTGGAAACAGACCTCGACCTGATGGCGGAAGCTTCGTTCTCGGTGATCAGGGTGGGGGAGTCCGTCTGGTCCACGTGGGAGCCTCAGAACGGGACGTTCAATCTCGAGTGGCTGCTGCCGGTGCTTGACGGCGCGCATGAGCGTCGTATTGGCGTAGTCCTTGGAACTCCGACCTACGCGGTGCCACCGTGGCTCGCCCGGATCTATCCAGAGATCGCGGGAGAGCGAGCCACCGGTCAGCGGATCAGTTGGGGCGCCAGGCAGGAAGTCGACTTCACCCACCCGGCATTCCGCTTCCACGCCGAGCGTGTGGTGCGCGAGATCCTCGCGCGTTACGCAGCACACCCCGGCGTGATTGGCGTTCAGGTCGACAACGAGCCCGGCCACGAGCTGCTGCACAACCATGGTGTATTCCAACGCTTTATCGATTGGCTTCGGGAGCGCTACGGCGATGTCGAGAGCCTGAATCAGGAGTGGGGCCTCGTCTACTGGTCGCACCGATTGTCCACATGGGCGGATCTGTGGACCCCTGACGGAAACGCACAACCTCAGTACGATCTCGCTTGGCGGCAGTTCCAAGCCGAGCAGACCACCGAGTTCATCGCGTGGCAGGTTGACATCGCCCGCGAGTACGTGTCGGCGGACCAGTTCGTGACTACCTGTATGTCCTACGACACTCGGGCATTCGACGACCGGACGTTGGCCGCGGTCCTTGATGTCGCTGCCGGCAACCCCTACTACATGATGCAAAGCGGCCTCGAGCTACCTGACACTGCTCAAAAGGAGCAGAATTGGGCCACTTCCGGTACGTGGTCGCTGTACCTAAGCGCCGACCGGATGTATTCGTCCAAGCAGGCCCCATTCCTCGTCACAGAGACGGATGCTCAGTCCATCGGTCGCTCGTGGCTCAACCGCCCGGCCTACGACGGCCAGTGGCGGCAGGCAGCGTGGGCTCTCGTATCCCGCGGCGCCGAAATGATCGAGTACTGGCACTGGCACACCTTGCACTTTGGGGCTGAGACCTACTGGGGCGGTGTTCTTCCCCACAGCGGCCGGCCCGGACGGGTGTATCGCGAGATCGCAGAGCTCGGCAGCGAGTTCGAGCGCGCTGGTGACGCGGTCACCGGCCTGGTTCCGGACGCGGACGTGAGCTTCGTCTACTCTGCTCGCAGCCGGTGGGCGCTCCAGGCGCAACCACCGCTTGCAACCGACAACGGTTCGCCCGACCGACGTGCCTACCAGGGTCTTTTCGACCCCCTCTACCGCGGTGCCTTTGATGCCAAGCTGCAGGCGCGCATCGTTCACGCCGAGCATTTGTTCACGCCCGACAGCTCGCCGCAAAGTGCAGCGGTAGAGCATCCCAATCTCGTAGTACCCGGCCTTTACGTCACCCGCGACCGGGACCTCGATTGGCTGCTGGAGTATGCCGAGTCGGGGGGACACTTGATCCTCGGACCGCGAACCGCGTACGCCGATCACGAAGCGCGGGCACGCGCGGAGGTCGTGCCGGCGCGCCTACATGAGGCGGCGGGCGTGTGGTACGACGAATACAGCAACATAGACAACGACATAGCTGTCGTTGCTTGCCCTCAACCGCCCGGCGCGGTGCCAGTTCTGCGTCTTGGCCCGGGAGCAATGGCGACACGCTGGGTGGACGGACTTGTTGCGACTACTGCCACCGTGCTGGTGACCTACGAGGATCGCCACTTCCGCAGATGGCCCGCAATCACGACGCACACCTGCGGCACGGGCCGTATCACCGTCTTCGGTACGGTCCCCAACACAGCTCTTGCGGAGCATCTACTGCGCTGGATCGACATTCCGCGCGAGGCGAACCCGTGGCGGCCCGAATCTCAATCGCTTACGGTCACCTCTGCGACCAACCACCGCGGCGAACGAGTCCACTTCGCTCACAATTGGTCATGGGAGAACGCGACCCTGACGATCCCCGCATCCGCCGTCGACGTGCTGACACAGGAAGAGCTTCCGGTGGGCCATCTTTTGCAACTAAAGCCGTGGGATGTGCGAGTTCTTAGAGAGACGCGCCCTTCCGTTTGAAAGACGGCGGTCGTGCGCCCGCCTCTGGCGCGGTCCTACGCCAGGCGGCGCTGTCGGCGCTCAGTCCATGCAGAGTCGATATGCGCCGCCGTGCGCGCAGCGGCTAGCTCACCGTCACGAGCAGCTAGCGCGTCGTGAATCGCTCGATGCTCTGCGATCGTACGCTCGAGCGACGCGCGCACTCCGGGGGCAGCTCAGCCGGAGCGCGTGACCGGCGTGTGTGTGGATCGTGCGGACGATCGTTCGACCGATCTCGCTACCAGAGACCCCCATGACCAGCGCATGGAATGCGAGGTCGAAGGACCGGAACTGCTCGTAGTCCTCGATCGAATTCGTCATCTGTTCGACGTTCTCCGCGAGGACAGCAAGCTCATCCTCGCTCAATCGGGTCGCCGCAGCGCGCGCCATCTCCCGCTCCAGCAGCAGCCGAGTGCGCGATCAGGTCATCGAGGAGCACCATCTCGTCGTCGTACGCGAGAGCGACCCGGAGCAACGCGGGATCGAGCAGGTTCCACGCGTCCCTTGGCTGAACCCTTGTGCCCCGGCCCTGCTCGACTCGAACGAGCCCCCGCTCCTCGAGCAGCTTCACGCCTTCTCGGACGACGGTGCGACTGAACCCGAACTCCTCGCACAACACAGGCTCGGTGGGCAGGACGTCGCCTTCGTGAAGCGTGCCACCGAGGATCTGGTGAGCGAGCTCGTCGACGAGGACCGACGCCAGCCTCTTCGGTCTCTGCGAGCGCTTCGTGTTGAGCGGCGGGCGTACGAGCGCGCCGACCGAGTGGTGATCGTTCTCCATTGGCGAAACATCATATGTTCTGCCTTCCCTCGCAACCATGATCTCCCGTCGCCCTCTTCCCGATAGATCCCTCGCACTGAGCGAGCTCTCGCTCGGCTGCGCCCAGCTCGGCAACATGTATCGCGAGGTGTCTGACGCCGATGCGCGCGACACCGTCGACGCAGCGTGGGAGCTCGGCGTGCGCTACTTCGATACGGCGCCGCACTATGGGCTTGGCCTCTCGGAGCAAAGGCTCGGCGCTGCGCTCGCTTCACGTCACCGTGACAACTACGTGCTTTCGTCGAAGGTGGGGCGGCTACTCGAGCCTGTCAAGGTCGTCGGAGGACTCGACGATCAGGGGTTCGTCGTGCCCGCCAGTCACCGGCGGATCTGGGACTTCAGCCGAGACGGCATTCGCCGTTCACTCGAGGAGAGCCTCGAACGCCTCCGCCACGACCGGTTGGACGTCGTCTACCTCCATGACCCTGACGAGCACTGGGCTGAGGTCATCGACACCGGTTATCCAGCGCTAGACGAGCTGCGGTCCGAAGGCGTCGTGACCGCGATCGGCGCCGGCATGAACCAGTCGGCGATGCTCGCTGACCTCGTGCGCGAGACTCAGGTCGACGTGGTGATGCTCGCCGGTCGCTATACCCTGCTCGAGCAGAACGCGCTAGACGACTTGCTACCTCTGTGCGTCGAGCGACACGTTGCCGTCGTCGCGGCCGGTGTCTTCAACAGCGGACTGCTCGCTCGAGCATTCCCTTCCGAGCACGGCAAGTACGACTATGGGGACGCGCCGCCGGAGCTCGTCGGGCGGGCTCGAGCAATCGCGCGGGCCTGCGAGCGGCACGGGACGACCCTGCCGGCCGCGGCTCTGGCGTTCCCACTTGCTCATCGAGCCGTTGTGAGTGTCTGCGTCGGGGCGCGGTCGGCGGCGCAGATGCAGAGGAACGCCGATCTCTATCGCGAAGCGATTGCTCCCGATCTTTGGGACGAGCTCAAGGCGGAAGGCCTCATTCGCGAAGATGCGCCCGTGCCGGGCTAGATGGCGTAGGTCGTCGCGCTCCATTAAGCTGATCCGAGCTAGCTGATCGACGCAGCCCCGCAGATCGCCGCAGCGCAAGCCGGGTGGCAGTCTCATGGCTTGCAAAGATCGGGTCTTTATGCGTACTATCGAGCCCGATGGGCGCAAATCCCTATTTTCGACCCAGAATCAACGGGTCTTTCGTCCTCGCAGAGCTCGTCTGAGATGGCCAGCTCGTCGACCATCGTAAGCCTCGAGGCTCGTGACATCCGATTCCCGACGTCGCGCTGGCTGGACGGCTCGGACGCGATGCACAAGGATCCTGACTACTCGGCGGCCTACGTCGTGCTTCGCACAGACGCCGACGACGGCCTGGAGGGTCACGGCCTGACGTTCACGAGCGGCCGCGGGACCGAGGTCTGTGTCGCCGCCGCGCGCGCGCTCGAACCGTTCGTCGTCGGCCGCTCGCTCGAGGGGATCGTGGCGGACATGAGCGGCTTCTGGCGGAGTCTCGTCTCGGATACGCAGCTGCGGTGGCTCGGGCCCGAGAAGGGCGTGATTCACCTCGCCACCGCGGCAGTCGTCAACGCCGTGTGGGATCTCTGGGCGAAGCGCGAGGGTAAGCCACTGTGGAAGCTGCTCGTCGATCTGTCGCCCGAGGAGCTCGTCGGCTGCGTCGACTTCCGCTACATCTCAGACGTCCTCGCTCCGGAGGAGGCGCTCGACTTCCTGCGCGACGCACGCCGCGGGGCATCGGCGCGCGAGCAGGAGATCGTTGCGTCCGGCTACCCGGCGTACACGACGTCCGCGGGATGGCTCGGGTATCCCGACGACAAGGTCGAGACTCTCGTTCGCGAGGCCCTTGCCGCCGGCTTCACGCACGTCAAGATGAAGGTCGGCGCCGATATCGACTCGGATGACCGACGGGCGGGCCTGATCCGGCGCGCTCTCGGCCCCGAGGGCATCCTGATGATGGACGCCAATCAGGTGTGGGGCGTCGACGAGGCGGTTGCCTCGATGCGGCGACTGGCTGTCCATGACCCATGGTGGATCGAGGAGCCGACGAGCCCCGACGACGTGCTCGGCCACGCGCGGATCCGCCGCGAGGTTGCGCCGATCCGGGTCGCGACGGGCGAGCACATCCAGAACCGGGTCATCTTCAAGCAGCTCTTCCAGGCGGAGGCCATCGACGTCTGCCAGCTGGACGCCTGCCGGATCGGCGGAGTCAACGAGGCGATCGCCGTGCTTCTGCTAGCGGCGAAATTCGGGATTCCGGTCTGCCCGCATGCCGGAGGCGTCGGGTTGTGCGAGTACGTGCAGCACCTAGCGTTCTTCGACTACATCGCTGTGAGCGGGTCGCTCGAGAACCGCGTCGTCGAGTGGGTCGACCACCTACACGAGCATTTCCGCGATCCCGCGGTTGTCGCGGACGGTCGCTACCTAGCCCCGCGGGCGCCTGGCTACAGCATCGAGATGCTGCCAGCGTCACTCGACGAGTTCGAGTTTCCGGACGGCCCCGCATGGGTCGACTCCGAAGTCGCGATCGGAGGCTAATGCAGGGCAAGACGGTCCCGAAGAACGTCGACACCGGTACCGCGCTCGTCACGAAGGCGAACGCAGGCAAGTTCGGCCAATCGCCGGTGCAGGCGTCATCACCCTCCTGGTGACGCGTAAAGGGAGCCCTCGGGCCGCCACCCGAGGGCTCCCGTCCTACAAGAGACAACGGCGATGACTGTCGACACCCACCACCACTTCTGGAACCTCGAGCGAGAGGCCCAGCCGTGGCTGACCGAGGAGCACGCAGTCATCCGGCGGACCTTCGAGCCGGAGGATCTCGAACCACTTCTCGAGCGGGTTGGGGTCGAGCGGACTGTTCTCGTGCAGGCGGCATGCTCCGACTTCGACACCGACTCCATGTTCGAGCAGGCCTCCGAGCACCCGTGGATCGGGGGCGTGATCGCGTGGCTCGATCTCCTGTCGCCCGAACGAGCCAGTCAGCGACTCGCCGAGCTCGAATCCGAGCCGAAGCTGAGAGGCTTCCGCCACCTCATCCACAACGAGCCCGACCCGCACTGGATACTCCAGGCGACCGTGCTGACCAGCCTCGCAGCAGTGGAGGAGAGCGGACTGATCCTCGAACTGCCGTGCGTCTTCCCTCGCCACCTCGGCGACGTCCCGGCACTCGCCGCGAGCTTCCCGGGGCTGAGGATCGTGATCGACCATCTTGCGAAGCCACCACTCGCGAGCGATGAGATGGGAGCATGGGCCAGCGAGCTGCACGCAGCAGCCTCCTCGCCAAACGTCTTTGCGAAGATCTCCGGTTTGAACACGATGCTGCCCCAAGGCAACTGGGAGTCGGACGATCTGCGCGACGCAGTCGCGGTGGCGGTCGACGCGTTCGGTCCGGAGCGGCTCGTCTGCGGCAGCGACTGGCCCGTCGCGCTCCTCAACGGTGACTACGAGAAGGTGTGGCGGGAGACCGTCCGCGTCGTCCACGACGTCGCTCCCGACCACGCCGAGCGGCTCCTGGCTGGGAACGCCCTGCGTCTCTACCGGCTGGACGCCGCGGGTGTCCCGGAGGCAGGAGACGTGTCGTGGCAGCGCTGACCGATCAGGCGATCGCGGAGATCAAGGCCCTGATCATGTCGGGCGAGTTCGTCGCCGGTTCACGCCTTCCGAAGGAGCAGGATCTCGCGCAGCGGCTCGGCCTGTCACGTAACTCGCTGCGCGAGGCGGTTCGTGCGTTGACCCTGATCGGCGTGCTCAAGCCGCGGGTCGGCGACGGCACATACGTGACGAGCCTCGAGCCCGAGCTCCTTCTGACGGGCATGGGGTTCATCAGCGACCTGCTGACGGGACCGACGCTCCTCGAGCTCCACCAGGTACGGCGCATTCTCGAGCCTGTGGCCACGGAACTGGCGGCGACCCGGCTCGAGGACTCCGATTTCGCCGCGCTCGAAGCCTGCCTCGCGGACATGGACGCAGCAGAGACCACGCAGGCCTTCATCGCGGCGGACGAGGAGTTCCACCGCATCATCGTGACGGCATCCGGAAACTCGACTCTCGCGTCGCTCATCCAGAACCTGTCAGGCGGGACGTTGCGTGCCCGGCTCTGGCGGTCGGTCATGGAGCGGGACGCGATCGAGGTGACGAAGCGCCGCCACTGGGACATCTACCTCGCGCTGCGCGACCGGGACGCCAAGCGCGCAGCCGCCGCTGATCTGATCCACCTCTCCGAAGGCGAGCAGTGGCTCCGCCAGCTGATGCAGGCCGAGGACGCGCTGACTGTCCTCGCGACGGCTCCGCCGGACCTGGGCCTGAGCGGGAACGGAGACGAGAGCGTCGGAGTGGCTGGATGACGGCGCAGGGCGGCGTGATGCCGCGTCGGCAGCTTGGGTCCATCGGGCCGGAGCTGACGCGCATCGGGCTCGGGACGTGGGCGATTGGCGGTCCGTGGCGCTTCGGCTGGGGGCCTGTCGACGACGAGGAATCGATCGCTGCGATTCGGCATGCCATCGACGCGGGCGTCAACTGGATCGACACTGCGCCGATCTACGGCCTCGGGCACGCAGAAGAAACGGTCGGCCGGGCACTCAGGGGCTACGCGATCGGCGAGGACGTCTTCGTCTTCACGAAATGCGGTCGCAGGAGCAATCCGGACGGGAGCATCGTGAGCGATCTTCGCCCCGAGTCCATCCGAGCGGAGTGCGAGCTGAGCTTGCGCCGCCTCGGCGTCGACCGTCTCGACCTCTATCAGATCCACTGGCCCGACCTCGACAGCGGAACACCGCTCGAGGAATCCTGGGCTGCGATGGCCTCCCTCGTCGACGAGGGTAAGGTGCGCTGGCTCGGGGTATCGAACTTCGACGTCGAACAGCTCCACCGATGCGAGGCCATCCGACACATCGATTCGTTTCAGCCGCCACTCTCGCTCCTGCGGCGGGGCGCGCTCCAAGCAACGATCCGTTGGGCCGCCGACCACGAGGTCGGCGTAATCGTCTACTCGCCGATGGCTTCGGGGCTGCTCACCGGAACGTTCGATCGCGCTCGCTTGGCGAGCTTGCCTGCGGACGACTTCCGGCACGGGAAGGGCGAATTCCTCGAACCGGAGCTTTCGAAGAACCTCATGCTGGTCGAGAGGTTGCGGGAAATTTCCCACGGTCTCGGCGTCGCAGTGGCCGATCTCGCGATCGCCTGGACTCTCGCCCAGCAAGGAGTCACGGCTGCGATCGTGGGAGCGCGGCGCCCGTGGCAGATCGAGGCGCTGGTCGGCGCCGCCCGCCTGAGTCTCTCCGCTGAGACCCTGAGAGCGATCGAGGACGCGATCGCCGAGACGGGCGCCGGAAACGACGAAGCTCCTGCCCCTCCCGCAGGAGCGTCGTCACCGCTTCTCGACGAAGCTCATCAGCCGTGATCAATGAGGGGGACAGCGTGCGAGCAGCGTGCTACGTCGGAGATAGGAAAGTCGCCGTGCTCGACACCGAGCCGCGCCGGGCGGGCGCCGGGGAGGTCGAGATCACCGTCGCCTACACCGGCATCTGCGGGACGGACCTCCACATCGTGCACGGTGCGATGGACGCACGCGTCACGCGGCCGGCGGTGCTCGGCCATGAGATGTCGGGGTCGATTGCCGCGCTCGGCGAGGGCGTTGACGGCTGGTCGATCGGCGATCACGTTACGGTGATGCCGCTCGACTCGTGTGGCGATTGCCCGGCCTGCCGCGCAGGCCATGCCCACATCTGCCACAACTTGAACTTCCTCGGGATCGATTCCCCGGGATCGATGCAGGGAACATGGGTCGTGCCGGCCAGCGTGCTGGTGCCACTTCCTCGCGACCTTCCGTTCGACCTAGGTGCGCTGGTGGAGCCGACGGCGGTGGCGGTGCACGACGTCCGCCGAGCCGTCCTCCAGGAGGGCGAGAAGGCCGTCGTCGTCGGCGGCGGGCCGATCGGACTCCTCGTGGCATGTGTTGCGCGAGCGGCTGGCGCGGATGTTCTCGTGTTGGAGCTGAGCAAGGAGCGGCGTACGCTCGCGGGGGAGCTCGGGCTCCGAGCCGTCGATCCGACGACGTCCGATGTCGCTGCGCTGGTCGACGACTGGACGGACGGAGCGGGCGCAGCAGTCGGCTTCGAGGTCTCGGGTGCCGTCGCCGGGCTCGATACCGCGATCAGCCTGATGGCCGTCCGTGGCCGACTGGTCGTCGTCGCGATCTATCCGACGCCGCCGCCGGTCAACCTGTTCCGCGTGTTCTGGCGCGAGCTGACGCTGATCGGCGCGCGCGTGTACGACCGGTCGGACTTCGAGGAGGCAATCCGACTACTGCACGCGGGCGCCGTCCCAGGGGCCAAGCTCGTGACCGGCATCGAGCCACTGAGCAGAGTCGCGGAGGCATTCGAGGCCCTCGAGTCCGGCAAGGCGATGAAGATCCTGATCGAGTGCGGCGAGCAGTGAGAGACATGGCGGACACGGACCCCCGGTCGATGTTCGACCTCACGGGCAAGCTCGCGCTCGTCACGGGTTGTCGGCGCGGCATCGGGTTGGCGATGGCGGAGGCGCTGGCTGTGGCTGGCGCCGACATCATCGGCGCAAGCCAGCAGCTCGAGGCGGGGTCGAGCGACGTGCAGCAGCGCGTCGAAGCGGCGGGGCGCTCGTTCACCGGATATCGCGTCGACTTCGCCGACCGTGGCGCTGTTCGAGAGCTCACAGCAGATCTCACGGTCGGCGATCGTCCGGTCGACATTCTCGTCAACAACGCGGGGACGATCGCCCGCTCGGCGGCGGTCGACCACGACGACGATGCTTGGGACAGAGTGCTCGAGGTCGATCTGACCGCCCCGTTCGTGCTCACGCGGGAACTCGGGAAGGGAATGGTCGAGCGAGGATCCGGGAAGGTGATCTTCACCGCGTCGCTCCTCAGCTTCCAGGGTGGAATCCGGGTGCCGAGCTACACGGCTGCGAAATCGGGGATCGCGGGTCTCGTACGTGCCTTCTCGAACGAGTGGGCCGGGCTCGGGGTCAACGTCAACGGCATCGCGCCGGGCTACATCGAGACCGACAACACCCAAGCGCTCCGCAACGATTCCGACCGCTACCTGTCGCTGCTGGAGCGGATCCCCGCCGGACGATGGGGGACGCCGGAGGATCTCGCCGGCGTCACCGTGTTTCTCGCGTCGGCCGCAGCCGACTACGTGTGCGGGACGATCATCCCGGTCGACGGAGGCTGGCTGGCACGATGAGCTTTCCCGTCGATCTACAGCAGGTGTTCCAGCGTGACCGTGTGATCGCCGTGCTGACCGCCCCGGACGGCGAGACGGCCGAGGCGGCGTGCAGAGCGCTCGCTCGCGGGGGCCTATCGTGCGCGGAGATCACCTTCCGCACCGAGGCCGCAGCCGAGGCGATTTCGCGAGCGGCGCAGATCGAGGGGTTCGTGGTCGGCGCCGGCACGGTGCTCTCGGAGCAGCAGGCGCGTCTGGCGCACGAGGTGGGAGCCGCATTTGCCGTCGCTCCGGGGACGAACGACGATGTCGTCCGCGCGTGCGCGGAGCTCGAGCTGCCGTTTGTTCCGGGTGCCGCGACTGCCACTGAGATCGACCACGCCCGCTCCCTGGGGTGTACCGTGGTCAAGCTCTTCCCCGCCGGAGCGCTCGGAGGTCCGGGCTTCGTCAAGGCTATGAGCGCGGTCTACCCGGACCTACGGTTCATGCCGACCGGGGGTGTCGACGCCGCGTCGCTCCAGGCCTATCTCGCACTGCCGGCGGTCATAGCGTGCGGCGGGAGCTGGCTCGTCGAGGGTCGGCTGCTGGCCGAGCGCCGCTTCGACGAGGTCGAGCGGCTCGCGCGGGAGGCGGTGGAGCTCGGCCGATGAAGCTGCGCGCGAAAGACGACTGCCGCTGGGATCTCGTCGCGCTCGGCGAGGTGATGCTGCGGCTCGACCCAGGTGATCGCCGGATCGCGACGACCCGCACCTTCGACGTGTGCGAGGGCGGCGGCGAGTACAACGTCGCGCGGGCGCTGAGGCGCTGCTTCGGCCAGCGCGCCGCCATCGTGACCGCGCTCGCCGACAACCCTGTCGGCCGGCTGATCGAGGATCTGATGCTCCAGGGCGGGGTCGAGGCGGCGCACCTCGGCTGGATCCCGTACGACGGCATCGGGCGCGAGGTGCGGAACGGGTTGAACTTCACGGAGCGCGGGTTCGGCGTTCGCCCGGCCCTCGGGTGCTCCGATCGCGCGAACTCGGCCGCGTCGAAGCTCTGTCCCGGCGACGTCGACTGGGAGCGCATCTTCGGAACGGAAGGCGCGCGCTGGTTCCACTGCGGCGGGGTCTTCGGCGCACTCTCCGAGGACACGGCCGCACTGGCACTCGAGGGAATGGAAGCTGCGCGGCGGCACGGGACGATCGTGTCGTTCGACCTCAACTACCGACCCTCGCTGTGGGCAGCGTCGGGCGGCACCGAGCGCGCAGCAGCCGTGAACGCACAGCTCGTGGCTGCCGTCGACGTGCTGCTCGGCAACGAGGAGGATCTCTCAGCCGCGCTCGGCTACGAGCTGGAGGGAATGGACGAGGATCTGCTCGCCCTCGACGTTCAGGCGTACGAGCGGCTGCTACAGAAAGTTGTCGCCGACCACCCACACCTTGCACTCGTCGCGATCACGCTCCGCCAGGCGCACACGGCGACGATCAACGACTGGGGCGCTGTCTGCCACGACCGCGCGGGCTTCCACGTCGGCCCGCAGATGCAGCGGCTGGAGATCTTCGACCGAGTCGGCGGCGGTGATTCATTCGCCTCCGGCCTCATCTACGGGCTCCTCGCAGGCCGCGATCTCGACACCGCGCTCGCGTACGGCGTCGCGCACGGCGCGCTCGCGATGACGACGCCAGGTGACGTCTCGATGGCGACTCTCGCCGAGGTCGAGCGCCTCATGGCAGGCGGCTCCGCACGCGTTCAACGCTAGGTCGCGGCCGTGTATCCTCATCGGGCGGATTCTTCGAACGAGTCGGCGGGCCGCGACCCCACGGCCCAAACCGCCGGGAGCGCGCGAACCGCTGCGACACCACCCCAGACAGCCAACAAACGGCGAGAACCCGCGACCCCTAACCAAAGACGGGGTTCGTATCTGCCACTCGTAGTGGAGCCGAGGGGGATCGAACCCCTGACCTCCGCCAGTGCCACTGCTGGCGCTCTCCCAGCTGAGCTACGGCCCCGAGAGGCCGGATTGTAGCCTCTCGAAGGCGAAGTCCTCGGCCCAGTTGATGCCCGTTTGCTGGTTGTTGCGGCGTCGGACCGAGTCGAAGTTGAATGGTCGCTCGTCCCCTGAGCCAGCCGACGGGAAAGAAGAAGCACCGATCGAGCTCGCTGCAGTAGAGCGGCGACAGCATCGATCTCTTCCGCCGAGTAGCCTCGCGTGAGCTGTCCGTCGCGCGTTCGCCGGCAGGAGTAACAACGGGCTGCAATCACATCGCCGACGAGAGTTGCCCATTTGCACTGCACCCGCACGAGACTGTGGTGCAGGTCGAAGATCAGGTCGTACCGTTCACCATCGCTCAGCGGCTTTGAGACGCTCACGCCGAGCTTGATCGCAGCGTGGGCAATTGCCGACTCGGCGATCGCGCCCTTCTGATCCGTCGACAACTCGATTGACATGTTCTCAGTCTAGAGAACGGGTCGGATGAGCTCGTCGCCAGAAGAGTAAACGCCTCTACCCGCTGGCCTCGAGTTTCGGCACGTCGTTCCAGAGGTCCTCGAGACGATAGAACGCACGCGTCTCGGGGGTGAACACGTGAAGGACGACGTCGAGGTAGTCCCCGACGATCCAGGTTGCCTCGGGGAGCCCTGTCGTCGAGCGGGGGGTGATCCCGCTCTCCTTCTTGAGGACGCCGTGTACCTCGTCGGCAATCGCCTTCGTCTGTCGCTCGTTTTGCCCCGTGGCGATGACGAAGTAGTCGGTGTAGTCACAGACGCTGCGCATGTCGAGAAGCGCGACATCGGTCGCCAGCTTCTCCTCGCAGAGGGCCGCAACCCTCCGAGCCTGCTCGAGCGATGTCAGAGTTGGGCGTCCGTCTGGCTCAATCTGCGCCCCAGCATACCCGGGACGACGATAGAGCCCTAGCCGCGCGATCTCGGCCGCGACGAGAGGGCCGACCATCTCCGTGACATCCTCTCCCGCGGTCGCGCGGGTACGTATCTCGCTGGAGGAGATCGCGTGCGGAGGGATCGGGTAGACCGTGACCCGGTCAGACTGCGGAAGAGACGCAAGCACCTCGGCGATCTTGTCCTCCTCCACCCCGGGCCGCGTCGCAACCCCGAGGCGGGCGAGCGAGAGGACCCGCTCCGGATCCTTCCACGAGAGGAACGAGACGAACTCATCCGCTCCGATGAGAAAGACCGGATCGTCGAGGGCGAGTGCCTCGAGCGAGTCGACCGTTCGCGCGTACGGATCGAGGGAGACCTCGACCTCCGGAAGATCGTCGAACGCGAGCTCAGCGAGCACGAGCCGGACATCGGCGGGTGTCTTGACCTCCTTGTGGCCGGGGTCTGCGACAACGCGGACAAGGAGTCGCGTCGAGACCGAAATGCGCGATTCCGCCTTCGGCGACGGCGCGATGGCCGAGGTGCGGCGGGTCGAACGCACCGCCGAGAATGCCGACTGTCATGACTGCGCACACTCATGGGGGACGGCTGAAGCCATACCCCAACCACACGTGCTGGAAAACCCCATCGTCACGGCTGCCATTCGAACTCCTCGTCTCCGATCTCCACGGTTGCGCCCTTGCGAACGCCGGCAGCACGGAGCGCTTCGTCGAGCTCGTCTCCCTCAGGGGCACTGCCGACGACCCTGTAGCCCTGGTCGGTGCGAAGAACGCGGAACGCCCGCCGTCGAGGCGCGGTCGGGTGATACTCGAGGAACTCGGGTAGCTCGGGGACCTCCTCGACAACCGGCTCGGTTGTCGAGGGACAGAGCCGGAAGAGCGCCAGCTTGAGCTCCTCGATTCCCGCGCCGGTCGCACAGGAGACGCGGTGCACGGCGACGATGCGCCCGTCCTCGACCCCGAACGGCGCCTCTTTCGGCGACAGGTCCGACTTGTTGAGCACCACGATCTGCGGCCGCTCGTCGAGCCCTGCCCCGTAGAGCGAGAGCTCCTTGTCGATGAGCTGGAATCGCTCATCAGCGTCGCCCTCCGAGCCGTCGATGACGTGCACAAGGAGCCGCGCGCGCTCGAGGTGCGCGAGGAAATCGTGACCGAGCCCGATCCCCTCGCTCGCTCCCTCGATCAGACCGGGAACGTCGGCGACCGTGAGCTGCGCACCCGAAGGCGACTCAACCGTCCCGAGCACCGGCTGCAACGTCGTGAACGGATAGTCGGCGACCTTCGGGGTCGCGTTCGAGATGCGTCGTAGCAGCGACGACTTGCCCGCGTTCGGGAACCCGGCCAGCGCAGCGTCGGCGATGAGCTTCAGCCGGAGCTCGAGTGCCCCGTCCGTGCCGGGCAGCCCTGTCTCGGCAAACCTCGGCGCCTGCCGGGTCGGCGTCGCGAACTGCGCGTTTCCCCGGCCTCCGATCCCACCGCGGGCGGCAACGAACCTCGCGCCCGGATGATCGAGATCGGCAACGAGCTCGCCGGCCTCGTCGAGAAGCTGGGTGCCGACCGGTAGCTCGAGGACGATCGAGGTGCCGTCGGCCCCATGCTTTCGGGTCCCACGTCCATTACCGCCGGGCTCGGCCTTGAACGACGTTCGACCGCGCAGCACGGAAAGGTCGCGCAGGTCGGGGTTCGCAACGAGCACGACATCGCCGCCTCGACCACCGTCGCCGCCGTCGGGGCCGCCCTTGGGGACGAACTTCTCCCGCCGGAAGCTCAACCCGCCGTCGCCACCGCGACCGGCGCGCACCGTGATGCTGGCGCGATCATGAAACATCTGGAGTTTGGCCAGAGCAAGCGGCCGACGATCTCGATCGCCGCCATCCGCGGCCCGTCGCTACTCGGCCGGCTCGGCGACCGAGACGAAGCGCTTCTCGCCGCTCCACCGGAACTCGAGCACGCCGGGACGAAGCGCGAACAACGTGTCGTCGCGACCGATCCCGACGCCGGGGCCTGGACGAAACCGCGTCCCGCGCTGCCGCACGATGATCATGCCGGCCTTGACCTGCTGACCCGCGAAGAGCTTGACGCCGAGGCGCTTGCTCTCCGAATCGCGGCCGTTCCTGGAAGACCCGAGACCCTTCTTGTGTGCCATCTAGCTCGCCTCCTCCGCAAGCGCCGCCTCGAGAGCAGCGATCGCACCCTTACGATTTCCGTGCGCGGACTCGTAGGCGAGCGCAGCCTCGATGGCCGCGCGATCCCAACCGGCGAGTGCGGTCTTGAGTGCCGCGATTGTGAGCTCGGAGTAACCCTCTGGAAGCGCCGACGGGGCCGACGCGGGTGACTCGGCCTGTGGAGCCTCGACCTTGGCGACAGGCTTTGCCTTCGCGACGGGCTCAGCCTTCGCGACCGGCTCGGCCTTCTCCACCGCCGGGACGGCTTTCGCTGCCGCGCGCTTCTTACCGGCGCCGATCGACTCGATCTCGATCTGCGTGAGAGAGGCGCGGAAGCCCGTATGGCGCTTGTAGCCGGTCCGCTTCTTGTACTTGCCGATGCGGATCTTCGGGCCTTTCGCCTGTGTGAGCACCTTCGCCGTGACGACGATGTCAGCGGGCGCGATCGCGGTTGCGCCGTCGCCGCCGACCAGCAGGACGGACGGTGTGAACGTGGCGCCGTCCTCGATCCCGACCACTCTGTCGACAAGCAGACGCTCGCCCTCACGGACGCGGTACTGCTTGCCGCCGACGGAGATGATCGCGTAGCTCATGTTCAGGCCTTCTGACGAGGAAAACGCGGGTCAGACGCCCGCGAGCCGCCGGATTGTAGCGAACATGTCAGGTTGAAGTCGTCAGCGGCCGCGGGCATCGAAGTCCTCGATCCACTCCGACATCGGCACGTAGCCGGCCTCGTCGCCGGGCTCAGAGGAGCCGGCAGGCTCCCGCGCCTCGGGCGATGCCTTCGGTGACGACCTGGGTGATCGCTTGGGAGATTCGGGTTGCTCGGGCGCGTCGTCGACGGAGCCTTGCTCGACGCCTGGTTCAACCGGAAGGGTGTCGGCAGGGCTCGAGGTGACGACAGCCGCCGGGCTCTGAGCTCGCTCGCGAGGTCTTCCGGGCGGGCGGATCAGGGTCACAGGCGCCGGCGAATCCTGCTCGGCATGGTCACCGGCTGCGATCTCCGACGACGAGGGCTCTTCCACGCCGACCGACTCGACTGCCTCGCCGTCAACCTGGCCGACCGGGCGCTTGCGACGATTCCGGCCACCGCGCGATCCTCGTCGGGTCTTCCTCTTCACCGGCGCAACGCCGTTCCCGTCCTCCGGGACGGCGTCCGCTGCCACAGCGCCTCCGGCGACCTCTGGCTCGGCCGGCGTTTCGGCGACCACGTCGGGGACCTCCTCGACCGGAGGTGCGGAAGACGCAACGGCTGCAGCTGCGGGAACCCGTTCACCGGCGGGCCGATCGCCTTCGGGGACGTGGATCCGAGGTGCGCGTCGCCGGGCGGGCCTGGGGCGTGGCGTCGGAGTCTCAGCGCCACCTGCCTCGTCGGGCGCGACGTCGGTGACCACCGGTGCGCCGTCGACGACAGCATCGGCGTCGGCACGGTCATCGTCGATGTCTTCATCCTCGTCAGCGTCGGCCGCGGCACCGTTCTCGCCCACGCCGTCCGCGCCAACCGGACGCTTCTTGCGCCGGCGCCCTCCACGCGAGCCGCGACGCGTGCGCTTCTTCACGACGGCCGCTCCATCCAGAGCTTCGTCACCGTCAGCCGAGGCCTCGTCACCCTCGTGCGCGTCACCCTCGTCGAGCTCCTCGTCGTCCGCGATCTCAACCGCGACGAGCTCCTCTCCGACAGTCTCCTCCAGGACGACCAGATCGTCGACGTCGCTCTCGACCAGCTCGATGATCGCATCGTCCTCGATCTCGGTCGACGGCTCGCTCGTGCTCTTTCTGCGCGCCGGAGCCCTGGTCGGCTTCTCGGCCTCGCTCTCGAACGTGATCGCCGCCGGCTTTTCGCCTGTGGCGACAAGCGACGCGAACGCCTGCCCTTCGAGTGCGCGACCGATCCGAACGTTCGCCTTCTTGCCAACGAGCTTGGCCGCGTCGGCAACGATCACATCGATCCCTTCGTACTTCGCCGACGCGGTGGTCGCATCGTGGAGCCCGATCTCGCCCAGCTTGAGCTCGAGCTCTCCACCTTCTGACACCGGGCTGTCCGGCCGAAGGTCTTCGAGCTTGCCCTCGGCGAGCACCTCGCAATAGTCGCCGTGCGTGTGGCCCTCGGCCGAAACGAGGAAGAACCGGCGCCGAGTCGCCTCCTCGAGCTCCGCCAGGCGATCGCCGCCCGAACCGACGAGAAGCGAGAGCGTGCGCGGATTCACCGCGACCTTGTACGCCTGGACGCGGGACCCGGAGCCGGCGGTGGCGAGCGCGCGAAGCTTGCGCTCGACGATCATCGCCGTCGTCGCATCGGAGACGACGATGCCGTCTCCTGCGCACGTCGGGCATTTCCGCGTCATCACCTCACGCGGCCCGTCGGTGACGTTCTGGCGCGTCATCTCGACCAGCCCGAGCGGTGAGATCTCGACGACGTAGGTCTTCGTTCGGTCGCGCTCGAGCTCGTTGCGCAAGGCCTCCTCGACGGCCTGGCGATTCTTCGGGTTCGCCATGTCGATGAAGTCGATGACGATGATCCCGCCGATGTCGCGAAGCCGCAGCTGGCGAACGACTTCCTTCACCGCCTCGAGGTTGTTCTTGACGATCGTGTCCTCGAGACGCTGCGTCGAGGTCTTCGAGCGCGAGCCCACGAACCGCCCGGTGTTGACATCGATGACCGTGAACGCCTCGGCGTAGTCGAAGATCAGGTACCCGCCCGAGGGAAGGTCGACGCGACGTTCGAGCGTCGACGCGATCTCCTTCTCGACCCCGAAGCGCTCGAAGAGCCCTTCGCGCTCCTTGTCGCGGTGGACCCGCTCGAGCATGTGGGGCGACGTCTTCTTGAGGTAGCCGACGATTCGCTTGTAGGCGCGATCGTTGTCGACATATGCCGAGACGAAGTCACCGGTGAACAGATCACGGACGATGCGCAGCGGAAGCTCGGCCTCCTGGTAGAGGAGCTCGGGAGCGGTTGCGCCCTTCGCCCGCGCCTGGATCGTCTTCCACAAGCGCTGCAGGAAGACGAGGTCGCGTTCGACGTCCTCCGCGGAAGCCCCTTCGGCGGCGGTCCGAACGATGACCCCGCCCTCTTCGGGCGCGATCGACTTGAGAATGTCCTTGAGCCGAACGCGCTCGCCGTCGTCGAGCCGGCGCGAGACGCCGAGCCCTTCCCCGTTCGGAACGAAGACGAGGAAACGGCCGGGAAGCGAGATCTCGGTGGTGAGGCGGGCGCCCTTGGTCTTCATCGGGTCCTTGACCGCCTGCACGAGCAGCTTCTCGCCGCGCGAGATCAGATCCTGGATCTTCTTGCCGTGACGCTTGCCCTCGAGCTCGGGGACGACGATCTCGTCGACGTAGAGGAACCCGTTCTTCTCGAGCCCGATCTCGACGAAGGCTGCTTCCATCCCGGGCAGGACGTTGTCGACCACGCCGAGATAGATGTTGCCCGCGATCGACCGGCGCTCCGGCCGCTCGAGGTAGACCTCGGCAACGCGGTCGTCTTCGAGAATCGCAACGCGCTGCTCGCCGACATCGACCGAGATCAGCAGCTCGCGCTTGGCCGCAGGAAGTGGCGCGCGGCGAGGCGGCTGACGGCGCCGGCTCGCCTGCTGGCTCGGCTTCTTCCGTCCGTCGGCGCGAGCTCGAGACTCCTCGCTCCGCCCGCCGCGGGCGTTCTGCTGCCTCGGAGCTGCTGTGGTCTCCGCCTTCTCGTCGGCATCGGTGCCGGCACCGCCAGCGGCTGCAGGCTTCTTCCGGCCACGGCCGCCGCGACTTCCGCGGCGCCGCTTCCGTGCTAGCGCCTCGGCGCCCTCAGTGGGCGACTCGGCAGTTGGTGGCTCTGTTACCGGCGGACTAGCCGGCGGCGTGATCTCCTGTACGGCCGGAGTGGCCGCGTCGTCCAGGGACGTTTTCTTCCTTCGGAACCAGGGCAAGAATGCTTTCCTCTCGTGATAGCGCGCACGAAAGGGCGACCGCTCTCGCGGTCGCAACCCAATTCGTGCAGCGGATGTCGAACTCTGTGGCCATAGGCCTTGCCCCGAAGGCTATCAGTGCCCCGCCCGGCGGCACGGACCGGTTCTCCGGTGAGCTACGCGGCGGCAGGCCGCAATCTCGCGCGACGTGCGCGGACGGCGCGAAGCCGCTGCCCGAGACGGGCCCACGCCCACGGCTCGAGCTCGGAATAGCGCCGTTCGTTTTGACCCCGAGTCGCCTCCAGATACTCGAACCATGCGTCCGCCTCTTCGATGTGCAGCAACTCGTCTGCGAGCTCCATCTCCGCCACCTCGTGACCTCCTGGGGTTCGCTCCGTGGACGCGAGCGATCCTAGGTCCTGGACCGGACGGACACTCCCTGTCGGCCTCTGAGCGTCTATCCGGTGACGCGGAGGTGCCGAGCGGCGGAAGCCAGTGCGAGGGTGCCGGCACCGGCGACGAGCCCTTCCGCCAGGCGGCCTCGCAGTGGAAGGTGACGGACAAGCGTCCGGCAGGCGAGACCAACGGCTAGCGAGGCGACGAGCTCCGGTGCAACCGTTGTTGCAATCGCAGCGGGCGCTGTCGGGGCGGGCTCGCCCCGGGCAAACGAGAGCCGACGTAGCGTGCGCGCCTGGGTCAGCGCAAGCACCGGCAGAAGCGGGCGACCCGCGTCACGTGAGAGCGCGGTCAGCGACGCGGCACCAAGGACGGCTTCGAAGGTCCTGCGCCGGCTGACCGCGTCGCGCAATACCGGCAGCCGGGCTGCGAGCGCAATCCCATCAGGCCCCAACACGGCGGCGAGCCTCTCGACGACATCGCCGACCGGGAGCGGCCCGTCGGGATCGGCGACGACAACCACGTCTTCGGGTAGCACGTAGGGGTACGTCTCCTCGGCATCGCCGAGCAGGAGCGCGAGCACGGGAACGCGTGCCCTCGTGGCTCGACGAAGTTGTGCCTCGCCGGCCTCTGTCAATAGGCCCACGAGGACGAACGCCGAGGCCTCCGCCGCGTCTCCACCAACGCGGACGAGGGAGCGATCGCCGTCGCGCGTGATTTCGGCTGCGAGCTCGTCACTCCGCGGCCCGCTCACCACAATCGCTCGCGCGGGAACGGGTGCTTCGCGAACGAGCCCGACGATGTCCCGGAGACCGAGGCCGAACGGCATCAGCGCCGTGCCCCTCCAAAGCCCACGCGTCCAGATCCTGACGTTCCGAGACCTCTGGCGTGGATCGACTGGAGAATGCCCACGGCCACGAGATTCGAGATCATCGACGAGCCACCAACCGTGATGAACGGCAACGGGATGCCCGTGACCGGCGCGACGCCCATCGTCATCCCAACGTTCACGAACACCTGGAACAGGAATGCGAACGTGATCCCCCCGGCGACGATCGCGCCGTAGAGATCGCCGGCGACCGTGACGACGCGCAACCCGCGCCAGACGACGAGGAGGTAGAGGAGCAGCAGGATCGTGGCGCCGAAGAAGCCTCGCTGCTCGGCGAACGCCGAGAACACGAAGTCCGTCGCGTGCTCCGGCAGGTAGTCGAACCTGGTCTGGCTTGCATCGCGCACGCCTCGGCCGTCAAGACCGCCTGCGCCGATGGCGGTGATCGATTGCGCGACGTTGTAGGTCGTATCCCTGGGGTCGGAGCCGGGATGGAAGAACCCGGTGAGACGCTCTACCTGATACGGCTTGAGGACTGGTGCGCCAACCGCGGGGAGGGCCCAGAGCACCCCGAGCGCGAGCGAGATCGCGGCAGCCGAGAGCACGGCGACGTGCAGCCAGCGAATGCCGACGAGAAACAGCACCGCACCGAGCGCCGCGGCGTAGACGAGCGCGGTTCCGAGATCGGGCTGGACGAAGACGAGGAGCATGGGAACGACGCCGAGCGCGATCGCGGTGAGGATCGTCCGGAACTCGTCGATGCGACGATGCCGATCGACGAGGAAGCCTGCGATCGCGAGGACGAACGCGACCTTCCCGAACTCGGAAGGCTGGAACTGGAACGGCCCGATCTCGATCCAGCGCTTCGAGCCCCGAATCGTGGAGGCGAAGACGTAGGTGAAGAGCATCAGGCTGATCGCGCTCAGGTAGATGACCGTCCAGTAGCGGCGGTAGATGGCGGTGGGAAGCAGCAGCGCGATGACGAGCCCAGCCCCGCCGATCGCCGCGGCGATCGCCTGACGGACGACGAAGGCCTGCGGGTCACCGGGTGTATCGAACCGGGTGATGCCCCCGATCGCCCAGAGCCCGTACGCAACGAGCGCGCCGACCGCGAGCAGCAGCACCCAGTCGAGCTGACGCGCAAGACCAACGAGATCCAGCGTCCCCGTTCGACGCCGAGTCAACGCCGACGAGCCGGCTTCGGCGATCATCAATCCGTCCCCACGAGCACCTGGGCGCCAGCCTTCACGCCGAAGAACTTCTCGAACACCTTCAGTGCCGCCGGTGCGGCTGCGGTCGAGCCGTGCCCTCCGTTCTCGATCACGGCGCACACCACGATCCTTGCCTCGCTGTCGTACGGGCCGAAGCCGCACCACCACGACTGATCCTCGGTGTGCCCGGCCGGATAGCCGGGGATCCGCACCACCTCTTCAGCGGTTCCGGTCTTTCCCGCGATCCCGATCGGATAGGCCGAGAACACCCCGACGAGGTTCCGAACGACGAATGGGTCGCCGAATAGAGCCCCTGACGCACGACATCGAGCGCCGCAGGGTCGACGCCCGCAGACACCGGCGTCTTCGGCGGGAACGGCAGCTGAACAACCGCCGGTTGGCCATTGGCCCCTGGTGTCTCGACCGACTGGACGATGTAGGGGGTGACGAGCTTGCCCCCGTTCGCGATCATCGCGTAGAAGCGCGCCATCTGGAGCGGGGTGACCCGCACCTCCTTCTGGCCGATCGCGAGCTGGATCGAGTCGCCCGGGTTCCAGGCGCGGTCCCAGTCGCTCGTGAACGTCTTCTTGCGCCACGCAGGGGTCGGCACGATCCCCGAAAGCTCCGACCCGAGGCCAAGCCCCGTGGGCAGGCCGAATCCGAACCTGGTCGCCCACTGCTGCAACCGCGAGCGGCCATCGTTGCCGCCGAGGTAGAACCGGTAGCCGACCTCGTAGAAGTACGTGTCGCACGAGCGCGCGAGAGCCTCGCTGAGGCTGATCGGCTTCGAGATGTACGGGTCCCAGTTGCGGAACTTGAACTTGTCGAGCCCGTAGGTCGCCGACGGTGTGCAGGGGATCGACTCGTACGGGTTCAGCCTGTGCTCCTGCATCGCCGCGAGGGCGGTGACCGGCTTCCAGATCGAGCCGGGCGGGTACTGGGCCTGAGTGACGCGGTTCAGCCCCGGGAAGTTCTTGGACGTCGCGGTCGCCGTGTCGATGAGCGGCGCGAGCTTCTTGGGATCGACGCGCCCGACGTAGATCGACGGCTTGTAGGTGGGATAGGAGGCCGTCGCGAGCACCGCCCCATCTCGCGGGTCAAGGGCCACGATCGCACCGCCGTCGGCGTAGTACGACTGGTTCGCCTTTGCGGTCGCGATTCCGAAGCGCAGCGCCTCTTCGGCGGCCTGCTGCAGCTTCGTGTCGATCGTCAACCGAACCTGCCTGCCCGCGGTCGGCTCCCGCTTCGGCTGCAGATCGCTCATGGGCTGGCCGAGCGAGTTGACGGTGATCTGCGCCGCGCCGTCGTCGCCGCGTAGATACTCGTCGAAGGAGCCCTCGATGCCGGACTTGCCGAGCTTGTCACCGGAGCTATAGCCCTCACGCGTGAGTCGCTTGAGCTCGAACGGCGAGATCTCGCCGACATACCCGAGGATCTGCGCGGCCCGCGACCCGAGCGGGTAGTTGCGGAGGAAGGTCTGCTGCACCTTCACTCCCGGGAACTCCGATTCGTGCTCCAGGAGGTACCGCACCTGTTCCTCCCGGACGCCGGTCTTGACGGTGATCGGGTCGAGTGGACTGGCGCTGCGCTCGTCGACCTGCTTCGCAAGCGCGCCCGCGGGAACCTCGAGCACGGATGCGAGCCTCGTGACGATTGCAAATCGCTTCTGCTTGGGAAGGTCGCCCACCCAGAGCTTGACCGCCGATCCGGCAACGTTGTCGACGATCACCTTCCCGTTGCGATCGACGATCGTCCCGCGCGGCGCCTCGATCTTGATGGTGCGGAGCTGGTTGTCCTGAGCGTCTGCGAGATGACGCTCCCCGGCGATCACCTGCAGGGCCAGGAGACGCAGGATCAGCACAGCGAAGATGAGCACCGCCACCGTCCCGAGCACGCCCACGCGGAGAGCCAGTCCCGGTGTGAGCCGGTGGGGCGCCTCAACCGCTGGATCGGGCGGGAGGAACCGGCGCGACGACGAGCGCGCCTCCCCGTACGGCGGCACCGAGCTCATACGATCTCAACCTCGCGAGCGCGCTCGAGCCACAGCGTCTCACCGAGAAGAGCGCGACAGACGCGCCGTACCGGGAACACGACGATCGCCGCGAGAATCGCAGTCGGCAGAAGCGGGCTGAGAACAGCCGCGACCGGGACGGCATCACCGAGCAGAAAGTGAAGAGCTGCACCGCTGAGGCCCACGAACAGGGTGGCTGCGAAGGCCGCGACCGGCGCGGCGTACGCGCGCCCACGACCGGTGGTCTCGCCGTAGCGTCCCGCCCAGTACCCGGCAAGGGTGAGCAGAAGCGAGGTCACGCCGAGCGTGGAGAGGGTCATCACGTCGACGAGCACCCCGCCGAGGAATCCTGCAACTGCGCCCGCGACCGAACCGCGCAACAGCGCGATCGCCACGACCGTGACGAGGAGGAGGTCCAGCTCGGCGCCGAGGATCCTGCCTCCGCCGATCACGGTCACCTGCACGAGTGCCGCGACGATGACCAGCGGCGCGGCGCGGAGCGCGAGCATCATGGCTGCTCACCTTCCCGCTCTTCCGGCACGAGGACAAGCACCGCGTCGACCGAGGCGAAGTCCACGAACGGCTCCACCTGAACCTGCTTGAACGGATAGGTGTCCGTTTGCCCGACGCTCGTGACCGTGCCGATCGGGATCCCCCGCGGATAGAGCGACGAGAGCCGTGCGGTTCGCCAACCGGCGGTCACGATCGTGTCGCCCGCGGTCACGACCTGCTCCTTCGGGACGCGATCGAGGCGCAACGCCGAGCGTGGCCCCTGGCCGCGACGAACGATCCCCTGTCCCTCGGTGGCTGCGTCGAGCGCCGAGACCGCGCTCTGCTCGTCGGTGAGCAGGACGACCCGGGAGGAGCGGTCCGCAACGCGGATCACCCGCCCCACGAGCCCATCCTGGGTCACGACCGGATCGCCCACCTCGACCCCGTCCTTGCGCCCGACCGCAACCACGATCGACTGGGCGTACGGGCCGGTGGGACGGGCGATGACAGCCGCTGCGCGGCCGGCGTATCCGCTCGGGAAGGCAGGCCCCGAGCGATAGCGAAGCAGCGCACGCAGCCTCGTGTTCTCACGAACAGCGAGCTTGCTGCGAGCGAGCTCCTGACGCAGCTGGTCGTTCTCCTTGGCGAGGCGATCCGCGTCGGAGCGGGCGTTGAAGAGCTCGTCGAACCACGACCAGGCGTCTCGAAACGGCTCGGCGACGCGGTCGGTGGCCACCTGGAAGGGGCGAAGCACGGACGCGCCCGTGTTCTGGGCACCGGACAACGGGCCGTCGTCGCGACCGAACGAGAGCGTGACGAGGATCAGCGAGAGCAGGCGCGAGACACCCCACGACGAGCCGACGCTTGAGGGCGGCGGTGGTTCGGGAGGGAGTCTTGCCAGCTGCCGGGCGCCGGATGTTCACGCCCAGCACCGCCGAACGTACGGTGCGATTCCGCGGCACGGGACGGCCATTGTACCCGGCCCGGGTGGCGGTGGCCTACCGACGGCCGTTGCGACGAGCGCGCGAGCGGTTCGAGCGGTGAATCGCCTCGAACTCCTCGAGACTTCGCCCCGATCCGACCGCGACGCACGTGAGCGGGCTCTCGGCCAGATGGACCGGCATGTAGGTCTCGTGCCGCAGGCGCTCGTCGAGACCCTGAAGCAGGGCTCCTCCACCGGCAAGCACGATGCCGCGGTCCATGATGTCGGCGGCGAGCTCGGGTGGCGTCTTGTCGAGGGTCGACTTGATCGCGTCGATGATCTGCGAGACGGGCTCGTCGAGCGCACGTCGGATCTCGTCGGAGGAGATGATCACCGTCTTCGGCAGACCTGTGAGCATGTCGCGCCCACGAACCTCGGCCTGCACCTCCTCTTTCAGGCGGTGCGCCGAGCCGATCTCGAGCTTGATCTCCTCTGCCGTCTGCTGCCCGACGAGGAGCTTGTACTCCTTCTTGATGTGATTGACGATCGCCTCGTCCATCTCATCGCCACCGACGCGCAACGACTGCGAGACGACGATGCCGCCCAGGGAGATGACCGCGACCTCGGTCGTGCCGCCACCGATGTCGACGATCATGTTCCCGGTGGGCTCGGCAACCGGTAGCCCAGCACCGATCGCTGCCGCCATCGGCTCCTCGATCAGGTATGCCTGGCGGGCGCCCGCGGAGAGGGTCGCCTCCTCGACTGCGCGCTTCTCGACGCCGGTCACGCCGGACGGGACACAGACGACGACCCGCGGGTGCGCAAAGCGATGTTGATGCACCTTCTGGATGAAATGCCGGAGCATCTGCTCGGTGACGTCGAAGTCGGCGATGACGCCGTCCTTGAGCGGGCGGATGGCGGAGATCGACCCCGGGGTGCGTCCGAGCATCCTCTTCGCCTCGACTCCAACCGCGTGCACGTCACCCGTGCGCTGGTCGATCGCGACCACCGAGGGCTCGGAGAGAACGATGCCGCGTCCACGGACGTACACGAGTGTGTTGGCGGTACCGAGGTCGACGGCCATGTCGCGGCCGCCGAACCCTGTCATCGAGCGGAACATGCCCATGGGGACAGCGAGTGTACCGGGAGGCTGACGAAACGCCTGCTCAGGCGCCCCTGGACCCCGGGGCGAGGTGCGCTGAGTGACAGCGTGTCACAAGGGGTCGAGCGGCAGCAGCTGCGGTGCGGTCTCGGGGAGGAGGGCGAGGAGGAGGTCGGCAGGGAGACCGACGACGTTCAGGTAGTCACCGTCGATGCGCTCGACGATGCTCCCGGTCACGCCCTGGATCGCGTACGCGCCGGCTCGCCCATCCCACTCGCCTGTCGCGATACAGGCCTCGAGGTCGTTCTCGTCGACCGGGCGGAACGTCACCTGGGTTCGCGCATCCTCCACCCGCTCGACCCCCGGACCGAGGAGGCACAGGCCCGAGATGACCGTATGCGTCCGCCCGGCGAGCGAGCGCAGCATGTCGCGGGCGCTTTCGGCGTCGAGCGCCTTGCCGTACACGCGGCCGTCGAGATACACCGTCGTGTCGACGCCGAGCGTCCACCGGCCCTCGCGATGAACGCTCCTCGCCTTGCCAAGGGCGTGATCGCGGACGAGCGCGACCGGATCGGCGTCGGGAGGGTCGTGCTCGACGTAGGTCGGAGCGACAGCCTCGAAGGGAATCCGGAGCTCCTCGAGGATCGTCCGCCGCTGCGGGGACGTCGAGGCGAGAAGCAGCGCCTCGGTCTTGACGTCACGCGCCGCCGTCATCCGGCTAGCTCGGCTTCGCGGCGACCCAGATCTCCTCGATGGGCCACTTCCGCGACCACTCGACCGAGAACGCCTTGTAGTACTCGTGGTCGACGGCGTCGTCGGCGGCGTACAGCTCCACCAGGTCGACGACCTCGAATCCCGTTCTCTTCAGGAGCGCGAAGAGCTCGCCGTGCGGCAGCTGCCACTCGACCCCGATCTCGCCGGGCCATTCGAGGCGACCCATCCCGCGCTGGGGCCGCAGCAAGGTCTCGCCCGGAGGGCCCTCGTCGGGCGCGCAGAGGATCGAGAGCGTGCTGTTTCGGAGGAACCACAACCGCCCACCCGGGCGAAGCAGGCGGAAGGCCTCGGGAAGCCAGAGGTGGGGGTCGCACCAGATGCTCGCGCCGTATTCGGAAACCGCAAGATCGAAGCTCTCGTCCGGCAGCGGGACGTCCTCGGCGCTCGCCTCGACGAGCGGGAACTCGATCCCGAGCTCGGCCTGGCAGCGACGTGCTGTCGCGAGCTGCGCCGGCGTGACGTCCACCCCGACGGGACGCGCCCCGCGACGCGCGAGCCAGGCGGACACGTACGCGGTCCCGCAGCCGAGCTCGACGACGTCGAGGCCGTCGACGTCACCGAGGGTCTGCAGCTCGGTCTCCGACGCGTTGTAGATCCCCCAGGTGATGTCCTTCTCCATCCACGCCGCGCTCGCACGCGCATCCGTGTACTCGGCGTTCGCGATCGTCCAGTCGTCGCGGTTGCGCTTGGCGTCGTCGGAGATCTCGGTCATGGAACCGACCGCGACTAGATCAAGCCGTCAGGGAAGAACAGAGCCAGCTCGCGCCGCGCGCTGGCGCGCGAATCGGAGCCGTGCACGATGTTCTCCGAGAGCTCCGTCGCGAAGTCACCACGGATCGTGCCGGGTGCGGCATTCGCGGGGTGCGTCGCGCCCATCATGGTGCGGATCCCGGCGATCGCATCCTCGCCGCGGACGGCAAGCGCGAGCACCGGGCCCTGAGGTGATGAACGAGACGAGCTCGCCGAAGAACGGCTTGCCCTTGTGCTCGGCGTAATGCTGCTGTGCGAGTGCGCGCGTGAGCTTCAGGAGCCGGGCGCCGCGAAGGTCATAGCCGCGACGCTCGAGGCGCGAGACGACCTCACCGGCGAGACCGCGGCGAACCCCATCCGGCTTGACGAGGACAAGTGTGGTTTCGATAGCCATGCCGCGGAGGGTAGTCGCGGTCAGCGACGGTCGCTGCGCGAACGTGACTGCACCGGGTGGCGGATCTCGTCCACCGCGAAGCCCGAGGTCGAGGCCGGCGTGGCGCAGTACGGGCAGGCCTGCCAGATGGCCTCCATCGGGGCGCCGCACGAGCTGCACGCCTGACGAAGCTTCGTCGTGCAGACCGGACAGACGATGAACGACGGGTCGACCCTTCCGCGGCACACCGGGCAATGCCGGTCATCGGCCAGCCGCTCTTCCATCGCCCGGATCTCGAGCTCGCGCTCCCGGACATCCTCGAGGTACTCGGGTGGCCGGAACAACATGTAGACGAGCGGGCCCAGGAACGGCGGAAAGAGGCCGAGCAGCGCTGCGATGGCCACGAGCCAGGGATCGTCGATCCGGCGGCGGGCGTCCTTGTAGACCCAGTACGCCGTCCCGAGCCAGAAGACGACCATCAGAAACAGGGCCAGGTTCCGAACGGCACCCCAGGTGCCCGAGTCGGAGAAGGTGTCGGCGAGAAGCGGCGTGACGGTCATCAGAGAAGCAGCCTGCCGAGGATATACCCGAGCGCAAACGCCGTCCCGAGGATGGCGGCGAGGAGCGCGAGCGCGAAGCTCAGGACCGTGACCCGCTCCTTCATCCGACTCATACGTCGCGTGCCAGATGGTTGGTTTCGAATTGGCGTGCCGCCGGGGAGTGTCTGAGCCGAGCAGCGCGGTCGCCGGGACGGGAGGAAAGGCTGGTGGCCTTTTCGGACGTTCCGGCGGCCGCGATGCGACGTGCGCAGGCGCTCATCCGGTGGTGCGTGAATTCGGGATTAACCATCAAGATCGGCGAGAAGATAGAGCGACCCGGTCACGAGCACCGGCTCTCCCAGCGCATGTGCGCGCGCGAGGGCCGCGCCGGGGTCGGCGACTGCCTCGACGTGGGCGAAGTGCCGTCTCGCGCGCTCGGCCAGGACGGTCGCGTCGAGCGCCCGTTCGTTCGACGAGCGCGTGGCGACGAGCGTGTCACCCAACTCGGCGAGCGAATCGAGCATCGCGTCGATGTCCTTGTCACCCACGATCGACACACAGAGCGTGAACTGCTCGGGCCGCAACTGGTCGCAGAGCCATCGCACACCGTCGGGATTGTGCGCTCCGTCGCGGATCTCACCACGCCGGCGCTCGAGCCGTCCCGGAACGACGACTGCGGGAAGCTCGTCGACGGAACGCCCGAGAAAGGCCTCGATCGCCTCGCGGGCCCCGCCGATTCGACCCTCGACGCCGTCGGCCAGAAGGCTTTCGAACCGACGGTCGGGCAAGACTGCGATCGATCCGGCACGCGCAACGGCGAGCTTCTCGGCAGCGATCGCCTCGACGGTGTCGCCGAGGACGTCGGTGTGCTCGAGTCCCACGTTGGTGAGCAGGACCACCCGGGTGTCGAGCACGTTGGTGGCGTCGTGTCTGCCGCCGAGACCGGCCTCGACCACCGCGACCTCGACGGCCGCTTCGGCGAACGCCGAGAGCGCAGCGGCTGTGATCGTCTCGAACTGCGTCGCCTCGCATTGCTCCGCCGCGCGCCGGATGCGGCCGAGTGCCGCCTCCAGATCGACCTCGGCACCGTCGACCGTGATGCGCTCCGACCACCCGCGGACATGCGGCGAGACCGTCGCTCCGACGTGAAGCCCCTCTCGGAGCAGCGCTGCCTCGATCGTTCGGGTGGCGGTGGTCTTGCCGTTCGTACCGACGACGTGAATCGCGGGGTAGGCCGTCTGCGGATCGCCGAGCTCGTTCAACAAGGCGCGCATCCGCTCGAGACCGAAGCCGTCCTTCGGCCACGGCGACAGTCCTGCGAGCCAGGCGGTAGCTGAAGGCATGTGACCGGTCAGGTGCCGAGGGCGGCGAGCTCGACGTGGTACCGGCCGAGCTTCTCGCGCTCCGCCTCGACGACGGCCGCCGGGGCGTTCGCGACGAACCGCTCGTTTGCGAGCATCGCCTCGGACCGGGCGATCTCCTTCTCGAGCCTTGCCCGCTCGGCTCCGACGTCGCCGGCCGCCTTCTGTCGCTCAGGCCTCACCACGGCCTTGAAGATGCGCCGCTCGTCCTCGCTCGCAAGCTCCACCAGGACACCGCTGCGACGGAAGGTCTGTGCTGCTGCCTGCACCCGCTCGAGTGCGCCGACGACGTCCCGATGACGCGCGTCTGCCTCGGGCCACGGCGTCACGATCAGGTGGGCCTTGCGGTTCGGAAGCTGCGACCAGATCTCCTCGGTCACGTGCGGCAGCATCGGATGCAGCAGCGAGAGAAGGCGTTCGAGCGCGGCGAGGGCAGTTCCGACGGCGTCCTTCTCGCCGTCGTAGAGCCTTGGCTTGATCGCTTCGGCGTACCAGTCGCAGAAGTCGTCGAAGGTGAGGTGATACAGGGCGTTGGTCGCGGTCGCGAAGTCGAAGCGCGACCACGCCTCCTCGACCTCGGCCCGCACCGCGTCGATCCGGGCGAGAATCCATCGCTCCTCGAGAGCGTGCGGGCGAAGGGTGGGCGTCACGAGCTCGGCATTCGAGAGGATCAGACGCGAGACGTTCCAGAGCTTGTTCGCAAGCTTCCGTCCTTCCTCGATCGCGCCGTACGAGAATCGCACGTCCTGCGTCGAGGAGATCTTGAGCAACCCGTACCGCGTCGCGTCGGCTCCGTGCTCGGCGATCGGCTCCATCGGATCGATCCCGGTGCCGAGGCTCTTCGACATCCGCCTCCCGTCGGTCGCCAGCACCGTGGAGTGGACGATCACGTCGGTGAACGGCACCTCGCCGAGCAAGAAGAGCCCCGAGAAGATCATTCGGTTCTCCCACAGTCGAATGATCTCGCGGGCCGTCGAGTTCACATTGCCCGGGTAGTACCGCGAGACCTCATCCGTTTCCTCCGGCCAGCCGAGGGTCGCGAAGGGCCACAGAGCCGACGAGAACCACGTGTCGAGGACGTCCGGATCGCGCTCTAGCTCGGCGACGCCGCACTCGGCACATTCGGTCGGAGCAGGCCACTCGACGGTCACGTGCCCGTCCGGGCAATACCAGATCGGCAGCTGATGGCCCCACCAGAGCTGGCGCGAGACGCACCAGTCGGGCGCATCCTCGAGCGAGGCGATCGCGAAGCGGTGCTGCGACTCCGGGTGGAACCGGACCTGCCGCTGTTTCAACGCGTCGATCGCCGGCAGAGCGAGCTCCTTCATCTCGCACCACCACTGGAGCGAGATCAGCGGCTCGATTCTCGAGTGGCAGCGCTCGCAGGTCCCGACCGCGTGCCGGTAGTGCTCGCGCCGCTCGAGCTGGTCGTTCTCCTTCAGCCACGCGATGATCCGCTCATCGGCTTCCCGCTGCGTGAGCCCTGCGAATTCAGGGCCGGCGGCGTCGTTCATCCGACCGTCGCCGCCGATGACGGTGAACTGCGGAAGCTCGTGATCCCGGCCAATCTCGAAGTCGAGCGGATCGTGGCCGGGAGTGATCTTGAGCGCACCCGAACCGAAGCCCGGCTCCACCCGCTCATCCGCGATCACGGGCACGTGCCGCCCGACGACCGGGACGACGACCTCCTTGCCGATTGCGTCGCGATAGCGCTCGTCATCGGGATGGACGGCGACCGCCACGTCGGCCAGGATCGTCGAGGGCCGCACGGTCGCGATCATGATCGACCCCGACCCGTCGGCGAACGGATATCGCACGTACGTGAGCGTGTCGTCCATGTCCTCGTGGATGACCTCGAGATCCGAGATCGCCGTCTCGTGGAACGGGCACCAGTTGACGATCCGGTGGGCGCGATAGATCCAGCCGCGGTCCCAGAGCCGTGTGAAGAAGGTCATGACGGCATCGATGTAACCGGCGTCCATCGTGAAGCGCTCGCGCGAGTAGTCGACCGACGCGCCGAGTCGCCGGAGCTGTTCGAAGATCGTCTTCCCGGTCAGGTCGAGCCACTCCCAGGTGCGCGCGTGGAACGCCTCGCGCCCGATCTCCTGTCGGGTCGTCCCCTCGGCGACGAGCTGCTTCTCGATGACGTTCTGGGTCGAGATGCCCGCGTGGTCGTACCCGGGCTGCCACAGCGTGTCGTAGCCCATCATCCGGTGCCAGCGGACGAGAACGTCCTGGAGCGACCCGTTCAGGGCGTGCCCCATGTGGAGATTGCCGGTGACGTTCGGCGGCGGGATCGCGATGACGTAGCTCTCGTCGCGTCGGCGGCCCGCACCCGCGGCATAGAGCCCTTCGCTCTCCCACGTCGCCTGCCAGCGTTGTTCGACCCCGTCCGGACGGTACAGCGGTTCCATCAGGCGGGGAAGTTTATGGGCGTCTTAGCCCGTGCCGTCGGCGACCGCGTCGAGGCCCTCGTCCTCGTCGGGCACGCCGTGCGTGACGAGCGTGGGCCGCTGGCCCTTCGCGATCGTCTCCTTCGTGATCACGCACTTCGACACGTCCTTGCGTGACGGCAGCTCGAACATCACGTCGAGCAGCGCCGTCTCGATGATCGAACGCAGCCCGCGCGCGCCGGTCTCGCGGTCGAGCGCCTTGTCGGCGATCTCCCACAGCGCATCGTCGGTGAAGTGAAGCTCGATCTTGTCGTAGCCGAAGAACCGCTGGTACTGGCTGACAAGTGCGTTCTTGGGCTCGGTGAGGATCTGGACGAGGTCGTCGCGCCGCAGCTGGTGGACGTTCGAGACGACAGGAAGACGGCCGATGAACTCCGGGATCAGACCGAAGTTGACGAGATCCTCAGGCATGACGTGGCCGAGCAGCTCGGCAGACTCCTCCGAGGCCTTCGAGCGCATCTCGGCGCCGAAGCCGACCGCGTTCTTGCCTGTCCGCCTGGCGACGATCTTGTCGAGCCCTGCGAAAGCGCCACCGCAGATGAAGAGGATGTTCGTCGTGTCGATCGTGAGGAACTCCTGGTGCGGGTGCTTGCGCCCACCCTGGGGCGGCACCGAGGCGACGGTGCCCTCGAGAATCTTGAGAAGCGCCTGCTGCACGCCCTCGCCGGAGACGTCACGCGTGATCGACGGGTTGTCCGCCTTGCGCGCGATCTTGTCGACCTCGTCGATGTAGATGATCCCGGTCTCGGCCTTCTTGATGTCGAAGTCGGCCGCCTGGATCAGCTTGAGGAGGATGTTCTCGACGTCCTCGCCGACGTATCCCGCCTCCGTGAGCGCAGTCGCATCGGCGATCGCGAAGGGAACGTTGAGAATGCGGGCGAGCGTCTGTGCGAGCAGCGTCTTGCCACAGCCGGTCGGGCCGAGCAGCAGGATGTTCGACTTCTGCAGCTCGACCTCTCCCTCCTCCCCCTGTCCCATGCGAACGCGCTTGTAGTGGTTGTAGACCGCCACTGACAGCGTGCGCTTTGCCTCCTCCTGGGAGACGACGTAGTCGTTGAGCACCGCGTAGATGTCACGCGGTCGCGGAAGATTGTCGAGGTCGAGCGGAGTCGGAGCGGTGAGCTCCTCGTCGATGATCTCGTTGCAGAGATCGATGCACTCGTCGCAGATATAGACGCCGGGCCCGGCGATCAGCTTCTTGACCTGCCGCTGACTCTTGCCGCAAAAGCTGCAGAGCAGCTGCTCGTTGCCATCGCTCGCTCGGGCCACGTCTCTCCTTTTACTCGACTACGCCGGTTTCGGCTACCCGGTGGGCTCAGTACGGTGCGTGATCACGCGGTCGACGATCCCGTACTCCTTCGCCTCTTCCGAGGTCATGAAGTAGTCACGGTCCATATCCTGGCGGACTTTCTCGATCTCCTGCCCGGTGTGCTCGGACATGATTTCCTCGAGCTTCCGCTTCAATGCGATCGTCTCCTTCGCGTGGATCTCGATATCCGAGGCTTGCCCCTGGTACCCGCCCCACACCTGGTGGATCAGGATCTTCGAGTTCGGCAGCGACATCCGCTTCCCTGCGGCGCCACCGGCAAGCAGGAGCGCGCCCATGCTCATCGCGATGCCGACGCAGATCGTCGAGACGTCGGGCTTGATGAACTGCATGGTGTCGTAGATCGCAAGACCTGAGTACACCGACCCGCCGGGCGAGTTGACGTAGAGGTAGATGTCCTTGTCCGGGTCCTCCGACTCCAGGTGGAGCAGCTGCGCAACGATGAGGTTCGCAATCTGGTCGTCCACCGAGGTGCCGAGGAAGATGATCCGCTCGTTGAGCAGCCGCGAGTAGATGTCGAACGACCGCTCTCCGCGGGACGTCTGCTCGATAACCATGGGGATCAGAGGACTCATCAACTCTCCTTGCTTCCGGGTGTCCACAATTTCGCCTCGCTGGCCGGCTTCTCCTTGTCGGGCGTCCAAAGTGCCTCGCGCGCCTCGGCCAGCTCCGGGGCGATCGGCGTGACATCTGCGACGAGGCGGTCGAGAGCCGCCTTCAACCGGAGATCCTCGCGCAGTGTCTCCTGGTGGCCGTGCGCCCAGATGTCTTCGATCACCGCCTCGGGGTCGTCGCCTGCTTCGGCTGCCTGCTCGCGCACGAGCGCCTTGACGTCGTCGTCCGAGATCTCGATCCCTGCCTTCTCGGCGAGAGCCTCGAGCGCGAGCTCACGCGCAACAGACTGCGCCGCCTCGCCGAGCACCTGACTCGTGAGCAGCTCGGCGGTCTGACCGGTGACCTCGAAGTACGCCTCCGGGCTGATCCCGCGATTCGCGAGTGACCGCACGAACCCGTCGAGAAGCTCTCTGGCACGCGACTCGACGAGCGGCCCGGCGCCGACGACCTTCGACTCCCGGACGAGCGAATCGACTGCCGCCGTGCGATATTGCGCCTCGATCTCCTCGTCGATCGCCTCGCCGATACGGCCTTCGACGTCTTTTCGCCAGTCGGCGATCGAGTCGAACTCGGTTGCCGAGCGCGCCAGGTCGTCGTCGACCTCGGGAAGCACCTTCTCGTTGATGTGCTTGACGGTCACCTCGACCTTGCTCTCGGAGCCGTCAGGCAGCTCGTAGCGCACCGGCCGGGTGTCGCCGACCTTGGCGCCGACAAGAGCGTTCTCGATCTCCCCGACGAGGCGCCCGGTTCCGAGCTCGACGACCGTATCCGACTGGCCCTGACCGTCTTCGCCCGAGAGATCGACGACGAGCGTGTCGCCGGTGCGCGCCTCGCGATCATCCGCGGGAACGAGCTCTGCGACACTCGAGCGCAGGGCCTCGAGCTCCCGCGTGACCAGCTCCTCGGGGATCACCGACTCTGCCTTGGGCACCTCGAGCGTTGTCCAGTCGACGAGCTCGGGAAGCGGTTGCACTTCGATCGTGGCGGTAAACACCCAGGGATCCTCTGGCCCGGACGGGAATCCGCTGAAGTCGTACTCGGGTGGGCTCACCGGGCGGAGCCGGGCGCGCGACGCCGCAGCCCAGAACCAGCCGCCGATGTGCGACTCGACGGCCTCCGCCCAAAGGCGCTCCTTGCCCACGTTCGCGATCAGGACGGGCATCGGCACCTTCCCCTTGCGGAAGCCGGGGATCTTGACCGAGCCGGCGAGGTCGTCGGCTGCGTGCTCGACCGCGTGATGCAGCTCGTGCGGCGAGACGTCAACCGTTAGTCGGACACGGTTCTCGGCGAGCTGTTCGACCTGCGGCACGTGGCCATCTAAGCAGATGACCGACGCCTGACGGCACGGCGTGTCACGCCGAATGGGCGCGGCCAAAGCCACGCCCGAGCCGATTGGCCGCGAGTACACGGGCCGGTTGACCTGGTGTAGAGGGAGGGTTCCCTGGGGAACCGTAGGTTCCCCGGCTTTAGGGCTGTTGTCGCGCAGAGGACAACCGCCGCTAGGCGGTTTCCGTATCCGGCGCAGCCGGATCTGCTTGCAAAGTAATGCGGGCGAGAGGACTTGAACCTCCAAGAGCCGAAGCCCACCGGGTCCTAAGCCCGGCGCGTCTACCAATTCCGCCACGCCCGCGTGGGGGAAGGGTACCGCCGCCTCGCGGCGGCTACCTGCCGAGCAGGAGCCCGACGGTCTCGCGGACGGAGTCGACCAGGATCCCCGAGAGCCCGATGAGCGCGAACGCCGCGAAGGCGACGAACGGCTCGTGTGCCTGGAGCACGAGGAGCGCTGCAAACGCGCCCATCACGATGCAGGCGGTGGTGATGGGCCGTCGGGTGACCGTCCCGAGCGCGAGACCGGCAACGAACACCAACCCGAAAACGACGATGCCGAGCGTCATGGCAGGAGCGTAGGACCAGCCTCGGACGGACTGGACCTGCAAAACACCGTGTTTCGGCGCCTCGACGAGCTCTGAAAAATGACTCTAAAGGCCTGATTTCGTCCTGCCGATCTAGAACGCCATGGATGCAGAGGTCACACAGGCAGAGCCGCGGGTCCGCGATGAGAACGCCCTCGTGGCGAACTGGCGGCTCGAGGTCTTGCTCGAGGCGGGTTACGACCTGCACCTCGCAGAGCAGATCGCCGACTCTGACGCCGACCTCCATCTCGCAACCGCGCTCGTCGCTCAGGGCTGCTCGCCGAAGCTGGCAGCCCGGATCCTGATCTGACCGCGCAGTAGCCGACCACGGAGCCCGACGGTGGCCCCGTCCGGGCCAGGCACGCATGACGCGCGATCAGGGGAGTGGCCCGCCTTCGGCACGGCTGGGCCTTGTGCCTCGCTCCCACTCGTCAGGTGCGCGGAAAAGTTCACCCTGGGTCGGGAGAGAGCTCACCACGAGTTGGTCGTCACAGACGCGCGGCAATCGCTGCATTCATGCCGCATCGTGAGCCTCTGTCACCGTTCGTGCGTACATGGAATTCCTCAAATCGGTGATAGGCAATTCATTCGCTCGGTGACTCATCTCCATTGATCGGGCGTATCGCCTCGGGGTCCGCAGACCGTCGATGAGGCAAGTGTCCCGAGTAACCCTGTTCGACCTTTCTGCGGAGGTACGACATGCAAGGCAGCGCCACCCTGACGATGGAGAGGCGACTCTCTCCAGACGAGGCGGAGGCTCTCTGGCGCTCCTGGAAGACGTCCGGGGATGTCAAGGCGCGTGATCGGCTCGTGATGTCCTACGCGCCGATGGTCAGGTACCTGGCTTCGCGCAAGGCCCGGGCGATCCCTTCCCACTGCGACGTCGACGATCTCATCTCGTGCGGGCTGATGGCGCTCGTCTCTGCGGTCGATCGGTTTGATCCGGCAAAGGGAGCAACCTTCGAGCAGTACACCTGGACCCGCGTTGTCGGCGCAATCGTCGACGAGATGCGTCGCGTCGATTGGGCGCCCCGCTCGGTCAGGCGGCTCGAGCGCGAGACGAACGAAGCGCGCGAGGCGTATCAGCTCCGCGAGGGACGGGCGCCGACCGAGCTCGAGCTCGCGGCAAGCCTCGACATTCACGTCGACGATCTCCGCACTCGGCTGTCGGAGCTCGAGCGCGCAGACGTCGTCTCCTTGAGCGCCAGGGTCCGCACAGGCGAGTCGTCACCCTCCGAAATCGGAGAGACAATCGAGGCGCCGCTCGACAACGGCGACCCTGAGACCTCTCTCCTCGCCGGCGAACGCAGAGACATGCTCGAGCGTGCAATCGCGAACCTCCCCGAGCGTGAGCGTGAGGTCCTGACGCTCGTGCACGTGCACCGCGTCGGCGGGGCGGAGATCGGGCGCCTGTACGGCGTGTCGGAATCGAGGATCTCGCAGATCCTCGCCTCTGCCCGCGAGCGCCTGCGCCTCTCACTCGCAGCGTACGAGTCGATCGGCTTCTCCGCGTAGGACGCGGGCCTCGAAGGCGCCGCACACACGACTGACTCGAACTCAGCCGCTGCCCCTATCGGGGGACAGCCACGGGGCTTCGAGGCGCCTAGCGTTCAACCATGTCCCCCCCGGTCCCTGCCGTCTCGTCCGGGCCGCTTCCCCCATCCCCTCGTCGCGGGTCACCCGAGGCCGGTTTGAGATCAGGACCTGCCGCGCCCGAGCCTCATGCAGAGCTCGCTCGGGCGTGCCTGCACGATGAGGTCGTTCCTGCGCTGACCGCCGCGATGCTCCGGCTCCATCTGCTCATGGAGACCTCGGAGGAGGCACGTCAGCATGGCGGGACGGCGATCGCCGAGCTCGAGCGTGCCGCCGCCGGTGTTCATCAGGTGATGGCCGAGCTCTCACCGCGCTGAGCAGCTCTTAAGGCACCTGGGGACTAGCCGACTGCGTCGAGGCCGAGCCGAGGCAGACCTGCGCCCGAGACGATCTCGACGGCGTCACGCGTCGGGATCTCTCGCACGACTGCGCCTTCGGACGTCACGACCTTGACGCGAATCTGACCGTCCTGCTCGCACACGCTGAAGTGGAGCTCGCGCGCCGCGAGCTCCGCCAACACCTGCTGTGCGGTGCCGAGCGTCTCGAGCACTTCCGCGGGCGGCGCGTCCGGGAGCTCCGGCGCCGGTCGTTCGTCGCTCATCCGCGGTCCCGAGGCTCGACGGCGGCCACGTGCATGCCTGGCGGCGAGAGGTGTGCCTCGCGCCCTCGCCTCCCGGCCGGGACGCGCGTTGGAACCGCAGCCTCGTCGTAGGTCGGGCTCACATTGCGTCGCACCACCCTCATCGTCATCCTCCTGCGGCCGAGCCGACCGACTATCGCGTCCTGTTCGTCTGGTCATCGGCCCGCGCGGTGCGGCATTGAGGGGTGAAGTGGACGCAGCGGTCGGGTCCGCCCATCCGGGATCGGCGCGACTCTCGGCGATCGCCTCTCCCAACGCACGCACGGGTGTCTGAGCCAACTGTCGGTGGCCCAGACACCCGTCATCCCGGTATCCTTGTCCCCTCGTCAACCGGGCGTATCCCCGCTGATCGCGGAGCAGGCACAACACGCTCTGCGGAGCTGAGTTGGCCTGAGCGAGCAACGAATTGCCCGCCACGGGTAGTCGGCGTCACGACCGACTTGTTGAGGTTCGACGCGTCCCCCGGATGAGGGTTTCGGGGGGCGGCGCTCGCTGCTTGACGCGGTAGATCGGGGTGTGGCTTTAGCCGCCCCCGCTCATCATGGGCAGCGCTCGCTGATGGCGTGACGAACGCATCTCGTCGGGGAGGGCGCGCGCGTCCGCGGGGACGGCTGAAGCCGTCCCCGAGAGGCAGCGCTCGCTGCTTGGACGCGGTAGATCGGGGTGTGGCTTTAGCCGCCCCCGCTCATCATGGGCAGCGCTCGCTGATGGCGTGCGAACGCAGCTCTCGGGAGCCGCGCGTCCCGCGCGCATCGAGGGCAGCGCCCGCATGCAGCAGCGTCGCGTGACGAACGCACTCGTCGGGGAGGGCGCGCGCGTCCGCGGGGACGGCTGAAGCCATACCCGAGAGGCAGCGCGCTCGCTGCTTGGACGCGGTGGATCGGGGTGTGGCTTTAGCCGCCCCCGCTCATCATGGGCAGCGCTCGCTGATGGCGTGACGAACGCATCTCGTCGGGGAGGGCGTGCGCGTCCGCGGGGACGGCTGAAGCCATACCCGAGAGGCAGGGGCGATGCCGCGACGATCGTCGAACTGCTCTAGGCGATCAACGAGCGGCGCAAGGCGATCGCCACCGCCTGGGTGCGGTTGCTTGCGCCAAGCTTCGTGATCGCCCGGCGCAGATGCGTTCGCACGGTGTCCGACGAGATGAAGAGCTGCTTGCCGATCTCCTCGTTCTTCTTGCCCTCGCTCACGAGCCGCAGCACCTCACGCTCGCGCGGGGAGAGCGATGGGGTCGTCTCAGCGGTGATCCCGAGCAGGAGAGGGGTCAGCCGTGGATCGATCCAGCTCTCTCCCTCGAGCGCGCGCTCGATCGCCTGGAGCAACCCCTCCGGCGGAGTTTCCTTGAGCACGTAGCCGAGGACGCCTGCATCGAGCGCCGCCTGAAGAAGCGCCCGGTCGCCAAACGCGGTGTAGAGCACGAACCGGGTGCTGACCTTCGCCGAGCGGCGGATCACCTCGACACCGCTCAGGTCGGGCATCAGCCCGTCGAGGACGGCGACCTCGGGCTTGCGCGCGAGAATCTGCTCGAGAGCCGCAATCCCGCCTATGCACGGCAGGACGTCGAACCCGGAGGCGCGCAAGGTGTCCGCGACCGCCTGGACGACAGCAGGGTGGTCATCGGCGACGAGACAGGTTGTCACGTGGGAATAGCTACGCCGTCAGGGCGTTGGGTCCTGCACCATTTGGGTCACTTGCACGAATGAAGTAACATTGCTACACATATTGAAGCAATGGCGCTGGGCACCGGCTCACGAGGCGTGAGGGCGGGTGTGTAGAGCAGAGGGTCTCGATCCGTTCGACCGAAGGGAAACCGTGGGAGCACCACTTGCCGGCAGCCGTGCGCTCGCCGATCCGCCGTCGCTCGAGACCGTGCTGAAGCGCAACAGCGTCGAGCGCCTGAAGCGCGAGAAGAGCCCGCTGGTGATGCTCGACGAGCTGCCCGCGCTGATCGCCACGGGGTACGCCGATATCCCCGAGGAGGACATCGTCCGGCTCAAGTGGTGGGGGCTGTACCACGACAAGCCCAAGATCGGGACGTTCATGCTCCGGATCAAGCTGCCCGCGGGGCGGCTGTCACCGACTCAGATGAGGGTGATCGGCGAGCTGTCGCTCGAGCACGGGCGGGACGCGGGCGAGCTTTCGACCCGACAGACGGTTCAGCTCCACTACCTCGAGCTTTCCTCGTTGCCGAACGTGTTCGCTCGGCTCGAGGAGGCAGGGCTCACAACGGCCGGCGCGTGCGGTGACGCGGTGCGCAACACGACCGGGTGCCCGCTGCACGGTCTCGCCCACGACGAGCTCTTCGACGTCACCCCGGTGCTCGACGAGATCGCCGAGTTCTTCTACGGCAACCCCGACTACACGGATCTGCCGCGCAAGCACAAGATCTCCATCTCGGCCTGTGCCACCCGCTGCAACGCACCGGAGATCAACTGCATCTCGCTCGTCGGTGTGATCCAGGACGGCGAGCCCGGCTTTGCCGTTCTCGTCGGCGGGGGGCTGTCGTCCGTTCCTCGCGTCGCGCGGGATCTCGGCGTCTTCATTCGCGTCGACGAGGCAATGCCCGTTCTGCGGGCGATCCTCGATGCCTGGCGCGACGATCTCCGCTACCGCATCTCCCGGGTCAAGGCCCGGCTCAAGTTCATGGTCGACGACTACGGCCCCGAGGGCATTCGCGCCGAGGTCGAGCGCCGCCTCGGGTATGCACTTCCCGACTATGACCTCGAGCCGCTCGAGGTCGAGCCGTCGAGTCATCTCGGGGTCGATCCCCAGCAGACTCCGGGGCTCGTCTCCGTCGGTGTCCCAGTCCATCTCGGCCTCCTCTCGGGGACGCAGATGGTCGGGCTGGGCGAGCTCGCCGACGAGCTCGGAGACGACATCCGGCTGACCCGGCAGCAGAACTTCGTGCTGACCGGGGTTGCCGAGGCCGACCTCGACGTGGTTCGGCAGCGGCTCGAGGCGCTCGAGCTTCCGCTCGACGTCAACACGATCCGCGGTCTGTCGATCGGGTGCACCGGCGAGCCACACTGCAACTTTGCGGTCACCGAGACGAAGACACGCCTGGGCGCGCTGATCGAGGGCCTAGAGCAACGGTTCGGACAGGACGTCGAGGAGCTCCGACTGCACCTCGACGGCTGCCCACACGCCTGTGGGCAGCACTGGGTGGGCGACATCGGCTTCCAGGGAACGACCGCCCGGGATCCCGAGGGCAAGCGCCACCAGGCGTACGACGTGCTTCTCCGCGGAGCTCTTGGGCCGCGCGCCGCGATCGGCCGCCCCGTCTTCAAGCGGGTGCTGTCGGAGGAGCTCGATGCGACCGTGCAGGGGCTCGTCGGCGGCTGGCTCGCCCAGCGCCAAGCCGGCGAGAGCTTCCGCGAGCTCTGCGACCGGCTCTCGGACGACGAGCTCGGCGTTCTCGCCGGCCGCGATCCCGCACCAGCGAAGAGGACTGCCGCATGACAACCCGATGGACGAACGGGAGGACGAGATGAGCACGATTGAGGAGCTCGACGAACTCGAAGCCGGTGAGCTCTCGATCGAGTTCGAAGGCCAGGAGCCGTGGGACGTGCTCGAGTGGGCACTCGAGCGATTCGGTAACCGCCTCGCGATCTCGACCGCGTTTCAGGAGGGCGATGTCGCCCTGATCGACATGGCGTACAAGCTCGACCCGAACGTCCGCGTCTTCTCGATCGACACCGGACGCCTTCCCCAGGAGACCTTCGACCTGATCGAAGAGCTCCGCGAGCGCTATCCCGGCCTGCAGCTGGAGCTGCTCTCCCCGGATGCGCTCCAGGTGCAGCGGCTCGTCGACAAGCGCGGCCCGAACCTCTTCCGCGAGTCGGTCGAGGCTCGGCTCCTGTGCTGCAACGTCCGCAAGGTCCAGCCGCTCACGCGCGCGCTTGCAGGCCTCGACGCCTGGGTCACGGGCCTTCGCCGAGACCAGTGGGCCTCCCGCTCGGACATCCGCAAGATCGAAATCGATCACGACCACGGTGCGATCGTGAAGCTCAACCCGCTCGCCGAGTGGACCGAGGAGGAGGTGTGGGACTACCTCCGCGAGAACGACGTGCCCACGCACTCGCTCTACGCGCGCGGCTACACATCCATCGGCTGCGCCCCATGCACGCGACCCGTTGCCAAGGGCGAGCCGGTGCGGGCAGGTCGCTGGTGGTGGGAGACGGGCGCCCCGAAGGAGTGCGGCATGCACTGCTCGATCGAGACGGGCGGCTTCGAGCACGAGCTCCACGCGATCCTCGGCGACGAGGCGCACGCGTGAGCGAGCCTGCTCGCGCGAGTGAATCGATTCGCGTCTCGGCCGACGAGGCCGAAGTCGTGCTTGCGGAGCTCGTCTCGGTCGAGGCGGCGGCCACCGTGCCCGCGAGACGGGAGGCGTTTGCCGCCCTCCGCGAGGCTGTCGAAGCAGGCTCGATCGACGAACGGCACGTCCCCACGCTCGAGCCGGTTCTCGAGCTGGCCCTGCAGACCGGGCGGATCCGTGCGATCCACGGGCCCGGCGGAGAGCAGGCCGCGCTACGGCTCTATCGCCGCCTTCCCTGTGGCGTCGAGCTCAAGCGGACGGCAAAGGAGGTGACCGACGCTCTCGGCGCGCTCCAGGGCCGTGAGCTCGAGAGCCTCTCGCTCGACGCAGTCGGTCCGGCCGCCTTCTCGATCTCGCTGAACGCCGGCGGCATGGCATTGACGATTCGCCTCGACCGGCAAGGTGCCCGCCTTGCGAGCGTGGCCGCGTGACGACCGCGGCTGCGACCGAGCCGTTCGCATTCATGGCCTGCCTCGAGCTGCACGGACGCAGCGTGCTGGTCGTCGGCGGAGGGCCCATCGCACTCGAGAAGACGCTCTCCCTGGTGGCCACCGGTGCAGACGTCACGGTCGTGTCGCCGACCTTCGTGGACGAGCTCGTCGAGCTCGACGTGGAGCGGGTCGAAAGGTCATTCGAGCTCACGGATCTCGATGACCGGTGGCTCGTCGTGGTCGCGATCGACGACATCCCACTTCAGGGTGAGATAGCCGCGGAGGCAGAGCGACGGCGGCTGTTCTGCAACGTCGTCGACGAGCCCGTGCGCTGCTCGCTGATCCTCCCCGCGGTCCATCGCGAAGGGCCTATCACGATCGCCGTCTCGACCGCAGGTGCCTCACCCGCGCTCGCAAAGCGGCTCCGTGACGACTTCGCTGCGCAGGTCGGCCCGCGACACGCCGACGTCGCCCGCCAGCTTCGCGACCTGCGACCCTGGGCAAAGCGAAGCCTCCCGACCTACGACGATCGCAAGGCGTACTTCGAAGGGCTCGTCGAGAAGGCGTTCTCTTGACGGTTCATCTCGTCGGCGCCGGACCTGGAGATCCCGAGCTCGTGACCGTCCGGGCACTGGCGCGGATTCGCGCCTGCGAGGTCCTCATCCACGACGCGCTCGTGGACGAACGACTCGTCTCGGAGGCGCCGTCGAAGGCTCTTGTCATCAGCCGCGACGGTCGCGACCAGGACGCCGTCAACGAGCTGCTCGTCCGCTACGGCTCGCTCGGGCTCGACGTGGTGCGGCTCAAGGGCGGCGACCCGTTCGTGTTCGGACGCGGCGGCGAGGAAGCGCTCGCGCTGCGGGAGGCGGGGATCGAGGTCGAGATCGTCCCAGGGCTCTCGTCGGTCGCAGCGGTTCCCGGCGCGGCCGGCATTCCGGTCACGCATCGGGGTGTGGCCGATCGCGTGACGTTCGCCACCGCCCGTGACGAAGATGGTGCCGAGCCCGACTACGAGGCGCTCGTCGCATCCGGCGGCACGCTCGTCCTCTTCATGGGCCTTGCGCGAGCTGACCGGATCGCGGCAAGGGCTGGTTTCCGCCGGGCTCGACCCCGCGACGCCGGCCGCAATCGTCTCACGGGGCACCCTTCCCGACCAACGAAGCGCGGCCGGCCGGGTCGACGAGCTTGGGACGCTGGCAGCGGGACTGGCGACCCCGGCGCTCATCGTCGTCGGCGACGTGGTCGACCTGGCCGAGGGGATCAACGGCCTCGGGCGGCCGCTGGCCGGTGCCGTCGGGGCGTGGCGCTGAGGAGGGTTAGCTCTGCTGCGGCACGCTGGTGACGCAACGCACAAGGGCGGCAACCACGTGCGGATCGAACTGTGAGCCGGCGCAGCGATTGAGCTCGGCGAGCGCGTCGTCGGTCGACATCGCGGCCTTGTAGGGCCGCTCGCGGGTCATCGCGTCGAGCGCATCACAGGCGCAGATGATCCGCGCTGCAAGCGGGATGTCCTGACCGGCAATTCCGTCGGGATAGCCTGTGCCATCCCACCGCTCATGGGATGAGCGCACGATCTCGCCGGTCTTCCGGAGAAGCGGCGACACAGCGAGGATCCTCTCCCCGACGATCGTGTGCCGTCGGAGGAAGCGCCACTCATCCGGATCGAGCGGGCCTGGCTTGTGAAGGATCGCGTCGGGGATTGCGAGCTTGCCGATGTCGTGGAGCTGCGCCGCCCGTTGCAGGTCCTGGAGCTCGGGACCCTCCAGGCCGAGGGCCGATCCGACGTCCCGGGCCAGCGCCGCAACTCCCACCGTGTGGGTGTGGAGCGTGGGCTCGCGCTCGAGGAGAACCTGGAGGAGGAGCTCGTGCGGGCGATCGCGTTGCGCGTTCTTCGCGTGCTTCTGCGCGTAGAGCCGCTCGTCGGCGAGCCGCAAGGCACCGACGGGGTCGTCCGCCTCCTCGGGGAGGTGGACTGCTCCGAACGAGCAGCCGACCTCGAACCCGACCCCGCGCTCGGTGAGCGCTGTCGCCGCCTCGTGGAGGAACGTCTCCGTGTCGATGTCCGCGACCGGCGCGAGGACGCAGAACTCGTCGCCACCGAGGCGGTAGCCGCGTACGTCATCGCCACCGACCCGCGAGAGCTTTGCTCCGAGCCGCGCGAGCAAGTCGTCGCCGGCCGGATGGCCGAACGCATCGTTGTACCCCTTGAACCCGTCGAGGTCGAAGATCACGAGCATCCACGGGTGCTCGAGCGTCGCCTCCTCGGCAACGAGCTCGAGGTCGGCGACAAGACGGCGCCTGTTGCCGAGCTCGGTCACCGGGTCGGTGACCGAATCGCGGAGTGCCTCGGTGAGCAGGGTGCGGTTCTCGTTGAAGGTGAGCCCGAGCCGCGCGACGACACCTGCGAGAGCAAGCACGGCGAGGATCACGGCGAAGAGATTGAACTGGTTGAAGTGATCGAGGACAAGGACGGTGACGGCTATCACCGAGCAGAGCGCCGGCGCTGCAAGCAAGCGCCCGGCCGGTTCCCTGAACGGGCCGCTGCGCCCCACGATCGTGCCAGCCTGCCGCCGCGAGCAAGAAGAGCGCGCAGGGCCACGTCAGGTCGAGCAGCTTGCCTTCGGAGTACGTCCCGCTCGCAGTCTGGAAGAGGTAGATGCTGTCGCCGAGAGCGAAGACGCCGAGCGCCGTGGCAACGAGGAGCCAGGCCCGGCCGGGCCGCCAGGCCGTGAGCGAGAACGCGCCGATGATCATGGCAAGCAGGAAGACATCGCCGAGCGGGTAGGCGAGGTTCGTGACGACCGTCGAAAACGCACCCTCAGTGGTATCGAGAACCTGGTCGACCAAGCACCGCGCTTGCAAGAGCTCCTGCGGCGAGCGCGAGCGCCGCTCCGTCGATCCAGAGCCCTGCCCCGAGACCGCGGACGCGCGACCTGAACAGCAGAGCGATGCCGACATAGATGGGCGGGAAGAAGCCGAGGTAGAGAGCGTCGGTCCAGGACGGGTACGGCGGGCTTTCCATCCCGGAGTACAACCCGAGCCACAGGAGCTCAGCCGCGACGTACGAGCAGATCGCGAGCGAGATCGCGGCCCACGCAAGACGGTTGCGCCCCCAGAGCGCGCGGGTGATGGCGAGCGCAGCCGCGATGAGCTCGATCCCGTAGTAGACGATGTGGTCGAAGAACCACGACACCTGCCCCGTGTCGGAGAGCACGAAGTGCAGGGCGAGCCCCCCGATCGCAATTGCGCCCACGATCTGCAGCCCTACCACCGCACGGGTAAGTGAACGGGTCATCCCATGGTTCATCGGCGGGCGACGTGGTGGTCTTGAGACAACCACGCAGCAAGAGGATCGGCGCAAGCGAGGCGGAGGGTTGCCTCGCTTGCGCCTTCGAGCGACCAGCCCCGGACACGGCTGTGCGATCACCCGATCTTGCAGAGAGCTGCGGTCTCCGTGACGAACGGGCTAGACGAGCACGACCTCGATTCCCGCCGCCTCGCCGAACAGGCGCCACTCCTCCGCCCGGCGCCCGAGATTGAGCACCTGGTGATGCGGCCCGCCGGCGCGAAGCCACCCGTCGGCGCAGCTCCGGACGCCCGAGTCGGGCCTGAAGAAGCCGTACGGCATCTCGAGCCCTGGCAGCTCGTCCGTGTCGAGTATCTCTCCCTCCGACACGAGTAGTCGGAAACGCTCGTCGCCCAGGGCGACGAGCGTCGCAAGCGTCACCGTGCCGACGCGGTACTGGAAGAGGAAGGTGGGCGGGTCTTCGAGGCCGCCGATTCCGAGCGACCGCTTGATGAGCTTCACCGGCCGGTCGTCGCGGGCGAGGGCCCAGTTCCCTTCGCCCATATGGCTCATGAGGAACGCGTCACGCGGAAAGTCCATCGCGTACATCTCGGTGAACTGGGTCTCGCCGATCAGTGTCTGTGCAGCCGACATCAGGGCGGCGGTCAACCCGTCGCCTTCCGCGCCGTAGCCGTAGCCCTTCGCCATCAGGCTCGAAGCCGCGGCAAGCGGGAGACGTGCGAAGCGGCCGTCCTCGGCGACTGCGCCGAAATGCGTCGAGTAGGCTCCGTACCCGCCGTTGAGAAGGATCTTCTCGAGCCCCAGTTGCATGCGCGCGTGGTCCTCGCGCTCGTCGGCGCCCAGGCGCGGGTCGATCTCGAAGAGCTCATCCTCCTCCCTGAGCAGGCCCGCCACCGCATCGGCTTCGACTGCTGCGGCGGCACGGACCAGCTCCCCCGGGGCGAGGGCATCGACCTGTGGGCCGAGCGTGCGAAGCAACGTGTGAACATCGACGCGGATGTCGCCCATGCCGTTCATGGCGTACCCGAGAATTGCGACCTTGAGCTGTCGCCAGCGAGTCACAGCAGCCGCGGCTCGCGCCCAGCGAGCGACAGCTTGCTCAAACGAAGGCGACTGCCAGTCGTCGGTAACGACGTGGAATGGCCGACGTGCACGCACCATCGCGTTGGCGGTGTCCTGAGCGCCGTGGATGCCCTGGTTGTAGGTCAGGTCGCTCATGTCCCAGTCGTGCGTGATCGCAGGGACCGGCTGCACGTTCGCCAGGCAGACCGGGAGCTTCGTCTCGGCGAGCACACGCGCGACGCGCATCGCCGGGCCATACGTGAGCATCACCACCAGCAGGCCGTCGACGTCGGCGCGCTCGAACTCGCGGACCGCGTCCTCGACGCCCTGTCGGTTCTTGACGGGGGCCGCGACGCGCACCTCGGCGACGGCTGCGAGCGCTGCAGCGACCTCACGTGCGTACGCCTCCTGGCGCTCGCCGATGCCCGGCAGCATGTCGTCGTACAGCTCCTGCATGATCCCCACGAGACCGATACGGGGCCTGTCGGGGACGAGCTTCGAGCGATCGAGGGCTCTGCTGGTCGCGGTCGTGGCGCTCATGCGAATTGTCCTTTCCGACGGAGCGCGGTCGGGGGCGTTCCGGAGACGATGATTTCTACTGCCGACGCTATGTTGTCGCTCACATGACGCAATTGTCAAGGGCATGCCTCTGAAAGCAAGTAATCAAGCCATTCGACCCCATGCTTGACTTTGAGACTGTTAGCGGTAACAATCGCGCGGCCGCCGTTCATCGTCACGCTCGCCGGGATGTTCCTGGCGCGTGGGCTGTGTTACGCGATCACCGTCGACGCAGTCTCGATCACGCAAGCCCGACTACGTCGCGATCGCCGAGCACACCTTCGAGTTACCGAGCGACATGTACGTGACGACGGCGGTGGTCGTGGCTTTCGGCGCGGTCTATCGTCGGCATGTACGTGCTGCACCAGACGCGGCTCGGGCGCACCGTGTACGCCGTCGGCGGCAACGAGCAGTCGGCGATGCTGATGGGGCTTCCGGTGGCACGGACGAAGATCGCGGTCTACACGATCAGCGGCTTCTGCTCCGCGCTCGGAGGCGTCTTGCTCTCCTTCTACATGCTGTCGGGCTCGAGCAGCCTGGCGGTCGGGATGGAGCTCGACGCGATCGCAGCGGTCGTGATCGGAGGAACGCTGCTCACCGGTGGCACGGGCTATCGTCGCAGGCTCGGTCCTCGCGTCCTCGTCCTCGGCCTCATCCAGACACTCATCAACTTCCAAGGCACACTGAGCTCATGGTGGACAAGGATCGTGATCGGGCTTCTCCTCTTCGCCTTCATCCTGCTGCAGAGGTTGGTCTTCCTCCGCAGGAAGGCGTGAGGCACGTCGTGGAGAGCAAGCCTCGGGAACGCCGCCGCGCAGTGATGGCCGATGTCGCGAAGCTCGCAGGGGTCTCACATCAGACCGTCTCGCGGGTGATGAACGGCAGCGACCAGGTGAGAGAGGACACCCGGGAGCGCGTGCGCGCAGCGATGCGGATGCTCGACTACCGGCCGAACTCGGTTGCACGTGCGCTGGCCACCGGGAGGTCGAAGACGCTCGGGGTGGTGAGCTTCGACACCACCCTGTTCGGTCCGGCGTCGACCCTCTTCGGCATCGAGCGCGCCGCTCACCAGGCGGGTTACTTCATCAGCATCGTGAGCCTCCTGGCCCTCGACCGGAGCTCGGTGCTCGAGGCCGTCGAGCGTCTGCGCCTCCAGGGGGTCGACGGGATCCTCGTGATCGCTCCGCAGACCGACGCTGCGCACACGGTGTCGGAGCTGCCCGACGACATCCCCGTCGTCGCGGTCGAGGCGGGGCCCGACCAGGGTGTCCCCGTCGTGACGGGCGACAGCTTTGCGGGCGCCGCGTTGGCGACCCGTCATCTCCTCGACCTCGGCCATCGCACGGTCTGGCACATCGCCGGGCCCACCGACTGGCTGGAGGCGCAGCAGCGCGTCGCGGGCTGGCGCTCGACGCTCGAGGCCGCGGGCGCACCGGTGCCACCCGCATTGGTCGGCGACTGGAGCGCAAAGGCGGGTCACGAGCTCGGCCGGCGGCTCGCGGCCGACCCGGAGGTGACCGCCGTCTTCGTCGGCAACGACCTGATGGCGTTGGGGCTGCTCAGAGCGCTCCACGAGGCAGGGCACGAGATCCCGGCGGCGCTGAGCGTGGTCGGGTTCGACGACATGCCCGAGGCCGCGTACTTCAGCCCGCCGCTGACGACGATCCGGCAGGACTTCACCGAGGTCGGCAGTCGCGGGTTCCATCTGCTGCTCGAGGAGATCGAGAGCGGAAGCCGTTCCACCGTCCAGGTCACCGTCCCGCCAGAGCTGATCGTGCGTGAGAGCACGGCCGCGCCGAGGGTTTAGATGGGCTCGCGACGCGTGAATTGTGAGCGGTAACATCCCAGCGACGATGCCCGGGAGCGACAACGAGACCTGCGTCGTCGGCGTTGACTTCGGAACGCTTTCGGGGAGGGCGCTCGTCGTCCGTGCCCTGGATGGCGAGGAGCTCGGGTCAGCCGTCCACGAGTACGCCAACGGCGTGATCGACACGGTTCTGCCTCGCTCGGGCGAACGGCTCCCGCCTTCGTGGGCGCTCCAGGATCCGAGCGACTGGATCGAGGTGATGCGCAACGCGGTGCCTGCCGCGGTACGGGCCGCGGGGATCGACCCCGCGAACGTCGCCGGGATCGCGACCGACTTCACTGCCTCCACCCCTCTCCCGGTTCTCTCCGACGGCACGCCGCTCTGCTGGGTCGAAGAGCTCGCGCTGCGACCGCACGCCTATCCCAAGCTGTGGCGGCACCACGCAGCGCAGGAGCAGGCCGATCGCATCACCGCGCTCGCGGAGGCGCGACGCGAGCCGTGGCTGGCGCGGTATGGGGGCCGGATCTCCTCCGAATGGGAGTTCGCGAAGGCTCTGCAACTGCTCGAGGAGGAGCCCGAGCTCTACGCCGCCGCCGAGCGGTGGATCGAGGCAGCGGACTGGATCGTGTGGCAGCTCTGCGGCACCGAGACGCGGAACGCCTGCACCGCCGGCTACAAGGGGATCTTCCAGGACGGCCGCTACCCGTCGGAGGAGTATCTGCGGGCGCTCAACGAGGGCTTCGCCGGCTTCGTGGCGGAGAAGCTGGAGCATCCCCTCTCGCCGCTCGGCGGGCGCGCCGGCGGCCTGACGGAGCAGGCAGCGGGCTGGACGGGGCTGCGCGAGGGGATCGCAGTCGCCGTGGGAAACGTCGACGCGCACGTCACCGCGCCTGCCGCGCGGGCGATCGAGCCAGGTCACATGCTCGCGGTGATGGGCACCTCGACCTGCCACGTGATGAACGGCGAGCGCCTCGCCGAGGTGCCCGGGATGTGCGGCGTCGTGGACGGCGGGATCACGCCCGGCCTCTTCGGGTACGAAGCGGGCCAGAGCGGCGTCGGCGACATCTTCGGCTGGTTCGTGGAGCAGCAGGTTCCCCCCGGTTACCACGCCGAGGCGAAGAAACGCGGCGTCAGCGTCCACCGTCACCTCTCCGAGCTGGCGAGTGGTCAGGACGTCGGCCAGCACGGTCTGATCGCACTCGACTGGCACAGCGGCAACCGGTCGGTGCTCGTCGACCACGAGCTCAGCGGAGTGCTCGTCGGCGCCACCCTGGGGACCCGCCCCGAGGACATCTACCGCGCGCTCATCGAAGCGACTGCGTTCGGCACGCGCAAGATCATCGACGGTTTCGAGAGCTGCGACGTTCCGGTGGAGGAGTTCACCGTGGCCGGCGGGCTGTTGAAGAACCCCCTGGTGATGCAGATCTACGCCGACGTGCTGCGCCGCCCGCTCCACGTGATCGAGTCGGACGAAGGGCCCGCGCTGGGCTCGGCGATGCACGCAGCAGTGGCAGCGGGCATTCACGCAGACATCGAGGCCGCCTCGGCGGCGATGGGCAAGGTGCGGCGCGACGCCTACCTGCCGAACGACGCGAACGCTGACGCCTACGACCTCTTGTACGAGCACTACACGGAGTTGCACGACTTCTTCGGCGGCGGCTCGATGATGCACGCGCTTCGCCGCCCCCGCAGGTCGAAGCGCACGTCGAACGATGCGATCGCCGCTCTCCGGCGCGAGGTCTGCGACCTCCACGCCGAGCTGCCGAAGCACGGTCTCGTCGTCTGGACGAGTGGAAACCTGTCCGCACGCGTACCTGGCGAGGAGCTGATGGTGATCAAGGCGAGCGGCGTGGACTTCGCAGCCATGACACCCGAGACGATCGTCGTCTGCGACCTCTACGGCACCGTCGTCGACGGGCGGTTCACTCCCTCGAGCGACGCAGCGACCCACGGCTACATCTACCGCCAGCTGCCCGAGGTCGGTGCGATCGCCCACACCCACAGCGCCTACGCAACCGCCTTCGCCGCCACGGGAGAGCCGATCCCGTGCGTGCTGACCGCCATGGCCGACGAGTTCGGCGGCGAGATCCCGATCGGCCCATTCGCGCGCATTGGTGACGAGGAAGTCGGCCGCGGTGTGGTCGAGACGCTCATGGGACACCGCTCACCGGCGGTCCTGATGCAGAGTCACGGGGTGTTCACGGTGGGCGCGACCCCACGCGATGCGATCAAGGCCGCGGTGATGTGCGAGGACGTTGCGCGGACGGTGCACCTGGCGCGTGCTCTCGGGGAGCCGCTCCTGATCGGCGATGACGATGTCGACGCGCTCTACGATCGGTACCAGAACATCTACGGCCAACGCTAGGAACGCGGGCCGCTACCAGGCGTAGGCCTTCGGCGCCTCGCCGCCCGGGCCTGGCCAGATCTCGTCGAGCTTCTCGAGCACCTCGGGCGACAGCTCCACCTCGACGGCGTGCAGGCTGGTCGTGAACTGGTCGAGCGTGCGCGGGCCGATGATCGGGGCGGTCACGACGGGGTTGTGCAGGAGCCACGCCAGCGCAACGTCCGCAGGCCGCTCTCCGAGCTCGGAGCAAAGTGCCTCGTAGGCCTCGAGTTGCGAGCGGTGCTTCTCGACGCGGGCCTCGAACTCCGGGCCTGCCCGACGACCCGATTCCACTCGATCGAGACCGCCGCTGAGAAGGCCGGCTCCGAGCGGGCTCCACGGGATCAGGCCGAGACCGAAGTGGCGGCACGCCGGGATCACCTCGAGCTCGATCGTGCGCGCGCCGAGGTGGTAGATGCTCTGCTCGGAGACCAGGCCCATGAACTGCCTCGAGGACGCCGCACCCTGCGCGGTGGCGATGTCCCAGCCTGCGAAGTTGCTGCTGCCAACGTAGGTGACCTTGCCCTGCTGGACGAGCACCTCCATCGCCTGCCAGATCTCCTCCCACGGCGTCGTGCGTTCGATGTGGTGCATCTGGTACAGGTCGATGTGGTCGGTCTGGAGCCTGCGAAGGCTGTTGTCGCAGGCCTGGCGGATGTGATGGGCCGAGAGCCCGCGATCGTTCGGCCAGTCGCTCGCCTGCCCGTAGACCTTCGTGGCGAGCACGACCTTCTCGCGCCGCCCTCCGCCCTGCGCGAACCAGCGTCCGACGATGCTCTCGGTGGTGCCGGGCCCGATCGGCCGGCCGTACACGTCGGCCGAGTCGAAGAAGTTGACCCCCTCCTCGAGCGCGCGATCCATGATCGCGAAGCTGTCGACCTCGCTCGTGCGCGGGCCGAAGTTCATCGTCCCCAGGCACAGGCGGCTCACGGACAGGCCGGTTCGGCCAAGGTGCGGTGTACTGCATCGTGATCCTCCTGCGGGGGCGGTAGGTGAGAGTCATGATGCCCGAACGATCATGGGCTTCGGGTCTCGTCCAGAGGTTTCACACGTTCGCGCGCGGTTCGTTCTCGAGCGGATCGTGTTCGTAGGCGGCCCGGTGATCGTCCTGCTCCTCACGGTCGTCGCCTCGACGAGGTCAGGCTCCTTCGCAATCGACTTCCGCACCGTCTCGCCCGAGATACGCTCGATCTGGGACGGCACCAGTCCCTATGTCGTCGACGGCCTCGCCCAGGGCGGCCGGTTCATCTGGCGGCGATCACCGCGGTGCTGCTGTCTGCCGTGCATCCGCAACGGCACGTGCTTTCATCACCCGTTCGCGTTTCTCTGCCCGTACGGCGACGTCGTCATCACCGTTCTCGAGGTCGTCTTCCTGCTTGCCGCTCTTCGCGTCTTCGGCGTGCGTGACTGGCGCATCTATGCGAGCGACGCTGATGTGGCCGGCCGTCACGACGTGAACAGCGTGCAAACGGCGCACCTGCACCCTGCCCGTTCTCCTGCTTGTCGCTCTCGGCTGGAAGGAGCGTGATCGAACCCGGGCGGGCGCATGGCTCGGGCTTGCGGTCGCAGTCAAGCTGTTCATGTGGCCGGTGCTGGTCTGGCTGCTGGCGACGCGCCGGTTCCGACCCCTCGGAGCGGCCGCGTGCGTTCTCGCAGTCGCGGTCGGGGTCCAGGCAGCCGTGGCTCCGCTCGGTCGACTTCTACGACTACACGCGCCTGGTGGAACGAACCTTCGCACCGTGAGGCACTAACGCTCTTTGGTCTCCTCCACGACACGATCCGATGCCTTGGAGGCCTCGCAACGCTCTGGTGTCGGCGCGGTCGTCCTGTGGTTCGGCCGTCGCAACCTGGGCCTCTGTGTCTGCGCCGCTCTGATCCTGCTCCCCGATCGTCTGGCTCCACTACTTCGATCTGCTGGTCGTCCCGCTCGCCCTATTCGAAGCCCCGCTCGTCGTCTGGTGCATTCCGCTCGCCATGATCGTCGTCCCGGGCCTCGGCAACGGCGCACCCTGGCAGACAGCCGCCGCGCTCCTCGTCGCCGCAACCACCGTCACCTACGCCGGCGTGTTTCGCCGCAACAAAGACGGACACTCGATCTGCCTATCGCTAGCGACTCGATCTGCCCGGGTCATTCTTCTCCTATCTCGCTTGACTGCGTCGAATTGCGGCCGCGGCGAGGACGACACTCGGCAGGTACAAGAAGCCAACCGACAGCCCGAAGGCAAGAACCGAGCCAGCGATGACGACAAGCGCGACAACACGCGACCAATGGGAAGGAAGAAGGACTGGGAGTGTCGCGGCGACGGCCGGGAGAGCGATAACGAGCCACCGCGGGTCCTGATCGGTTGGCGGATCATTCTGGGTGATGAAGACGACGAGCAGAGTCGCGAGGCCTGCGGCCACCAGAGTGGCAACGCTCATCAGTCGCCCTGCATGAGACTCCAGCGGATGCGCCAGCGTGGATCGCAACGGATGGCCCCGGGAGGAATCGAACCTCCGCGCGCGGATTCGAAGTCCGCCGCTCTATCCACTGAGCTACGGGGCCTGGAACCGCGACGCGGCTCGCCTGAAGCCTAGACGCAGTTCGTCACGCCGAGCGAGTTGCGCGGGCCGGTATCCTGATGCCCGCACGGTGGCGGTAGCTCAGTTGGTAGAGCCCCGGGTTGTGGTCCCGGTGGTCGCGGGTTCGAGTCCCGTCCGCCACCCTTCCGTCCGGTCCCGCCGACGGCCGGCGATGCGCAGCCGTCCGGCTCAGGCCGCTGACGGCCCGGCGCCTCGCTCGACGATCCACTGCAAGAACTCATCGCCGGGCAAGGGGCGGCAGAGGAAGTAGCCCTGTGCGAACGCACAGCCGAACGAGGCGAGCCGCTCCCACGTCTCCCTGGTCTCGACCCCTTCGGCAACCACATCGAGCCCGAGGCTCTTCGCCAGCTCGATCACCGAGCGGACGATCGCCGCGTCGCTGGCGTCCCCATCCATGTTGCTGACGAAGGAACGATCGATCTTGATCTCGTCGACCGGGAGGCGGCGGAGGTAGGAGAGCGACGAGTAGCCGATCCCGAAGTCGTCGATCGAGAGTCGGATGCCGAGGCCGGAGAGCCTTGTGAGCACCTCCTGAACCCGTTCGGGATCGGCGAGCATCGTCGATTCCGTGATCTCCATCTCGAGCAGAGCCGGGTCGACACCCGACTTCTCGAGAAGCTGCTGGACCTCGTCCGGGAAGGTCACATCCCAGAGATTGCGCACCGACAGGTTCACCGCGACCGCAAGCTCGAGGCCCTGCTCCTGCCAGAGGCGCACGTGGCGTAGAGCCTCGTCGACGACGAACAGCGTGAGCGGCATGATCAGGCTCGTTTGCTGCGCCATCGGAATGAACTCGTCGGGAAGGACAAGACCTCGGGTCGGGTGATTCCACCGGATCAGCGCCTCGACCGAGCGCACGTCCCCCGTTTCGAGCAGCGCCTTCGGCTGGAAGTAGAGCTCCAGCTCGCGCTTCTCGATCGCCCGGCGCAACTCGCCGAGCAGGCTCAGCTGAGCGGGATCGTGCACATCCTGATCCGCGTCGTAGAACGCGTGGCTGGTGCTGGCCCGCTTGGCCGTGTACATCGCCACGTCGGCGTGACGCAAGAGAGCCATGACGTCGTCGCCGTCGCGTGGGAAGCGGGCCACGCCGATCGAGAGCTCGACCGCGACTGCGACCTCGTCGAGCTCGAAGGGCTCCTCGAGCGCGCCGAGGATTCTCTCGATCACGACCTGGATCTCGGCCGGCGAGCAGTCCTCGGGGAGGACGATGCCGAACTCGTCGCCACCGAGCCGAGCGACGGTGTCAGACCCCCTGACCCGCGCCTCGAGGCGGGTTGCGAGCTCGACGAGGAGGAGATCACCCGCGTGATGCCCGAGCGAGTCGTTGATTTCCTTGAAACGGTCGATGTCCATCATCAACACCGCAACCGAGGCGTTCGTGCGCTGGGCTCCGCTGATTGCGAGCTGGATGCGGTCGCGGAACAGAACCCGATTGGCGAGGCCCGTAAGCGGATCGTGGAGCGCCTGAAACTCGTTGCGCTCCGCCTCGTTCCGGAAGGCCTCCTCGGCCTCCTTGCGGCGGGAGATGTCCTCGATCATCGCCAGGCCGTACGACGCTGAGCCATCCGGGTCGGAGGCGAGCCGGGCGGTGACCTGCGTCCAGACGGCGGTTCCATCCTTGCGACCGAAGAGCCGCTCTGCCCGATAGCTCTCGGAGAGCGTGGGATCGAACCTGCGCTCCGGCGACTCGCCGAGAATGCTGTTGTTCTCCGTGACGTGACCTTCGCACGAGTGCTCCGTGAAGCCGAGCTCAGCGAGCTCTGACGCCGAGAACCCGAGCATCCGCTCGAGCGCCGGGTTTGCCGTCACGGTGCGTCCCACCGCGTCCGTCCTCACGATCCCGATCGGCGCCGCCTCGAAGATCGTGCGGAACTGGTCGAGCGCCGCCACCTCCGCCCGCTTCGCCTGCAGCTCTCCGGCATGACTCAGGGCCGCAAAGAGCGCAACCGAGATCAGCTCGAGTGTCCGTACCGTGTCGTCGTCGAAGGCGCCAACCCTCGGAGAGACCACGTGGATCGACCCGATGGGATCGCCTCCCTGATGGAGCGGCACGATCACGTGCGAGCGGATCCCGTGCTTGCGTGAGAGCTCCCCGGCCCTCGCGTCCGTGTGTGTGTCTTCGATGATGACCGACCGGTTGTGACGATGGACCCAGCTCGCCACCGTCCCGTCCTGCGGCAGCCTCATCCCGATGTTGCGCGAGCTGAACCCCGTCGACGCCCGGAAGAACAGCTCGTCACCCTCGATCATCAGGATGCTCGCGCCCTCGGCTCCCGACAAATCCTGCAGCCGCTCGCACGCGAGCGTCATCACCGACTCCAGATCGAGGTCGGTCGCGGCGAGATCGCGCTGCGTCTCGACGATGCGCTGGAGACGCTCCGATTGCAGTTGCAGCGCCGCTTCAGCGCGCTTCCGCTTCGTCTGGTTCCGCGAGATGCAGTAGGTGCCGACGATGTTGCCCGCCTCGTCCAGCAACGGCAGTCCTCGAGCTCTCTGTCCAGATCAGCTTGCCGTTCGGAAGGGGAACCTGCTCCTCGGTCACCATTGACTTGCCGGTACGCACGACCTCCTGTTCCGCCGCGAACGATCTCTTTGAGAACTCGCGTGAGAAGAAGTCGAAATCGGTCTTCCCGACCATGTCGGCGCCGCTTTCGAGACCGAGCGCGGAATAGAGGTTCTTCGAGACTGCGAGATAGCGACTCTCACGATCCTTGAAGAAGACGACGTCCGAGGTCGTCTCGAGAAAGACGTGCAGCAGGCTCGAGTCCCGCACCAGGCGGTCGGCAAAGGGCGGCGCCTCTGAGCGTGGGCCTTCGACTCGCATCCGGGTGTTATCGGTACGTCTGCCTGATGCATTGAGGCGACGCCACTTCGGAGCGGACGCGTGCGGCTGAAGCCGCACCAGGGCAGGCGAAGCGGCATCGTGAGACGAGCGGTTGCAGGAGCGTTCGGGTATGGCTTCAGCCGTCCCCGCCGAAGCGCGCCGCCACCTCGCTGGCAGCCTGCCAAGTGGCCCGCGCAGCTCCGGGACGTCATCGCCGTATGCCAAGTCCGCAGATGTCCACAAAGGACGGCGGGAGCGGCTAAAGCCACACCCGAAAAAACAGCTGCGAACCCAACCAAGGACGGCGGAAGGGCTGAAGCGCTCGGGTATGGCTTCAGCCGTCCCCGCCGAAGCGCGCCGCCACCTCGCTGGTGGCTTCAGCCGTCCCCGCCGAAGCGCGCCGCCACCTCGCTGGCAGCCTGCCAGGTGGCCCGCGCGTCTCTGGCACGCGACTCGTGCACCCGGGCCACCGCTCGCTCGACCGCAACCACAAACCCTTCGCGCGCATCGGTTCCCGCAGAGCCAACGTACTGCCCCAGCCGGTCCGAGACACCATCTTCAACAGCCGAGCGATAGCTGCACCACTCCCAGGCGCGAGGGTGCTCGACCAACCCAGCCGCTACAGGGTTGAGCAGCACGTACAGGCAGGTGGCCAGAAATCCCTCGCGCGACACGCGACGCGACCAGTATCGCTCCCCGAACACCGCGCCACGCCGGGTGTTCTTGTCGTTGAACCAGGCACCGTGCCCGCCAAGAAGGAGACGCATTCCCTGGCCCAGGTTCGGCTCCGGCGTCTCGATCACAGCATGGTGGTGCGTGTCGAGAAGGGACGAGGCGTGGATGATCCAGCGGTGGTCGCAAGCCACTCGGTGGAAGCGGACCAGGTAGGAACGACGATCCTCGTCATCAAGGACGAACCGCCGCCTACCGTTGCCTTGCGGGACCACGTGGTGGATCGCCCCGTAATCCTCATGACGAACACGCCGCGGCATCCCATCATGCTGCCTGTTGTCTGGTAAGACTACAAGTGTCCACAAAGGACGTCGGGGGCGGCTAAAGCCACACCCGACGACGCCGCGCAAACCGCATCACGGATGCCGGGGGCGGCTAAAGCCACACCCGAACCTGCGAACGCAACAAAGGACAGCGGGGGCGGCTAAAGCCACACCCGAGGCACACGCAGAGGCAGCGTGGCTCACCCCGGAGCGCTCGGGTATGGCTTCAGCCGTCCCCGATGAAGCGCGCCACCACCTCGCCGACAACCTGCCAGGCAGACCGCGCAGCTCCGGGACGTCATCGCTGTCCGCCAAGACCGCAGGTGTCCGCGAAAGGACGACGGGGGCGGCTAAAGCCACACCCGCACACCTGCGAACGCAACCAAGGACAGCGGGGACGGCTAAAGCCATACCCGAACGACGCCGCCCAAACCGCAACCAAGGATGCCGGGGGCGGCTAAAGCCACACCCGCACACCTGCGAACGCAACCAAGGACGGCGGGGGCGGCTGAAGCCACACCCGAGGCCAGCTGAACTGGGTCACCCGCCTTGCCGCTAGGCTCGGGCGCGATGGACGCAATGCGCCACACGCGGTACGGCTACTGGCTCGAGGAGGCCGGGACGGTCGAGAGGACAGCCTCCCTGACGGGAGACACGACCGCGGACGTCGTCGTCGTCGGTGGCGGTTATCTCGGTCTCTGGACGGCCTGGCAGCTGAAGCAACTCGAGCCCGGGGCCGACGTCGTCGTGCTCGAGGCAGGCCTGGCCGGCCACGGCCCCAGCGGCCGGAACGGGGGCTTCGTGTCGACCCTCTGGGACGACCTCCCGATCCTGCGAGACCGCGTCGGGGATGCCAGGGCGATTGACGTGTGTCGCGCCTCCGAGCGCGCGGTGCGCGGAATCGGCGAGTGGTGCGAGGCCAACGGTGTCGACGCGTGGTACCGGCAGGCCGGGACGCTGCACGTGGCCACGAGCGAGGCGCAGGTCGGTAGCTGGGACGACGTGGTCGAGGCCTGCACGGAGCTCGGCCTCGAAGACGTCGTCGTTCCGCTCAGCGCCGAGGAAGTCGCGCAACGTTGCGCCTCGCCGGCCTTCCGGGGCGGCATGCTGCTGACGCTCGCGGCGAACGTGCAGCCGGCGCGGCTCTCACTCGGGCTCCGGGCGCGGGTCATCGAAGCCGGGGTTCGCCTCTACGAGAGCACCCCGGTCAAGAGGCTCTCGCGCGACGCCACGGCAACAACCGCGAACGGCGCGGTTCACGCCCGCGCCGCCGTGCTCGCCGTCAACAGCGCAACCGCGGGGTTCGCCGGGTATCGCCTCGCCCACGCGGTCGCCTCGAGCCACATGGTGATCACCGAACCGGTGCCTGACGTGATCGACGAGATCGGCTGGACGGGCGGCGAGAACATCCATGACTGCCGGACGCTGCTCCACTACTTCCGCACCACTCACGGACGGGCGGATCGCGCTGGGTTGGGGTGGTGGCCGGATGGGAATCGGTGGTCGGCATCGTGGGCGGCTCGATATCGACGCGGACGCGGCCACCCATGCGGCCGCCGCGCTCCGGCGCTTCTTTCCGCAGCTTCGCGACAGGCAGCTCACGCACGCCTGGGGCGGGCCGATCGACGTCTCCCCTACGCACCTACCGATCTTCGGCTCACGCGGCCTCGTGCATCACGGCTTCGGCTTCACCGGCAACGGCGTCGGGCCGACGTATCTCGGCGGCGAGATTCTCGCCAGGTTGGCGCTCGACCGGCGGGACGAGGTCACGAACCTCGCAATCGTCGAGCCAGGGCGCAAGCTGATGCCACCCGAGCCCGTTCGCTACCTCGGTGGCACCGTCATCCGCAACGCGCTCGTGCGCCGTGACGACGCGATCGACGCCGGGCGCAAGCCCGACCCTCTGAGCGGATTCGTCGCCGGGCTACCGCGGCGGCTCGGGCTCCGGCTGCCCCGCTGAGACGGCCTGATCGACGACGACGCGCGGGAGAGAGAAGCTCAGCCTCGTCGGCCCGCCCGGCGCACTGTCGATCTGGAAGACCCCACCGAGCATCCGCACGCGCTCGCCGATGCCGACGATGCCGAGACGCCCGCGCTGCGCTGCGCCCGCGACCGTACCGCGCACGTCGAAACCGCGACCGTCGTCCGTCACCGTCACGTGGATCGCCGAGCGTCGGTTCCGCACCTGGATGTCGACCTTCGCCGCGCCCGAATGCTCGCGCACGTTCGCGAGCGCCTCCTGGATACAGCGATACACCGCGATCCGCTGCGATTGCGTGAGCGAGCCCTGATCGCCCCGGATGTCCAGTCGGACGTCGATGTCGCAGCGGGCCGCAAACGCGTCGACCTCGCGATGGAGAACCTCCGTGAGCGGGCGCGCGACGATGCTGCGCGACTCGAGCGACTGCGCTATCTCTCGCAACGCCACATCGAGCTCGTTCACCCGGGCGAAGAGGTCCTCGAAGCGCCCGTCGACAAGCGCGCGGCGTGACTCCTCGATCAGCGGTGCGACATCCGAGCGGAACATGTGGACCTCGGCGCCGAGCGCGAGGACGTCCTGAATCGGCCCGTCGTGCAGGTCGAAGCCGAGACGCGACAGGCGGCGCTCGCCGGCCGAGACGAGCTGGGCCTGGGCGCCGGCGCTACGGCCGAGGAGCTGTTCACGCTCCAGCAGCGCGGCGACCCCGTCGGTGACCGCATCGAGGTGGGCGACGATCTCCTCCCGTGGCACGGCGAGGCGGGTGACGAGGGCAGCGCACGGCTCACCGAAGCGCCTGATGACGACCGTGTGGAGCGAGCCGCTACGCGCGGGATATCCGCGCCGGTGGATAGCCGCCCAGGCAGCCAGCCTCGTTCTCGTCCCTCCGTCGTCGATCCCAACCGAGACGACGGAGCGCAGGCCACCGCTGTCGGGCGTCCAGACGCTCGCCCCGGTGACGAGCTCGAGCTCGACGAGCAGGCGCAGGGCGATCTCGACGCCGACCAGAGGCGGCAGCTCCCGGACGGCAGTCGCGAGCGGCACCCGGCGGCAGAGCTCGAGAGCGGCCGCCGAGAGCGGCTCGTCTCGGGCATCCGCGAGACCGGAGGCGATTGCCCGGAGAAGCTTCCCGTCGAGTCGTCCGTCCGCGGCCAGGCCCGCGACTGCAACCCCGGCATAGTCGGCTACAGCGTGTGCATCCGCTGCGTCGCCCGCTCCGCTGCAGCGGAACACCGCGTCAGCGTGCTGACGCGCGGTGGCGAGGATCGGCCGGGTCGCTCCGTCTGCCTCGGCCCAGAGAAGCGCGTGCAGCCCGTCGACCCGCGAGGTCGCTCCGAGGGACGCGCTGCGCGCCGCCTCGAGGCGTCTCGACAGCGTCTCCATCATCTCCATCGGCTCGGCCCGTTCCACGTTACGAGACCCTTTGCGCGTCGAGCGCCTGCTCGACGGCCCCGAGGAAGTCATTTGTGTCGTTCCACTTGTCGAACACCGGGAGCGACGACGGTGCACGCTCTGCCGCTCCTTCTCCGACCAGCACGATCGCGGTGTCGGGATGGCGAGCCCGCGTCTCGCTGGCGAGCCGCATGGTCGCCGCCAGCTCGTCGCCGCCGTCGATCACCACGACGCCGACCGGCTGGGCGTCGACCGCCGCGGCCGCGCGCACCGGTGAGACGCTCTGGATCACGTCGATCCCCCTCTCGTCGAGGAGGAAGGTGGCGAGCTTGACGTAGCGGCGATCGCTGCTTGCGAGGATCACGTCACCCCGGCGCGCACGTGGAGCGAGGCTCGCGTCGTCCTCGAGCTCCGACACGTCGGCCTCGTCGGTCGCCGCTCGCGAAGCCCACTCGACGCGGTCTCCTACCCGAAGACCGCGGCGCTCGCACTCGCCGGCCGCGAGCTCGACGACCTCGCGTGCCCTCCGGTTCGACGCCGTGTGCCACGGTCGGAGGTCGTGCGCGATGCCGATCACCGCCTGCTCGTGGTCGAGGAAGACGATGTCGACGGGGAAGCGCATGCAGGCGGTGTGGATCGACCACGCCGGACGCAGGACCATCCCCGTGCCTCGCGGGAGGCGGGAGCGACCGATGAGGCCGCGCATGCGACGAAGGAGCGTGTCGGCGACGTCCACGTGCTCGCAGACGACGCGGCCGTCCTCGCGGCGGAGCGTCAGGGTGCCACGCGCTCGCGCCATCAGCCGCCGATCGCGTCGGCGATGGAGATGATCGCCGGGAGCAGGAGCACGACGAACATGCCGGGGAAGATGAGCAGGACGAGTGGAAACAGCATCTTGACCGGCGCCTTCTGCGCGCGCTCCTCGGCCATCGCCTTGCGGCGCTTGCGCATCTCGGAGGCGAGGTTGCGGAGGATCTGCCCGAGCGACAGCCCGAGCTGCTCGCCCTGCGAGATGCCGCGTACGAACGACCGCATTGCGGGAGTCTGCACCCGTTTCGCCATTCCTTCAAGTGCCTCGGTCGAGGAAAGCCCCATCGTCTGCTCCTGAAGAGTCAGCCGAAGCTCCTGCGCGAGCGGCCCCTCCAGCTCGCGCTCCGTCATCCGCAGCGCGGCGACGAAGCCCATGCCGGCCTCGACCGCGACCACGAGCAGGTCGATCAGCTCGGGGAGGGCCCGATCGATCGCGGCCTGACGATCCGCGACCGTCCGGTTCAGGTGGATCGACGGAATCGACCAGCCGAACATGACCGCGATCCCGAACCCGACCACATAGATGACCAACGGCACCCCGCCGAGCTTGCCGAACGTGCCCCAGGCCACTGCGAGCACGATCGCGCCCATCACCTGGAACCCGACGAACGTCTGTGGTGAGCGCGAGTACCAGCCGGCCGCAATCAGACGTGCGCGCAGCTTCCCCTCGTCGTCACCGCCGCCCTTCCGCCGGTTGGCGACGGCGCCGCCGAGCGACGTCGCGACGTCCGTCAAGCGGCGCGTCCTGTCGTCGGCGCCCTCGTCGATCGCGCTGCCGAACCCGTACGAGCCGATCTGGTCGAGCATGTCGTTGCCACGGGAGGACGGCAGCGAGCGGGAGCGGACGATGCCCCCCACCGCGAGACCGATCAGCGCAACCCCGATGATGAGCGCGACGACCATACTAGACCTCGATCTCCACGATCTTCTTGATCACGAGCGAGCCGGCCACGATCATCGCGATTGCGAGGATCAGCGCCGCCTTGCCCGCGTTTGTCTCCCACAACGGGCTCAGGTACTCGTTGTTGAGGAAGTAGATCGCGACAAAGAGGAACAGCGGCAGGATCGAGACGATCCACCGCGACATTCGCCCCTGGGCTGTGAGCGTCTTCACCAGCCGGTGCAGGTCGAGACGGTTGCGAATGTTCATCGAGACCTGGTCGATCACCTCCGCCGCGTTCGTTCCCGCCTCGCGCTGAAGCTGCGCGACGAGCGCGACCTGGGTCAGGTCGCGGCTCATCATCCGGTGCGCGACGACGCGAAGCGCGTCCTCGAGGGGGACGCCGAGCTGTTCGTCCGCGATCGCCCGGCCGAGCTCGGAGCGTGAAGGCTCGGGCGCCCCGTCGACCGCGACCTTGAGCGCGCCCGGCGAGGCTGTGGCCGGCCCGCAACGCCGAGGAGACGACGTCGAGCGTCTCGGGCAGCTGGTCACCGAAGTCCGAGCGCAGCTTGCGGAGCTTCCAGGAGACGAACCAGCGGGCGACGAGGGGAGGGATGAGGGCGGCGAACAGACCCCACGCCCCGAGCAGCGCCACCCCGATGAAAGCGAAGCCGACGCTCGCGAGCACGCTTCCCAGCACGATCATCCCGGCCGAGACGGGGACGCGTCCGATCTCGACGTCGTTCTCGAGCCGCTTGAAGACCGCGAGCTGGCGGAACGACCTGCGGACGGGGGTGAGGTCCTGATGCTCTGCCAGCGTCGCCTGGATGTCCTGGCGGCGAATCCGGGCCTGCTCCTCGGGGGGCAGGGTGACGAACTGCGACAGGCGTTGCTCGACGCTTCGGTCGCGGCGACGGACGAGGAGGTAGGTCCCGAGCCCGATGAGCGCGATGATGAGAGCGCTGACGATCAGCGCGGCCGCGCTCGACTGGATGAACTGATCCCACCAGCTCTGGTCCGACACGGCGTCGCCCGGAAGCACAGGCGCGACGTACGTCGCCGATGCGACCTCCGCGAAGCCCGGCACCTTGACCACCACGTTGACGGTCGCCGCCGGCAGCGCGAACGACTCGTAGCTGAGCACGTACGCACTCGAGATGATGTCGCCGATCGCACGGAAGATGCCGGTGAGATCCTTGGCGCGCGTGGCGACGGCGGATGAGCCTCCGGTCGTCTTCGCGAGCGACTGGAGCGTCTCGGGCTCGAACTGATCCGAATCGAGGCCGACGGTGAAGATGCGCGGCCCGGCGTTGTCGGCGCGGGCGAGCGTCTCCTTCAGCGTGGCGTTCGAGCCGACGTCGCTGCCGTCGGAGAGCAGGACGATCGAGCCGAATGAGATGCCGGCGTTTGCGAGCTCGTCCTCGGCGACGCCCACGGCGTCGTGGATCCGGGTGCCGAAGGCAAGCTTTGGCGGTGGTCGCGACCGCGTTGGCAACAGCGCCGAGATCGGCGGTGAAGGGGACCAGCGTCGTGACCTTGTTGTTGAACAGCACGACCGAGACCAGCGTCCCCTCGTTCACCTCGAGCGTGAAGGCTCGAGCGGCCGCCATCGCCTGCTTGATCGGCTCGCCCTTCATGCTCATCGACGCGTCGATCAGGAGAACGATGCCGAACGTCGCCGCCGTCGACTCCTGGGGCAGGTCGAGCGCGACGTCGAGCACCGGCTCACCGTTCTCGAGCACGCTGAGTCGACTCGGCCGTCAGCTCGGTCGGTGTGGGAAGGCTGAGAACGTAGGACTTCGCCGGGAAGGACGAGCTCGGGGTCTCGGTCAGCTGCGGGGCGGTGGAGCTTGGTCGGGCTCTCAGCCGCCTCGACCGGGGTGACCGCGAGCATCGAGGCGGCCGCAAGCGCTGCCAGCAGCCAGCCGATCCGGGCGACTCGGGTCACTTGTAGAAGTTGTCCAGGTCGTTGTGCTGCTGCACCTGGCGCGCGAAGATCTCGGTCGGCAGCTCGATGCCCCGCTTCTCGAACTTCGCCTGGAGCAGCGGCCGGATGCCCGTCGGCTCGAGCGTGCCGGTGACCTCGCGGTCGAGCGAGATTCCCTCGAGCTTGAACTCGTAGATGTCCTGGAGGGTCACGACCTCACCCTCCATCCTCTGCACCTCGGTGATGTGGGTCACGCGCCGCGACCCGTCCTCGAGGCGTTCGAGCTGGATGATCAGGTCGAGCGCCGCCGACATGTGCTGCCGGATCGCGCGGATCGGGAGGTCGAACCCGGTCATCAGCACCATCGTCTCGATCCGCGAGAGCGCGTCGCGGGCCGAGTTCGCATGGACGGTGGTGAGCGAGCCGTCGTGGCCCGTGTTCATCGCCTGGAGCATGTCGAGCGCCTCGGCGGCGCGGACCTCGCCGACGATGATCCGATCGGGCCGCATGCGCAGGGCGTTGCGAACGAGCTCGCGGATCGGGATCTCGCCCTCGCCCTCGATGTTCTGCGGGCGCGACTCCAGGCGCAGGACGTGGCGCTGCGAGAGCTGGAGCTCGGCGGCGTCCTCGATCGTCACGACCCGGTCGGTGTCCGGGATCGCGGCCGAGAGCGCGTTCAGAAGCGTCGTCTTGCCGGTTCCGGTTCCGCCCGAGATCACGATGTTGAGCCGCGCGTCGATGCAGCGCTCGAGGAACTCGACCGACCCTTCGGTCAGCGTCCCGAGCCGGATCATCTCGTCGAGGTTGAGACGCTTCGTCTGGAACTTGCGGATCGTGACCAGCGGCCCGGAGAGCGACAGCGGGGGGAGGATGATGTTCACGCGGCTGCCGTCCGGCAGCCGGGCGTCGACCATCGGCGAGGCCTCGTCGACGCGGCGCCCGACCTGGCCGACCATCTTGTTGATGATCCGCCGCAGGTGCGAGTCGTCGTTGAAGTGCACCGGCGTGTCGAAGATGCGGCCCTGACGCTCGATCCAGATCTCGTTCGGCCCGTTGACCATGATCTCGGTCACCGAGTCGTCGGCGAGAAGCCGCTCGAGCGGGCCGTACCCGACGATGTCGTTTGCGATCTCCTGGGTGAGCACCTCGCGGTCGTCGCGCGACAGGCTCGTCTCGAAGGAGAGATGGCGCTTGATCTCCGCGATCACGCGCTCGCGCATCTCGTCCTCGTCGAGCGTCGAGGCGAACAGCTGCGGGCCGAGGTCGGAGACGACCTTCAGGTGCACGGCATTCTTGATCTCGGCGAACGGCTCGTTGATCCCGGCGACCGGCCGGATAGTTGTCAGGCGCTCGTGAAGTTCCATCTAGCCTCTCCTCCCGAAAAGCCGGAAGCCGCTGGCATCAACGGAACCAGCCATGACCGGCTGTGATGTCCCGTCGACCTCGGCGGGCTCTTCGTCGACGAACTGAGAGGCAAGCGACCGAAACGACTCGGCGGCCTCGGATTTGTGGAGCGCGAGCATCACCGGGACGCCCTCGTTGATCGCGCGCGGGATCTCACGATCGCTCGGCACGAGCACCTCGGGGGTGCGGCCGAGCACCGCGGCGACCGCCTGCGGCGAGATTCCGACGTGCGTCTGGGCCCGATTGAGAACCAGCGTGATCGCCTCGGAGTCGTACCCCATCAGCTCGAGGGTCTCGAGCCCGAGCTTCGTGTTCTTCAGCGACAACGCATCGAGCATCCCCACCATCACCAGGTCTGTCGAGATGTCGATCGACATGATCACCTGGGGGGTGAAGCCGGGCGGCGTGTCGACGATCACGGCGTCGAACTCGTCCCGGAGCACCGTGTAGATATCCCGCAGTGCCTGGATCGTCACCTCGACCGCCTGGTCGGGCGAGCTCGGCGCGACGAGCACCTTCACCCCGGACTGATGCAGCGTGAGGTACGCGTCGACCTTGCCGGCGTCGATCGAGCCCCCCGAATGGATGAGGTCGCGGATCGTGCGCTCGGGCGAGAGCCCCATGCTGAGGGCGACGTCACCGAACTGGAGGTCGAGATCGACGAGCGCGACCCGCTTCCCGGCCTGCTGGAGCGCCACCGCGAGATTGGTCGCGGTGAGCGTCTTGCCGGTCCCGCCCTTCGGCCCGAGGACGACGATCATCCGGCCGAGGTTCGCGCCCCCGCGCCGGGCGCCGTTGTGGTGGCGGGCGAGGGCCTTCAGGATCGCGAAGCGGATCTCGTCGTCGAGCGCGGGCAGCGTCACCATGTCGTCGGCGCCGACCTCGAGAGCGCGGAGGAGGAACTGCTCCGGCGCGTTGTGGGTGGCGACGATGACCGGACGGCCGGGGTCCTGCTTGACCGCGCTCTCCACGAGGAAGAGAGCGCGGTCGGAGTAGCCGTCGCAGGCGACCACCAGCACGTCGCAGACGGTGTCGCCGAGGGCACGCGCGGCGGCGTCGATGCCCTCGATGACGCCGACCACGTCGATGTCGTGCCCCGCCGGCAGCGAGCGGGCGATCATGTCCTGCCTGACGCCCATGTCAAGGGCGACCAGGGTGCGGATGCTGGTTGCCATCAGGTCAGTGCGGCCCGGAGTAACGGAGCATCGTCGTGCGATCGGCAACGCGCGGAGGCGTCGGTGCCCCACCGTTGGCCGGTCGCAGCGAGAACTGCAGGATCGTGTGCTTCGACGCGAACAACAGGTCGGCGACGTCACGCGACGGAACCTGCAGGATCACCACGCCGCTCGGCGACGCCGGTGCTCCCGTTGTGGTCGCAACCGCACCGCCGGGTGCCTGCAGCACGACGACGTTCGAGCGGAACAGCTTGACGATCGTCCCGTTCGTTCCCGCGAGCTCCTGGTAGATGTCGACGTGGTCGCCGGTCTGCAGCGTCGAGAGGCTGCCGAGCAGCGGATCGACCGAGATCGAGACGGCGCGCTGGTTGCCGCTCAGGATCGCGGTGACGCCGCCTGCGGCGCCGCCGACGACGAAGTCGGCGTCGGTCATCTGCTGTCCCGGGTAGATGTCGATCGCCGAGACGCGCCCGTTGAGAATGGCCGGATCGGTGATTGCGCCGACCTTGAGCGCGCTCGCCGGCACCCGCGACGTCTCGTAGAGCTGCTTCGACCCGATCACGGATCCGGGTGTGCCGCGCGCGATCAGCTGCTTGGCGACCAGCACGGGCGTCGGTGTCGAGTCGGCCGCGACGCTGTCGCGGTAGCCGACGAGATACACCGCCAACAGGATCGCCGCCAGGATTGCGGCTCCGATCCCGAGGGCCATCGCGCCCTCACGCGTACCGGTCAGCCGTCCGGTCAGGCTCTGTCCAGCCATGCTCTCTCCCCCATTTCAGATTCCCCTCGCTTGTTATCGTCGAAACCGGTGTGTTTGTCCACTCTTGCCTTTCAGCGCACGAGTGTTGCCAGGCACGTGCTCACCCCGCGTATAGCACTCTCGGAGTCGCACGGGAGCGAGCTCGGCGTTCCCGAGCTCGGCTGTGCGACGAATTTAACGAAATGACCGAAGAGCTCGGCGCCGATATCCGCCGTCGTCCCCGGCTGGCCGAGATCCGCGAGATCGTCGTCACCGGCGCACGCTGTCACCGTCCCAGCCCGTGACGTAGAACGCCGCGAACCCTGCGACATGCTGCGGCTCACCGGACGGCGTACGCGGCACCGACCGGTGAGACGGCGACGGTGATCAGCCGTGGGTCGCTGCGCGGGATGTCCGGATACAGCGCCCAGTTGTTGGGGGTGCACGTCCCGCCGGGCGCCCAGGCGGCGTTGTAGGCGGAGCTCGCGCCGGAGCCGGCGACCGTCACGTCGCAGGTCGCGCGCGGAGGGACAGGCGGCGGTCGGTGCCGGTCGGCGTCAGGGCGCGGAGCACCCGCTCGCGACCGCCTCGGCGAACGTCGTTGCGGGGGCGGTGTCACGTCACCGGGCCGGTGAGCCCGTGGGCGCCTGCGACGACCCCGCGGAGGGCAACGGGGAGGTCGCCGGGGAGGGCGCTCACCAGCGGGTGCAAGGTCGATCGTGATCGTGAGTGTCGACCGTGTCGTCGACGCGGTTGTAGGAGAGCGGCCCGGTGAGCGGACGTCGGCGAGCGGCCCGACCTGGGTGTCGTCCCCGGCCATGATCGAGTGGAGCGGATCACCGGGCCACCGAAGTTGAACGGAACGCACGCCGGCGCGGCACCGTTGCACCCGATGATGAAGATCGGGAACCGTCCCGTCGCCCGCGCTCCCCGCACCCGCGAGCGACGTTCGCGGTCGCACGATCGACGTCCACACGTCGTTGCCGACGTCTTCGAGCAGCACCGCGTCCCACCCACGTCGGCGAAGACCTGCGAGCCGGGAGCGAGGTTCAGGATGTGCGCGCGGATGCCGAACTCGCACGAGGTGGCCGAGCGGGGCACGAAGTAGCCCTGGCAGGCCCCCTGGGGGGTGAGGAAGATGCCCGCGAACTGCTGGCCGCCGTAGCTGTTGATGTAGCCCACCTTCTGGTACAGGATCCGTCTTCGCCGGGTCGTTGCAGTCGCCGAGCCGGACGTCGACCGAGACGTTGTCGCTCGGCATCTGGAAGCTGAGGCACCGCCGCCGAGAGCCCGAGCGATCCGGGCGGGCCGGTCAGCTGGACATCGGGGATGTTGGCCCCGTTGAAGATCGCCCAGGCGCACTCGGTGAGCCGCGCGTCGGCGGCGGCGAACGGGCGAAGCCCGGTGAGCGACTCGGGTTGCATCAGCGCGACCCGCGCACGTGCCGTGATCGCGGGCACGGGCGCGCCGAAGCCACCGAACAGGGTCACGACGTTCGTCTCGATCGCCTTCACGTCCATCCAGGTCGTGTCCGGCTGGGCTGATGCTCATCGTCGTCGGTCGAATGGACCGCACACGCCGCCCGCCACCGTCCGAGCCGTCAGAGCCCTGGAAGGAGGCCGAGTTGACGAGGACGGTCGTCTTGGTCGGCTCGTTGACCTCCGTGTTCACGGCGCCCGTCACCCCGGTTGCCCCCGCGTACTGCTTGGCCGAGGTCGAGATCTGGTTCTCCAGCACCGGCAGCGTCGCACAAGCCGGGTACAGCGTCCCGTAGGAGAGCGCCGCCGCGAACGCCGCCGAGTCGACGCGGTTCTGAAGCTGGCGCTTGTGGACGTACCAGTTCCCGATGTCGAGGGCGAGCGCGGCGAAGAGGAGGAGCGTCGGGATCGAGATCGCGAAGATCGTGAGCACCGCGCCCCGCTCGTCGCGGAGTCGCTCGTCTCACGGCGAGCATTCTGGCCACGGGACGCTGGACTCCGGCACCTGCTCGAGCCGGACGGTCGCCCGCCCCGTGAGCTTGATCTTCCTGGAGCCCAGGAGCAGCGGCAGCGTGTAGGGCGCGGTGACCTGGACGGTCGTCGCGTCGCCGATCCGGGCCGCGGGCGGGACGCTGGTCGGCTTGTAGCAGATCACGATGTTGTCGAGGTCGCGCTGGGTCTGGCCGGTCGGGATCGGCGCCACCTGGTCGAGGAGCTCCTGCGAGCCGATCTGCCGGACGACGTACTCCTGGAGATCCTGCTCGCTCGGCGCGGTGTTCGCCGGCGCGGCGTCGTGCGGTGGAACGGTATCCACCGCGGCCCACCGGGCCGTCTCGTTGGCGAGGTGGTTGAGGCTGAGCCAGTAGTTGAACGCCTTCCCGAACTCGATCATCCCCACGATCAGCAGCAGGACGAGCGGCAGCACGATCGCGAACTCGACCGTCGCCTGGCCGCGCTCACCCGCTCTGAGATGCGCCTTCATGACCTAGAAGTGCCTGTCCGTGAACGAGACCGCCCCGGTCATCGTATTGCCGCCGATGTCCTCCATCGCGGCGTTCGGGGAGTAGATCGCAGGCACGAACGGCAGGAAGGTGCCGGCGATTCCCCCGGTCGGCGTCCCGAGCGTGAAGACCAGCTGGCGAGCCGACACGTGCCAGGCGATCGTCGAGTTGTCGAACACGATCGTTCCACTCGGGGCATACGCAGTCGTGCCGAGATCGATCACCCCCATCTGCGGCGCGTTGCCGTTGCACAGCCCTGCGGTGCTCGCGACGCTCAGCGAGTCGTGCGCCGCGCCATTGTCGTTGATCGCGATCCCGGCCCCCGTGATCGGTGTCGGATCGGTGTCGTTCGCGCCACCCCAGCTCGCGCACAGGGAGCTTTGCTCGAGCGGCTCGCAGAAGGTGATCACGACCTGGTCGCCGTCGTCGGCATGGCCGTCGATGTTGCCGGGCCCGGGGCCGTTCAGGATTCGAAGAGCGGTCGGGTGGGGTGGAGTGAGGTCCGTGCCGACACCGCCGCCGAAGCCGCACCCTCCACCGGACGGGCCTCCGCCTCCCGACACCGACACCGAGTTGAGGGTGTTCGCGGTCTGGCTGTAGAGGCTGCCGAGCTGTGTCGCCGAGGTACCCGAGCAGCCGGGATCGAACTCACCCCGACCATCACGATGATCAGTGCGTACTCGACGAGCGTCTGCCCGCTCTGATCGGACACGAGCCGTCCGCGTCGCCGAATCGCGCGGAGCGCCTGGCTCCGCACCCCCATGCCGCTCACCCCGGTCCCCTTCCTCGCCCCGTCCCCACGAGGCCGTAGACCTCTAAGACTAGAGAGATTCCTGCGAATCGCAACCCGACCGGGCGCCGCGAAGGCCGAAACGGAGGTCGAGGTGGACCGAAGCCGAGCGTCGCCGCAGGCCCCGGAACCAGGCGCGGACGGCGAGAGCCAGCGATCCATCGTCTCGGGCGGGATGAACGCAAGGTAGAGCACCAGGATCGCGTAGCTGAAGAAGCCCACGCGGATCGCGTAATCGATGCCGAGATGCAGGCCGACGCCCGCGAGCAGGACCCACGGGCGCAGACGCCGATTCCAGACGAGCAGGCCGAGCGACAGCTCGAGCGCCAGCGTCCCGAACGTGAACACGTTCGACATGAGCTCCGAGGTGAGCAGCGCGTCGGGGAGCGGAAAGCGCTGGAAGTTCTCGATCCGCAGCGCGTACGAGATGGCCGTGCCGTCGCGCCACGTCTCGCCGCCGGCCTTGAACCAGAAGGCCGACAGGTAGAGAACGCTCAGCTGGATCTGCAGCCGGGTCACCCCGCTCGCGCCGCAGGATCGGCGCGGCGCGATCACTGCGCAATTGACTATCGAGGGCTGACGGCACACGGTGCCGTCAGCCCCAACCGGTTGACACTCTACGACCCCTGCTGCTCAGTCGGCGATGTTGAAGCAGGTGACCAGCGGGGCCGCCGGCGGGCTGCCGGCGGCCTCACATTCGCGGTCGCTTAGCCCCACGACGTGCAGATGGACGCCGAGACCGGTGAGCCCGGGTCGGTGTTGGTACCGGTCACGGTCACGCGGACCTCGTCCTCGTCGTACCGTTCCCTGAGTCCGGAAGCGTGAACGTGGCCGAGTTCGTCCCAACGTTTGTCCAGCCCCCGCTAGTACAGGGGGTCTCATTCTCGTTTCCGTTGGTCGCCCACTGATACGAGAGCGTGGGCGCGGGCGTGCCACCCCACGTTCCCGGATTGACCGTAACCGTCTCAAAGTCGTTGCACGGCTCGCCTCCACCGCCGATGTCGGGGTCGTTGCAAGTGAGGCTGAGCGCTCCGGGTACCGGCGGGCTTGTGACCGGCGGCGGCGGCGGTGGCGTGCCGCCGCCGCTCGGCGCACCGATGGTCACGGCCTCGATGCTGTTCCCGGCCCGCGAGAACAGGTTCTGGATCCTGCCGCTCAGGAAGCCAAGGGCCGCGAGCGCGCCGAGCGAGACGACCGCGATGATGAGCGCGTACTCGACCAGCGTCTGACCCTTTTCCCCGCGCAGCCAGGAGAGCTTCCCGGCCGGCGGACTAATGCTCACGTTCTCCTCCATGTCCCTGCTGAAGATGTTCATGTCTTCCCCCTCCGATCGCCGATCTCTAGAAGTGCACGCCGGTATGGCTCGCCGTGTCGCTGTTCTGGACGTTGTTACCGACCAGGGCCCTCGATCGAGTTGCTCGGGGTCGTACACGGCCGTGTGCGATCCGGACTCGGTGGTGACGTTGCCGCCACCGCTCGAGGCCGCGCCGAGCACGATGGTCAGCGTGCCGCTGGTCAGCGTGATCGTCGCTCCAAACGTTGTGCTCCCGTTGTTGACGTAACCGTTGTCGTTCAGATTGATGTCACCGAAGTTGAACCCGCACCCCGACGAGCTCACCGTGACAGAGTCGTCCCCGAAGCCGCCGTTGACGACCGTGACCGACCCTGCTCTCGCCGAGCCTGTCCATCCGGTGCACATCGACGAGGGGCTGATCGCCTCCGAGAAGCCCACCGTGATCACATCATTCTGCTCGGGCCGGCCGGCTGTCGAGCCACCGTTGCTGATCGCAAGCGATTGCGCGTTTGGTGGCGTCGTGTCGATCGGAGGCACCGCCAGACATGCCCAGTCGTAGTTCTGCCCGCCGACGGCCCAGTCCGAATCAGGCCCTGGGATGTCGCTGTGGTTCACCCAGGTGCCGCTGAAGGAGAAGCCGTCGAGCGTGAACGAGCAGGGATCGCCCGTGTCGGTCCCGTTCGGTGGTTGTGTAGACGCCCGGCAACCCGGTGTACCCAGGCGCTCCACCCGTCACACCCGCACCGTCCTGCCAGCGGCAGTCGCCGGGATCGCAGTCGAGCCCGACGTTGCCGGGCGGGTTGTTGATCGGGGTGTTGTTCGCCGGCGGTGGAGTCCCGCCACTGCCACCGCTGCCACCTGACGTCGCGACCTCAACGGCCTCGATGCTGTTCCCCGCCTTCGAGAAGAGGTTCTGGATCCTGCCGCTCAGGAAGCCGAGCGCGGCCAGTGCGCCGAGCGAGACGACCGCGATGATCAGCGCGTACTCGACCAGCGTCTGGCCCCGCTCCCCGCGCAGCCGCGAGAGCTTTCCGACCGGCGGAGTGATGCTCACGTTCTCCTCCATGTCCCTGCTCCCCCTGTTGACCGGCGAGCGGCCCGCCAAGAATCGTCGGATCCGTATCCCGTTTCATACGCAGCGCTGGATGTACCGCGGGTTGGTTCCGCCCGCTGTCTCGCTCCAGTAATTCGTGTTCGTGTTTGTCAATGTCGCCTCCCACGTGCAGGCGAAGATGCTTGTGGACGTGTAGAAGAAGGCGCGGGTGCCGGCCGATGACGACTCGGACCCCGAGACCCGATATACACCGGCAGCGCCCGTCCCCGCGACGCTCCCGTGCCCGAACAGGCTCGAGGAATACTTATACGTGCCATCACGCCGGGTGCCGCGCCTACCAGCAGTTCGTCGCCTTCTTCCCGGCGAGCGAGCTGAGGCCACCGTCAACTTCCGGCTCGGACTGCTGCACTTCGAGGCGAGACTCCATGCAAGCCGGGATCGCCTTCACCCGCGCGCTCGAAGACAGCACGACCTCGAGGTGCGCACGGCGTCGCGCTACAACCTGGCGCTGTGCAACCGGCTGCTGCGTGACACCGAGGCCGCGCGGGCCGAGCTCGAACGCTACCGGGCCGACTTCCGCGGCGACGCGCGGGCGGCGGACGTGGAATACCAACTGGGCGATCTGGACGAGGTCGCTGGCAAGTTCCCCGACGCGGTCGAGCACTACGAGGCGGCGCTCGCCGCGCACCCAAGGGGGCCCTGGCGTGGAGGTCCTGTTCCGACTCGGCCGTTGCCGCGAAATCGGGCGCAGGCGGTCGCGGCCCTGCGCGCCTACCAGCAAGCGTCGACTACCCCGATACAGCAAACCCTTACGCCTCTCCGCCGTCGCACGGCGCGCCGCGCTGTACGAGTCCCATCGCGACGACCCGCGTGCGATCACTGCGTATCGCGACATCGCGCGCCATTCGCAGGACCAGGAACTGGTGGCTGCGGCGGCGGGACGCGTCTCGCAGCTCGAGAAGCACACGGCCCGGCGCTTGCCGGCCGGTCGCCACGAAGGAGGGCCCGATGTTCGAGAATTTCGACTGGATCGCAGGCGATGCGCACGAGCCCGGTGATGGTCATCATCCTGGTCTGCAGTCGTCCTGACGCTTGGCTTCGCGATCGAGCGCCTGATGTACTTCTCGAAGCGGCGCGGCAATCCCGACGTCGCTTGCTGCAGGCGGTCGACGCCAAGCTGCGGACCGGCGACTTGCAGGATGCGCCAGCGCTGTGCGCCGAGACGCCCGCATCCGGTGGGTCCGGTGGCGGCCGTCGTGCTGCGGAACTGGCACCTGCCGTCCGGAGGCGCTGGAGGAGAAGCTGCAGATCGCGCTCTCCGAGCAGCGACTGTTGCTCGAGCGCAATCTCGGCGTCCTCGGCACCATGGGCAACACCGCGCCGCTCATCGGCTCTGCTCGGCACCGTGTGGGGCATCATGCGCGCCTTCCACGACATGGCGTCGACCGGCTCGGCCGGACCGTCGGTGGTCGCAGCCGGCGTCGCCGAAGCGCTGTTCACCACCGCCGCCGGGCTTGCTGGTCGCGGTGCCGGCGGTGCTCCTCTACAACCACTTCACCCGCAAGATCACCGTCATGCTGACGGTGGCCGAGAATCACGCGCGCGAACTGCGCATCGCCATCGATGAAGCGCGCAATACGCCGGCGCCGCAACCGTCGCGTGCCGGCGCGCCGGTCGCTGAAGCAGTCGTGGCACGCTGATCGAAGCGCACGCGCTCGAGCGCAACGCAACCTGACTCGACATCGCGACGGGGGTGCAGCATGGCCGGCGGCGGCAACGGGAACGACAAGAACGGCATCTACGAGGTCAACATGACGCCGCTCATCGACGTGTCGCTGGTGCTGGTCGTCATCCTGATGGTGGCGACGCCGATGGCGCTGCAGTCGAGCATCGCGCTGCAGCGGGCTGCGGTCGGAGGCGGCGACCGAGACGCGTCGAGTCGCCAGCCCGAGACGCGGATCGAGGTCGAACTGCGAAGCCGAGGACCGCATCCTGGTGAACGGCGCCGAGGTGCCGCGCGGCAAGCTGCGGACGCACCTTGCGGCCCTGGTGATCGACAATCCCAAGCGCGACCGGTGCTGGTGATCGTGTGCCGGCGACCGGTCACGCACGGCACGTTCGTCTACGTGCTCGACGAAGCCAAGCAGCGCGGGCGCGGCGCAGGTCGCCGTCCTGGGGAGGTAAGCATGCGCCGGCGCCGTGAAGCTCCAGCCGGAGATCATCACCAAGGTCAACGTCACGCCGATCATCGACGTGGCGCTGGTGCTGGTCATCATCCTGCTGGTGACCGCGCCGATGATGACGGTCGCCGATCTGCCGGTCGAGCTGCCGGAGGCGCACACGCGCGAGGCCGAAGACGAGCGCAACGTGAGCATCACGCTGGGCGCGGACGGCGAGCTGGCGATCGACGATGATCGCGTCGGCGACCTCCACCGGGTGCTCTCCGCGAGCTCGCCGAGCCCGGCAACTCGGACGTGCTGGTGGTGGTGCGCGCCGACTGGCGGCGCCCCACGCCGACGTCCGGCATCTCTTGGCCGAGGCGCGAGCGGCCGGCGCCACCCGGATTGCGATTGCCACCCGCCAGAAGGCGGAGGTCGGGCAATGAGCACCGCGATCGGGACGATGGGCGCCTTGCCGGTGGAGCGCGAGCGGTCCAACGATCGCACGCGCACGCGCTGGAGCATGATCTCGAGCGTGGTCGGCCACGCGCTGCTGTTGGTGTGGGTGGTGTTCTTCCCGCCGCGCCAGACGGCGCACGAGACGCTGACCGAGATCACCCTGCTCGACGAAAGCGCGTCGGGCGCGCCCGCCGCCCAGCCGGCGGCGTTGGCGGCGACGGCGCAGCAGACCGTCGCGGGCACGGCGGCCGAGCATCTGAGAATGCGCGCTTCAGGAGGAGAAGTTCGAATGGAAGGCGGAGGTCGCGCCCGCGCCTCAGGTCGCGGCGCTCGCAGCCGACCGTCTCAACAGCCGGCTGGCGGCCCTTCAGCACGAGGCGCGCGTGCCGACCGCCGGGATCGCGAGCGCCGGGCCGACGTCGTTGTGGGGTGCCGCGCCCGCGACGACCCCCCGACCTCGGCGGCGGCGGAGCGTCCCCGGTCCGGCTGACTCGCGGCGGCGCCGGCGCGGGTCCCGCTCTCGAGTTGTCGCGCGGCGCCGGACGCGGACTGGGGCCTGCACTTGCCAACGCCGCGCCGCCGGTCGAGCAATCGGCCACCGCCGAGCCGGCCCGTGGCGGTGATGCCGGCGCGCGCCGCACGCTCGCGGGTGCGACCCTCATGGGGCCGATCGCCGATCGGCCGGTGGTCTCCCACGTCACGCCCGCCTACCCCAAGTGGCCAAGCAGGAAGCGGTCGAGGGATCGGTGACGCTCTACTTCGTCGTGCGACCCGACGGCGCCGTGCGCGAGAACGTGTTGGTGCAGAAGACGGCCGGTTTCGAGGACTTCGACGAGAACGCCCGGAGCGCCCTTCGCGCCCGTGGCGCTTCCAGCCGCTGCGCGGAGGCCGAACCGGCGACCAGTGGGGAACGATCACCTTCCACTTCCGCCTGCAGGGCACCGACTAGGAGGATCACACCATGGCCCCTCACTACCTGATCCTATGAGCAACGGCGCAATCCTGCTCTTGATGACGGCCTTGTTCCTGGTCTTCGGCTACATGGGCGTTCCGGTTGCCTTCGCGCTGATGGCCGGCGTGCTGGTGGCATGCTCGCTCACGCCCATCAGCATGCAATCGATGATCGGCCAGATGTTTCACGGCATCGATTCCGAAATCCTGCTGGCGGTTCCGTTCTTCCTCCTCGTGGGGGAGTTGATGACGTCGGCGAACGTGACCAACCGCATGATCGTGTTGGCGCAGACGCTGGTCGGGCATCTGCGCGGCGGACTGGCGCAGGTGGTCACGCTGTTCAGCATGTTCTTTGCCGGCGTTTCCGGCTCGTCCACGGCCGACGTCGCGGTCTTGAGCCGCACCGTGGCGCCCGAGATGACCAAGGAGGGCTACGATCGCGCCTTCACGGCGGCCCTGATCGCCTGCGCCTCGACCATGGCAAACCTCATCCCGCCGAGCATCATGGCGGTCGTCTATGGCGCGACCGGCAACGTATCGATCGGCGGGCTGTTCCTGGCCGGCATCGTGCCAGGTGTGCTGATCGGCATCGGCTTGATGATCTATTCGCATTTCTTTGGACCTGTCGGCATCAAGAAGCCGCGCGCCACGCTCTGCCAATTCGCCGACGCCGCGCGCGCCTCGATCCTTCCGCTCATGATCCCGCTCATCATCATGGGCGGCATCCTGACCGGATGGTTCACGCCGACCGAGGCTGGGATGGTGGCGTCGGTCTATATCCTCGTGGTCCTTGTGCCGCTGCTCGCCCGCGGCCATATCCCCAGCCTGCCGCGCGATTTCGTCTACACGGGCCTTCTATATTCGATCCCGCTCGCGCTCGTGGCCGCCGCCTCGGCCTTCGGCTGGATGCTGGCCTACCTGCGCGGCCCCGACATCGTCGCCGGTTGGATCGAGCTGTTCGCCGGCCACGACGGCCGCCTCATCATGCTGCTGCTGGTGCTGTTGTTCATCGTCGTCGGCGACTTCATGGACGCGGTGCCGGCCATCATCATCTTCATGCCGATCGTCATCAAGCTCAACGAGCTCGGCAGCATCAAGCCCTTGCACATGGGCGTGGTCCTCATCACCACGCTCGTTTTCGGATTGATCACACCGCCGTACGGGTTGTCGTTGCTGGTGGCATCGAAATTCGTCGGCGTCTCTTTCAGTAGGGCAATGCTCGCCTCGCTGCCGATCTATGTGGTGTTCCTGGTGACCATAGCCTTCACGGTATTGCTTCCCAGATGTCGTGCTCTACCTTCCCAAGTTGCTCCTGCCGGAATCGGTCGGCTGCTTCAAGAACCCGAGCGGCAGCGGATATATCTGCCCGCCATAGCCGCGAATAGCGCCCCGTCGCCGATCGCGCGGCAGCTGACGTCGGCCGCGTCCTGGCGTACGTTGGCGGCACGAGAGTGAGCAGGCAAGAGACCGAGGAAACGCAACATGCCCAGGCGAAACATCACGCGGCGCCGCGTCCTTCAGGGCCTGGCCGCCACCCCGCTTGCGCTGCCGGCTGCTGGGTCGCCCGGCATTGGCGGCGGCGCCGGCGCCGACCAAGGTCACGCCGGAGCTGATCGAGGCGGCGCAGAAGGAGGGCAAGGTCGATCTGGTACACCGCCGTCGACCTGCCGGTGGCCGAGCGCATCGCCAAGGCCTTCGAGGCGAAGTATCCGGGCATCGCCATGCGCGTGGAGCGCTCGGGCGGCGAGCGCATCTTCCAGCGCATCGGCCAGGAGTACGCGCAGCAAGATCCACGCCGTCGACGTGCGTCAACAGCTCGGATGCGGCGCATTTCATCGTCTGGAAGCGCGACGGCATGCTGGCGCCCTACGTGCCCGAGGACGTGGCGCTGCCACTATCCGGCCGAGCACAAGGACCCCGACGGCCTGTTCGCCAGCTGGCGCATCTGGCTGTGCGTGATCGGCTACAACACCAAGCTGGTGAAGGCGGAGGAGGCGCCCAAGAGCTTCGCCGACCTGCTCGATCCCAAGTGGTCCGGCAAGATCGTCAAGGCGCATCCCGGCTACAGCGGCACCATCATGACCGCCACCTTCCAGATCGCGCGCGACATCGGCTGGGAGCTACTTCGAGAAGCTGGCGCGCGCAGAAGGTCATGCAGGTGCAGTCGAGCGCCGATCCGCCCAAGAAGCTGGCGCTCGGCGAGCGCGCCATCATGGCCGACGGCAACGAGTACAACCTGTTCCAGCTCAAGGAGAAGGGCGAGCCGGTCGAGATCGTCTATCCCAGCGGAGGGCACGCCGATCATCGTCGGCCCGTCCGGCGTCATGAAGGACGCGCCCAATCCCAACGCCGCGCGGCTGCTGCAGAGCTTCATGTTCTCGGCCGAATGCCAGCAGCTGATGGTCGACTGGGGCGGCCTGCGCTCGTTCCACGCGCTGGTCAAGGACAAGGCCGGGCCGCAAGCCGCTGCGCGACATCAAGCTGATGAAGGACGACGCCGCCGCCGTCGAGAAGCAGGCCGACGACATCAAGGCGCGCTACACCGAAGTACTTCAAGGTGTGAGCGTCATCCCGCGGAGGTCGGCACTGCGGCGATCCGTCGGCAGCCAATGTCCGCGCGCACGGCGCCTCGAGCAGCGCGTTTGACGGCGTCGATCTGGGCTGAGCCGCACGCACGGCGGGAGACCGCTTTGACCGTCGAGGCACTGCCGGGCCAGCGCCGCGCGGACCTTCGCCGGCGCCTCGACATCTCCGGCGCGGTGATGGCGCTGTTCGCGGCGCTGCTGTGCCTGCTGATCGTGCTGCCGATCGCCTGGCTCGTCGTCTTCGCCTTCACCGACCGCGCCCGCAACGTCACGCTCGCCAACTTCCACACCCTCTTCACCGATCCCGCCTTCGTCGAGCCGCTGCTGACGACGCTCATCATCGCCACCTCGGTCAGCCTCGTCTGCTGCGCTCGTCGCCGCGCCCATGGGCTGGATCGTGGCGCGCACCGACATGCCGCTGCGCGCGCGCCGTCCGCATGCTGGTGATGGCCTCGTTCGTGACGCCGCCGTTCCTCGGCGCCATCGCCTGGGAGCTGCTGGCCGCGCCCAACAGCGGCCTCCTCAACCAGCTCTACCGCGCCGTGACGGGCGCCGGCCCGGACGTGGTGCTGTTCGACATCTACACGCTGACCGGCCTGATCTTCGTCATCTCCTGCTACACCTTCCCCTACGTGTTCGTGCTGGTCGCCAACGCGCTCGACCGCATCCCCGGCGACCTCGAGGACGCCTCCGCCATGCTCGGCGGCAGCGCCTGGCGCACGGCCCGGCGCGTCACCATCCCGCTCGCCCTGCCGGCGCTCGCCGCCGGCGCGCTGGTCGCCTTCCTGCAGGCCATGACGCTGTTCGGCTCGCCGGCGATCCTGGCGCTGCCGGCCGGCTTCCACACCATGACCACCAAGATCTGGAGCCTGTTCCAGTATCCGCCCAAGCCCGAGCTGGCCGCCGCCGCCTCCCTGCCGCTGCTGATGCTGACCGTCGTGCTGCTGCGCGCGCAGGCCTGCGTGCTCGGCCGGCGCGGCTACACGGTGGTCGGCGGCAAGAGCGGCCCGCCGCGCCTGGTGCGCCTCGGGCCGCTGCGCTGGCCGGCGCTCGCGCTGTGCCTCGCCGTGCTGTGCCTGCCGGTGTTCCTGCCCTACGGCGCGCTCGCTCAACGCCGCCTTCTCGCGCATCCCCTCGCAGCTGCTGACGCTCGACACCGTCACGCTGCACAACTTCAACTTCGTCTTCTTCGAGCTGTCCGCCACCAAGCTCGCCATGAAGAACACGTTCCTGCTGGGCGCGCATGGCCGCCACCTGCGGCACGCTGCTGGCGCTGGTGATCGCCTACCTGACCGCGCGCGCCGCCGTCGCCGGCCACCGCGTCCTGGGCTTCCTCGCCACCGCGCCGATCGCCATTCCCGGCATCGTGCTGGGCGTCGGCCTGTTCCTCGCCTACACGCGCGGGCCGATCGTGCTCTACGGCACGCTGTGGATCCTGCTGCTCGCCTACGTGACGATCGAGCTGCCGGCCGCCTACCAGCAGCTGCAGTCCTCGTTCCGCTCGCTCGTCGCCCGAGCTGGAGGAGGCGAGCCGCATCCTCGGCGCCACGCGCCTGCGGACGCTGCGCGACATCACCGCGCCGCTGCTCGGCCCCAGCCTGATCGCCACCTGGTGCTTCATCTTCGTGGCCGTGGTGCGCGAGCTGTCCGCCGCCGTGATCCTGTTCACCTCGGAGACCAAGGTGCTCTCCGTGCTCATCTTCGACCTCAAGGAGAGCGGCGACCTCGCCGCCATCGCCGTGCTCGGCCTCACCATGCTGATCCTCACCGCCGTCGTCATCGTCGCCGCCAACCGCCTCCCCGGCTTCTCCGGCGGCGTGCGCCTGCGCAACAGCTGACGCAACCGCCCTCCCCCTTTCGTGCCGAAGGCTATCGCCTTCGTCAGAGGGGGAGGGTACCGCATACGCCCTGCACGGCCAAGCCTGCGATCTCGGCTTCCGACAGGCCGAGCTCGGCGAGCACTTCGCGCGTGTGTTGGCCAAGCTTCGGTGCGCCGTGGCGCACCACAGTCGGCGTGGCGAACCGCGCCGCGGTGCGCGTCTGCCGCAGGCGGCCCGCCGCCGGGTGGTCGCTCTCGAGCAGGATGCCGCTGGCCGCGACCTGCGGATGGGCGATGACCTGGTCGCGGGTCAGCACCGGCGCGCACGGCACGCCCTCCTTCTCCAGCCGCTCCAGCCAATCCTGCGGTCGTGCGCGTCTTGAGCACGTCCTGCGTCATCTGCAGGCGCGCGTCGATGTTCTGGTCGCGCAGCGCCGGCGTCGTGAAGCGCGGGTCCTCCAGCCATTCGCGGGCGCTCGAGCGCCCTCGTCAGGGCCGCCCACTCCTTGTTGGTCATGACGGCCGCCGTCATGAACCCATTCTGCGGTCTCGTAGATCAGGTCGATGAAGCTCGCGGCCGCTGCGCGGCGAGACCGTCTCGCCCACATAGGTCTGCGCGCCCATGTCGGAGGCCCACAGGAACGCCAGCACCGCGTCCAGCATCGAGAGGCGCACGTGCTGGCCCTTGCCGGTCTTGAGCCGCCCCACCAGCGCGGCAGCGATCGCCTGCGCGGCCGTGACGGCGGTGAGCTTGTCGGGCAGCACGGTGCGGATGAGCCGCGGGCGCTGCTGGTCGGAGCCGGCCTGCACCGTGGTCAGACCCGTGAAGGCCTGGATGATCGGGTCGTAGACCGGCTTCTTGGCGTAGGGGCCCTTCTCGCCGAAGCCGTTGATCGACACGTAGACGATGTCGGGCGCGCTTCTGCGGATCGCCGCCTCGTCGATGCCGAGCCGCTCGACCACGCCCGGGCGGAAGTTCTGCACCAGCACATCGGCCCCGGCGGCGAGGCGCTTGACGAGGTCGACGCCCTGCGGCGTCTTCAGGTCGATGGCGACCGAGCGCTTGTTGCGGTTGAGGTTCAGGAACGAGGCCGAGAAGCCGTTCTTGCGATTGCCGTAGGAGCGCGTGTGGTCGCCGAGCCGCGGCTCCTCGACCTTGATGACGTCGGCGCCCTGGTCGGCCAGGATCATGGTGGCCCAGGGCCCGACAGCATCGACGTCAGGTCGATGATGCGGATGCCCGCGAGCGGGCCCGTTGCGTGCTTCTCGCTCACCGTATTCGCCCTCCCGGATGCGCCAGCGCTAGCCCTCGTAGCCCTCGATGATGACGACGTCGCCGATGCTGGCAGCCTCTCGCAGCCTCACTGCGGCCTGGTACTCGGGCGACTCGTAGCAGGCCTTGGCCACGGCATAGCTCTCGAACTCGATCACCACGTGCCTGCGCGAGGCGAGCTGCTGTCCCTCGGGCACCACGCAGTCGCCGCCGCGCACGAGAAACCGCGCCCCGTACTTCTTCAAGGGCGCCGCGTTCGCTGCCACATAGTCCTTGTAGCGCTCCGGGTTCGTCACCTGCACGTGCGCGATCCAGTAGCCCTTCTTGGCCATCACACAGTCTCCATGCCCAGCCTTGCTCGTGGTCCAGCTTGCGCAGCCGCTGGACAGACAAGCCTTTTCATACCGCATCCGATGATTTGCATGCAAAATTAGCCGGTCTGGCGGGCGATTTTTCTGCATGGGATTGGCGACAGGCGCAGTGCTGTGCCATCTTGAGGCCTCATGACGGGTCAGGAGGTAGACGATATGCGCTACGAGGCGCCGAGTTCGCTCGACCAGGCGGTCGCGCTGCTCGCCAAGGAGACTGGCGACGCACGTGTGCTTGCGGGCGGCACAGATTTGTTGGTGCAGATGCGGACGGACGTGGTCGACCCCGTCCTGCTGATCGACATCAAGGGCATCGCCGAGATGCGCCAGATCAAGGAAGAGGGCGGCGGTTTCCGCATCGGCGCCGCTGTCACGGGGGCCGAGCTCAAGGAGCACCCCAAGCTCAAGTCGGTCTGGCCGGGCGTGGTCGAGGCCGCCAACCTGATCGGCTCGACGCAGATCCAGGGCCGCGCCACCATGGGCGGCAACCTGTGCAACGGCTCGCCGGCCGCCGACAGCGTGCCGGCGCTGATTGCCGCGGGCGCGAAGGCCTCCATCGTCGGCCCCAAGGGGCGGCGCGACATCGCCGTCGAGGACGTGATGCTGGCGCCGCGCAAGCTGGCGCTCACCAAGGGCGAGATCATCGCCTCGTTCCTGCTGCCGGCCAAGCCCGCGCGCACGGGCGAAGCCTATCTGCGCTTCATCCCGCGCACCGAGATGGACATCGCGGTCGTCGGCGGCGGCATATGCCTGACGCTCGATGCCAGCGGAAAGTGCACCGCGGCGCGTGTATCGCTCGGCGCCGTGGCGCCGCGTCCGCTGCTGGTTGCCGCGGCCGCCGCAGCGCTGATCGGCAGCAAGGTCGACGATGCCGCGCTGCAGAAGCTCGACGCGGCGGCGCGCGCGGCGTGCCAGCCGATCGACGACAAGCGCGGCACCAAGGAATATCGGATCAAGGTCGCGGGCGTGCTCGCCCGCAGGGCCGCGCAGATTGCGCTCGAGCGGGCGAGGAAGGGCTAATGACCAAGCATCACGTAACGGCTACCGTAAACGGCGACACTGTCGAGTTCCTGTGCGAGACGCAGGAGACGCTGCTCGACGTCCTGCGCGACGAGCTGGACCTCACCGGCACCAAGGAAGGCTGCTCCACCGGCGACTGCGGCGCCTGCAGCGTCACCGTCGACGGCCGCCTCGTCTGCTCCTGCCTGATGCTGGGCGTCGAGGCCAAGGGCAAGTCGATCGCCACGATCGAAGGCATCGCCAAGGGCGACGAGCTGCATCCGCTGCAGCGCAAGTTCCTGGAGCATGCGGCGCTGCAGTGCGGCGTCTGCACGCCGGGCTTCCTGGTGGCGGCCAAGGCGCTGCTCGAAAAGCAGCCGAACCCGACCGAAACCGAGGTGCGCTACTGGCTGGCCGGCAATCTCTGCCGCTGCACCGGCTACGACAAGATCGTCCGCGCGGTGCTGGACGCCGCCACCGAGATGAGAGGAGCCTGATCATGCAGGAAAAGGTCAAGGGCGCACCGAGCTCGGAATTCACCTACGTCGGCACCCGCCCGATTCGTCCCGACGGCGTCGACAAGGTCACGGGCCGCGCCAGGTTCGGCGCCGATCTGGCCATGGCCGGCCAGCTCGTCGGCAAGGTGCTGCGCAGCCCGCACGCGCACGCGCGCATCCGGTCGATCGACACCAGCGCCGCTGAAGCTGCCGGGCGTCAAGGCCGTCGTCACCGGCAAGGACTTCAAGGATCAGCCCTCCGAGTTCATTCCGGCGGGCGAGATGATGATCAACTTCCGCGACGTCGTGCGCAACGTGATGGCGCGCGAGAAGGCGCTCTATGAGGGCCATCCGGTCGCCGCCGTGGCGGCGACCAGCTCGGCGATCGCCGACGAGGCGCTCAAGCTGATCAAGGTCGACTACGAGGTGCTGCCGCACGTCATCGACGTCGGTCGAGGCGATGAAGCCCGACGCGCCGCTGCTGCACGACGACATGTTCACCGTCGGCGTCGACCCGCGCGCCCAAGACACCGTCCAACATCGCCAAGCGCATCGAGTTCGTGCTGGGCGACGTGGCGGCCGGCTTCAAGCAGGCCGACCTGGTGATCGAGCGCGAGTTCACGACCGCAGCCGGTGCACCAGGGCTACATCGAGCCGCACGCCTGCATCGCCAGCGTGTCGGAGGACGGCCAGGCCGACGTGTGGGTGTCGACGCAGGGCCACTGGATCGTGCGCGCGCACTGCGCGCGGCTGCTCGGCTGGGACGTCGCCAAGATCCGCGTGACGCCGGCCGAGATCGGCGGCGGCTTCGGCGGCAAGACCGTCGTCTATCTGGAGCCGATGGCGCTGGCGCTGTCGAAGAAGACCGGCCGTCCGGTGAAGATGGTGATGACGCGCGAGGAGGTGTTCCGCGCCTCCGGCCCGACCTCGGGCGCGCACGTGCGCGTCAAGATCGGCGCCAAGAAGGACGGCACGCATCGTCGCCGCCGAGGCCGAGCTGAAATACCAGGCCGGCGCGTTCGCCGGCTCGCCGGTGCAGCCGGGCTGCATGTGCGCCTTCGCGCCCTACGACCTGGAGAACGTCAAGGTCGTCGGCTACGACGTGGTGACCAACCGGCCGAAGGTGGCGGCCTATCGCGCGCCGGGCGGCGCCGATCTCCGAGTTCGCGGTCGAGAGCGTGATCGACGAGCTCGCCGGCAAGCTCGGCATGGACCCGATCGAGCTGCGCCTGAAGAACGCGGCCAAGGAAGGCACCAAGACCGCCTACGGGCCGACGTTCGGGCCGATCGGCATCGTCGAGACGCTGGAGGCGGCGAAGGCCACGCGCACTGGCGGACGCCGCTCAAGCCGAACCAGGGCCGCGGCATCGCCTCCGGCTTCTGGTTCAACATCGGCGGCGAGACGTCGCGTGTCGCTGTCCCTCAACGAGGACGGCACGCTGTCGCTGACGGCGGGCAGCCCGACATCGGCGGCTCGCGCGCCTCGATGTGCATGATGGTGGCCGAGGAGCTGCAGGTGCCGCTGGACAAGATGCGCGTCCAGATCGGCGACACCGGCTCGCTCGGCTTCACCTTCCTCACCGGCGGCAGCCGCGTCACCTTCGCGACCGGCATGGCGACGATGGAGGCCGCGCGCGAGGTCGTGAAGGAGTCCTGCAAGCGCGCCGCGATGATCTGGGACATCCCGGAGGACGCGGTCGACTGGCAAGGACGGCGCGGTGCGTCCGGCCGGCCCCAACGCCGGCAGCATTCGAGCCGCTGTCGCTGGCCGAGATCGCGCCGATCGCGGCAAGACCGGCGGGCCGATCGCCGGCGATGTCGCGATCAACGCGCAGGGCGCCGGCGCCGGCTTCGGCGACCCACATCTGCGACGTGGAGGTGGACCCCGAGACCGGCCAGGTCACCATCGTGCGCTACACCGCGATCCAGGACGTCGGCCGCGCCATCCACCCGAGCTACGTCGAAGGCCAGATCCAGGGCGGCGTGGCGCAGGGCATCGGCTGGGCGCTGAACGAGGAGTACATCTACGACGACGACGGCAAGCTGGATAACCCGGGCTTCCTCGACTACCGCGTGCCGGTGGCGTCCGACCTGCCGATGATCGACACGGTGATCGTCGAGGTGCCGAACCCGCGCCATCCGTACGGCGCGCGCGGCGTCGGCGAGATGCCGATCGTGCCGCCGATGGCGGCGGTCGCCAACGCGATCCGCGACGCGACGGGCGTGCGCATCATCGAGCTGCCGATGTCGCCGCCGAAGGTGCGGAAGGCCCTCGACGAGGCCCGCGCCAAGGGTACGGCGAAGATCTGACCCGTGCCAGTTCCGCGCGCGTCCCCCTCCCCTTCACGGGGGGAGTAGGGAGAAATCCTATCCCCTCACGTACGCGGCCCATTCCGGCAGCGGCCGCTGCGCGTAGGGCAGGTCCCAGGCGTCGCAATTGGAGCGATCGACCACCTCGACGGGCAGCATGATCTCGGCCGGCACCTTCTCGCCGGAGAGCATGCGGATCGCCGCCTCCACCCCCAGGCACGCCATCTTCATGGCATCGAACGACGCCGAGGCCAGCAGGTCGCCGGCCTTGATGGCCTTGACGCCTTCCGGCGTGGCGTTGACGCCGACGATGGGGATCTTGCGCCCCGTCTCCCGCATGGCATCGAGCGCGCCCAGCGCCATGAAGTCGTTGGCGGCAAGCACGCCGTCGATGCGCGGCCCGGCCGCCAGCAGCTCGGCCATCCCGGCGTAGCCGCCGTCGCGCAGAAAATAGCCGGTGCGCGAATTGGCAATTTTGATGTTGCCCCGCTCCTTGGCCGCGTCGCGGAAGCCCGCCGCGCGCGGCGGCGTCGTGATGGCATCGGGATGGCCTTCCAGCGTGACGACGTCGCCACCGCTCTCGAGGCGGTCGAACAGGTGGTCGGCGATGCCGCGGGCCAGCGCCCGGTCGTCCGACCCGACGTAGCACGCGCAGGCGAAATCGTCGGGCCGGCTGATGAAGCAGAGGATGGGGATGCCGTCCGCCTGCACCTGGCCCAGCGTTTCGTTAAGCGCGGTGGCGTGCGCCGGCGCGATCAGGAGAGCATCGGGGCGCTCGCGGTGCGCGGCCACGATCAGCTCGCGCTGCTCGTCGATGTCGTCGGGCTTGTCGGGCGTGTAGTGCCTGAGCGCACAGCCGTGACGCGCCGCCACCCGGTCGGCGCCCAGCCGCGCGCCGACGTAGGCCGGGTTCTTCTTGTTCTTGGTGATCACCGCCAGCTTGAACCTGCGTGCGCCTAACGGCATCGATGGCTCTCTCCCCCGCTGCGTGCCCAGATCCCACGCTATGATAAGCCTGCCAGAATGTCGCACGCCAACACAAGCGAGGACCACGCCATGGCTCATGTGTCCCTGATCGGCAACCTGCGCCAGTACACCGGCGGCGTGACGGAGCTCGACGTCGAGGCCGCCACCGTGCGCCAGCTGTTCGCCAAGCTGGGAGAGAAGTTCCCCGCACTTGCCCCGCACCTGGAGACCGGCTCGGCCGTGGCCATCGACGGCCAGATCTACCAGGACGCCCTGTTCCAGGAGATCGCCCCCGACAGCGACGTGCACATCCTGCCGCAGATCGCCGGGGGA